>JADGNZ010000061.1 GCA_017883205.1 Thermoanaerobaculia bacterium | reverse complement strand
CTGCAAACCACCCGGTTCACACTGCAAACCACCCGGTTCACACTGCAAACCACCCGGTTCACACTGCAAACCACCCGGTTCACACTGCAAACCACCCGGCTCGCACTGCACGCCGCCAGGTTCACACTGCACGCCACCCGGCTCACACCCCCCACTCCCTATACTTCACTCTCCCGATGACTTCGTTCCGCGACAACTTCCGCGCCCTGCCGCCCGCAGCGTGGATTCTCTTTGCCGGCACGTTCATCAATCGGTTCGGCACGTTCGTCATCCCGTTTCTCATCCTCTACCTCACCCGCATCGGCTTCACGAGCGCGAAGGCTGGGCTGGCGGTCGGCGCGTACGGATTGGGCCATCTCGCGGCATCGATGCTGGGCGGACATCTGGCCGACCGCATCGGACGCCGCAACACGATCGTTCTGTCGATGTTCGGATCGGCCGCGGCGATGCTGGCGTTGTCGCAGGCTCGAGCGTACCCGGCGATCGTGATCCTGACGTGCATCACCGGATCGCTGGCGGAGTTGTACCGGCCGGCCAGTTACGCCCTCCTCGGCGATCTCGTGCCGGAGGAGCATCGCGTCGTCGCATTCGGACTCTATCGATTCGCAGTCAACCTCGGCTTCGCCGCCGGACCGGCCACGGCTGGATTCCTGGCCGATCACTCCTTCGCCCTGCTGTTCATCGCCGACGCCGGGACGTCGGTCGTGTACGGCCTGATCGCGCTCTTCGCGCTTCCGCACGGTTTGCGAACCTGGATGAAGAGCGAGCGATCCGGTGAGGCGCTGCGCGTGGCCATGCACGACCGCCCCTTCCTCATCTTCCTGCTGGCGACGCTCTGCATCACGGTCGTCGACTTCCAGATGGGCTCGACCTTCGCGCTTCACGTGAAGTCGCTCGGATTCCCCTCGCGCGCCTACGGCCTGCTGATCTCGATGAACGGCATGCTCATCGTCGTCTTCGAGCTCGGCATCACGCAATGGACGCGCCGTCTCCCGCCGCGTCCGATGATCGCGCTCGGCTACCTTCTGGCCGGCGCCGGATTCGCGCTCACAGGCATCGCCCGAACGCTCCCTGCGCTCGCCGCCACCGTCGTCATCTGGACGCTCGGCGAAATGGTCAGCTCCCCGGTGGCCAGCGCGTACGCGGTGCAACTCGCCCCCGAGCGCTATCGCGGCCGCTACCTCGGCCTCGTGATGATGATGTGGTCGTTCGGGATGGTGATCGGCCCGTCGGCCGGCACATTCGTCTTCGAGCGCAACCCGGCCGCGCTCTGGACCGCATGCGGCGTGCTCGGCGTCATCGGCGCGATCCTGATGCTTCAACGCCAGCAGACGACGACGTCCTGAAACGTCGCGCCGTCGGCACGCCCCGCCCACTTGCCGTAGTGGATCTCGTAGCGAGCGAAACCGGCATCGCGAACGAGTTGGACGAGCGCGGCTTCATCGATTGCGACACCGGCAGCAGGGTTTGCCGCGTTGGCGAAACAAACGGGCCCCTTCTCGTTCGGAAAGCGATAGTGCCAATCGAGCCGCGGCAGCACCTCGCGCGAATGATCGTTCAGCAGAAAAAAGGTAGCGATGAGCCGGCCGCCCGGCGCGAGGACGCGCGCCGACTCGCCGAGGTACCGGCGCGTTTCTGCGAAGACGAGATGCGTGAAGAGCGAGGTGGCGAACGCGAAGTCGAATGAGGCGTCGTCGAACGGAAAGCGAAACTCCGTCGCCGCCAGGCCCTTCTCTCGATACTCGGAGCTCTGAACGTCGGCGTGATGAAAGCGGAAGTTCGCGTGTTTCGGCGTGATGTGGCGTTGGCACCAAGCGACAAAGCGCCTCACGACATCAAAGCCGTCGTAGCGTCCACGCTCATCGAGAAAGTACGTCAGCGGAATGGCCACGCGGCCAACACCGCAGCCGATATCGAGCACGCGGTCCGATGGTCGCAAGCCGAAGCGGATCAGCAGCGTTTTCAACTCATCGCCGACGTCGCGGAAGTCGCCCATGCCGACGAAGCGGAGCCGCAGCGGAGGCAGTTCCGGGTCCGTTTTCCGAGTCAGCCAGCGGCCGAGATCGTCGAGCGCCGCCGCCGTCCATTCGAGCCCGTGACGGACCTTGCGCCGCAACCGTTTCGTTCCCATGCAGCCAGCACTCTAGCGTGTAGGATTGCCGCCATGAAAACTGCTCGTCTCTGGCTCGCAGCGTCGCTTCTCGCGTGCGCGAGCGCAAACGCCAGTCCTGCCGATGTGCCGGTCGTCTACGACAAGCTGCCGAACGGCTTGAAGGTCGTCATCTCCGAAGCCCACGCGGCGCCGACCGTGACCGTGGCCGTCTACTACGGCATCGGCTTTCGCGTCGAGCCGAAAGGGCAGACCGGATTCGCGCACCTCTTCGAGCACATGATGTTTCAGGGCTCGGAGCACGTGAAGAAATTCGAGCACGCCAAGATCGTCGAGGCCAACGGCGGCAACCTCAACGGCTCGACGCGGCTCGACTACACGAACTACTACGAGACGCTGCCGTCCGACCGCGTCGAGACCGCGCTGTGGCTCGAAGCGGACCGCATGCGCTCGCTCGACGTCAGCGACGAGAACCTGAAGAACCAGCAGAATGTCGTCAGCGAAGAGGTGCGCGTCAACGTTCTCAACCAGCCGTACGCGCTCTTCGAGTGGCTCGACCTCTGGCAGAACGCCAACCAGAACTGGTTCAACGCGCATAACTTCTACGGCGATCTTCACGACATCGAGGCAGCAAAGATCGAGGACGTTCGCCAGTTCTTCAAAACCTACTACGCGCCGAACAACGCAGTTCTGACGATCGTCGGCGACGTCGATGCGGCCGCCGTCCGCAAGATGGTCGACAAATACTTTGCCTCGATTCCGCAGCAGACGATTCCGAAACGTCCCGACGTCAGCGAGCCGGCGCAAACGAAGGAAAAGCGCATCAAGCAGACCGACAAGCTCGCCAACGTTCCCGCATTTGCGATCGGCTGGCATCTACCCGATCAAAACTCGGCCGACTACGCGCCGGCGGTCCTGCTCAATCTGATCCTGCAAGGCGATGACGGTTCCCGCTTCTACGAGCGCCTGGTCAAGGAAAAACAGATCTCCATCGACTGGTCCGGCGGCATCAACTACGACCTCGGCAACGAGTTCGACTACGACGGCCCGATGCTGCTCGTCTCCCGCACGCTCTACAAACCGGGCCACACCGCGGACGAGATCCTTCGTGAGGTCGATGCAGTCATCCACGACCTCCAGCAGAAAGGCCCGACCGCCCGCGAGCTCGCTGACGCCAAGGTCCGCTTCCGCTCGAATTATTACGACGCCCTGGAGACGACCGCCGGCAAAGCCAATCTCCTCGCCGCGTTCGCTCTCTTCCGCGACGATCCTTCCCAGATCAACAAAGCCCTGCCACTCTTCGACGCCGTGACGGCTGCGCAAATCCAGTCCGTCGCGCAGAAGTACCTCGTGCCGGAGAACCGGACGACGATCGATCGCGTCCCGGCAGCGAAGGAGGAGAAATGATTGCGCTTCGCGCGTTGTCGGTTGTCGGTTGGTTGCGCTTCGCGCGTTGTCAGATTCGCGAATACGCAACCTTGCGAAACTTGTCGACAACCGACAACCGACAACTGACAACGCGCGGCCCGCTAGGGCCGCGCCCAAGCATGTTCGCCGCGGTATCGCTGGCACTCGCGACGCTCGCGTTCGCGCAAACCACGCCCCCCCCGCCCGGTCCGGCCCGGCCGATTCAGTGGCCATCGGTCATCGAATCGAAGCTCGGCAACGGACTCACGGTCGTCCTCGTGCCGCTTCACAACGTACCAAAGATCACCGCGGAGCTCTCGTTCCTCGCCGGGCGCGGCACCGCGTACAAAACGGAGCCGGGCGTGGCGCAGCTTGCCGCGCGCGTGGCGAACGAAGGGACGGCCACACGGACGAGCATCGAGATCAAGCAGCAGCTACGCTCAATCGGAGGCGTGCTGACGATCGGCGTCGACAATGACGCGACGACGATGACGGCCTCCTCGCTGGCCGACTTCGCTCCGAAGCTGCTCGACCTGCTCAGCGACGTGGCGCGCCATCCCGCGTATCCGCAATCCGAGGTGAAGCTGGCGAAGACGAATCTCGCGCAGGAGATCGAGGAGCAGCGATCGACGCCCGACTTCCTGGCGCAGGAGGAGCTCGACAAGGCGCTGTTCGGCGCGCATCCCTACGGTTTCACGGTTCCCGATCCGGCATCGATCAAGAACGTGACACGCGCCGCGCTGAAAACGTTCGCGGCGGCGTACTACGCGCCGAATAACGCGACGCTCGTCGTCGTCGGCGACTTCGAGCCCGCTTCGATGCGTGCCGAGGTCGAGCGCACGTTCGGATCGTGGAAGCGCGTTCCACTTCCACCGGCGCCGAAGGTGGTACTCCCGCTCCGCGACAAGCGGCAGATCTATGTCATCGACCGGCCCGGCTCGGTGCAATCGACGATCATCATCGGCGCTCCCGCACCGCCGCGCCGCTCGCCCGACTACATCCCGCTTCGCACGACGAACATGATCTACGGCGGCTCGTTCTACTCGCGGCTGACGCGCAACATCCGCGAAGGGAAGGGATACACCTACTCGCCGTACAGCACGGCCAATCTTCGCCGCGCCGCCGGCAGTTTCGAGACCGGCGCGTCGGTGCGCAACGAAGTGACCGGGCCGACGATCCTCGAGATGCTGTACGAGCTCGATCGCATGCGAGTCGCGCCCGTGACCGCCGAGGAGTTGGAATCGGCCAAGACGTACAGCATCGGCGGGATGGAGTTGGAGCTGGAGGCACAGTCCAGTCTGGCCAGCCGCATCAGCTCGATCTACATCGACGAGCTCCCGCACGATTTCCTGCAGACGTTCCGCGACAAGATCACAGCAATCACTCCCGCCGAGGTGCAGCGCAGCGCCGCACGCTACTTCGACACCTACCGCGGCGCGATCGTGGTCGTCGGCGACTACAAGCAGATCAAGGATCAGCTAGCTCCGTTCGGGGATGTGAAGGTGGTGAAGTAGGGGTTGCCTTTATCTGCGAACATCTGCGTCATCTGCGGATAAAAGGTTTGTCCGCAGATGTTCGCAGATTGACTACGCCAGAATGCCCCGCCACTTCGACGGCGATGCGTCGTACCCCGGGAACACGCTCTTCAGCGACGGCACCGCCATCTGCTTCGTCAGCAGTTCGGCGAAGATGTCGCGGAAATCGGTGGTGATGGCGAGGTCGCGGTTCTCGTAGAGCTGCTGCGATGCCAGGCCCGGCCACTTGCCATAGACCTTGCCGCCTTTGACGCCGCCGCCCAGGATCAGCATGACGTTGGCGTGGCCGTGGTCGGTGCCGCGATTACCGTTCTCGCGGACCGTGCGGCCGAACTCGGACATGGTCACGAGGACGACGTCACCCATGCGTGATCCGAGGTCGCGCGTGAAGGCGGCAATGGCATCGGAGAAGGTGCGCAGGTTGTTGGCGAGCTGCCCTTGCGCACCACCCTCGCCGGCGTGCGTGTCCCATCCGCTCACGTCGGCAAACGCTACTTCGAGACCAACGTTGGATTTGATCAACTGCGCGATCTGGCGCAACGAGTTGGCGAGCGGGCCAGCCGGATAGATGGCGCCATTCTCTGGCTGGAGTTTCTGCGGATCGGCGCTCTTGAGGATGCGTGCGGCATCGAACGACTCCTTCGCCGTTCCTCCGAGCGCGCCTGCCACCGCCTCGGAATACATCGATTCGAATCCGCCGCTGACGTTCGCACCGCCGCGGATTCCGAACTGCCCGAGGTTCGTCATCGCCACCGCGCCGGCAGCACCGGAGAGGATGCGCGGCAATGCAGGCGAGAGCGCAACCGCGCGCAACGGCGAGGCTTTGGGCTCCTTCTTCAAGCCGACCGCACGCGAGAGGAATCCATCCTCGGTCGACTTCACGCCCGGCGTGCCCGACTCCATGAAGTCCTGCGCGTCGAAATGCGAGCGCGTGGCATCGGGCGAGCCGACGGCGTGAACGAATGCGGCGCTGTGATCTTTGAAGTGCGGCGTCAGCGACGCTAGCGACGGATGAAGTCCGAAGAATCCGTCGAGGTCGATCGCTCCGCCCTCGGCGCCCGGCCGCGGCACGGCAATCGTCGGACGGGCCGCGTAGTAGGCCTGCTCGCCGTACGGCACGATGACGTTCAGTCCATCGACCGCGCCGCGCTGAAAAATCGCGACGAGCGTTTTGCTCCCTTTCGTCGTCGATGCCTTCGCCATCTTCACGAAGACGTTCGGCAACAGGCTCCCGCCGACAAGGGCGAGGCCGGAGGATTTCAGGAAAATGCGTCTGTCGATCATAGGGTCTCCTCGCGGTCGCAGTATCTCGAGGTTTCGCTCGAGACCGCGCTCACCGCGTTACTGCCTCTGAAACTCCGGCGATCCGAGGATCAGACCTGCGACCGTCGGTAGTTGCGTGTTGTCCCACGGATTTTGCGCCGGCGCTTTCCGCTCGACGATCCGCGATTTGATGGTGCTTCTTGTCTCTTCGGTTAGATTTCCACCGGTCAGCGCCAGCGCCAGTGCTTCGACCGAACGCGATGCATCCGACGCCTCGGCCGACGGAATGAGCGAAACGATGTCGCTCTGCACGCCCGGCAGCTTGTTCGCCGCCAGCGCCAGCGCGAAGTTGAGCCGGTTCATCAGCGCGCCGGTGTTGATCCAGACGTCGGCCTTGTCGCTGTATCCGGTCGGCGGCTGCGCGCCGTAAAGCGGCTCGCCGATTTGCTGCAATGCACGCGCGATCGGAGTGACGTCGGTGATCTTCCCGTTGACCGCGCGCACGGCCGAGATCGTGTATTCGAACGGCGACTTCACCTTGGATCGATACGACTCTTGAGACCAGAATTCGGGACTGCTGATGACCGCCTTCACTGTCTGGCGAAGGTCGCCGCCGGTGGCCAGGAACTTCGCAGCCACGCGATTGACCAGCGCCGGCGGTGGCTCGTCGGCAACCAGCCGCTGGCAGAGCTTGTATGCGATGTGGTGGGCGGTGGCGGGATGGTGCGCGAGGATCTGAATCATCTTCTCGCCTTCCTGGATGCCGCCGCCTGCCGGGAAGCGGACTCCCAGCACGACCTTGGAGCCGGCATCGTGAAGGAACGGACGGAAGATGAACGCCGCGCCTTCGCCGCCGCCGTCGCGCTCACGCGTGATCGTCCATCCGGTCAGCACGCGCGCAAGCTCCGTCACGTCCTTCTGCGTGTAGCCGCCATCGACGCCGAGGGTGTGAAGCTCCATGATCTCGCGGGCGTAGTTCTCGTTGAGGCCGCCCTTCTGTTGGTTCGCTTGCAGCCGCGGCATCGCATCCATCCGTCCGAAGCGTCTGGCCCCGAACGTCGCGCGCTGCGAAAAGAGAGGACGATTCTCCGGCGCCGCGATCGAGCGCGCGTTGTCGAGATAGAACAACATCGCCGGCGACTTCGCGGTCGCCATCAGCAGGTCTTCGAAACGCCCCCACATGTGCGGCCGGATGACGTCGCGCTCGTAGCTGGTCAGCAGAAAGCGGTCGATACCCTTGCCGGAAAAGACGTTGAAGTGATTCATCCAGAAGTCGACCATCACCTCATTGAGCTGCCGGTCCGACTCGGCGGCGCGAAGGATCCGCTGCGAAAGAAGATCGTTCATCACGACCTGCGGCCGCTGACCGGGAGGGATGTCCTGCATCAACTCCCGTCGAATGTCCTTTTTGTCGACGTCGCCATCCTTCGCCTCGGCATTCGCTTTTTTTCGCGCCATCAGGACCGGCTCGTAGTAAGTCTTCACGATCTGCGCGTTCGACAACGTCATCGTCGGCAGCAGCGCGATGCGCGCTTCAACCGCGCGATCAGGAATCGCTTCCGGATGAAGCTGCTGCTCGATCCAGGCATCGACGCCGCTTTTCGCGACCGCGTCGACATCGCCGGGCCGCGGCCCAAAAGCGAGACGGTTGAGGACATGCATCGCACGCTGGCGCTCGGTGAGTTTGGGATTGGGAGTGCTTGCACCGGTCAGGAGCGCCAGTCCGAGGGCGCCGACCAGGATTTTCGTGAAGGGGTTCATGGAGGGTTGGACGGGGGAGGTGGGGGTGTGTTTACGGAAGCAGGGATCTGGATGTGCGAGTTGAGAGTCGCCGGCGAGCCGCCGGCGGGACAGCCGCCGGGCCGGCGGCGCTACGCTTTGGCCACGTCGTTCGCGGCGGCGCTCCGTGCTACTACACTGCGCAACGTGGCCGCTGTTCGTCATCGATCGAGTCTTGCCGGAGCGTTTGCGATGCTCGCGCTTCTGCTCGTCATCGCGCTCGTGCTCGCCTCATCAATCGGCGCGACGAACGTGTCGTGGCGCGCGGCGCTCGCGGGCGACGTCACTGCGCGCTCGATCCTCATCGGCATCCGCCTTCCGCGTGCGCTACTGGCGGCACTCGTCGGAGCGACGCTGGCGGTGGCAGGCGTCACGTTCCAGTCCTTGCTTCGCAATCCGCTGGCCGATCCGTTCATCCTCGGCGTCTCCGGCGGCGCTGCATGCGGCGCATCGATCGCCACGGCCGCGGGTTTGTCGAGACTGCCCGGCGTCGTGCCGCTCATCGCGTTCGCCGGCGCGTGCGGCGCAACCGGAGCGGTCTTCCTGCTGGCGCGGCGGCGCGAGTACACCGACCCTACGCGCCTTCTTCTCTCCGGCCTCGTCCTCAACGCGTTCTTTTCCGCGGTCATCCTGATCTCATTCGGCCTGTCGCGGCAAAGCGATCTGACTGCGGCGCTTCGTTGGATGATGGGAACGCTCTTCGGCGCGACGTGGAGCGATGTAGCGCTGCTAGCCGTGCTGCTCGTGATCGCCATGGCTACGCTTGCCGCGATCGGAAACGATCTACGCATGCTGGCATTCGGCGAGGACGACGCGAAATCGCGTGGCGTCAACGTCGAGCGCGTGAAGCTGATCGGCTTCATCACCGCGTCGATCGTCACCGGCGCCGCGGTATCGGTCAGCGGCATCATCGGCTTCGTCGGACTGCTCGTGCCGCATCTCATCCGCATGATGTGGCGGCGCGACTTCCGCTTTCTCCTGCCGCTCTGCGCACTCGGCGGCGGCGTGCTGGTCGTGCTTGCCGATCTCCTCTCGCGCGTCGTCGTCACCTCGTCCGAGCTCCCCATCGGCGCGTTCACCGCCGTACTCGGCGTCCCGTTTTTCCTCTCGCTCCTGCGGAGGAATCGATGATCCTCGAGCTGCGCGACGTCGTCTACGCGTACGCGGGAGCGAACGCGGTCGATAACATCACCGCGACGTTCGATGCGAAGCAACTCATCGCACTCACCGGCCCGAACGGCTCGGGCAAATCGACGCTGCTCAAGCTCGTTGCCCGCGTTCTCGCGCCGCACACGGGCGAGATCGCACTCGACGGAAGACGCCTTCGCGACTGGCATGCGAAGGACTACGCAAAGCAGGTGGCGTATCTGCCGCAGGATCCCGATCCCGCGTTCTCGATGCGTGCGCTCGACGTGGTGGTCTCCGGACGCGCTCCGTTCCTCGGCCGCTTCGCGTGGGAGCGCGACAGCGATTACGACGAGGCGGAGCGCGCCCTCGCTCTCTGCGACGCCGCCCACCTCGGCGAACGCTATCTCGACGAGATGAGCGGCGGCGAACGAAAGCGTGTCTTCCTCGCGCGCGTCCTTGCCGCGCGGCCGCAGCTCATCCTGCTTGACGAACCGCTCTCGTCACTCGACGTCTCGCACGTCCAGCAATTCTCGGCGCTGCTGCGCGACATCGTCGACCGCACCGGAGTCACCGTGATCTACGCGACGCACGACCTGAACTGGGCTGCCGCCTACAGTGACCGCATGCTCGTAATGCAACGCGGCGCCCTGGCCCTCGACGCCACACCCGGCGAAGTCATGCAACCGGACGCCATCCGCGAGCTCTTCGGCTTCGATGCCGAGGCGGTGCGAACGGGTGGGCGGGCATGGCTGGTGCCGCGGGTGGGGGGAAGTGAGCAGTGATCGGAGATCAGTCGGATCAGTCGGATCAGTTGGATCGGTCGATCAGGTGAGTCCCACCCTACTTCTCAAACTCCCAATTGATCTTCTTCAACACCCTGTCGGCGCGCTCGATCAGTTGGAGGATGTCTTTCTTCGCGTGGGCTGCGGAGAAGAACGCCGCTTCGAGTTGCGACGGAGGCAGGTAAACGCCTTCGCCCAGCATGAGATGGAAGAAGCGGGAGAACCTCTCGCGATTTGATTTGTTCGCGCTTTCGTAATCCGTGACCGGACCTTCGGTGAAGAAGATCGTCCACATCGATCCGACGCGGTTCACGGTCAGCGGCACGCCGTGTTTCTCCGCGCTCTTCGTCACGCCGGTCTGGAACTCGCCTGAGCGCTCTTCGAGATCGGCGTAGATCGATGAATTCTTCAGCACGCCGAGAGTGGCTTTGCCCGCGGCCACGGCGATCGGATTGCCCGACAATGTGCCGGCCTGGTACATCGGTCCCAGCGGCGAGACGAGCTGCATCAGCTCGCGGCTTCCGCCGTACGCGCCGATCGGCATGCCGCCGCCGATGATCTTACCGAGCGTGGTGATGTCGGGTTTCACGTTGTACAGCGACTGTGCACCGCCGTACGCAACGCGGAATCCCGTCATCACTTCGTCGAGGATCAGCAGGGCGCCGGCTTCGGTGCAGATGTCGCGCAATCCCTGGAGAAAGCCTTCAGCCGGCGGGACGCAGCCCATGTTGCCTGCCACCGGCTCGACGATCACGGCCGCCACCTCGCCGTCCATCGCCTCGCGCACGGCCTTGAGATTGTTGTAGGGCACGCTGATCGTCAGCTCGGTCACTTCCTTCGGCACGCCGGCGGAATCGGGGACGTTGAACGTTGCGCCGCCGCTTCCCGCCTTGACGAGGAGCGCGTCGACGTGGCCGTGATAGCCGCCGTCAAACTTGATGATCTTCTTCCGCCCGGTGGCCGCGCGCGCCAACCGGAGCGCGCTCATCGTCGCTTCCGTTCCGGAGTTGACGAGGCGCACCATCTCGATCGACGGGATGGCCTGCGCGATCATCTCGGCCAGCTCGATTTCGCCGACGGTCGGCGCGCCGAACGAGAAGCCGCGCGTGGCGGCCTTCTTCACCGCCTCGACCACGTAACGATGGCCGTGACCGAGGATCATCGGCCCCCACGAGCCGACGCAATCGATGTACTGGAGCCCGTCGGCGTCGAAGATTCGCGAACCGAGGGCCTGATCGATGAACAGCGGTGTTCCGCCAACGCCCTTGAACGCGCGGACTGGAGAGTTGACGCCGCCCGGGATGATTTCCTGCGCGCGGCTGAAGAGAGTCTCTGAGTTTTTTCCCATGTCAGGCGCGGGATTATATGAGGGGCGTGGAGAGATCAGGGAATCAGAGCCAAGAGATCAGAGACAAACAAGAGATCGCGAATCAGAGACACGAGACTGGAGACAAGAGACCAGCAACAAGAGACAGGCAACCCGAGCAGCTATCGAGACAACCGGAGCTGATTGATCCCGATCTATCGATCACTGATCCCCGGGTCAGCTTCTCCGACACCCGACTCCCGACCCCCTGATCTCTGCTCAATACGCATTCTCATGCTTCAACCCATGCACCAGCGTCATGAACAGGATCTTCAGGTCGAGCATGAGCGACCAGTTCTCGATGTAGTAGAGGTCGTGCTCGATGCGGATGCGGATCGATGTGTTGCCCCGCCATCCGTGGACCTGCGCCCATCCGGTCATGCCGGCGCGCACTTTGTGGCGGAGCATGTAGTGCGGGAACTCGGCGCGGAACTGCTCGACGAACTGCGGCCGCTCCGGGCGCGGGCCGACGACGCTCATGTCGCCGAGGAGCACGTTGAGGAGTTGCGGTAACTCGTCGATGGATGTCTTGCGGATGAAGCGGCCGACGCGCGTGCGGCGCGGATCGTCTTTCTCCGCCCACTTCGCGCCGCTCTCGTTCTCGGCGCCGACGCGCATCGAGCGGAACTTGAAAATATCGAACGGCTTGCCGTCGAGCCCCATCCGTTCCTGCCGGTAGAACACCGGCCCGCGATCCTCGAGCTTGATGATGATGGCCACGATCAGCATGACCGGCGAGAAGACGATGAACGCAGTGAGCGCCACGACGAGATCGAAGCCGCGTTTCAGAAAGCGGCTCCAGCCTTCGAGCGGCGTCTCGGAGAGGTTGATTGTCGGCAGCCCGTCGAGGTCCTCGACGCGCGAGCGGAGAACCATGAACTGCAGAAGGTCCGGCACGACGTGGATGGCGACCACGCTCCGCACCAGTCGATCCAGCAGCGCCATCATCGCGTCGGATGACGCATGCGGCAGCGCGACGAAGACGTGATCGATCTTCCGCTCGTCGATGACACGTTCGGCGTCATCGATCGTGCCGAGACACTCCAGACCTTCCAGGGCCGACTGCTCGCCGTTGCGAAGGTAACCGACCAGTGTGAAGCCGAGCTCGCGATGCCCGTTCACGCGCTCGACGACCGCGCGGGCCAGCTCGCCGCTGCCGGCGATGAGCACGCGGTCGAGTCGCTTGCCCGTCCGGTAACCGCGCTCGACCACCGCCCGCACGATGCCGCGGCCGAGAATCACCAGCACGATGGCGCAGAGGAGGAAGATCAGCAGCGTGGCCCGCGAGTAGAGAACGTCCGGCCTTCCCGGCCGCACCCAGAGCAGCACGCCGGAGAAGACGACCGTAGCCACGATCGATCCGATCGTCACCGAGAGCCACTCTTCAGTCTTCGATCGCGCCGGCCGGATGCGATACAGCCCCTGCACGGCGAAGGCGAGCGGAAAAACGATCGTGACGATCGGCAGGAGCTGGAGATAGGTCTCCACTTCCTGCTGCCCTTTCGTGACCGGAATGATCTTGACGCTGAAGCGGAGAAACCAGGCGCAGAGCATGGCCAGGTTCGACGCCAGGGCGTCGTTGATCAGATAGATCGACGAAAGCGTCCGGTGTTTTTTCTCGATCACGGTGAATTCCGGGAGTCGGGGGTCGGGGTTCGGGAGTCGGAGACAGAGTTACTCGCGCGCTCCGACTCCCGACTCCCGACTCCCGTTCCTGCGACTTGTTCCAACTCCGCGAGCATCTCACGCTGAAACCGTTCACGCGAGAAGGTCGCCGCGTGGGCGCGGATGGCCGCACGGTTCCAACCGTGACGCTCCGCCTCGCTCAAGGCTCCGCGAAGCGAGTCTACCGATGCGGTCTCGAAAAAGATCCCGGTCGTTCCGGGCATAACCGAGTCGCGCACGCCGCCTGCGCCGAGGGCGACGACCGGCGTGCCGAGGGCCATCGCTTCCAATGGAGTGATGCCGAAGTCTTCGACACCGGGAAGGATGAGGCTCTGCGCGCGGCCGAGGTGGTCGATGATCACCTCTCTGGATACGGGTCCGAGGAGCTGAACGTTGGGGCCGCTTCGCCGGCGAAGCTTCGGGAGGAGCGGACCGCCGCCGATGACGACGAGCCTTCTCCCACTGGCCTCGGCGGCTTCGATCGCCAGCTCGACCCGCTTGTAGGGAACGAGCGCGGAGAGCACGACGTGAAAATCATCGCGTGATTCGCGCAGAGGCGCGGAAAGGAATGCTTCGTCGACGAATGGATGCACGACCGCAGCGTCGCGGCCGTAGTACTCGCGAATACGCTCGCACACGAAATGCGAGTTGGCGACGAATCGCGTGACGTACTTCGAGTTGGCTACATCCCACCGGCGCAGACGTGCCGCAAGCGGACGCGCCAGAAGCCGCTTCACGCCGCGCGGAAAGTAGTCATCGAAGCGGTCCCAGACGTAGCGCATCGGCGTGTGGCAGTAGCAGAGGTGCGCCTTACCGCGGCTGTCGACGCCTTTGGCGACAGCGTGGCTGGAGCTGATGATGAGATCGAATTTCGATAGATCCCACTGCCGCACGGCGCGCGGAAAGAGCGGAAGGAGCGTGCGGTAATCGCTAACGCGCGAAGCCAGCGCTTGCAGCCGCGAGGTGTGGATCGTGTGCGACTCGATCGAAGAAGAGACCGTGCCGGGAAAATGAAAAAGCGTGAACAGCTCCGCGTCCGGGAAGAGATCGAGAATGGCTTCCAGGACGTTCTCGCCGCCCCGCATGCCGGTCAGCCAGTCGTGGATGACGGCGACGCGCCCGAAGGATGGAGGATGCGAAACGGACGATGCATCCAAATCTGCATTCATCCTTCCGCCTTCATCCTTCATCCTTCGTTCGCGGCTCCGGCGTCGATGCCAGCGGATAGTCGCCGTCCGCCGCGCAGTCGTCGCAGAGGTGATCGTTGCGCAGATACTCTTCGAGCTCAACCGCCGAGAGGCAGCGAACGCAGACATGCCGGCCTGTTCGTTCGCTCGGAATGTGGCGGGTGTGTTCGTCGGACATCGGAGCTCTGTTGTAGCACGATTGGAACGGAGGAGCCGAACGCGGTTCCGCTAGTATCACCGCGTTCCGCAACCTGGCGTGCTGTAGGCATGTGCCGGAACAGCGATTCGAGCTGAAGGAGGCTCTCATGCGCGCGTTTCGTTCGATCGTTCTTCTCGCATCCGCCGTTCTTCTCATCAATGCGGATCCCAAGCCTTTTGATTGGACACCCGTCGCCGACGCCCTCGGGCGCGCCGGCGCGGTGCAGCCGGGCGATGTCTACAAAGTCGCGTTTCCTCGCGGCGATCTCGCCGTCACGCTCGACGGGGTCTCGATCAAGCCTGCTCTCGCCCTCGGCTCCTGGATCGCGTTCAAAGAGGACGGCGGGAAGGCCATGACGATGGGCGATCTGGTCCTTCTGCCTGCCGAGGTGAATCCGGTGATCGCGGAGCTGCAGAAAGGCGGGATCGAGCAATCCGCGCTGCACAATCATCTGATCGATGAGACTCCGCGCGTCATGTACATGCACTTCAGCGGACACGGCGATGCGGTCGCGCTGGCACGCACGCTTCACGCGGCGCTGTCGCTGACGGCGACGCCGATGGGGCCGCCGTCCCCTCCTTCAACGGCACCTCTCGATCTTCCGACCGGCGATCTCGATCGCATCATCGGCCATCCCGGAAAAGCGAATGGTGGCGTCGATCAATTCAGCGTCCCACGGGCGGAGCGCATCACCGAGCACGGGATGGAGATTCCGCCGTCGATGGGCACAGCCACAGCGGTGAATTTCCAGCCGCTTGGCGAAGGGCGGGCGGCCATCACGGGCGACTTCGTCATGATCGCATCCGAGGTCAATCCGGTGATCCGCGCGCTGCAGAAGGGAGGTGTTCGCGTGACCGCCATCCACAGCCATATGCTTGAAGAACAGCCGCGGCTTTTCTTCATGCACTTCTGGGCGACCGGAGACGCGATCAAGCTGGCCACGGCGGTTCGCAGCGCGCTCGACCAGATGCACACGAAGTAGACGTCGGGGGTCGGGAGTCGGGGGTCGGAGCAAAAGAAGTAAACCTGCACCGCACCCTTGCTCCGACACCCTACTCCCGAGAACCGACACCCGATCGCGCGGGAATGCGCGCGTGTTTTGATTAGCAAAGGAGACGACGATGATCACAATTCGCAAGGGTGGAGACCGCGGCCACTTCGACCACGGCTGGCTCGACACGTACCACACGTTCTCATTCGCCGATTATCACGATCCCGCATTCATGGGCTTCCGCGCGCTGCGCGTCATCAATGATGACCGCGTGCAGGCGGGGCGCGGCTTCGGCACGCACGGCCACCGCGACATGGAGATCATCACGTACGTGCTCGAAGGAGAGCTCAGTCATCAGGACTCGATGGGCACCGGCTCGGTCATCCGGCCGGGCGAGGTGCAGCGCATGAGCGCCGGCACCGGCGTGATGCACAGCGAGAAGAATGCGTCGGATGAGCTCGTGCACCTTCTCCAGATCTGGATTCTTCCGGAGCGGCAAGGCATCACGCCCAGCTACGAACAGAAGGCGTTTCCGCCAGCCGAGCGTGACTGCCGTCTGCGTCTTGTCGCTTCGCGCGACGGACGCGACGGCTCGCTGACGATCCATCAGGACGCCGATCTCTACACCGTCACGCTTCGCGACGGCGCCAGCGTGGCGCAGGACTTTCGTCCGGGCCGTTACGGCTGGGTGCAGGTCGCGCGAGGAACGGTGACCGTGAACGGCAAGCCGCTCACCGCCGGCGACGGCGCCGCGATCGAGGCCGAATCGCGCGTGACGATCGCGGGTGATGGGGAAGTGTTGTTGTTCGATCTGGCGTAGACGAATCACCACACCACAGAGGCGCAGAGGTCACAGAGGTTACGATTCCACCTCCGTGACCTCTGTGTCTCTGTATTGCTGTTCTTCAGAAAACGACGAGCATAGACTCGACTATCCATGATTGTCTTCATCCGGCTCTTCCTCGCGATCCTCAAGAGCCGTTTCCGCCCCCGCATCGGAATCCTCGACGACTGCGTCACCGCCATGCGCGTCTGGCCGAACGATCTCGACCTCAACTTCCACATGAACAGCGGGCGCTACGTGAGCATGATGGACGTCGGCAGGATGGCGATCCTGGCGCAGACCAGAATGTTGCGCCCGGTTCTGAAGCGCGGCTGGCGGCCTCTGGTCGGCGCGACCTTCATCCGTTATCGGCGATCTCTCCTCCCCTTTGAGCGTTTCACCGTCCGCTCGCGCATCGCCTGCTGGGATGAGAAGTGGCTCTACTTCGAGCACTCCCTGGAACGCCGCGGGGAGATCGTCACGCACGCCTACGTGCGCGGGCTCTTGCGCGGACCGTCAGGGAACGTCGCACCTTCCGATTTGCTGGCACTCGCGGGGATGGCCGGGACGCCGTCGCCGGAAATGCCGGAGGCGATTGCGCGGTGGAAGTCGTTACTGGAAAGCTGAGCGTTGAATGTTGGATGTTGAATGTGAATGTTGAATGAAAAACCGCCCGGCTCAGCCCTGGCCCCGACACCCGACAGCCGACACCCGAGGCCCCATTGACCAGAAAAGAGAAAGCAACGCGCATCAGAAAAATCCTCGACGATCTCTACCCCGCGCCGCCCATCCCACTCGAACACGCTGATCCCTTCACGCTCCTCGTCGCCGTCGTTCTCTCCGCGCAGACAACCGACGTGCAGGTCAACAAAGTCACTCCCGCGCTCTTCGCGAAAGCATCGACGCCGAAGGCGCTTGCGGCGCTGAGTGAAGCGGAGATCCTCGCGTTCATCCGCAGTTGCGGCCTCGCTCCCGGCAAAGCGCGCAACATCCGCAAACTCGCGCAAACTCTCGTCGATGAATACGGTGGCAAGGTTCCGCGAGATATGGACGCGCTCGAAGAACTGCCCGGCGTCGGCCACAAGACCGCCAGCGTCGTCATGTCGCAGGCCTTTGGCGAGCCTGCCTTCGCTGTCGATACACACATCCATCGGCTCGCCGCGCGTTGGGGACTCTCGAACGGAAAAAGTGTCGAGCAAACCGAGCGCGACCTCAAGAAGGTCTTTCCTCGGGACGAGTGGAGCCGGCGCCATCTTCAGATCATCTACTTCGGCCGCCAGTACTGTCCCGCTCGCAATCACGATCAAGCCGGGTGCCCGATCTGTTCATGGGCGGCGAAATCCAATCGCTCCCGTACGCGTTCACGCTGATCACTTGCGCTCCATCGTCCTCTCGTTCCTGATCGCGGCACTCGGCCCGTTCGCGTTTGCACGGACGGCTGCTCGACCGGCTGTCCGTGCCGATGATGCCGGCCAGTTCGAGGTCCGTCCCGCTCCGGTTTGGGCCGACGTGCTCCATCCCGATCTCCACGCTGCGCCGCGGAACGTCCGCTCCGGCATCGACGGGCTGCTCGAAGATCACCAGGTGCGCGTGGTTGGCGCCAACGTCGATGAGTACTTCCGCGATGTGCGCAAGGTGCTCACTTCGGCCGGCGTGCAGAACGCGTCTGAGATCAGCATCGACTTCGATCCTTCCTACGAGCGTCTCGTGATCCACGACGTCGTCCTCATCCGCGACGGCAAGCGGATCGACGAGCTGACCCGCGAAGACGTGCGCATCATCGAGAAAGAGACGGAAGCGGAAGACCGCATTTACGACGGCCAGCTCACCGCGCTGCTCTTCCTCAAAGATGTGCGAGCCGGCGACGTCATCGATTACTCCTGGTCGCTGGAAGGCTCGAACCCTCTGCTCGGCGGACGCTACGCCGGCGAATTCGATTTCGGCGTCACCGTTCCAACCCGGCTCATCCGCCACCGTCTGATCTGGCCCGCGTCCCGTCCCCTGCACATGAGCAAACCGGCCACCGTCGAGCATCGCGGCGGAACCGACATCTACGTCTGGCAGCGGCGCGATGTACCGGCGACGGACACCGAGGATTCGACGCCGGATTGGTACGACGCGTTTGAAACGCTTCAGGTCACCGAGTACGGATCGTGGACCGAAGTCGCGAAGTGGGCCGATGCTCTCTTTCGCGTCGATGAGACGTCGCACGCCGCAATCGCTGCGCTCGCAAAGGAGATCGAGGCCGCGCATCCCGGCCGCGATGGCCGCATCGTCGCCGCCATCCGCTTCGTTCAGGACGACATCCGCTACCTCGGCATCGAGATGGGCCGCGGCTCCCACGAGCCGCGGCAGCCCTCCGTCGTCCTCGCCCAGCGCTACGGCGATTGCAAGGACAAAGCGCTCCTGCTCGCGGCGCTCCTTCGTCAACTCGGCGTTCAGGCCTGGCCGGCGCTCGTCAATACCAAGCTGCGTCAACGGCTCGACGAATACCTCCCCTCGCCCTTCCTTTTCGATCACGTGATCACGGAGGTTGCCGACGGCGGCAAAATCTATTGGATCGACGGCACGCTCTCGGATCAGGGCGGAACGCTCGCCACGATCGACACGCCGAGCGACGAGCGCGCGTTCATCGTTCGCCCCGATTCGACAGGCCTGACGCCGATCGTCATTCGCACGCACGGCACCGTCGCCGTGGAGGAAGTGATTTCGCCCGCAGCCAACGTTGCACCCGGCGCGAATCCAACGCACCTCCTCGCAGTGACTTCGACCTACTCCGGCCGCGACGCCGACGAGCTTCGCTCCAAGCTCGCCTCGGAATCGCTTGCCGACGTAGCCAAGGATCACCTCAACCGCTACGCCGCCGACCACCCGCGCATCGAAGCGCTCGGCGCGCCGTCGATCGACGACGACCGCCTCCGCAACGTCATCATCCTGCGCGAGCGCTACACCATCCGCAACCTCTGGAAAACCGGCTCGTGGACCTACTACCCGCGCGCCGTGGAAAAGCATCTCGACCGTCCCACGACACTCGTCCGCTCCAACCCGCTGGCGATCGAGTATCCGCTCGATGTCACCGAGCGCCTGACCATCCGCGGCGGAGCGAGCCCCAAGATCCAGGAGCACGACATCGTCGTCGGCAGCCCCGCACTGCACTACGAACAACACGTCCAGCGCGGCCCGGATCTGATCGTAACCACGACCCTCCGCTCGACACGAGATGCGCTGCCGGTCGCAAAGGTTCCCGATCACCTGGCAGCGCTGAACGAAATGCGCGACCGCCTCGACATCACCCTCGAGCCAACCCACGCTACTGTCACCCCCTGGGCCGCCACCATCGCCGCCATCGCCCTCGTCGGACTGGCCACGTCGTTGTCGGTGCGAAGACGGCGCGGGAACATGATCTTACCGGCCGACGTGATCGAGCCACGCAATGACGCGTATCGGTCGGATCGGACGGATCGGACCTCGTAAGGCGACTCGCTCCTTGGCGAAAAACATTCGCACTCAGCCATAGCCCGGATGGAAATAGGCATCCGTAACCGAATGTTGGTCCGGGCTTGGCGCGACGAGTGGCCGTGCCTTACGTTTGCGAGCTAAGAAGAAACCAACTAGAGGAGATTTTCAGAATGCGTAGCACCGGTACGGTCAAGTGGTTCAACGATGCGAAGGGCTTTGGCTTCATCACGTCGGCCAGCGGCGAGGACGTCTTCGTTCACTTTTCTGCGATCCAGTCGAAGGGCTTCCGTTCGCTCGCCGAGGGCGCGCAGGTGGAGTTCGACCTCGTGCAGGGTCCAAAGGGACTGCAGGCAGCCAACGTCACGGTCGAAGGCCAGTAACGTTCGCACAGACAACCCCTGGAAGGACGGCCCGCGAGCCGTCCTTTTTCGTTTCAGGGCATCCGCTCGCCTGGCCGCGCCGGTTTGCCGAGGTCCGAGAAATCGCGCATGAAGACGAAGAGACCGTAGTTCGGCTGATTGCGCACGAAGCCGGCCACGAGCTGGTCGTTGTAACGGTCGATGTAGAAATCGAAGGGATCGCTCGGATCGGCATCACCGACCTGCATGTCAGCATCGACCATCAGCAGCTTCCCCATCCGTAGCGTGCCGCCGCGGAAGTAGATCGTGTTCTTCTCCTCGGGATGCGGGAGCGCCAGCTCGGGTAGATGGCGGCCGGCATCGAAGAACATCATCAGCTCGTCGCCCTCGACGCGGACGCCGGCGAGATGCAGTTCCACCTCCGGCGGCGGTAACGCCCGTTGCGGATCGAGCAGCAGGTCGTTCCCTTGCGCCGAGATCCCACGCTCGTTCGGCATTTTCAGCAGTTTCTCCAGCGTCATCCCCACAGCCTTCAGCACACCGATCCCGCTGATACCGAAGGTCTGGATCTTTGTCGGATGAATACGAATGAGGCCGTTCGACACCGACACATCCGCCCACATCGTGAAATGGATGTCGATGCCCTTGTGCATGACGCCGCTCAGCCGGAGTTGCTTTCCTGCAGTCTCGACCAGCAGGTTGTGAAGTGGCGGGTGGGCGTAGCCGAAGACATAGCGGTTCATCAGCACGTCGAGGCTGCCAGCGCGCATCCCGATCTTCGCTTTGTCCACCTTCATCACGAACGTCCGCTTGTCGTCGAGGTTCAGCGGCGTTCCGGCCGTCTTCGACATCAGTTCGCCGCGCATCAGATGGATGTCAAGGTACGCATTCTGATCGATGCGAAACCAGACGTTGCGCATGAACACGTTCGTCGGTGCCTTCGCCGCCGCCGTGGCCGGAACAGGAAGCGCCAGCATGCCGGCCGCCGGAATCGCAACCTCCGGCGGGCCGCTCGCCGTCGCCGGCTGCCCCTTAACGAAACACGCCCGGAGAACGAGCAACGAGAGCAAGAGACTCGTCGTAGTCGTCACAATCGCAATCAGCTTCCACGGTGCCTGGCGTTGCATTCTGAATGGACTCGCCTTCACGAAGGATGCCGAGTGGGGGGGTGGGGAGTGGGGAGTGGCGGGTGGGAGAAGAACTTGCGTTTGGTTGATCAGCGCTTCAGCCGCTCGGCCCCTCATCCGGCCTTCGGTCCACCTTCTCCCCATCAAAAAGCGATGGAGAAGGCGCTCGATTGGTGGGCAGCGCAAATGGGGACGTGGGGGACGGGGCGTGGAGGGTGGGTGTGGGTGTGGGTGTGGGGCGCGAAGCGCCGGAACGCTGCCGTCCCGGCGGCTGGCCCGGCGGCGTCCTCGCCGCCGACCGAGCCAGTAACGTCATCGCGAATCCATACGCGCATTCGGCGCAAGCACATCCACTGCGATAGCCTTCACACCGAGATCCCTTGGTGATCGGCGCGAAACGGACTAGCGTTCTTCCACACCCCACACCCCACCCCCCACTCCCCACAAAGAAAACCGACTCCCGCATTCGCCGTATCATCCTCACACATGGACTACGGCATCGAGGTCTCCGGGCTCACCAAGCGTTACGACTCGCTCGTGGCGGTGAAGGATCTTTCCTTCGCCGTGAAGCGCGGCGAGGTGCTCGGACTCGTTGGACCGAACGGCGCGGGGAAGACGACTACGCTCCGCGCGATTGCAGGCATTCATCCGCCATCCGACGGCACGATTCGCATCTGCGGCTTCGACCTGCGCAACGATCCGGTCGACGCCAAGCGTCATCTCGCCTTCATGCCTGACGAGCCGCGGCTCTTCGATTACCTCACCGTCGAAGAGCACCTTCAGTTCGTCGGGCGGCTGTATCAGGTCACCGGCGTCCGCGAGAAAATGGATCCGCTTCTGAACGAATTCGAGCTCACCGACAAACGGAAAGCGCTTCCTGCCGAGCTCTCGCGCGGCATGAAACAGAAGCTCATGATCGCGTGCGGATTCATTCACGAGCCCGACGTCCTGATCTTCGATGAGCCGCTCACCGGTCTCGATCCCCTCGGCATCCGGCGCATGAAGGAATCGATCGTCCGGCGGTCGCAGGCGGGTGCGTCCGTCATCCTCAGCTCACATCTGCTGCATCTCGTCGAGGAGCTCTGCGACACCGTGGCCGTGATCCGGAACGGCACGCGCATCGCCTACGACACGATCGACAATCTGAAGTTCGCGCTCGCCAAAGGCCGCAGCGATCTCTCGCTCGAGGAAGCGTTCCTGCGGATTACCGCCGAGGAGACGCCGGCAACGTGATCGGGACGTTTGTCACTGTTGCTCTGCTCTCGTTCAAGAACCGCATCCTGCAGCGACTGCGGAAGCTGCGCGAGCCGCGCTACCTGATCGGCGCCGTCGCGGGCGCAGCGTACTTCTGGTTCTTCTTTTTCCGGCGTGCACAGAACAGCGGGGTTGCCCTTGCGAGGATCCGCGACCTCTCCTTCAACACAGTCATTGTCGACTTCGCCAGCGTCATCGTGTTGTTGATGATGATTACCGCGTGGGCATTGCCGCGCGATTCCGGCGGGCTCGATTTCAGCGAGGCGGAAATCGCTTTTCTATTTCCTGCGCCGCTGCGACGACGGGATCTTTTGCTCTATAAGATTCTCCGCGCGCAGCCGCAGGCATTCTTCAGCGCGGTGATGCTGACGATCATCGGCACGCGGCAGGGATACTTCATCGGCACCTGGATCGCTTTCTCCGTGATGTCGGTCTATTTCACGATGGTCTCGCAAGGCCGCGCACGCCTCCGTCTCTTTCACATCGGCTTTCTCCCGCGCCTCGGCGTCGTCGCGCTGATCATCGGCGGCCTCTACGCGCTGGTACTGAAACAGGTCCACACCCTCGGAGCCATCACCATTCCCGCCGACTACCAACAGACGGTCAAAGCGGGAGTCTCCTCGCGTGCGGCGATCGAAGCGTTCTTTCACAAGCCGGTCGTTGCTGCAATTCTCTTCATTCCGAAATTCTTTGCGTCCGCTGCGCTGCCGGGAACGCTGAGCACGCTCGCGATCTCGGTGTTGGTCGTCGCCGCACTCGGCGTCATCTTCTTCTTCATCGCTGCCGCGCTGAACGTCTCGTTCGAGGAAGCGTCCATCGCCACATCGCAGCGCAGAGCAGTCCGCCGGGAGCGCATGCACAATCAGCGTATCGGCTCCAGCGTCACGTTCCGCCGCGCTCCGGCGCTCTTCAAACTCGGCGAGACCGGACCCGTCGAAGTGGCCATCATCTGGAAGAACCTCATCGCCCTGATGCGCAACTCCGTAACGTGGGTCGTCATCCTCGCGGCGACGATGGCCCTGTTGCTGGGGCTGGCGATGTGGACGCACGAGGCTGCGGGCTACCTCATGATCGGCACCGGACTGCTCTTCCTCGCCGGTTTCTTTCCCCTACTCGGGCCGAACATGTTCGCGAACGACCTTCGACTCGACATGCCGCGCCTCGAGGTGCTGAAAAGCTATCCGATCAGCGGTGAGCGCCTCGTGGCCGCGGAGATCGCTGCGCCGCTGGCCGTCGTCTCGATTCTGGAAATGATGTTCGCGTCGTCCGCGTCAGTCCTGATCGCGATGGCCGAGCAAACCAACCGCTGGCTGCGCATGGTCGCAACACCTCAGTTCATCGTCACCGTGCTTCTGTTGACGATTCCCGTCTGCGCGATCCAGCTCCTCATCCGCAACGCTGTGCCCGTCCTCTTCCCAGGCTGGGCCGTTCGCAGCAAAGACGAACCGCGCGGCTTCGTCATGACCGGCCAGCGCCTGGTGACGCTCGCGGGCAACATCCTCGTCCTCGTCGTCGCGCTACTTCCCGCCGCGATCGTCTTCGCGCCATCGCTCTGGCTCGCCTACAAATTCTTTTCGGGCAACGCCGCCTTCGTCGCAGTCGCCACGATGCCCGCGGTGGCCGTCCTCGTCGCCGAATTCTGGTTTGGCGTCAAAGCCCTCGGCGCACAATTCGAGAGCCTTGATGTGTCGAATGAGATGGATGTGATGGCGACGTAGGCGTCAGACGCGGATTTCTTTCACGTCCCCGCCGATGAGCAGCCGCGGCTCGGTCAGTTTCTGAACCTCATCGACGCTTACTCCGGGAGCCACTTCGATCAGCTTCAACCCCTCGGCGGTCACGTCGATCACGCAGTAGTCCGTGATGATGCGATCGACGCACTTCACGCCGGTCAGCGGAAGGTTGCAGGCATCGAGGATCTTCTTCTCTCCCTTTTTCGTGACGTGCTCCATCGTCACGATGAGGCGCTTGGCGCTGGCGACGAGATCCATCGCGCCGCCCATTCCCTTCACCATCGAGCCGGGCACCATCCAGTTTGCGATGTCGCCCTGCGCAGAAACCTGCATCGCCCCGAGGATGGAGAGATCGACTTTGCCGCCGCGGATCATGCCGAAGGAATCGGCGCTGGAGAAAAATGACGCGCCGGGCAGCACGGTCACTGTCTGCTTGCCGGCGTTGATGAGATCGGGATCGACGTCGGCGTCGGCGGGGAACGGCCCGAGGCCGAGGATTCCGTTCTCGGACTGAAGGATGACGTCCATCCCCTCTGGGATGTTGTTGGCGACAAGCGTCGGCATACCGATGCCGAGGTTGACGTAGAAACCGTCGCGCAACTCTTCGGCGGCGCGGCGAACGATTTGATCTCTGGTTAATGGCATCGGTTACCCCTTCCGCACAGTGCGTTGCTCGATGCGTTTGACACGCTTCGCGACGACTACGCGATGCACAAAGATGCCGGGAGTGTGGACGCAATCGGGATCGATCTCTCCGGGTTCGACCAACTCTTCAACCTCGGCGATGCAGACGCGACCCGCCGTTGCCGCCATCGGATTGAAGTTCCGCGCTGTCTTTCGATACTGAAGATTACCCAGGCGGTCCGCCTTCTGTGCGGCGACGAGCGAGAAGTCGCCGACGATGCCGCGCTCCATCACGTACATCCTCCCCTCGAAGTCGCGCGTCTCCTTTCCCTCGGCCACGATCGTGCCGTAGCCAGCGGGCGTGAAGAAGGCGGGGATACCCGCACCGCCTGCGCGCATCCGCTCGGCCAGCGTTCCTTGCGGCGCGAACTCCACTTCCAGCTCGCCAGCGAGGAACTGGCGCTCGAACTCCGCGTTCTCGCCGACGTACGACGAGACCATCTTGCGGATCTGGCGCGTCTGCAGAAGGAGGCCGAGGCCCCAATCGTCGACGCCGGCGTTGTTGGAAACGCAGGTCAAGCCCTTGACGCCGCGCTTCACTAGCGCATGGATCAGATTCTCCGGGATGCCGCAGAGTCCGAAGCCGCCAACGACGAGCGTCGCACCATCGGCGACGTCGCGGACCGCTTCGTCTGCGGATGCGACCACTTTGTTGATCATGGACGCGAAGATATCAAACGTTCAGAACCGCCGGCGGGCCGCCGGCGATACAGCCGCCGAGGCCGGCGGCGCTACGAGCGCCCGCGCCACGCGTTGCGCAGCGCCGTGAATGGCGTAGCGCCGTCGGCTCGACGGCTGTACCGCCACCGGCTCGGTGGCGACCTTCACCTCGCCCAACTCGACCTTCAAAGCGGCGACCTTCGTCCCGTCAACGCAACACGTCTGCTACTCTCCCCTCCGATGACATCCGAGCCGTTTGGCTATCGCGCGGACGACGTCCACCCGTTCTGGTTCCGCCTGCTTCGCGAGGTGGGCGCGTTCGGCTTTTTCCTGCTTTTCACCGTCATTCTGATCTGGCCCGTCGCCAGTCACCTCAACACCGCGGTCCCCGACCTCGGCGATCCTTTGCTCAACACCTGGATTCTCGACTGGGACCTCTACAGCATCACCAACGCCCCCACGCACATCTACGACGCCAACATTTTCTATCCCAGCAAATACCCGCTGGCGTACAGCGAGAACCTCTTCGGCATCGCCATCGTCGCGCTCCCGTTCTACCTCCTCGGCTTCACGCCTCTCGCCGTCTACAACATCGCCATCCTCCTCGGCTTCGCTTTCTGCGGCTACGGCGCGTACGTCCTCGGGCGGGTGCTGACACGCTCCGTCCCCGCCGGCCTCGTCGCCGGCATCCTCTATTCGTTCGTCAACTTCCGCACCGACCATCTCGCTCACCTGCAGTTCGTCTGGGGCGGATGGATGCCGATGATGCTCGCCGCGTTGCTGCACTACTGGCGGCGGCCGACGACGCGCAACGCCATCCTCTTCGGACTCTGCGTGCTGATGAACGGGCTGACGAACATTCATCAGTTCCTGTTCGGCACGACGGCGATCGTCTTATCGATTGCGCTGCTCGCGCTGCTGACCACGCGGTTCAAATGGCGCACGCTGATCGGCGCGGCGCTGGCGACCATTCTCGCCGCGGCGCTGATGATTCCCGTGCTCCTGCCGTACAAGGAAGTCTCCGAGCTGTACGGCATGGTGCGCGACCGCAACACCGCGATGTGGGGCTCCGCGTTCTGGACCGACTGGCTCTCCGCGAACGGCAGGAATCGCGCGTATGGAGACATCGCCGATCCGGCGAATGTGCGCCCCGAGGCGGTGCTCTTTCCGGGGCTGATGATGCTCTTCCTCACCGCCAGCGCGTTGCTGATCGACAGGCGCAAACTTCCCGTCGCGCTCGATGCCCGTCCGGTCCCGCGATGGCTCCTGCATCTTCTCGACGCCATCATCGTGGCGATGGCCATCGGAACCTACATCGGCGCGGCGACGAAGAACTATGCGTGGCGGCTCTTCGGGCACACGATCGTCGCCTTCCACACCACATCCAAACCTGCGTCCTCTGACGTACCGCTCGTCATCCTGATTGTGATGATTCTCGTGCGGCTCTCGCTCCAACTACCGAAGGGCTTGTCGGGCGAGACGCTGCAATCGCTGCGCACCGCTGCTGCGCGCTCCCGCATGCCGATCGAGATCTGGGTGATGCTGCTCTGGATCGTCCTCGGCGTGCTCGGCTCGCTCGGACTGCACACCTTCGTACACACCTTCCTCTACGATCACCTGATGATGTTTCGCAGCATGCGCGTGCCCGCGCGATGGGCTACCGACGCCTACGTCGGCCTCGCCGGCGCAAGTGCGTGCGGCGCCGCGGCATGGATCGACAGGCGCCGGACGGAGATTGCGCGCTGGTCGGTGGCCGTGCTTCTCATCGCACTGGCCATCCACGACGTGCTGCCGATCATTCGATGGGAGCACGCTCTCGAGATCACCGATCCCGCTTACGTCTGGATGCGCGACACGAAGTTTTCCGGCGGCACGCTGGAAATGCCGGTATCCGAGGGGATCGCGCAGTATCTTTATCAATTCGGCGCCACGATTCATCACAAGCCGCTGATGAACGGGACCTCCGGCTTCGAGCCGCCGCTGCATACGAAGATCGCCGGGATGACTAGCATGAAGGTCATCCCGAACGAGCTCCTGCCGCTGCTGGCGCACAACGATTGCCACTTCCTGCTCGTGCATGACGACTGGCTGCGCGGCGCATCCGAGCCGACGCACATCTGGCTCACGCGCGAGCTCGCCCTCGGGCGCATCGGCTTCGTGCGGCGTTTCGATCATCGCGGCGGCGGCGACTACATCTTCGCCGTGACGTCGAACGTCCCGAACTGGCGCGATCTGCGGCCGCCGGAGAAGGGCGATGCCGCGGGCTTCACCGAGGAGTTGGAGTTGCAGCGAGCGCTGCGAGGCGAGGCGACATACATGAATCACACATTCGGCGTCGTCGATTCGCCACGCTACGACTCGACTGTCACAGGACCGATGATCGTCAACGGCTGGGCCCTCTCGCCCAACGGCGTCGCTGCCGTCGACGTGATTCTTCACAATGGCAAGTACCGCTATCGCGCGGTTCCCACCGTGCGTTACGACGTGCAGGCGAAGTACCCCTGGTACCCGAAAGACAAGCACGGCGGATTCACACTCACCTTCCCGAAGCGTCCGCGCGGCATACCGCAATGGACCGACGCGCAGATCGAAGTCATCGACGGCCGCGGCGGACGAACCAAGTTTCCGGACATCGTGCTGAACTGGCCGTAAGTACGCGGTTGCGAGGTCTCGGGGTTGGCAAGGTCATGGAGTTACCAGGAGCAGGAACATCTTTCGCGAACCGGACGGGGAACCTATCACCGCCTGACGCGAGCTCGTGTTGTACGCGAAGCCGACGCCCCCGCCCCCGCCGCCCTCGCCGCATCGCGGGGCGAGCCGCCCCACTGGCGGCTCCAGGCGCGGCGCAATTGCACGTCGGAACCGAAGCCGGCTACGGCGGCGGCACGCGTGACCGTCGCGCCGTATTCGAGGGACTGCCGGGCGCGCTCCAGGCGGATCAAGCGCAGGTAGTGCAGCGGCGAGATGCCGGCGTGGTCGACGAACAGCCGCAACAGGTGACGCTCGGCCGCGTGGCCAATCTCGGCCAGCGAGGCCATGTCCCAGTCGCGCTGCGGCTCGGAGACGATCGCGTCCTGTACCCGGTGCACGGTCGGGTGGAGGTGGCGGCGGTGCATATGAAACGGCGACAGCTCGGTGTCGCGCGGCGAGCGCCGCAGGTACACCACCATATCCTCGGCCACGCTTGCCGCCAGCGCCTCACCACACTCCTCGGCGATGAGATGCAGCGCGACGTCGATCCCCGCCGTGATCCCCGCGCTCGACGCGAGTGGACCGTCCACCACGAAGACGCGATTGTCGATGACCTTTGCGCGCGGCGCGAGAGTCCGAAGCATCGGCAACAGCTCGTGGTGCGTCGTGCAGCGGCGCGTGCCGAGCAACCCCGCGCGCGCGGCGAGCAGCGTGCCCGAGCAGATCGTCACCAGACGATGAGGTGTGTCCGCGCGAACGAGCGTGTCGCGAAGCCGATCGCGCAACCATTGCGCGGTAGCCGCGATCTCCGGCGTGACGTTCGTTACGTGCGCTGTCGGTTGGCCGACGATCACGACCCAGGTCGGCGTGTTGAGCTGCTCCGGCAATGGAACGAGGTCGCCGAGGGCGAGTCCGACCGACGTCGGCAACGTTGCCACCGGCCCCGCGAAGCTGAGACGAAAGCGCGGCGGCAGTCCGCGAAGCTCGCGGTGCTGGTTGGCGAGACGAAAGGCTTCCGCCGGCCCGGCGATGTCGAGCAGCAACGAGTGCGGCACGATGACGAAGAGGACGTCGATGAGCTGGGCGCGCGTGTTCATGTGCCTCGCGAATCAAAGCACATGTCCATGCCATGCGCGCGCATCCTGATCACGAGATTT
The DNA here is from genome assembly GCA_017883205.1 of Thermoanaerobaculia bacterium. Taxonomy (GTDB): domain Bacteria; phylum Acidobacteriota; class Thermoanaerobaculia; order Gp7-AA8; family Gp7-AA8; genus JADGNZ01. The sequence goes on along the minus strand of JADGNZ010000061.1, from coordinate 3,499 downwards.
ACCACAGAGACACAGAGGTCACTGAGTAGTTCTCTGTGCTCTCAGTGCCTCTGTGGTGATTGCTTTTGGATTTGCTGCATTGTCCGAAAGTGAATGAAAGATGTCGGCCTGCGCCGCGACAGATCATCGAGGCGCCAGTACCGTCACCCCATGCACTTCGACACATCCCACAACACGCTTCCTCGTCGTCGTCCCGAAGGACATCTGATCGCTGTCGCGCTGCCGGTCATCATGGCGGCGACGCTCGCGTGGTGGTCCGCCTCCCCGTCCGCCGCACAAGCGACGAACGGCCGGAGCCCGTCGCTCGAGAGCACCGTCGACGCGGGCATCAACCCCGGCGACGATTTCTTCGCCTACGCCAACGGCGCCTGGCTCAAGGCCACCGCGCTTCCGGCGGGGAAGCCGCGATGGGGAGCGCGCGACGAGCTCGAGGCGTTGGCCCGCCGCCGCATCGCCGAGCTGCTCGACGCCGCCAGCTCCGCGCCAGCCGGTTCAGCGGCGCGCAAGGTTGCCGACTTCCGCGCGGCCTATTTGAATGAGGCCGCCATCGAGGCCAGAGGTCTCGCGTCGCTCAAGCCATTGCTCGATCGCGTCGAGAACGTTTCGGACAAAGCGCAGCTCACACGCCTCCTCGGCCGCGGGATGCGCGCCGACGTCGATCCGGAGGGATTCGGTATCTACGATTCCACCAGCGTCCTCGGCCTCTCGGTCGGGCAGAGCATCCACGGAGAGAAGACCAACGTCGCGTTCCTGCTGCAGGGAGGACTTGGACTGCCGGATCGCGAGGATTACCTCGGCGCCGATTCCGCGAAGAGGAAACGCTATCGCCAATCGATCGCGAAGATGCTCACGCTCGCCGGTTTCGACCGCACAGACGAACGCGCGAGCGCAGTGCTGGCGCTGGAAACTGCGATCGCGCAAAGCCACAGCACACCCGAAGCATCGTCAAACGACCACAACGCCGACAACGTCTGGACGCGCGCCGATTTCGCGCAGCGCGCCCCTGGGATGGACTGGACGTCATTTTTCGATGCGGCGGATCTGGGCCGGCAGCCGGAGCTCGTGGTCTGGCAACCGACCGCGGTCACTGGTCTGGCGGCGCTCGTCGCATCGCAGCCGCTGGAGGTCTGGAAGGACTACCTCCGCTTCCACGCCATCCACGATTACGCGGACGTTCTGCCGCGCGCATTCGCCGAGGAGGCGCTGGCGATGCAGGCCGCAACCGGGGCTGCTCCACAACCAACCCGCGCCGAGCGCGCGCTCGCCGCCACGCAATCGGCCATGAGTGACGCGCTCGGCCGGATGTACGCCGCGCGCTACTTCCCCGCCGCGCAGAAGGCGCGCCTGGAGCGAATCTCCGACAACGTCCGCGCGGCTCTGATCAAGCGGGTCGAGGCCGCCACGTGGATGTCGCCCGCCACCAAAGCCGGCTCGCTGGAGAAGTTGAAGACGTTGTACGTCGGACTCGGCTATCCCGATCAATGGGAGGACTACGGATCGCTCACTGTTGACCCAAGCGATCCGCTTGGGAACCTGCAACGCGTCTCCGAACGCGCCTACCGCAACGCCCTCGCCCGCCTCGGGCAGCCCGTCAACCTGAAGTACTGGTACAGCGCGCCGCAGACGGTCGCGGCGCTGCTCGTGTTCCAGCAGAACTCGTACGTCATGGATGCCGCGTTGCTGGAGCCTCCCAAGTACGATCACTCGTCATCCGACGCCGCGGCCTACGGCTCCGTCGGTGCACTCATCGGACACGATCTCACGCACTACATCGACACCCTCGGCGCCGACTACGACACCGAGCACCGGATGCGCCACTGGTGGACAGCCGAGGATATGCAGCACTTCGAGGCGGTGACGCAGCCGCTGGCGGATCAGTTCGCGGCGTACCAGCCCCTCCCTGGCCTTTCGATCAACGGCAAGCTGACGCTCCGCGAAAACATCGCCGACCTCGGCGGCCTCGCCGCGGCGCTCGACGCCTTCCACAAGACGCTTGGCAACCGCGCGACAGATAAGGACTACGTGCGAGCGCAGGATCGCGAGTTCTTCATCGCCTACGCGCAGACCCAACGACGCAAGATCAGCGAGGACGCCCTGCGGAAGCAGGTCGCATCGAACGATCACGCGCCCGAGGACTACCGCGCCGCCACGGTTCGCAATCTCGACGCCTGGTACGAGGCGTTCGACGTGCGCGCCGGGCAGCGGCTCTACCTCGAGCCCGCGGCGCGCGTGCGGGTCTGGTAGCGAGGCTCGAAGCCACGATGCGTGTCACCGTCTGTGAACTGCCGCACGAGCCGAGGGCACTGGCCGCCGCATGGGCCGCACTCTGCGAGCACACGGCGCGACACGCGTCCGAGCTGGTTCTGCTGCCGGAGCTGGCGATGGTCGATCCGCTCTGGGAGGACGAGCACTTCGATGCTGCCCGCTGGGCGGCGGCGGAGGCGCGCAGCGATCTCTGGCGCCACCGCCTCCCCGAATTGCGCGCCGCACATGTCGTGGGAACACGTCCCATCACCATCGACGACCGGCGCTTCAACCAAGGCTTTTTCTGGTCCGCCTCGGGCGAACTGGCTCCATTGCGCCGCAAGTTCTACCTGCCGGATGAACCGGGCGGCTGGGAAGCGCGCTGGTTCGACCGCGGCGACGCCCACTTCACCGAATACGACGCCGGCGCGTGGTCGTTCGGCCTCAACATCTGCACCGAGCTGTGGGCCGTCGAGACCTACGCCGCCTACGCCGCGCGCGGCGTGCCGGTCATCCTCTCCCCTCGCGCGACAGCCGCCGCCACGACGGCGAAGTGGCTGTCGATAGGAGTGGTGGCGGCAGTGCGCTCAGGCGCATTCAGCTTGTCATCCAACCGCGTCGATCCAACAGGCGCATGCGGCGGCGTCGGATGGATCATCGATCCGCACGGAACCATCCTTGCGCGGACGACGCCCGACGCACCCTTCGCGACCGTCAACATCGACCTGTCCGCCGCGGCGGCGGCGAAGGACGACTATCCGCGCTACGTGTTCGGAGGGAGATCGCAGCGGTCGCGAGTCTAGCGGATCGGGTGATCGCGTCGGCGGGCCGATGGGAAGGCATCCTGTGGGATGTCGCGCTAACGCTGAAACCGTTTCACGCGGAGCCGCCGAGATGCGGAGAAACCCTCCGCGGCCTCCGCGGCTCCGCGTGAAACGCCTTCATTCGCCTGGTACGAAAGGCGTGCAACCCATCCGGACTGCGGCTACGCCTGCGGCGAAGCCGACGCGGCACAGGTCTGGGGCGAAGCGTTCTTCGCCAACAGCGAGCTGGCCCTCGCGCAACGCGCCTTCACTCGCGGTCTCGAAGTGCGCCGCCGGATCGAACACCCCGGAGTTCTCTGGCCGATCCCAACCACCGAGGCGGGACGCCTCGATGGCCGCGGGCGAGACGCCCATAGGCGCTAACTTAGACCTCCGCAGAGGAGGATGGCGGCGATGCGCTGATTCTTCCGTTTTCGTGGCGGGTTGGAGAA
>JADGNZ010000013.1 GCA_017883205.1 Thermoanaerobaculia bacterium | reverse complement strand
TCGCTCCAACACCATCGGTTCGTCTTCGGTCACTTGCCTCTCTGCGTCACTCTCCCATTCATGCGCAGCACGCCGCCGACAGGCGGCTTAGTCCAACTTCAATTTAAGGTTATTCAACCTCAATTTAAGGTAACTAAATCTCAACGTGGGGTCATCAAACCTCAGTTCAAGGTCATCCAACCTCAGTTTGAGGTCGATGAACCTCAATCTGTGGTTTACAGACCTGAATTCTGCCTGCCTCGGCCACGAAGTAACCTTTTTCCCGGCCAGACGTCCTAAAGGTGAAAGGAGACGATCATGGCAGAACGAAAATCAGCAACGACTCACTGGGATGCGGTCCAGGCCTTGGTTGAGGAAACGCGGGCGATGCGGGCTCGCGTACCGAACTTCGTGATTCCGTCGAAGGGCGACCGCAGGCGGCTCGGTCCGGCCGCTTCGGTGCCGCCGGACTTTGTGGAACTGACGGTGGTGGCGGTCAGAAACAGTACGCCGCTCGTCCGCGGAGGAGGGCTCGATCCAGCCAGGACGCGCGACCTGATGGACTTCTCCAGCGCGTACATGTTGTGGGCGGATGAGCTCGAAGCAACGGCGGAGTTCGTCCGTCACAGTGCTATCGCAGCACGGAACCAGGCCGGAAGCGACGCCCTCACAACCTACGCCCTGGCCCGGCGCCTGGCCAAGCGTCCCGAGAACGCGGATCTCGCGCCGCACGTCGAAGACATGCGCCGCGCGCTCGGCCGCACACGGAAGGGGAAGTCGAAGCGGGCGCCGGAACCAACGGCCGAACCAACGGCCGAGGACGAAGATACGACTCCGGCGAAGTGAGCTTGCGGCGGTGCCGTAGGGGGGGTCGGGTTGGAGATGGCTTGGCGTCCCTTTGCAGGAAATGCCGGTCGGCAGAGGTGTGTCGGGCTTCATCCAACAGGGGTGTGGGTAGATCGAAACCTCATCGAAGTCACGCCCGCGCTGCTGCATCGAAGGCCTCGGGACACTGCATGAGGACGAAGGCGAACTGGCTCATGGACCTGGCTCCAGTTCCGTCGTCAGCTCCTCAATGTAGCGGCGATAGCTGAAGACCCGTCCGCGCTGCCGGCTCGTCAACTCATTCACGATCTCGAGGGTGCTGAGATGGCTGAGCGATTTGTTGACCGTCGCTGCGGTCAGGCCTGTGGACTGGACCAAAGCCGCGGAGGTGGCGATCGGTTGACGTTGCAGCGCGCTGTGCACGGCCAGCGCTGATTGCGCGGCACGGCCGAGTGACGCAATGCGGTCCCGGTCCTCGTTGACGATCCGGAGCAGCGCATTCGCGGTGGCCACTCCCTGCGTGGCGCTGACTTCGATTCCTTCCGCGAAGAAGTCCAGCCAGCGCTCCCAGTCGCCCTCGATACGCACGGCATTGAGGAGCTCGTAGTAGAGGGCACGGTGCCGTTTGAAGAAAAGACTCGGGTACAACATCGGCTCGCGTAGGACTCCGTCGGCGACGAGCTGGAGAACGATCAGAAGCCTTCCGATGCGGCCGTTGCCGTCGAGAAACGGATGAATCGTCTCGAACTGGACATGCGCCAGCGCTGCTTTGATGAGCGGCGGCACCGGCTCGGGCTCGTCGTTGAGAAATCTCTCGAAGTGCTTCAGGCAATCGGCCAGCGCATCGACGGGGGGAGGGACGAAGACGGCATTGCCGGGCCGCGTCCCGCCGATCCACACCTGCGACCGCCGCACCTCACCGGGCGTCTTGCCGCGCCCGTGCGGATACGTGAGCAGCACCTTGTGCATGCCGCAGAGAAGGCGCATGCAGAGCGGAAGACCGCCACGAAGTTTCTTCAGGCCGGCCTCCAGAGCGGCAACGCATCGGCTGACCTCGCGTGCATCCTCGACTGGAACACCCGGCTGTTCGTCGATCTCGTACAGGAGGAGGTCGGCCAGCGACGACTGCGTCCCCTCGATCTGTGACGAGAGCACAGCTTCCTTCCGCACGAAGCTGTAGAGCAGGAGGGAGGCGTTCGGCAGGAGCGAGGTAACCGCATCGAGCCGCCCGAGCGCGAGCAATGCATCGTCGAACCTGCGCCGCAGCGCAGGCGACCAGACCAGCGGTGGATTCGGTGGCAGGGGAGTAGGAATAAACGCCCGGAATCGTTCCGAGGCGGTGGACACGGTCCGGTACTGTCCTGTTGTTCGACGGCGCATCGGGAACCTGAAATAAGGAGACGCGCTATTTTAGGTTAGAGGGGTTTCGTAAATCAACTGAGGGCTTCAGATCGGCGGGGTATGAGGTCCGTATCGATTTCGCGCGAAGCGCTTTGGAGTGCGGTGGCGCCCAGCCGCCGCTTTTCGCGGCAATACGAACCGTGCTCGCTCCAAACCCTCCCAAAGCGGTGGCTGCGACATGATGCGTGCAGACGATGGTCGTTCTTCCTCGTCGGGCAGTCCACGCTTTCTCGTTGACCGGCGTGCCGGTCCGTTCCCTTGCCGAGCAAGTCCCCACACGGGATTCGGACCCGTGCGGTTTCTTTCACATCGTTATCGCCGCCTTACCTTCCGTTATTACAGCCTGCGGGGTTGGTTTGGCAATTGGGGATGAAGACGTTGATGTTGCCGAAGGCGTTGCTGGTGATGACGCCGTTGCTTACGGAGAACGAGAACGTGTCCGTGCCGAGGAAGCCGGTGTTGGGCAGGTAGCTCACCTGGGGGCTTGGCAGGTCGTACGGAACTCTTAGGATCAGCACGTTGGCGCTGTCGCGCAGGACGCCGCTGAGCGGGAGCGCGGTGATCCTGTAGGTCAGCGGCGCGGTGATTCCCGGCGTCGTCAGCGACAACTTGGGAATGTCGCCGCTGCTGATGTTTCCGCTTGCTGTCGTGCGCACCTGGAGTCCGCGGGCCGGTCCGGTGAGGGACTCGTTCACGCGGCCCTGCACGGTGAAGAAGCTGAAGCCGCCTTGCGCCGCGGTGCGAACCTGGCCCAGCACGCTGAAGCTGAAGGTGCCATCGCTGCCGATCGGCATCGACGGCGGTACCGGCATGACCACGCCGGGGATCTGTTCGGCGGGAGCCTCGAAGTCCGAGTTGGTGAGATTGCCGTCGCCGCTGACGCCGCCCGCATAGAAGAATGTGTCGAGCGAGTCGACGGTGCCGCGGTTCGTGGGAAGGATCACATCCGCGCTCAGAAGGTTGCTGAGCGAACCACTGATGCCGGTCATGTCCCACTCGAACTGCATGCGCGTGGTTCCGCCTGAGCCTGCGGTGCCGGCCTGATTCACACCCGCGCTCATGAAGACCGGCGCTGGTCCCGGAAGCGCGTTGACGTTGTCGCCGAGTTGATCGCCGTTGGAGTCAGCGACATTGCCGGCGATCGCGGCGGGTTGGAGCGTTGCGGCCAGCGGTTTGATGATGAAACGTTTGCTCGCAACCGTGATCGAGCTGTCGCCGAGCGACACGAGAACGCTGGTGTCCGCAAAGGTCGATACCTGAACATCGTGCGCGATGCTCGGCGGATCGACCGGCGCAGTCCCTACCGTGATCGAGAACGACGCGCTATCGCAGGTGTTGACGCTGGCGATCGTGCCGCATGCCTGGAACTGGAAGCTGTCCGGACCTGTGTATCCGGCATCGGGCGTATACACGACCGTCGCGCTTCGTTCCGGAACCTCGGTGCCCTGCGTGACCGCCCCGAGCGATCCATGGAACGGCCCGGTGCCGGAAACGATGGAGAAGGTGAGGGCGACGCCGGTGGGCGCCGTGCCGCTGAGCAGGAGCGTCGCGGAAACGTCCTGCCTGGTCTGCGCGGAACTGTCCGTAACGATGATGGTTGTCGGAGGGGGAGGCGGCGGCTCTACTGGTGTGGCGTTGATGCTCACGACTGCGTCGCCGGTGGCTCCGGCCGGATCGGTCACGCGGAACGTGAAGGAATCGGCGACATTCGCGGACGTTGGCGTATAGGTGACGTTCGCGCTGGTGGGCGAGGCGGACACCGGAGTCGAGAGTGACCCCGCATGCGGTGCGGAGACGATGCTGAATGTCAGCTTGCCTCCCTCCGGATCCGATCCGGTCAGCGTGATCGTCAGCGGGGCCGAGCCGGTCGTCGAGACAGACTGCGGATTCGCCACCGGCGGGAGATTGAATGCGCTGTTGATGGTGAGGTGGCAGGCCTGTGCAACCTTGATGTCGCGCGCAATGAACGCACCATTTCCATCCACCGCCTGATCGATGACGATCGAGCCCGCGGGCGCGTAGACATTGGCGAAGACTTTGCCGGCGTTGCCGAAATGAACGGAGGGAGGCGTCGAGAGTAGCGCACCGTTCGTGCCGTTGATCCCGGTCACCTGGATGCGGATGGCTGCGGGCGTGAGGTCCGAGTTGTTTTCAGGCTGGATGTTGGAGGCGTTGCCGAGCTCGAGGCGCCCGTTCACGACGATGTTGGCCGGTGCGCCATACCGCATCGACGCAGCATTCTTCAGAGTGATCGATCGAAACGCGTAGCCGCCGCCGGTCAAATGCACGGTCCCCGAATTGCCGACGACGAGATCGCCATACGCGCCCTCGTCCAGCGTGACCTGACCGGCATTCGCAACGGTGACGTTGTTCGAACCGGAGGGGCGCGTCAATACCAGCGGAAGGTTCGCGTACACGGGCAACGCCAGAGGCGTGATCCGCGAGCCGGCGATCGTCCCCTGATTCGACAGGGTGTTGTAGTAGACGTCTCCGTTTACATGTGCCGACTGATGGATACTGACCGATGTCGCGGCGAGTTTGTATCCGGCCGGAGTGGTGACGGAATTGTTGAGCGTCAGCGCCAAATCGCCGAGGATGGGACCGCTCGTGGCGTTGTTCACGATCACGTCGCCGGAGACGACCACCGCGGCCTGATCGATCTGAATGCTGTTGGTCGCCAGGAGAACGGCGTTGCCGACGCCCGGTGAGAGTTGCGTTTGCTGCGCCTGAATGAGCGATGTGCACGCGAGTGCTGACAGAAGAAACAGGACACGATGGTTCATGACCATGATCCTCATCTGAGTTGTTTCCGGGGTTGTAGGTTCGGGCTGACCATTAACGTATGTCCAATTTGGCGCCGGCGCACGAAAAAAGACACTTCCATGAGTCGTCCAAGCGGATCTTTTCGGAAACGTGAGGGGGATGGGGTGGAAAAGCATCGTTTCTGGAATCAGCGGGAGCTGTGCGAGGTGCTGGCTTGCCAAACAAACGGTCTCTGCAACCCAGCAACCCCCCGCTCCGACCCCGACCCCCGAAAGCCCATCCTCGAACTACACTTATCGGATGACGATTGCCGGTGTGATCCTCGCGGCGCTTGCCTTCCTCTCACTGCTTCTCTCCGGTCCCGGCACGCGCTGGGGGTGGTGGGATTTCAAGGTTGGGCTGGCGCTCTTCGCCGTTGCGTTTCTCGCGGGAGCGCTTGCGCTGCTCGTCTCGGGATTCGCATGGTGGCGGTCGCGTCCCAATCCGGTGGCCGCGATCGCCGCGATCGCCGGCGCGGTGATCGTGCTGCTGCCGCTCACGCAGATCGCGGGCGCCCGCGGCAAGCCGCGCATTCACGATATCAGCACCGACCTGGCCGATCCGCCGCGCTTCTCGGCTGTCCTTCCGTTGCGTGCGAAGGGTGCGAATCCAGCGCCGGACCGGATCGACGACAAGACCGCAGCGCTCCAGCGTGCGGGCTATCCCGATCTCGTCACGCTCGATCTGCCGCTCAAGAGCGACGCGGCTTTCGCGAAGGTTCTGCAGGCGGCGAAAACGATGGAGTGGGAGATCGTCTCCGCGCGTCCGGCGGAAGGCATCCTCGAAGCGACGGCGAGGACGGCGTGGTTCGGATTCCGCGACGATATCGTGGTGCGCGTTCGTGCCGCTGGACAGCAGAGCCGCGTCGATGTGCGCTCGACGTCCCGCGTCGGCCGCGGCGACGCCGGCAAGAACGCCGATCGGGTACGGAAGTTCCTGGCGCTGCTTCGTTCGTGAGGGCTTTCTCCGCGTTTCCCCGCGTCTCCGCGTGAAACAAAACCTCTTCACGCGGAGACGCGGAGGACGCGGATCGGATACATTCCCGCGCCCACACCGATGCGTACCGCTGTCTTTTCGATCATTTCTCCGAACTACCGGCACTTCGCGCGAGTCCTCATGGACTCCGTCAGGCAACATCAGCCGGAGTGGGATCGGTTTGTACTCGTCGTAGGGGAGTCGCGGGCCGGGAGTCGGGAGTCGGAGAAAGGCCTGCGACAGCCGACAGCCGACACCCGACACCCGGCGGAGCTCTTCACCACGATCTCGATCGACGCCTTGCGGTTGCCGAATCCGCGTCAATTCTTCTTCCGCTACACGCTTCTCGAATTGAACACGGCCGTGAAGCCGTGGATGTTCGAGCACCTCTTTGCACTTGGCTACGACCGCGTCATCTTTCTCGATCCTGACATTCGCATCTACAGCCCGCTCGTCGAGCTCGATGCGCTTCCGCCTGAAACGTTCCTGACGGTGACGCCGCATCTGACCGGATCGATCTCCGGCGACGATCATCCGAGCGAGCGCTCGATCCTCCTCGCCGGCACCTACAACCTCGGCTTCCTGGCCGTGTGGCGGCAGCCGGCACTTGCGCGGTTTCTCGCCTGGTGGAAGGAGAAGCTCGAGTTTCAATGCGTCGTCGACACCGCGCGCGGACTTTTCGTCGATCAGAAATGGATGGATCTCGCGCCCGGTCTGTTTCCCGGTGTCGCAATCATCCGTCACGACGGATACAACGTCGCCTACTGGAACCTCGAGCAGCGAGCCGTCGCCGGCGAGGGGAGCGAGGCGACGGTCAACGGCCAGCCGCTCCGCTTCTATCATTTCAGCGGACTCGATCCCGCCGCTCCGTCGATGCTGTCGAGGCACGAGTATGGGCGAAGGCTCAGCGATATCGGCGACGCCCGCAAACTCGTCGACGAGTACCTGATCCTCCTGCGTGAAGCGGGCTACGAGTCGTTCCGCGGATCGCCCTACGCGTTTGGAACGTTCCGTGATGGAACGCTGGTGCCGGACGCCGCCAGAATCGCCTATCGCAATTCGAGGGAGTTGCAGGCCGCAGCCGGTGCGGACCCGTTCGCGCACCCCGAGCTTTTCTCCGAGCTGCGCGGTCCTTCGCGCGTAGCTATCCTGCTTGGCCGAGCGGGTGGGGTGTCATACCAATGGCTCTCGCGCTTGCGGCCACTGGTGCTCCTGTTTCCGCAACCCGTTCGAAAAGCCATGCGCGAGACTCTGCTCGGACGGCGCGACGATGCGCCGGTCCCGGTTCGTCATCAGTCGAGTCTTCCGGCGGGACTCAATATCATTGGATACATCGGACGGGATACCGGCGTCGGTGAGTCCGCACGCCTTTGCAAGAAATCGTGCGACGCAATCGGGCTCGCCAATCATCTCGTCGATGTCGACGGCGGCGAAGGCACGCAGCAGGCTGTCTACGGCGCGAGCATCTTTCACGTCAACGCCGATCAGACTCTGATCGTGCACAAGCAGCTTCGAAGCGTGTTCGATGCGAGCGCGTACAACATCGGCTGCTGGCATTGGGAACTGCCCGAGCTGCCCGACGCATGGATCGCGTCGGCCGCGCCGCTCGACGAGATCTGGGCGCCCACCGCGTTCATTCAAGATGCCATCAGCCGGAAGGTGAGGATTCCGGTCGTACACATGCCGCATGGAGTCGACGTGAGCGACATCGAAGCGTGCACCGCCGAGGAGCTTGGCGTACCGGCCGGGCGCTTCACGTTTCTCTGCATGTTCGACCTCGCCAGCGTGTCGGCGCGAAAGAATCCGCTCGGCACGATCGAGGCGTTCCAACGAGCGTTTTCGAATCAGGCGCAGGTGGCTTTGCTGATCAAGGTCAGCCAGGCGGCTGATCATCCAAAGGAGTACGCCGCGATTGAGGAGCGCATCCGCGGCCTATCGAATGTCTATCTGACCGATCGGATGCTTTCCCGCGCTCGCGTGAACGGCCTGATTGCTGCGTGCGACGCGGTCGTGTCACTGCATCGCTCCGAGGGATTCGGACTCATCCTCGCCGAAGCCATGTTCCTCGGCAAGCCGGCCGTGGCGACGGGATGGTCGGGGAACATGGACTTCATGAACGGCCGCAATTCGTGCCCCGTCGACTATGAGCTGGTCACCCTCGATCGAGCGTATGGCCCGTATGCCGCCGGCCAGCAGTGGGCGGAGCCGGACGTCGATCACGCCGCGCAATTCATGCGGCGCCTGTTCGACGACGCCGCGTACCGCACGCAGATCGGCGAACGCGCACGTGAAACGATACGAACGCACTTCAGCCCCGAGGCGGCCGGATTTCGCTATCTGGAAAGGTTGCGCTTCCTCGGGCTGATGTCCGAATAGCGTAGGCGATGAGCGGTTGTGAGAATGGTGTCATCCTCGGTGTCATCCACCGAGTCATCCCTCGGTGTCATCCACGGTGTCATCCTGAGCGAGCGAACGGCTCCGGCGCCGGTGAAGAGGAGTTGACACTTGGTCTTCCGAGCTCAAAATCGAGTCTCCAGCGTAAGTCCATGAATCTAAAGGCCAACAGGAAGTTGCTTAGAATGCGTGTCATTAGAAGACTGCCGGAGCCGCCCTCCGAGCTCCATCAAATTGCGCTGCATGACGTGGCGGCGTAGGACGTCGAAGGATCTCAAATTACGCTGCACATGCCACATGCCTGGCATTCGGAGATCCTTCGCCGTCCTTCGGCGCCACGTCATGCAGCGCGAAGGCTCGAGCAGTGCGGCGCCTCCGGCAGGCTCAGGATGACACGAAGGATGACACGGTTGTCGGAGTGTCCAGGCCCCGCAGCGAAGCAACTGTGGTAGTTTTTCTCCGACGCGCCCTTAGCTCAACTGGACAGAGCATCAGACTTCGGATCTGAGGGTTGGGGGTTCGAATCCCTCAGGGCGCACCAACTCCTCCGGCCGCGAAGATTGGCCATCCGCATCCGTTCGGCTTCTCGAACACGGTGTAAGTCAGCGGCAATCGAGCACGATCGCTTCCAGCATCGGATCTGCCGCCACTCTGATCGGCATGCGCCCGAGGATGCGTCCGGCGAGCGGACGCCCGGAAACGACGCGCGTTGCACGTGAACCGACGAAGACAAGCGGGCTGCGGGGGATCTCGTCGTCGCGCTTCACGAACACGATCGCGCGTTGTCCGTAGATGGCTGCCAGGTCCTCCGGAATCCAGAATACGTCGGTCACGATTTGCTTTGCCGGCAAGTCAACCGCCCGCAGTAGCGCCTCACTGAACGCGAGCTTCTCGCGAAGCAGGCGAAGCCCAGCGAACTGGATCACGATGCCTGCGACGACGAGCGCGATCGTGACCGCTGCGCTCGCGCGTGAGCGCCGCAGTGTGGGCGCGGCGGCGACGACGATGAGAGGAATGAGCCACAGAAAATGCCGCGGTCCCCAGATGATCCCGAAATCCTCCTGATTCAGAAGCAGCGGCGTGAGCAGGAGTCCGGTTGCGATCGTCACTAGAAGGAACTTGTTGCGGGGCTTCGCCAGCAGCACCGCCACGGACAGCGGCAAACTGAGCACGAAACCCTGCGTGTAGAGCGTGTCGCGCATCGTGCGCGGCCAGCGCGAGAACTCGAAAAGGTAGACCCACCAGTTCGATAGCCGCGGCCCGCCCATGCTGGTGTAGACCCTCGCGTGCAGGCCGAGTGGGTGGCCGTAGATGGTGGCGTTGGCGATCCACAGCGGGGCCAGGAGCAGGAGCGCGCCGGCCAGAAAGCGCATGACTCCGGGGCGGCGCGTGACCAGCAGCGCAACCACGATTGCGGCGATGACGACGTATCCTTCTTCGCGGAACGCCGTTCCCACGGCGGCGACGCATCCGGCAGCGAACAGCCGGTTTCGAGTAACCAGGACATACGCACCCAGCGAGAGCGCGACGGCCAGCGTGTGCTCCCAGAACACGACCGTATACCAGAACAGCGGTGTCGCGAAGATTGCCGCGGCAGCAGCCGGAATGTAGTCGCGCTCCAGAAGGGGAGAGAGCAGCAATGCCGTGGCCAGCGTGCCGATGATTGGGAGGAGGAAGAGACCCCAAGTGCCGAGGGATGCGTACAACGGCGCGGTCACGAGTGGGAAGAGCGGTGAATAGAACGAATAGACATGTTCGCCGGAGCGCACGAAGTGATGTCCGGCCTGCGGCGCATCGTCGATGGCAAGGCCGCCGGTGCGGAGAAAGCTGCGAAGCTGGATGAAGCGGTTGCCGCTGTCCGGACCCCAAAACACATCGCGCGGCTGCGTGGCCAGAATCGCAATCGCTGCAATCGCCGTGATGGCGCAAACGAGCGCGATCTCTGTCCGGCGCTGCATCGTGCCTCACTATAAGCGAGCAGAGCATGCCGATTCGTGTCCCGCATGCCATGTGGCTGCCGCCCGCACTATCATTTTCGCACAGTGACCGACTCTGAACGTTGCTACATCGCCGCGATGCGTATCCTCAACCATCGCTTCAACAGCGAGGGCGAACTGCAGCGAAAGCTGTCGCTGAAAGAGTTCGATGCCGAGGTGATCGGTGCGACGATCGAGAAACTCCGCCGTGAGAAGTGGATCGACGATGACCGTTTCGCCGCCTCCTTCGTCCGCGCCCGCGTCCGCAAAGGCCTCGGGCGCCATCGCATCAGCCGCGAGTTGTCCGCCGCCGGCGTGGAGAGCGAGACGATCGTCCGCGCGCTGGACGAGAGCGTTCCCGATCACGATGAGCGCGCGGCCGCGCTGGCATCAGCGCGAAAGCGGCTGGCCGTCATCCGCAGGCGCGAAGAAGATGTCGCGAAGATTCGCGAGAAGTTGGTCGCCTATCTTTTCCGCCAGGGCTACGACAGCAGTCTTGCGGTGGACGTCGTCCGAGAAGTCACCGCGAAGGAGACACGAGAATGATCAGTGGCCGGCCGTTGGATGGGGAGTTCGCCGCGTACGCTAAGAGCGACATCGACTACGTCGCGGGCGATGACGCGGTCGGAGCGCTAGCCGCGCAAGGGAAAGAAATCGCCGAGTTATTCGAATCGCTCGACGAGGAAACGATCCGCGCGCGGCGGTATGCGCCGGGCAAATGGACCGTCAAGGAAGTGATCGGCCATCTCATCGATGACGAGCGGATCTTCGCCTACCGCGCGCTTTGCGTGGCCCGAGCGGATACGCGGCCGCTGCCGGGATTCGAGGAGAACGATTACGTCGCCGCGACGAACTTCGAGTCGCGGTCGCTTGCAAATCTCATCGCCGAATATCGTTCCGTCCGCGCAGCGACGCTCACTCTTTTCGAATCGCTGACCGCCGAGGAGTGGCTTCGTCGAGGGACTGTTAACGGCTACGAAGCGTCAGTTCGCGGCTGTGCATTTCACATGGCTGGTCACGAGCTTCACCATCTGCGTACGCTGCGGGAGCGGTATTCGATCTGACATCTGCGCGGGAGTCGCTTGTCGGGTGTCGGGTGTCGGAGAGGGGATCCGCTCAGCCACACGCCGCTTCTGTTCCGACTCCCGACACCCGACAAGCGACTCCCGCACGGACGTCGGGATGACACTCTCGCACCCCGCTGTTACGATCTCGCGCTTTCGAGGAGAGTCCTTTTTGCTCACGACCAATCAGATCCGCCAGCAGTTTCTCGAGTACTTCGAGAAGAATCAGCACCGACGTGTGTCCAGTTCCTCGCTCGTTCCGGCGGGCGACCCGACGCTCCTCTTCACGAACGCCGGGATGAATCAGTTCAAGGATGTCTTCCTCGGGCGCGAGCCGCGCGACTACAAGCGGGCCACGACGTCACAGAAGTGCGTCCGCGCCGGCGGCAAGCACAACGATCTCGAGAATGTCGGCCGCACGGCGCGGCATCACACGTTCTTCGAGATGCTCGGCAACTTCTCGTTCGGGGATTACTTCAAAGAGGATGCGATCAAGTTCGCCTGGGACCTCATCGTCAACGTCTGGGGACTCGAAGTGGAGCGGCTCTGGTTCTCGGTATTCGAAGGGGGCGACGGCGTTCCTGCCGATGAAGAGGCTGCCGCGCTCTGGGTAAAGGCGGGCGCGTCGCCCGATCGCGTGCTGCGTTTCGGCAAGAAGGACAACTTCTGGTCGATGGGCGATACCGGTCCGTGCGGGCCGTGCTCGGAGCTGCACTATTTCCGCGGCGACGATCTATCAAAGAACGTTGCCGCGCTCGTCAACGGCGAAGGCGATGACACGATGGAGATCTGGAACCTGGTCTTCATGCAGTACGACCGCGGCGCCGACGGCGTCCTCACGCCGCTTCCGGCACCATCAGTCGATACGGGCATGGGCCTGGAGCGGGTCGCCAGCGTGCTGCAGAAGGCATCGACGAACTACGACATCGATGCGTTCACGCCGATCATGCGCGCCATCGAGGCTGAGACTGGCTACACCTATCGCGGAAGGATGGATGACGAGCTGGACACGGCTGTCCGCGTCCTGTGCGACCACGCCCGGGCAGCCACATTTCTAATCGCCGATGGCGTGATGCCCTCCAACGAAGGGCGCGGCTACACTTTGCGCCGGATCATCCGTCGCGCCATTCGTTTCGCTCGCAAACTGCCGAACGATCTTTGGTTCTCAAGACTCGCCGCTCCGGTCTATCAATCAATGGCTGAGCCATATCCGGAGCTTGGCGATCACATGTTGCGGGTTACCGGCACTCTACGGGCGGAACAAGAACGATTCTCCCGGACGCTCAGCTCCGGCATAGAGCGCGTTGGTCAGCTTCTCGACGACATCCGCGCTCGCGGTGAGAGGACGATTTCCGGCGAGGATGTCTTCCGACTCTACGACACGTTCGGCATCCCAATTGACCTGATCGGCGAGATGGCCGAAGAAGAAGGCGTCACGCTCGACCGCGAAGGCTTCCAGACGATGATGGCCGACGCGCGCGTGCGCGCCAAAGCGTCATCGAAGTTTGTGGTCAATCCAGACACCACGGTTATCGCGAAACTGACGAAGAACTTGCAGCCAACGCAGTTCGTGGGCTACGACGAGTTCGCAGCGGAAGCCACTATTCAAACTGTTTTTGTCGGCAACGAGGTCGCAAACGCGCTTCATCACGGCATGGAGGGCGGCGTGATAATTACTCCGACGCCTTTCTATGCCGAGTCAGGTGGACAGATTGGCGATACAGGCATGCTCGAATGGGAGGGCGGCCGAGCGACCGTCTTGGATACACAGAAACCATTCGGCGATTTCATCGTGTCGCGTGTTCGCGTCGACGAAGGTTCGCTTTCACCGGGCATGCAGGTCCGCGCCTCCGTGCCGGTGCCGACGCGCCTCGACACGACGGCGAATCACACGGCAACGCATCTCCTGCATCAGGCGCTGAAGGATGTTCTCGGCGAGACGGTGCAGCAGGCCGGCTCGCTCGTCGCGCCCGACAGGCTGCGCTTCGACTACACGTATCACCAGGCGCCG
The DNA here is from genome assembly GCA_017883205.1 of Thermoanaerobaculia bacterium. Classification (GTDB taxonomy): domain Bacteria; phylum Acidobacteriota; class Thermoanaerobaculia; order Gp7-AA8; family Gp7-AA8; genus JADGNZ01. Next base: position 128,834 of record JADGNZ010000013.1, on the reverse strand, counting down.
TCGGAAGCGCAGCTTCGCAAGGTCGAAGAGATCGTCAACGACAAGATCCGCGCGAACCTCGAGGTCACGAAGACGGTCATGCCGATCGCCGAAGCGAAGAAGACGGGCGCAGTGGCAATGTTTGGCGAGAAGTACGGCGAGAACGTGCGCATCGTGACGGCGGGCGATTTCTCGCGCGAGTTCTGCGGCGGCTGCCACGTCAACCGAACCGGTGACATCGGCCTGTTCAAGATGGTCAGCGACCGTTCGCTCGCCGCCGGGGTGCGGCGCATGGAAGCGCTCACCGGCCGCGGCGCGCTCGCGTACTTCCAGACGATCGAAGACGCCGCGCACGAGTTGCAGCAGGAGCTCAACGTGAAGCTGGAAGACGCGCCCGCCCAATTGCGGACGATGCAGGAGCGGCAGAAGAGCCTGGAAAAGGAGCTCAAGCAGCTGAAGATGCGCGTGGCCACCGGCGGCGGAGGATCGACGACCGCGTCGAACGGCGAGGAGTCGGTCGACATCGATGGCGTCGCGTTGGTTGCCCGCCGCTTCGACGATGTCAGCGGCGGCGACCTGCGCAATCTCGCCGACACGTTCCGCTCGAAGATCAAGTCCGGCGTCGTCGTTCTCGGATCCGTAGCCGACGGCAAGGTCACGCTGCTGACCGCGGTGACGAAGGATCTGCTCGACCGCGTCCAAGCCAACACCCTCATCAACAAACTCGCCCCGATCGTCGGCGGCAAAGGCGGCGGGAAGCCTGATCTCGCGCAAGCGGGAGGGAAGGATCCGGACAAGTTGGACGAGGCCATCGCGCAAGCGCCGCACGCGCTGCGCGAGTTGCTGGGGGCGAGGGTGTAAGCGTGTTCGATCTCTCGGAGGAGTTGGCCGCCATCCGAGACGAGCTCGCCGCCCGAGGTCTCGAGTTCGCTGTCTGTGGCGGGATCGGCATGGCCATTCACGGTTTCACGCGCGCGACAGTGGATCTGGATCTCTTCGTGAGGCCGGAGGAAGTCGAAGCGATCGAAGCGACGCTGGAAGTGCTCGGCTATGTCATCAAGGCGGACCCAATGACGTCCTCTGTTGGTGCGATCCACATCCAGCGTGTTTCAAAGATCGACGCGGCCGACGATGACAATCTTGCTGTGGACCTCTTGCTCGTGTCTCCGGAAACAATCGGTGTTTGGAACAGCCGCGAGAGCCTGACATGGCGCGACCAACCATTGCCCGTCGTATCCCGAGAAGGACTGATCGCACTGAAGCGTCTCCGGGCAACGGATATGGACCTCGTCGATATCGGGCGGATGGAGACGGAAAGCGAGGCCGGTAGGCCAACCTCTCTCTGCATCAGACGCGTGGCGCAATTGCGCAATCTTTGCCTTTCGCTTGGAAAGGCGGGCGCCGAAGCACGAAAGAAGGGCCAGTTGTCTCCACTCAAACCCGCCACCTCCAAGGCCTCCCCGAATCGCTGACCAGCGGAACGCATCCGGAAAGTGCGTGATGGCAAGCGCTAGGAATTTGCGCGGCAGAAACTACGAAGCCGGACTTCACGCAAGCAAGAACGTCGACGAATTTCGACCTCCGCCCTGACAGCACTCGGGCGAGGACGCCCGAGTGGCCGCGGTCGAGACGACCGCACTCCTTGCGACGGAGGAGTGTGGGCGTCTCGCCCGCGGCCATCGCGGCGTCCCGCCGCGGTGGTTGGACCCGACTTTGAATCGACCTGCGGCTTCGACGATGCCCGTGAGCAACGGCTCTTTGCGATGCTACGCTTCAACGACGTTCACCGCTGATCGTCACACCCGCCACCTCCAAGGTCTCCGCGAATCGCTGACAGGCCGGAACGCATCCGGAAAGTGTGTGATGGCGAAACGCCAGCCGGTCCAGAAGAGGGAGAGAACGTCATAGCGAATCTCGCCGGAATGCGGATGTCGTCCGAGCCAGGCGCTGGCGAGTGTGATGAGTTGGAGCTGCTTGCGGCGATCGACGGCATCGACACCATGTCCCGCGAAGAGGCTCTGCCGCGCTTTCACTTCGACGAACACCAGCAAGCCTCCGCGGCGGACGATGAGGTCGATCTCGCCGGCGCGCAGCCGGACGTTGCGCGCGACGATTCGGTAGCCGCGCAGCCGGTAGAACCATGCAGCGCGCCGCTCGCCGCGCGCGCCGAGTTGCCGTGACGGGATGCGCATGTCGCTGCCGAGGATCCCTCGGATGATCCGAATCGCAGCGAAGTTCTACACATCGTGGAGTCGGGGGTCGGGAGTCGGGTGTCGGAGGTGGTTCATCTCCGTCTACGACCCCCGACTCCCGACGTCCTCCGACTCCCGAAGATCTACTTCCTGTGGAAGTGCTTTTCGATGTCGAGGTGGCGGATGTCGACGATGATCGGGCGGCCGTGCGGACAGGCGTAGGGGTTCGATGAGTCGAGGAGCTCGGCGGTGAGGCGGGCCATCTCTTCGCCGCTGAGCGGACGATGAACTTTGATCGCGGCCTGGCAGGCGAGGGAGGCGCAGACTTTCTCGCGAAGGTGCTGCAGATGCGAGCGGTCGTCGAGCGAGGCATCGACGAGCTTGCGCAGGAAGGCATCGACGTCTTTCTTCACGAGCTCCGAGGGGACGGAAGCGATGGCGAAGACATTGCCGGAAAAGCGCTCCATGTCGAAACCGACCGCGCGCAGCTCCTCGATGTGCGATTCGAGCACCGCACTCTCCGCAGCGCCGCTCTCGTAGAGAATCGGCGTGAGAAGTTGCTGACTCACGGGTGCGTTTGCGGCGGCGCGATCGAAGTAGCGGTCGTAGAGCACGCGCTCGTGGGCGACATGCTGATCGATGAGACGCAAACCGGTCGGTGTATCGATGACGATATAGCTCATCCGGTATTGGCCGATGACGCGTCCCTGCAAATCGCCCAACTGCGGCTCGCTCTCCTTCGCCGCCGCCGGCGATTCGATCAGCGCGGTCTGCTCCCGGAGCGGCGGCTGTACGAGACTCTGTCGCTGAAAAAGCGGCGTGAACTCGGGCCGGTAACCAGCAGGCGCGTCATCGAACCGTTGCGGTGCAAAGAGTGTCGACGGAGAGCCCGAGGGCGAAGAAGGAACCTGTGAAGATGGCGGACCTGCGGCCTGCAGCAGTTGCGAGCCTTCTTCCGCGCCGCCGAGGGCACGCTTGATTCCCTGCTCGACCGCGACGTGAACGGCGCCGGAATCGCGGAAACGCACTTCCGTCTTTGCAGGATGCACGTTCACATCGACGAGCTCGGGTTCGATGCCGACAAACAGGACCACCGCTGGATGACCGTCAAAGTCGAACGCCTCGGCGCCTCGATTCGCGGCATGCGTCAGGACGCGGTCCTTCACCAACCGGCCGTTGACGAAGAAGTACTGGTTGCGGCGGCTGCCAAAGCGGAGGCCGCGCGTCACGTAGCCGGCGGCGTGGACAGCACCGATCGTGGCGTCGATCTCCTCGAGATACGGCGCCGCTTCGTCGCCGATGATCTGGATGACGCGCTCGCGCATCGTCGCCGCCGGCGGCAGGTCGACGACGGTGCGCCCGTTGTGCTCGACGCGAAACGCGCGCGACGGAAGCGGCAGCGCGTACGACGAGACGATCGTGACGATGGCGCGAAACTCGGCGTCGGCAGACTTGAGAAACTTGCGCCGCGCAGGGACGTTCTCGAACAGCTCGCGCACGCTGATGGTCGTGCCGCGGTCGCGCGCGGCGGGACGCGAATTGCGCGAGCCGGTCAGCGGATCGCATTCGATCTCGATCGCCTCCTCGGCGCCCGTCGATGTGATGAGCGTGAATCGGGAGACGCTGGCGATCGATGGAAGCGCTTCGCCGCGGAATCCGAGCGTGTGTACCTGCGCGAGATCGTCGAAGCCGCGAATCTTCGATGTGGCGTGACGCTCGAGAGCGAGGAGCGCGTCGTCGTGGGCCATCCCCGAGCCGTTGTCGCGCACTTCGATCAGTTTCTTTCCGCCGTTTTCCAGCAGGACGTCGATCACCATCGCGCCAGCGTCGATGGCATTCTCGACAAGCTCCTTGACCACCGAGGCCGGCCGCTCCACGACCTCGCCGGCCGCGATCTGGTTGATGAGATCGGAGGGGAGAAGTTGGATGCGGGGCACTTGTGGATTATAGGTTGGCCGAGGAGTGCAGGGGTCTCGCCTGCGGCCGCCGGGCGTCCCCGCCCGGTGGTGGTTGTCCGCGAAGGTTGACCATCACACCTCGAACACGATTTTCCCGAACGCTTCCCGCGCTTCGAGGATGCGATGTCCTTCGGCGACTTCGGCGAGGGGGAGGATGCGGTCGATCACCGGATGCAGGCGTCCCTGCTCGACGAGCTTCACGATCTGGTGCAACTCGGCCAGGCTGCCCATCGTGGAGCCGAGGATTGAGAGGAGCTTGAAGAAAACGAGGCGGAGGTTGATGGTTGCTTCGCCGCGCGTCGTTGCGCCGCAGGTGACGAGGCGGCCGCCGCGAGCCAGGGCGCGAAGCGAGCGCTCGAACGTCTCGCCGCCGACGTGCTCGAAGACGACGTCGACGCCGCGCTTGCCGGTCAGGCGGCGCACGTCATCGAGAAAGTCGGTCTCGGTGTAGACGATGGTTGCGTCCGCGCCGAGGGCTTGGGCGCGTGAGGCTTTCCCGGCGGTTCCCGCCGTGGCGTAGACGGTCGCGCCAAACAGCTTTGCGATCTGAATTGCAGCGCTGCCGACGCCGGAGCCGCCGGCGTGAACGAGAACGGTCTCGCCGATGCGGAGCTGCGCACGAGCGATGAGCATGTGCCAGGCGGTGAGCATATCGAGTGGAAACGCCGCGGCCTCGGCGAACGAAAGCGCGGCCGGTTTGCGGATGAGATTGCGAATCGGGACGGCGATCTTCTCCGCCGCACCGCCGCTGATCGTCTCTCCGAAGAGACCGTAGTGGCGGCAGAGCGGATCGTTCCCTGAGAGGCAGGCGATGCAGTGACCGCAGGAGTAGCCGGGTGCGACGATCACTTCGTCGCCGGCGCGCCAGTTCGGATCATCGACATGCTCGATGACGCCGGCCACTTCCGACCCCGGAATCATCGGCAGCGGAAACGTGTGCCCCGCAACTCCTCGGCGCAGCCAGAGATCGAGATGGTTTAGAGCGACCGCGCGGACGCGCACGACCGCCTCGCCGGGCCGCGGGACAGGGTCAGGCACATCGGCCATCGTTAGCTTGTCGAGGCCACCGTGCTCGCGAATCAGAATCGCTTTCATGCGCGCGGATGATAGCTGGTTGGGGGAGTCGTGGATCGGGAGTCGGGTGTCGGAGCGGGTGGGGGTGGGTGGGACCGTTGGATCGGGGGGTATCGCGGTCTCGTGGTCTTGTGGCATTTTCGCTAGGCAGCAACCTCCCGGCAACCCAGCAACCCACCCACCCGCCCTCTCCGACACCCGACTCTCGATCCACGACACCCCAGCGCTACAATAGCGGGCACAGGCTTTGCCTTCATGATGAACGTGCTCCGACGCATCACCGCGCTACTGGCTATGGTTGCGATCATCGGCCTGCTTGCTCTGTTGGTCTGGCAGGTCGAGATACATCATCGGCATGGCTCCGCAAGCGATGAGCCTCCAACGCTCGTTGCCTTGCCGAACAGAGCGGCTTGAGAACCCGGCCGCTCGGCTAACTCGTTCCAACAATAGGCTACTAACATTGGCATCAGGGATGCTTTGTTTGCTCTCATGAGCGCAAACAAGACTCCGCATCCGATGACGTGGGCCGGGGTTCTCGTGGCCCTGTTATTCGCGGTTTCCGCGGTCGCGGAGCCGCCAGCCACGCACGATGTCACCGCCCAGTTCAGCGCCCATTTCGTCAGTGGCGGTGTGATCCTGGAAGGATTCCGCGCGGTCGAAGTCGGCGGAATCGTCATTCTTCGCGGCCACGCCAGCGACGCGGCGTCGGCCGAACGGGCTGCTGAGGTTGCGCAGACTCTCGGCTACAACCGCGTGGCCAACCTCATCCTGATTGACGCCGTTCCGGACGATGCGCGGATCGCGCGTGACGCTGAGCGCGGACTGGCGCTCCAGCGCGGACTCGACGGAGCGCAGATCGTGGTCGTCTCGAGCCACGGAGTGGTCCATCTGATCGGAACGGTCTCCAACGAGCTGCAGAAAGACATGGCCGTTCACGTAGTCCGGAACATCGCCGGCGTGCGCGCGGTGCAGATGTCGTTGAAAAGGTGAGGGTCAGAGATCAGTGAAAGTCAGAGATCAGTGGAACAGAGATCAGAGACATCAGCGATCAGGAAGACGATGCGACAGCCCCTGATCTCTTGTCTCTGATCTCTGTTCCCTGATCTCTGATTCTCACCGTATCGTGTGAATTGAGAACTGGACTTTGTTTCCTTTGCGCTCTTCCGGCGCGCGGAACGTATGCGCGTAGAGGACGCTGAGGAGGACGTCGAAGTCGCGCACGCTCAGGGCCATCTCGGTGCCGAGGCCGGCGTCGACGGCGAAATCGCGGGTTCTGAAAACATCACGTGTCGTGAATGCAGCGTTGCCGAAGCCGGTGTAGCCGATTGCATACATCGTGTTGAAGTGCAGGGCATGGTAGCGGAAATCGCGATTGCGGAAGACGGGAACGAAATACTCGTTGGTGACGTGAAACTCGTTCGTGCCGGCCGAAACACTGTTGGAAGTGGAGAGGGAACGGAGCGCTTCGCGTCCGCCGAGGCTGAACATCTCGTAGCCTGGGACGGAGTAGCACTCGACTTGGGGAGTCGTGACGTCGCCCTTCGCGCAGAGAGTGTCCTTCGTCAGGAACGTGCCGAAATGTCCACGCGTGACGATGAATTGTGTGGCGGTGAGATCCCAGCGGCGGATCGCTTCTGTCTCGAACTTCGTGTATTTGTAGTCGCCGGTAGAGAACCTTGCCGATTCGGTGAGGGCGGCGGCGTAGCTGAACTTCTGCGGCCCGACTTCGCGAAACACGGTGAGCACGGGCACCTGCCGTCCGCGTGTTTCGCCGACGATCGCGTTCAGCCGTTCGTCGAACTCGGTGCCGTACTGATAGCCGAACTTCGTATAGATGTTGTTCTTACGGTTATCGACGCGGGTGACGTCACCGAACGTGAGCCGGTCATCCTGCAGCAGCGTGAAGTAGCGATGGTCGTAGTCGCGCGGGAACTCGAGCAGCAGCAGGCCACCGCGTACGCGCTCGAATTCATCGCTGTGGCTGCCGATGGCGCCGAACGAGATCGAGTCGAACACGGCGATCTTGTAAGTGAAGTTCTGCGCGTAGTACTTGTAGCGAAGGAACGTGCTGATGTCGCCGGTGACGAACTTGTAGTCGATCTGACTCTCGAACAGCACGTTCTTGATCAGCTTCCGCAGCCGGATGCTGGCCTGTCCATCGGCGAGATAAATGTTTGGCAGCGCGTCACGCCTGTCGTAGCCGGTGGCGGCAACAGGTGAAAGCGAGAGCGGCGGCGTCGGAGGGGTGACCGGGGGTGTCGTGATGTCGGGTGGCGGCGGCAACGATGGCACAGGAGCCGCCTGCGGAGGCTGCGGCGCTGGTGTCGTCTGCGGGGCAGCCGTGTCGGTCGGCGGCGGTGGCGCGGGGGCCGGCTGCTGCGCGAGCGTCGCGGTCGCTGCAAGAATTACCGCGAAGGAGATGGCGGTCGGGCGGATACGCATGCCGGCATCCTATCAAAGTGAATGAATCCAAGGCTGAGTTGACCTCGATCAAGTTATGGTAAGCTCAAGGCGTTGAAGCCTTTATCGTCTTCATTCGCATGGCTCTGGCACATTTTTTGTAAACCGCGCCGGGCAGTACATGGCGGGCAGACCGTTCGAACCTTAGGAGGTGTTACTTGTTGCGCTTGAGACTCCGATCCTTGCTTCCGTTGCTTTGTTTCCTCATCGTGCCGTCGCTATTCGCTCAGTCGGCCGGCACACTGGCTACGATTACGCCAGAAGAACAGGCCGCGCTGGTTGCGCCCACTGCCTCGGGCGAGACCGGTCTTTTCAACGTGATCACCGCCGACACGTTGCGCCGTGGTGACTGGTCGTTCGGCGTCTACTACCAGAACTGGGGACTCGACGCGGCTCCCGGTCCCTTCATCATCCCGTCGGCGCGCGCCCACAAGAACATGGGCTACGACCTGGATCGCCTCAGCGGGTCGGTCGGGTATGGTTTAACAGACAACTGGGAAATCACGGCTTCGCTCCCGTTTGACCGCATCAGAGGCAACGGAGGCGATCGCAACGGGTTCATCAACGGCTTCTACTACCGAGGGCCATTCTCCGACAGTGGAACGGCTCCTCTTCACCTGGCCACGAAGCTCAGCTTCGGCCCGTCGTCGGCCACCTCGCACCTGGCCGTCTCGCTGTTTGCGGATCTTCCAACCGGCAACAACGATAGCGGCATCGCCAGCGGAAGCACGAACTTCGGCGCTGGTCTGCACTACACGGCCAGCCAGTTCACGGTGGGCGGTACGTACACGATCGCCGGCGACCGCAGCGCCAAGAACTCGAACTACCCGTTCCTCGTTCCCGATTCGGCGAAGCTGCCGAATGAACTGCTCCTCGAGGCTGGCTGGAATCATCCTCTTCACTTCTGGCGCACGACCAACTGGATCAGTGAGATCAACACAATTGCGTACACAGGCGGCGATGTGAAGCCTCAGTCGCCCATCATTCTTGTGACCGGCTTGCGCCATTGGATCGGCGACAGCGGCTGGTCGCTCAACGGCGGCGTGCGCTGGAACGCCTCGAAGTACAGCCGCGATCACGCCGAGTGCGCGGTGACGGAGCTTGATAACTGCGGCCTCTCCGCACTGGTCGGGATCACCTTCGCGCCGCTCCACCTGGCAGCCGTTGCCCCGCCGCCTCCGCCGCCCGCTCCGCTGCCGGAGCCGCCGCCTCCGCCACCGCCCCCGACGCCGGTCGCTCCGCCTGAGCCGCCGCCGGTGACCGTGCCGCACGTTCCGACCGAGCTCCGTACCGACGAGATCCACTTCGAAGCCGGTTCGGCGCGGCTGTCGAACATCGCCAAAGCCATCCTCGATGACGTCGCTCTACGCATGAAGCAGGAGCCGACTGCGACCGCGATCGCCATCGGTTACAACGACGACAAGGAAAACACCGGTCCGAATAAGGATCTCGATCGCCGCCGCGCTGAAGCGGTCCGCGACTACCTCGTGACGCGCCATGGAATCGATCCGGCACGCATCACGATCGAAGGCCGCGACGGCCGTGAGCCGGTCGGCGACAACACCACCGGCGAAGGCCGCCTCCGCAATCGCCGCGTAGTGATTCGTCTGATGCTTCCGTAATCATCTTCACAGCAGTTACGTGCGAAGGGCAGCCGCGAGGCTGCCCTTCGTTTTGTGTGGAGCACTGTTCGATCTGTGCTTGCGACAGCGCGGCGGCGTGGCCGCCCGGATCGCGATGCGCTACACGGGCAATTCGATCTCGGGCTCTTCGTCTTTGGCCCGATAGAGAATCGCTAACTTGCCGATGCTGCCCGCGACCTCGGCATCACACGCGCGCGCCAGCTCCTCGCCGAGTGTACGGCGCTGCGCGGAGTCATCGTTTTCGATGCGGACTTTGATCAGCTCATGCGCGGCCAGCGAGCGCTTCGTCTCTTCGATGACAGACGGACTGGCGCCGCCGCGGCCGACGCGCACGACAGGCTCAAGAGCATGGGCCAGCCCCTTGAGGTACTGCCGTTGCTTTGATGTGAGCGCCATGTGCGGCGCGCATGGTAACAGAGGAGTGCAGGCGTCTCGCCTGCGGCCGGCGGGCGTCTCGCCCGACGGAATTACGCGACGACTACGAGCGGTCCGTAGGATCGACCGGCTTGCGTTGTTTTGACCTTGGCCAAGTTCTGGGAATCCTCCGAATGGAGTTTATCGATTCGGACACCACCGTCGGGCGAGACGCCCTACGGCCGCAGGCGAGACGCCTGCACTCCTTGCGATACTCTTTGCACATGAAGAAACTCGTTGCGCTCCTTCTTTTTGCTGCGGCGGCAACTGCCGTTCATGCTCAGGACGCGGATCTCATCAATGCGGACCGGCCTGGCCTGGCTGACAGTAGTGGTGTCGTTGGGCGGGGCACTTTTCAGATTGAGGCCGGTCTCGAGCGCGATCATGCCTCGGACGGTGTATCGATCTCGACGCCCCTGTTGCTGCGCTACGGTCTGACGAAGGCTGTCGAGCTGCGCGTTGAAGGCAACGGCTTCGTTCATTCCAGCGGCACCGACGAGCTTGCGCCGTTGTCGATCGGCGCGAAGGTTCATTTTGCCGACGCGCCTTCGCTTGGTGTGATCGTCCGGGCCTTCGTCCCATCAGGCAGCGGTTCCCAGCGCTCTCACTCGACGACCGGCGATCTCCGCCTGGCCGCCGACATCAACCTCGGCGAACGATGGTCGCTGAATCCGAACATCGGCGTGGCCTCACTCGACGACGGCGATGGGCGGTTCACCGCCGGACTGGCAGCGCTCACCGTGCAGTACAACCTCTCGGATCACGCCAATGTCTTCGTCGACGGAGCCCTTCAGTCTCCGGAGAGCCGCGGCGGCTCGACGGCGCTGACGGTCGACGCCGGCGCCGTGAGGATCATCGGGAGCAACACGCAGCTCGATGTCTCCATTGGTTGGGGCGCCCGAGGGACGACACCGCCGAACGTGTTCTGGTCGGCGGGGATCAGCCGGCGGTTCTAGCGGCGTGATCAAGAGATTTGTCACGCGGAGATGCGGAGATGCGGAGAAAGCCTCCGCGTCCTCCGCGGCTCCGCGTGAAACGGTTTTCAGCGCATCAAGAGAGCGACCACTTTATCCCTTCGGCGCGCGCTGTGGCCGCGTGACGGATCCCGAACCTGCGCCGCTGGAGACAACAGCCTGCGCTGCGCCGGATTGCGCTTGCGGCGCGGTTTCCGGGCCGGGAGTGACGCGTTGCGGGTCGCTCACGAGCGAAGGCAGAACGGGAAGCCGCGGTTCCGGCAGCTTGAAAACCCAGCTCGCCTCCACGCGCTTGCCGGACTTGATGTCGTTGGCCCAGACCAGGGCGCGCTGATAGGTTCCCTGCAGCGCTTCCTTGACTGCGGCTACGGAGATCGCGCCGGTCTCGGGGTCGTACGAGAAGGGGAGGGAGCCTGCAGCGGAGAGGAGCGCCATCCCGACCGACTTCGGATCGATCGACTCGTGATGCGGGATCTTGGCGGAGATGGTGACCATCGGCGCCGGGTCGTAAATCACGCCGGGCAGCGGAGTCATGTCGTCGACACGCATCGAGCCCGCGCCGAGGTAATGGCGGAAGCTGACGAAATCGACTTTCTTCTCGACGACGACACGGCGCATCCTCAGTGGATTGCTGCCGCGGCGAACGCGTCCGGACTCACACGTCAGCGCAGCCTCATAGCCGGCTTTGCTGACGCTGTCGACGAGGAAGTGATCGAAGTCGCCGAACGGATAGGCGAGGAATTGCACCGGCTTCGAGGTGGCGCGCTCGAGCAGGCGTTTGCTGTCGCTCAGCTCCTTTTCGAGCCAGGCGTTGTAGGCTTTCTGGTCGAGATCGGCGTGGCGGCGACGCGTGAGGAAGGGATGCGAAAGGGAGTGGCTCTCGATGTCGACGCCGGCGTCGGACATCTCTTTGAGCTGCTTCCAGTTGATCGCGTGCGAGGTCTGGCCGACGATCGCCGGATAAATGAAGATGGTGAACGGAAATCCGTAGCGCTTCATCTCCGGGAAGACTTCCGTATAGGTGCTGCGCCATCCGTCGTCAAAGGTGATGACGATCGCGTTCTTCGGAAGCGATGCCCGCTTTCCGGTTACGTAGTCATAGAGCTCGCGAAGAGGGATGACGTTGTAGCCGGTCATCGCCAGGTAGCGCATCTGCTGGCGGAATGCCTCTCGCGAAACCTCCATCCGCGGGTCCTGCGGGGACTCGACGATGTGATAGCAGAGGATGGTCGCGCCCGCATCGATGTTCGCAGGCGTGGCAGCCGCAGGTAAGGCGGTGAAAAGTGCAAATGCAACGACTGCTGTCAACGCCCGCGCGGCCATGGGAGCTCCGAGTGATCGATAGTGAAGGAGAATGCGTTCGCCCCTCTGCAACAACAGTACCCGCGAGCGCAGTTGTTATTGTATCGCGATCACGAGGGGATGTGTGCACGATCATGCGGTGTTTTCCGGGTTGCCGGGCTGCTGGGTTGCCTTCCGGGGTGCCACCTATTGACTATGCCCCGCCAGACCAGAACCCGATACCCGGCAACCCATCAATGACCAGACTCCAAGGGGGGGTTGTTAGCTGGCCAACCGGGGGGAAGTTGGGTGGCCGTTGAGACACCAGTGGGACAACCACCCGCCCCACTGGACACCCACCATGTACCACTGGTTCACCCCCCAATGTCCCACTGGGACACCGACCATGTCCCACTGATACACCCCCATGTCCCACTGGAACACCGGCCATGTCCCACTGATACACCCCCATGTCCCACTGGAATACCGGCCATGTACCACTGGTACACCCCCATGTCCCACTGGAACACCGGCCATGTCCCACTGGAACACCGGCCATGTACCACTGGTACACCCCCCATGTCCCACTGGTACACCCCCCATGTCCCACTGGTACACCGACCGTGTACCACTGGGACACCGACCGTGTCCCACTGGGACACCGACCATGTACCACTGGGACATCGACCATGTCCCACTGGGACACCGACCGTGTCCCACTGGGACACCGACCATGTCCCACTGGGACACCGACCGTGTCCCACTGGGACACCCACCGTGTCCCGGTGGGGTACGCGCCGTGGCCAACGCGACACCCCACGGAATCCCCACCCTCATTTGACCGTTCCCCGACGCTAGGTTAGAGTCACCCACTTTTTGACGGAGGCCGCCCTTTCCATGGATCGCCAGCATCGCAGAGACCTAAGACACGACAAGTTTGTCGACGAGATCGGTTCCTTGTCGTCCCGGGCGCGGGATAACCAGCGCCTCCTCTATTTCATCGCCGGCGGCGCGGTCGTCCTCGCCGTCCTCATCTACGGCGTTTTCTTTTACCGCTCCAACCGCGAGCAGAAGGCGCAGCAGGATCTTTCGACAGCGATCGACACGATCGAGTCGCCGCTGATGCCGGCCGCGGGAGGCCAGCCGGTCCCCAACGCGAAGTTCAAGACGGAAGCGGAGCGTACAGCCGCGGCGGAGCAGCAGTTCCGAACCGTTACCTCGAACTACGGCGGCACCGACGCATCCGATGTTGCCAGTCTTTACCTGGCCCGCATTCAGGCCGGGAAGGGCGATGTGGCGGGAGCCCGCACGATGCTGCAGGAATTCATCAACCGTAATCCGAAACACCTTCTGGTCAACGGCGCCCGCTACAGCCTTTACCAGCTCCGGATCGACAACGGCGAGGCGCCTCAGGTTGCACAGGAGCTCCAGGCCGAGATCAGCAAGAGCGAGCCCTCACTGCCTGCCGACTCGCTTCTCTCGCTTCTCGCGCACGACTTTGAAGTCCAGGGAAACCCGGAGAAGACGAAGGAGACCTACCGTCGCATCGTGACGGAGTTTCCCGACTCGCCGTACGCGCTGGAAGCGCAGCGGAAGATCGGGCCGGCGTAGCAGGGGATACATTCGCCTCTGACTTGCGCCTCTTAACCCTCATCGTCCTCGCCGCATGGGTGCTGGCGTTCTTCCGCACCGTCGTGAATCTCGCGCTCATTCCGCGATTGCGCCGCGATGAACGGCCGGCGCGCGAGCCGCTGGTGTCGATCATCATTCCCGCTCGCGACGAGGCGCGCGTCATCGAGCGGACGGTCCGGGCGTTTCTGGCGCAGACCTATCCGCATTTCGAGCTGATCGTCGTCAACGACCGCTCCGCCGACGCCACCGGCGCAATTCTTCGCGGCATCGAGGACGAGCGGCTCGTCGTCGTCGACGGTGAGGAACCCGGCGACGGCTGGTTGGGCAAGCCGTGGGCGCTGCACCAGGGCAGCCGCGGCGCGCACGGCGAGATTCTCCTGTTCGTCGATGCCGACGTGATTTATGCCCCCGACACGCTGCGTGCGGCTGTGGCATCGATGGAGCAAAGGCGGCCGGCGCTGCTGACGCTGTTGCCCTTTTTCGAGATGCACGGAGTCGGCGAGAACGCATCGATGCCGATGCTGGCCATGACCTGCTTCTCTTTTCTGCCGACATGGCTCTCGAACCGAACCCGCGGCGTGGCGCTGGCGATCGGCGGCGGCACCGGGAATCTCGTGCTGCGTGATGCGTACGAAGCCGCGGGCGGCCACGAGGCGTTGAAAGACTCGGTCGTCGACGATGTGGGACTGGCCCGTTTGATCCGCCGTGCTGGCGGTTTGACCGTTGTCGTACGCGCGGACGACCTGGTCGCGCTGCGGATGTACCACGGGCTTCGCGAAGTGATCGAAGGGTTCACCAAGAACGCTTTTGCGGTCTTCGGCCGCAACTACGTGGTCGCCTTTCTGGCCGCCATCGGCTCTTTCGTCTTTCACATCCTGCCGTATCTGCTCGCGGTGGCGGGAGACCGGATCAGCATCGCCACCATCATCGTCATCACCGCGACGCGCCTGATCCTTTTTCGCTCGCTCCGCTATCGGCTGGACAACGCGCTGCTGCTGCATCCGGTGATGTGCGCGATCTGGCTGTGGATCTTCCTTCGATCGACGTGGCTGACCGGCGTTCGGCGCAAATTGCTCTGGCGCGGACGGACCTATGATGCGCGCCAAACGCGCTTCGGGGCGGACCGGCGATGATTCTTGCAAGCGAGGCCTGAAGGAGAAACGCAACAATGAATGACAAGCCTTTCTTGACCGACGTTCAGGAGCTTCGGCGCCGTGCCCGGCAGCACATCGAAGAAGGAGCGGTGACCGAGGCCTATCGCGCCGACCGCGAGACCGTGATCAAGCTGCTCAACGAGGCGCTGGCGACCGAGATCGTCTGCGTCCTTCGCTACAAGCGGCATTTCTTCATGGCTCAGGGGATCCATGCGGAACCGATCGCGCAGGAGTTTCTGCAGCACGCGAACGAGGAGCAGGGACACGCCGACCAACTCGCCGGCCGCATCGTGCAGCTCGGCGGCGCGCCGAATCTCAACCCCGAGGGGATGCTGCTGCGCTCCCATTCCGAGTACGTCGAAGGAAACACGCTACTCGACATGATCAAAGAGGATCTCGTCGCGGAACGTGTGGCCATCGACTCGTACACCGAGATGATCCGCTACATCGGCGACGACGACTACACCACGCGCCGCATGCTGGAAGGGATTCTCGCCGTCGAAGAGGAGCACGCCGAGGACCTGGCCAGCTTCCTGGCAGATCTCGACAAGGATTGGAAGGTGCGGGACAGAGGGTGACGGGGTGTGGGGAGTAGGGGGTGGGGTGTGGGAGTGAGACAAGAGATCAGAGACAGGAGATCAGAGATTCGCCAGAGATCAGATCGCTGACCTGAGATCTGATCTCTGATTCCTGCTTGTCTCTGATCTCTGGCAACTCTAATCTCTGATTGCTCCCACCCCCGACACCCCACTCCCCACCCCCATCCACCCCAAGGAAATATGATAGATTTCAAGGCGTTGTCAGGGTGACCTAACGCCTATGTCACGACCTGCCGAGCGATACAACCAGCTCCTCGACCAAATCATCATCCCCTTCGATCTAACGCATGATTTCGGACGCAAACGTGCGTACGAGGCGGCGATCGACTACGCACGGGCGCATCTGGTCGAAGATCCTCACTGCAACGATTTCCTCACCGCGGCTGCCAAGCGCCTCGGGTTCGCCGCAGTGAACTTCGACACGCTCGAAAGCCGCGTCAAACTCCCCAAGAATGCCTGGCTCGACGTCTGGATCTCGGACGAAGACGAGGAAGTTGCCTTCACCGGCACGCGCGAAGGCCTGCAGTACATGATCGACCTTCTCACGCAGCTTCGCGATTCCAGCGATCCGGAGCAGCACATTCACCTCGATCAGGGCGTCTCACCGATGACCGAGAGCTCGGCCAACCTCGTGCTGTTCAAAGAGGAAGAGACCTGGTTCACCGGCGAGGGAGAAGAGGGCGACGAGGGTGGCTATCCGGAGCGCGAGATCGATCCGAAACAGATCTACGCGATTCAGTTCATCCACTATCCGCCGGACGACCTTCCCATCAGCGCGCACAGGCTCTACCGCGTCATCAAGGTCGAGCCCGATGACGGCTACTCCGCCAGCGTCAAGGAGTTCGGCGGCGCGGAGAACCGCTACTTCCGCTTCACCTTCGTGGCCGACACGGACGAGAAGTTTACCTACAGCTTCCACCTCGACGACCCCGCCGTGAACTACTTCACGCACCGCGAGATCCTGAAGCTGGCCATGCGCGCGGTGTAGACTCCGCGGCATATGACTGGGAAGACGACCGGGAAGACGATTCGGAACCCGATCCGGCAGATCGCAGTCATCGGCACCGGCACGATGGGGCGCGGAATCGCGTACGTCGCTGCGGTCTCTGGTTACGAGACCGTCATCCACGATGCGGATGCGGCCGCGCTCGATGCTGCCAAAGCGTCGATCGAATCGATTCTTCAAAAGGGGATTGAGCGCGGGAAGGTGACGGCTGACGATGCCGCCGCGGCAAGCAGCCGCCTTCATCTTGCCTCCGACCTCGAGCCTGCGGTGCGTGCCGCCGATCTGATCATCGAAGCGACGCCCGAAGATATTGATCTCAAGAAGAATCTCCTGGGGCAGGCGGATCTTTTCTGCGGAGAAGAGACGATCATCGCCTCGAACACATCGTCGATCTCGATTTCGCTTCTGGCGCAATCGGTGGAGCGCCGCGATCGATTCGTAGGGCTCCATTTTTTCAATCCGCCGCATCTGATGAAGCTGATCGAGGTCGTGCGCGGCGAGCGGACCTCAGATGAGACAGTGGAGCAGGTGACTGAAGTGGCGGAGAAGATGGGGAAGACGGCGATCGTCGTCCGCGATTCGCCCGGCTTTGCCACCTCACGCCTCGGCGTGGCCCTCGGCCTCGAAGCGATCCGCATGCTGGAAGACGGCGTCGCCTCGGCAGCAGACATCGATAAAGCGATGGAGCTCGGCTACAACCATCCGATGGGTCCGTTGCGGCTGACCGATCTCGTCGGTCTCGACGTACGCCTCGGTATCGCGGAGTACCTCTGCTCCACGCTCGGCTTGCGCTTCGATCCCCCCGAGTTGCTGCGACGAATGGTCGCGGACGGAAAGCTCGGCAAGAAGACGGGCGAGGGATTTTACCGTTGGTCGTAGCGACGACGGGTGTCGGGGGTCGGAGAAAACCGAGCCCGAAAACTCCGATTACCGACTCCCGACTCCCGACCCCCGGCAAATGAGCGCTTCGGAGTCCTACGGCGCGTTTGCCTACGCATACGATCAAGCGCTTGGTCAGCGATACTTTCGCGCCGTGCGGCGGCTGCTCGCCGAGGTGTTGCAGCGTTACCCTGTCGAAGGGGGGATGCATCTCGATGTCGCCTGCGGCACCGGCCTGGCCATGCCGTTTTTTGCGGGCCGCGGATTCGTGTCGACCGGCGTCGATCTCTCCACGGTCATGCTGCGGGTGGCTCGCAGCCGCGCCGCGCGCCTGATCGCCGGCGACACGCGGGCGCTGCCGCTGCGCGGGACGTTCTCGCGAATCACCTGCCTTTACGATTCGCTCAACCATATGCTGGAGCCATCCGATCTCGCGCTAGCGTTTTCTGAGATCGCGCGGGTCATGGACGGCCGATCGCAGTTCCTCTTCGACATGAACCACCCGGAGATCTATCCGGAGGTCTGGGGGATGAAGGAGCCGTTCGTTGACGAAGGGCCGGACTTTCATCTCGAGATCGCTACCACGTATCGCCGCCGCGAGAAGCTCGGCCGGGCGCTCGTCACCGGTTGGGCGATCGCCCGCGGCGAGCGCGTCGCCATTCGTGAGCGCCACACGCAACGTTGCTACGAGCGCGACGAGATCATCGCCGCGCTGGCCGCCGGCGGATTAGAGCCGATCGAAGAGCACGAGTTCGATCCCTGGTTCGAGGGAAGAACGGTGAAGCTGTTCTTCGTGTGCAGGAAGAAATCGTAGAGGCCGTACGAACGTAGCGCCGCACGAACGTAGCGCCGCCGGCCCGGCGGCTGTATCGCCAGCGGCTCGCTGGCGGTTTTGCTTCATTCACAGACGCCGCGTAGATTGCCGGCGCGCGCTGGATTGGTGCGCCCCCCTCATCCGCCTTCAGCACCTTCTCCCCCACTGAAAAGCGTGGGGGAGAAGGCGCTCGATGGGAGGTTAGCGCAGGAGGTTCACGGTTTCCCGAGGATCGCGTTCTTGAAGTCGTCGCCCATCGCTGGCTTCGGTCCGATCCACGTCGACACGATCGCGTCGGCGGTCGCTTTGCCCGGCAGCGTTCCCTTTGCCTTGCCGTTGACTTCGACCGTCGTGCCGGTGCCTGGCACGTACGTCAGGACGAGGCGGTTGCCTTTCGGAATCTCCTCCATCCACGAGCACAACGTTTTGAACGCGTTCTTCACCTCGGCGGACGCATTCGGCGTATTCGCTTCCAGCCCTTCATCCCACGCTTCGCACATCTTGTCTTTGCCGACGCCGTAGAGGAAATGCATCACCATGCGGCGCGGCGAGTCGGCAGCCAGAATCGTCGCGGGATTGGATGATTTCGCCGTGAGGTAGAGGCCTCCGACGTAGACCTTGATGAAGAACTTCTTGCGCAGCCCGATGCCGTTCAGCGAGAGCGTCTGGCCGTTGACGACCACTTTGTCGTCGAGTTTGACGTCGGCCAGCGACGCGGCGAAGGCAAAAGCCGGTACGAGGAGCGTCAGGGAAAGCAGCAGGGACATCATTTTCAGGCGCATGAAAAGCCTCCATTCATTTGGTGCGTTGTTTTGGGACGGGCGGACATCGTAGCACCGCGAGGGTGGAACAGGCTTCCGGTCCGCCGCGTTGCAGAGCATTCCGATGACCACCCTGAACAAGCCGTTTTACATTGGCGGAGTCCTGATCGATCCGCCGCTTGCGCTCGCCCCGATGGCCGAGGTGACGGATACGTACTATCGCTCGCTGGTGAAAGAGCTTGGCGGCGCGGGATTGGTCGTCTCCGAGTTCATCTCCGCCGAGGGGTTGACGCGCGACAACGTACGGACGAAGCAGATGCTCAAGTTCGACGAGAAGGAACGGCCGGTGGCGATCCAGATCTACGGCGGCGATCCTGATCGGATGGATGACGCTGCCGCGATCGTCGAGGCCGAGGGAGTCGATATCGTCGACGTCAACATGGGCTGCCCGGTGCGGAAGGTCGTCAAGAGCGGCGCCGGCTCTGCGTTGTTGAAGGACTTCGATCGCGCCGCGCGCGTCGTCGAGAAGATCAAGCGGCGCGTCAAGATCCCGGTCACGGTCAAAGTGCGCAAAGGGTGGGAGAGCGACGACGTTCTGCCGCTGCTGCGGCGCTTCGAGGAGATCGGTGTGGCATCGATCGCGATTCATGGCCGCACGCGCAACGAGGCGTACACCGGCGCGAGCGATTGGGATTACATCGCCGGCATCAAGAGCGAGTTGACCATCCCGGTCTTCGGCAACGGCGACGTCAAGACGGCCGCGGATGCCATCCGCATGTTCGAGACGACCGGCGTCGACGGCGTGATGATCGGCCGCGCGGCGCTGCACAATCCATTCATCTTCCGCGACATTCAAGCCCTCATCCTCGGCGTCCCAACCGACAAGGACGAGGTCGATCGCCGCATCGACGCCATGCACCGCTACCTTGCCAAGATCGAGGACGCGCCCCAGATCATCAACTGGAAGCTGCACAAAGCGCGCACCGTGATCGGCTGGTTCTCGAAGGGCATCGCGCACGGCAAAGACATCCGCAGCGGTCTGGCGGACATCACCTCTGTGGCTGATGTGCGGCGCCTGCTCGATCAGGCGCGCGAGCGGTTGGCCGCGTAGACCGTGTTCTCACCGTTGTGCGACGTCATCTCGAGATCCTCGCCATCTGGAAATCCTCGCCACTCCTTTGCATCGAGCGCCTTCTCCCTGCTTTTGGGGGGAGAAGGTGGCGAAGCCGGATGAGGGGGCATTGCCCGACAATAGGCGCGTGAACATGACTGCGGCGAAGAGTCTCGATATCCGAAAGAGTGCCGCAGCCGTCGCTCTTGCCACGTTGCTTCTCTACGGCGCGTTCGTCTTCGTGCAGCTCCGCCGCCACGATTTCAATCCGACGATCTTCGTGACCGCCGGCGATGAGTTCACGGACAAGGCAGCGCCCGCCGGCTTGCTCGTCGCGCCAAGCTCGTCCGGATACGACGGGCAGTTTTACTACCGCATCGCCTGCGATCCGTTCTCGCGGCAGCCCGTCGCCGCGGGAGTCCACTTCGACTATCCCGTTTATCGACTGCAACGAATCGGCTATCCGTTTCTCGTCTGGATGCTTTCGCTCGGCAATCGCTCAGCGGTGCCATGGATGATGATCGCCGTCAACCTGGTGGCGCTGGCCGGAATCGGAGCGGCAGCGGTGATCGCGACACGCGACCTGCGCGTGCCGGCCTGGAGCTGTCTGGCGCTTGCGCTCTATCCCGGCTTTCTCCTTTCGGTGTCACGCGATCTGGTCGAACCGCTGGAAGTGTTGCTGCTGATGATCGCGCTCGTGCTGCTGCAACGACAGCGGCTCGTGCTCGCTGCGTGCGTTCTCGCGCTCGCTGCGCTGACGAAGGAGACCAGCCTGCTGTTCGCACTCGGCGCGCTCCTGACGGCGCTCGCGACGACGCCGCGACGGCGCATGTACTTCGTGCTGCTCGTTCCCTTCGCAGCGCACTTCGGCTGGAAAGCGCTTCTCTTTCGCTTGTGGCATTTGCCGATGACGTTCGTCACCGGCGAGCACTTCATGCTGCCCTTCCGCGGTTTTCTCGTGCGGGCGCACGAGGCTGTATCAACGGGCGCTGCAGGCAGGGTCGTTCTGATCGAGATGGGAGCAGTAGTCGTTTTCGGCATCATCGCTTTGCTCGCGCTCCGCTCATCGCTCGCGCCGAATGCGGTCAAAGCGTCGTGGCTTCTGTACGCCGCGCTCGTCTTCCTGCTCGGCACTGAGTTCTGGTGGGAGGACTGGGCCTTCCTTCGCGTGGCGGTTGAATTCACGATCCTTGGCGGCATCATCGCGCTGGCGTCGCCGCGTTGGCGCGTAGCCACGCAGTCGTTGCTCGCTGCCGGATGGATCGCTTTGGCGTGCAACGTTCTCTTCTACCGCGGCTGACGAATTCGATGCCCTTCCCTGAACACATCGAGCGAATCTTCGAAACCTTCGGCATCCGCGCGGAGACGAAGGCGGCGTTGTTCGACCTCTTCATCTCGATGGGGGATGAGGTGCTGGAGGTCTTCGGCGACATCGCCGAATCAGTCGCCGATCCGGGGATGCTCAAGCCCGAGGATTGCGCAACGATCCGGCGCCGGCTGGTGGAGCGGTACCTGATTCGCAATCATCCGAAGTGGATCGAAGGGAAGCCGACTGCGAGCTTCTACCGCCCGCGTCTTCTCGAAGGACGTGCCGCTGGCGTAGCCATCCCCCTTGGCGACGTGCCGGCAAATGTGGCGAGGATGCTCGACCGCCAACCGATTCCGGATGGGATCGTGGTGCAGGGCCGCAATGCTCATTTCGGCGGCCGAAGCGAGACCATCTCCTTCGACGTGATCCCCTCGGTTCTGGAGGATGCAATCGCGCTCGGCCAGGCGTTGGGCCAGCAACACACGCTTCCCGGCTCGGCAGGAGCAACGAGCGGCACGACGGATGCGCGACAGCAAATCGCGCTGCTATGGGAGATCCAGCCGAACGTCTACAAGCCCCTCGGCGAGCGCAACCGCGCGATCGCGAAGGTCTACCGGCGCCACCGCAACTGGCACGTCATCACGCTTCTCGCGGCCATCGAGTGGCTACGCGCGAAGTCATTCCGCGTTTTCATTCTTCGCGGAGAAGCGCTTCCCGCTACGCACGAAGTCAACGCCGCGAAGCCGGTCACGCCCCCGATCATCGAGCTCCACAACCGTACCGTGGAGAGCGTGACGCGCGCGCTCGATCTGTCGTTGTCTCCCGCCACGGCCGCCGACGAACAACTGCTCGCTGCCTCCACGGTGATGAACACGGGCCTGGGAAAGCACGTCGCCGCATTCGGGGCTGCCGCGGCGATCTGGCGAATCGATTAGGTCGGACAGAATGAACCACAGAGACACTGAGGACACGGAGTTGAACCGGCACTCTGCGACCTCTGCGTCTCTTTGGTCAAAAGGGTTTTCTAGTGGCCTCGCAGGCGGTTAGAGCCTCTTCTCCATCAACGTGCAGTCGAGCACGACGCCATCTTCGAGAGTAATCGGCGAATTTTCGATCTTTCGATATCCGGCAGCTTCGTAGATCGCTCCTGCGCTGCGCATGGCAACGAGCCGAAGCGATTGGAATCCTTCTGCAGCCGCCTGCTCTTCGGCATGTTGGAGAATCTGCCGGCCAATGCCGCGTCGCGACCATTCTGGTCTCACGAACATTGCCCGGATACGCGCTGGTTCCGTGTCCGGATCGAGCAGCTCTTGCTCCCCGTTTGCAGTCGCGCTGCCGCTGTACACCTTGCGGCGGCGGCTCCATCCGCCGCATCCGATGATGTTGGCGCCCGCGACGGCGACAAAATACGTTCCGTCATCGATGAGCTGCTGGTCCGGACGGGCGATGTACAGCAATGCGCTGGCGATCTGGCGCTCGTCGTAGACACTGCGTCCGAGCGACAGCAGCGACTCGCACATGACCGCGGCGATGCCCTTGATGTCTGCGCGAGTGGCAACGCGAAGGAGGAATGATTCCGTAGACACGGCGCCGCAGAATACCCGTGCACCCCTCCCTGTTCAACGCCTGTCCATGAGCATTGACGTTTCCATCAGCAAACCCATTCGCCGCGTCGGCATGATCTCCCTCGGCTGCCCCAAGAATCTTGTCGACAGCGAGATCATGCTGGGGCAGTTGCGTGAGGAGTCCGAGGTCGAGATTACGAATGATCTCGAGGCGGCGGATGTCGTGATCGTCAACACCTGCGGCTTCATCGATGCGGCCAAGCAGGAGTCGATCGACACGATCCTCGAGGTTGCCGAGCGGAAGGGCAAAGGCCTGCAGCGGCTCGTCGTGACCGGATGCATGGTCATGAAGTACCGCGCCGATCTGCAGCAGGCCATTCCGGAGATCGATGCGTTCGTCGGCCTCGATTCGCTCGAAGCGATTACGGGTGCGGTGACGGGCGTCATCGATGATGCCGCTCCGGCGCGCCGGAAGATGTCGGTCCGGTTGTACGAAGATCTCCCGCGCGTGCTCGCGCAAGGGACGTCGCATGCATATCTGAAAGTCTCCGAGGGCTGCTCGAATCCGTGCACGTTTTGCGCGATTCCGCAAATGCGCGGGAAGTTTCGCAGCCGTGGAATCGCGTCGCTTGTGCGCGAGGCGCAGGCGCTCGAAGCGCAGGGCGTGAAAGAGCTCTGTCTCGTCGCCCAGGACACCACGCGCTACGGCGAAGACCTCGGGATCGCCAACGGTCTGACCTCGCTCGTGCAGACACTTCTTGCCGAGACCGGGTTTCCGTGGATTCGGTTCTTGTACGCGTATCCCGGTTCGATCGACTGGTCGCTCTTCGAGTTGATGGGGCGCGAGAAGCGTTTCGCCTCCTACTGCGACATCCCGCTGCAGCACGTCTCGGCGAACGTATTGAAGATCATGCGCCGTCCCGGATCGCCTTCCGACTACCGCGAGATGGTGACGCGGATGCGCGATCTGGTGCCCGACCTGTCGCTGCGCACGACGTTTATCACCGGCCATCCCGGCGAGACGCCGCGCGATTTCGGCGAGCTGCACGAGTTCGTGGAGTGGGCGCAGTTCGATCAGATGGGCGCATTCGTCTACTCGGCCGAGGATGCAACAATCGCGGCACGGATGCCCGATCTACCGACGCGCAGAACCGCCGAGCGCCGCCGCGAGAAGCTGATGGAGATGCAACAGGAGATCTCACGCTCGCGCAACGAAGCGAAGATCGGCGAGACATTCGAAGCGCTGATCACCGGTGTTTGCGACGAGACTGAGCATCTGCTTGAAGGTCGCCTGATCGGTCAGGCGCCGGAGATCGACGGACGTCTCCTGATCAACGATGGCATCGAGCTGCTACCGAAGGATCTGCCGGCGTTCGCGCGCGTGGCGATCACGGACGCGCATCCGTACGATCTGGTCGGCGCGGTCGTCGGGTAACGGACGCTGCGATCAGACCAGCGGCAGGCTTTCGATATCGCGAAAGTCGTCGCGATTCAGCGTCCACAATGCGGCGTCGCGGAGGATGGCCGAAGCGGCGATCGTGAGATCGATCTCCCGCCCGCGCGGGCGGCGAACCTTGCGATACAGATTGGCCGCAACGTGCGCTTCCATCGCTCCGAAAACCACGGCCTGGTCCTGCGGGAAAAGCTCTTCGCAGACATGGAGCTCTTCCGGCAGGCGCGGACCGCGCAGCCATTCGTAGAGTACGACCGTTGGCAGTATCAGCCTTTCTCCCGAGTCGATGAATTCCAGGAGGCGGGGAAGGGAGCGGCGCGGCCCCGTCAGAGCATCGATCAGCGCGGATGTATCGACGACGATCAGCGTGAGCTCCTGCTCATCCCTCCACGTCCACCGGCGCGGCGAGCGGAGCGAACCGCTTCGATCTCGTTCTCGACTTCTTTCAACGGACGCTTCGGGATGGTGGGAACCAACTCGCGAACCACCCGCAGCATCCGCTGGCGCTCCACTTCGCTGAGCTTGCCGGCGCGATCGTGATAGTCGGCGATGGCATCGCGCACGACTTCGCTCTTCGGTTTCCTGAGGCGCTGGGAAGCCGTGTTCAGCCGATGGATGGTGATGTCATCGAGCGTGAAGGTGACTTTCTTTACCATAGCGAGGGAATACTACCATACCGGGATCACGCAGACAAAAAAACGGGAGGGCCGAAGCCCTCCCGTTCGCGACTGCGATGAAGCGAAGAGTTAGTACATGCAGGATAGGGTCGCCGGAGAGGAACTTCCGCACCCGTTCCATGCTGCCCTGGTAGTGTTCGAGGGATCGATTTCCGCGGCTGCCGCCGGCGAAGGCCAAGAAAAAAGGCCACCCGCGAACGGGCGGCCTTCGGGAAATCGAGTGAGATGGAGCTAGAAGATGAGTTTC
Source organism: Thermoanaerobaculia bacterium (assembly GCA_017883205.1). GTDB lineage: Bacteria > Acidobacteriota > Thermoanaerobaculia > Gp7-AA8 > Gp7-AA8 > JADGNZ01. The sequence continues at coordinate 103,652 of JADGNZ010000013.1, read as the reverse complement.
GCCGCGAACTGCATCTGCCGCGGACTTACTTCGCCCGAGTATCCCTGGAGGACACTGAACGTCTTCTGCTGGTTGGCCGGGGAACCCGTCGGAGCAACGTTGTTGGTGAAATTCGTGATCGTGTACTTGTCAGTAGCCTGCGTGTAGGTAATGCGGAAAAGGTCCTGATTGACGCCGCTAACGACCTTCATGCTCCTGTTCAGGACGTTGAACATTTCGCCGATGAGTTGAACCTGCATCCCATGCGTGAGGTTGAAGCTCTTTGTCAGGCGGAGGTCGCCGTCCCAGACGCTTGGCATGCGGAAGGTGTTGCGCGCCAGATGGGCTCCGCTCAGGAAGGTGGCGAACTGCGCTTTGGTGAAGCCATTAGCCTGAGTGAGGTCGATGACCTGTCCGCTCGAGTCAAGCCAGACCGGCGTGAAATTCGCGGCCACGCTGGTTTGTGCCTGGCCGGTGAGGCTGTTTGCGGGGCAGCTCGGAGTGCAGCCGCCGAAGCTGATCGCGCCCGTGTATGGGAACCCGCTGTGCCAGAAGGCGACGACGGACGCCTGGAAGCCGAAGGGAAGGCGATAGATAAGGTCGCCAACCACGCGATGCTTCACGTCATTGTCGCTCGCTGCTTCGCTGAGCGCGGGGTTTCTGGGGTCGATGAGGAAGGTCGTCGACGTGGAACGCGTGTTCGTTTCGTCGTCGATCGATGACGAGTGCGTATAGCTGGCGTCCCATGACAGGTTCGAGTCGCTGACGGCGAGCTTGTGGAGCTCCACGGTCTGCGAGCGATACCAGGCCTGCTCGTTACTGGTGATCTCGCGGATGATTCCCAGGTCGTTGTAAGGACGCAATGGATTGGTCGAGCTGTAGTAATCGTAGACCGGCATGCCGCCGAGGACCACGCCGGTGGGGACGATGTTGATGTTGGCCGTGCCCTGTACGTGCGTCAGCTTCGAATAGACGGCGCTGACTCCGGCGCTGTACGTCTGTCCCAACTGCTGCTCGAACTGCAGGCTGGAGCGAAATGCTTCCTGAGCCTGATAGTTCGAACCGATCGTGACCAGATTGGCTCCCAGCTTTGCCTTGGCCAGGAAGTCGGTCGGAGAAAGAATGTTGGGATAGGTGGGGCAGGGGTTCGTCGCGGTGGTGGTGCAGGTGAAGGTTGATGTGATGAGCGCGCCGCTGATGCCCTGGATCGGCGAGGCCAGAAGGATGTCCGGCATGTACTCGAAGAACTTGCCGCTGCCGCCGCGGAGAACGGAACGGCCGTTGCCAAGGACGTCATAGGCGAATCCGAGCCGCGGCCCGATGTTGTTCGTATCGTCCTTGATCTGAGTGAGGAGTTCCGGATGCAGCGGATAGGCATTGCCGGGCGGACGCGGCGTTTTCTCGAGGTCGTAACGAATGCCGGCGTCGATGGTCAGGCGCGGTCCGACGTGGAAGCTGTCGTTGGCATACAGTCCCCAGAGATTCGTATCCCAGGCCACGTCGCCGTTCTGCGGGCCGTAGGCCTGCTGGAAACTACCGGCGAAGTTGTTGGCGAAGTTGGTCAGGCCGGTGAAGGAATACATACCGCCTGCGAAGCGCGGGAACGAGTCGAACAGGTGGCGATGCAGCAGTTCGCCGCCAACTTTGACCGACTGTCCGTGCCATTGGTAGTTCAGCGTGTCTTTGAGCTGGTACTTCTTTTCGTCAGCCGTGTTCGGGGTGGTGTCAGCGGCGCCGAAGAATTGTGTATTCGTGCCGTAGTTGATGGAGAACTCGGTGCCGGTAGTCCTCGCGGTCACCGGGCGCTGATCGCGGCCGACTTGGCCGATGAACTGATTGAAGATGTTGTTCGTGATGACCGTGTCACCTTCTAGAGCGATCTGGTAGAACTTATCGACTTCGTCCGTTTGATTGAGTCCGAAGGTCGTCGTGGACCCGCTATTCGTCGTGTCGAACTTCGTAATGTTGTCGCGCAACGACCAGTGGTTCTTCTCCCCGAAGTTCGCATCGAACTTCACGAGGTAGGTGTTCAGCTTGTTTGCCTGATCAAAGTTGAGGCCGGACTCGTACGGGGCACCGACGTTGGTCTGGATTTTCGCGAGCACCGCCGCCTGCTGCGCTGCGGTGAGGGCGAGGAATTGAGCCGACGTGCGCATGTCGTTGCCGATCACGAACGGCTGCGCCTGTTTCTGCCCGTCAGCATTCACGAAGTAGAAGAACCTGTCCTGCACGAGCGGCCCACCGAGTGAAAATCCGGGCTCCGTGGAGTTTTTTGCCAGGAAGCTGTCGGAGATGGCGAGCGGATAAACGGTGCCATTGATGTTGGTATTGAAAACGAGCGGACGGGTGGACGCCCAAGCCTGCTTGCGGTCGAAGTAGAACACCTCGCCGTCGACATGGTTCGTACCGCTCTTGGTGATGGCGTTGACCACGGCGCCGACGCCGCGGCCGTATTCGGCGTCGTACTGCGTGCGGATGACCTGAAACTCCTTGATGGCCGCCTGCGAGAACGTGAACGGCGCGCGCGGGCCGCCGGTCTGCTGGCCGAAGAAGTCGTTGTTCGAGCTCGCGCCGTCGATGTTGTAGTCGGTGGACAACGGACGCGCGCCGTTCGCCGTGATGGCAGTGGCGTCGAACGAGCCCGCGCTGACGCCGGGAGTGAGGGATGCCAGCGCGCGGAAGTCACGTCCGAGAAGCGGAAGATTCTCGATCTGCTTGTTCGTGACCGCTGCGGCCATTCCCGTACGTTGAGTATCGATGATTGGCGCGACCGCCGTAACGGTGATCGTCTCCGTGACCTGTTGCGTGAGCTTCAGGTCCGTGCGGGTGTCGTTGCCGAGAAGGACGGTAACGCTCGGCGCACGCGTCTTGCCGAGACCGGCCAACTCGGCGTCGACACGATAGCGGCCCGGCGGGAGGAGGTTGAGATGGTACTCGCCGGTGCCCGAGGTAACGTCATTCCGGTTCAGGCCCGTGTCGATATTGGTCGCGGTAACGGTCACACCCGGTAAAGGAGCGCCGCTGCCATCGATGACGTGCCCGCTGATCGAGCCGTTGGTGATGTTGCCTCCCTGGCCGAATGCGGCCACGGTAATGACGCAGCAGAGCAGCGCCATGAACAAACGTTGGGTACGGTTTCGCAACATAGAAATCCTCCTGTCGTGACTCGGGTTTGGGGGAAGCTGGACTGTAGCCGTCCTTTTACACTAGTTGCCCGGAAACAAACAGTGATTTTGCGCGAATTCGGGGTAAAGCGGGAGTGACCGCGCAAAACGGTTTTTTGGATCAGAGAAACGCTTTGCCGAAGGGGCTGTTCGGGCTCAGAAACTCTTCAAAAACGCATCGTTCGACGAGAACTTCTGCAGCCGTTCGAGGAGCATCTTCATTGCGTTCAGCGGGTCGGTTCCCGCGAGCGCGCGCCGCAGCGTGTGCGTCTTCGGAAGCACCGTCGGCGGAAGCAGTTTCTCCTCTTTGCGGGTTCCGGTCTGGGCGATGTTGATGGCTGGAAAAATGCGCCGCTCGAAGAGGCCGCGGTCGAGCACGATCTCCGTGTTCCCCGTGCCCTTAAACTCCTGGAAGATCACTTCGTCCATGCGCGAGCCGGTGTCGACGAGCGCCGTGGCGATGATCGTCAGCGATCCCCAATCCTCGGCGTTGCGTGCCGCGCCGAAAAAGCGCCGCGGCTTCTCCATCGTCCGTGCGTCGATGCCGCCGGAGAGGATTTTTCCCGAGCCGCGCTGTTCGTTGTTGTATGCGCGCGACATGCGGGTGATGGAGTCGCAGAGGATGACGACGTCCTGCTTCATCTCGACGAGGCGGCGCGCACGTTCGAGCACGACCTCAGCGATCTGAATGTGGTTCTCGGCGGTTTCGTCCGAGCTCGAGGCCACGACTTCGCCCTTGGCCACGGAGCGGCGGAAGTCGGTTACTTCCTCAGGACGCTCATCGACGAGAAGAACGAAGAGGGTCACTTCGGGATGATTGAGATTGAGTCCGTGCGCGATGTCTTTCAACAGCGTCGTCTTGCCGGCTTTTGGCGGAGCGACGACGAGGCAGCGCTGTCCTTTGCCGAGAGGAGAGAGAAGATCGATGACGCGCGTCGTCAAACGCTCCGGCTCCGTCTCGAGCTTGAACACTTCATTCGGATCGATCGAGATCAACTCGGAGAAGGGGCGACGCGACTCGCGATACTCCTCGAGCGCCATTCCTTCGACCTGCTCCAGGCCGACGAACTCGAGATTGTTGCCGGCCCTGCGCGCACTGCCCGTAAGGAGCAGGCCTGCCTGCAGGTGCAATCGCTCGATGACCGGCCGCGGAACGATGGCGTCGCCGGGCTGCGGCACATAGTTGTTTGACGGCTGCACGAGAAGTCCGGTGCCATTCGGCTTGATCCAGAGGACTCCGGAGACAGGAGCGAGCTCGCCCGGCGGGAGATCGATCAGCGGCCCCTGCTGCGCGTCGCCGCCGTATCCCTGCGGCTTTCCGCCGCGGCGGCGGGAACGGTTGCGGCGTCTGCGGCCCGCACCTCCGCCCGCCCCATCGTTGAAGGATTGTTGATCGCCTGGTAGGGCGACGTTGCCGTTGGGCTGGCCTTGCGCAGTGCTGTCCCCGGAGGCGTCCCCCGGTGCACCCGTTCGCCGTCTGCGGCGGCGGCGCTTACGCGGTTGTCGATTGTCTGGTGTCATGCGTGTTCAATAAACGACCCTGGATATTGCTCGAATTCGAGTTTGGCCGGAAGCCGACGATCAGGCGGAGAAGACCATTCTCTGGAACGCCCGGCGGGATGCCTTACTGAGATCGTCGCACGAAAGGTGCGAGGCGTAGTATGGGGAAGGTCGTTTCCAAATGCAAGTGTGATTCGTGGGAGTCGGAAGTCGGGGGTCGGGAGTCGGAGAAGGACGTGATGTTTCTTTGTCTGCGGGTGGGGAGTGGGGTGTGGGGTGTGGGAAGTGGGAGAAGGTAGCAAAACGCGGACGACGAGCACTAACTTGACGATGCGCACTACCTGATGATGTGCACTACCCAGATGACGCGCATTACTTGAGGTTCTGCTCCCACTCCCCACCCCCTATACCCCATGTGCACTAACTTACGGCCGAGAGTAAGCTAAGTGCATGACGGAACGGGTGGATGTGCGGGAGTGGATAGAGTTCCAGTGGCCTTATCTGATGGCATTCGTGGGTGGCGTGGGGAGGGTCAACGCGCTAGCGGTCGAGACGGGAGCATTCACGCGGGCCCGTAAGATCGAGAGCCCTGAGGTGTTGCTTCGGCTGATCTTGATGTGGGCTGTGGGTGAACGGTCGTTGATGGATACGGCGGCGGTGGCGGCGGAGGCGGGACTGGCCGATGTCAGTGATGTTGCGCTGGTCCGGCGATTCGTAAGAGCGGGCGATTGGCTGGGGGCGCTTTTGGGCGGATTGCTGGTGGATCCGCAACACGCCCTTCCAAACGGGATTCGGGTGCGGCTTCTGGACGCAACCGGGATCACCCGAGCCGGGAAACGCGGAACCGACCATCGGCTGCATCTGGGGCTCGACCTCGGATCGAACCGCATCGACTCGATCGAACTGACCAATGAGAAGGAAGGCGAGGCTTTGGAGCGCTTCTCTGTTCGTGCTGGCGAGATCCTGGTCGGGGATCGCGGGTACGGACATCGAGCGGGTATGGCGCATGTCGCAAGCCGGGGGGCGTTCTTTGTGGTTCGATTTGCGTGGTCGAACGTCCCGCTGGAGAGTGCCGATGGGCAACCCTTCTCGCTGTTTGAGGCCCTTCGCTCTCTGCCTGAAGCCCAGGCCGGCGAGTTTCCGGTTCGATTTCTCGGACCCAAAGGCGAATGGGTCCAAGCACGCCTGGTGGCCATCCGCAAGAGTGAGGTGGCCGCGGCTCAGTCCCGGCAGAAGGTGCTCGCCGAGCGAAGCAAAAAGGGCGGAGCGGCAGTGGATGTGCGCACGCTCGAAGCAGCTGGATACATGTTCGTGTTGACCAATTTGCCCTCGGGGTTCTCGGCCGAAAGCGTTCTGCAACTCTATCGTTTTCGCTGGCAGATCGAGATGAAGTTCAAGACGCTCAAATCGATCCTGCATCTCGACCAAGTGCCGGCACGGACCCAGGAAAATCTCCGCGTATACGTCTTTGCCAAGCTTCTCATCGCCCTTCTGATCGATTCGCTTCTCTATCAGGCCGAATCTTTTTCCCCCTGGGGGTACCCCATCCAGGTCCATCAGCAACTGGCGACTAACCAGGTTTCTGCTTGACGTCATCGTCGCTGTCATCAGCCCCTCGCTCACTCTAACCGCCATCGAGCGGAATCTGCGACATCGATCCAGGCACTTCGTTCTCTCCAAACGCAGACGTCCCTATCAACACGCAGACGCCAAGTTCATCGCTGGATCGGTAAGTTAGTGCATATGCCCTATACCCCGACCCCCTCTACTCTCACCAACCCACTTGTGCCAGAATGTCAAACATCCCGTCACGGCCTCAATGAGCCAAACGCCCATGCCTGAAACCATTCTCGTCGTCGAGTACGAGCCTCGCTATACCGACCGGGTCAAACATGCCCTGGCCGGGCAGGCGTATCAGGCGGTGTTCGCAAAGGATGGCGAAGAGGCGATGCGGTTTCTCGAAGACTCCCGCCCCCGCCTCGTCGTCCTGTCGTCCGTCGTGCCGAAGGTCAGCACGGCGGATCTGATCCGCGCCATCCGTGGCCGCGATGCAACGAAGAAGACGCCGATTCTGGTAACCGTTTCCGGCTATCGTGGTGAGAGTCCGCGGGCCGACGCCGCGCGCCTCGGCGCATCCGACATCCTTCCGAAGCCTTATACCGAGGGCGAGTTTCTCGGCAAAGTGCAGCAGATGCTCGGCATTGCCCCTCCGTTGTCGCCGTCGCTGGACACCGATCTCACCATCCGCACGACGACAAAGCTGGCCGGCCCCGAGGGCGGTCTCACTTCCAACGAAATCTTCGGCGAGCTACTGGACGATGACAGAGCCACGCCAAACGCAGCGAGGAAACCGATGAACCCCAAGGACGACGTCGACAAGATGTTGGCAGACACGCTGGCCGGCATGATGCCCCAGCAGAAGAAGACATTAAAGGATACGCCGCCGCCTTCTTCGCCACCCCCGCCGGCCGCGCCGCCGTCAGCACCTGCGCCGCCAACGCCGTCAGCGACTCAGACCACCAAGGCGCGGCCGGGCTCTTCCGCCCTCGACAAGCGATTTCAGGACACGCTCTCCGGTCTGGAAAAGAACGCGCGCCGGACATCGCCCGGCACGATGCCCACTCCGTCCGTACCGACACCGGCGCCGCCAGCTCCGCCCCGTCCGCAACCTGTTCCGCCGCAGACGGCCGCAATGCCTCTGCCCCGATCGTCGGCGGAAACCGTTCGCATCCCGATTCCTGCCCTCGAACGGATGCCGATCGCACAACCGGTGTTCCCTGTTGCCGTTCCAGAGCCGCATCCCGAAGACGACGAGCCTTCCGACGGCACCAAGTTCGGGCAGTACGTCCTGCTCGAGAAGATCGCTACGGGCGGAATGGCCGAGGTCTGGAAAGCGCGCATGCGCGGCGTGGAGGGATTTCAGAAGATCGTCGCCATCAAGAAGATCCTGCCGCATCTCTCCGACAACCAGGACTTCATCGAGATGTTCGTCGATGAAGCGAAGCTGGCCGCGCAGCTCAATCACAACAACATCATCCACATCTACGACCTCGGCAAGATTCAGAGCTCGTACTACATCGCCATGGAGTACATCGATGGGTACGATCTGAAGAACATCCTCAAGAAAGCGCAGGAGCGCGATCAGCCGCTCTCGGTCGAGATCGCGCTGTTCGTCGCCTCGAAGATCGCCGCGGCGCTTGACTACGCGCACCGCAAGCGTGACTTCGAAGACAAAGAGATGGGACTCGTGCATCGCGACGTCTCGCCGCAAAACGTCCTCATCTCCCAGGAAGGGGATATCAAGCTGTGCGACTTCGGCATCGCCAAAGCGGCGTCGAAGGCATCGCATACGCAGGCGGGCGCGCTCAAGGGCAAGCTGCAGTACATGTCGCCCGAGCAGGCCTGGGGACGCAACATCGACCGCCGCTCCGACATCTTCGCGCTGGCCACGGTGCTGTTCGAGATGCTCACCGCGCGAAAACTGTTCGGCGGCGACAACGAGCTTTCGATCCTCGAGCAGGTACGCGAGGCGCGCGTCACCAAACCCTCTGAATTGAACGATGAGGTGACGCCGCAGATCGACGCCATCGTGCTCAAGGCGCTGCAGAAGGATCCGGCCAACCGTTACCAGACGGCGGGTGAGATGCAGCGGGATCTCGATGCGGTGCTCTACAGCTTCCGGCCCACGCCGACCAGCGCGGACCTCGCCATCTATATGCACCGCCTCGCCAGCAGCACGGCCATCGAGCCGCATCACGTCGAGCCGGCTCCGGAGCCGGCTCCGGCTGCGAATGAGCTGCGGCCAGTCAAGCCGGCCGCCGTCGCCGCCGTGCCGGCGTCCATGCCTGCCGCGATGCCCGCGGCGACGCCAGCGGCATCGACCGGCGCGAAGAAACCGCCGATCGTGCCGATTGCCATCGCTGGCGTAGTTGTGATCGCGGTGATCATCGGTCTGATGATGCGAAAGCCGGCCACGACGTCCGTCGCCGCGCCGGGCAAAGCTCAGGTCGCCGGGAAGCCGCTCATCGCGACGACGACCGCGGCCGCTCCGGTGACAGGATCCACGCCGACGTCCGCTACCGCGCCGGTAATCGATCCTTCCAAAGTGAACGAAGAAGTGCAGAAACGGATGGCCGCCGAGAAGACGCGGCTCGAACAACTGGCCCGCACGCAGAACACGCCTGCCACGGCGACGAATCGAGGTACCGCCCCAACGCCTCCGGCGCCGCAGCCACAGGTGGCGCAAGCGGTGCCGCCTCCGGTTGTCGAGAATCGCCCGACGCCTGCGCCGCAACCGGTCGTGCCGGCGCCGCAGCCTGTCGCGGAATCGCGTCCGGCCGTGCAGCCCGAAGCGGCGCGCACCCAAGTCGGAGACCTTGTCGCGCAAGGTACGGAGGGACTCAATCCCGCTCGCGTTGCGCGGCAGGCGGTAGCCCAATATCCGCCCATCGCCCGCGTGCAGCGCATGCAGGGATCGGTGGTGGTGAGCGCGCTCGTGAACGAGAACGGCCAGGTGATCGATACCCGTGTCGTCAACAGCGCTTCGCCGGTTCTCAACACTGCGGCGATCGACTCGATCAAACGCTCGACGTTTACTCCCGGAACCAAAGACGGCGTCCGGGTGAAGTCGTGGACGACGGTGCGCGTCGACTTCAAGCTATAATCGCTGCCCGTTCGCCACTGACTTGGAGGAGAAATGACGGTCATCACAGATCAGCAGCGCAAGTTCTACGAAACGACGCTTCAGGTTACCAAGCAGGAGATCAGCGACCTGAAAGACCAGATCGAAGAAGAGCTTGCGAAGGTGAAGGACAGGATCGCCGAGCTGCAGAACGCGATCAACGCCTCGAAGCAGATGTACGCCGCCGCCTGCTCCCGCCTTGGCATCAACAACGATATGGACGACGACGACGGCGGCGAGTCGTAGAACGTGACTCCATTCGCTTCACCCAGACCGCGGCCACGACGCCGCGGTTTTTGTTTCTGTGTGGCACAGACACTCTTGTCTGTGCTTCTCGCTCTTATCGCCGCATGCACCGCAAACGAGCCCGCACCGAAACCGACTCCGCGCCGGATCGTCACCCTCGCGCCGAACGTGACGGAGATGGTGCTCGTGCTCGGCGCCGGAGACCGCATCACCGGAACCGATGATTTTTCCACCGATGCCATCGCGGAAGCCACGCCCGGACGCAAGCTCCCGCACGTCGGCGGCATCCAGCCGAATCTCGAAAAGATTGTGGCCGTGCGCCCCGATCTCGTCATCGCAAACGCCGCCGGCCTCCCGCCCAACCTCGGGCGCGCGCTGGCCGCCGTCCACATCCCGCTGCTCGTGGTCACGAACGAGCGCCTCGCCGATATCGCCCGCTCGATGACGGCGATCGGCACCGCGCTCGGCGTCGACAGCGCGCACGCCGTCGCCGCGCTCAACGCCAGCCTCGGCCGCGCGCGGCGCACGCGCACGAACGCGCCGCGCGTGATGCTCGCCGTCTGGCCCGATCCGCTCTACGTCGCCGGCAACAATACCTTCGCCGGCGATCTCTTCGCACTGTGCGGCGCGCGCAACGCCGTCGAGGTCAACGGCTGGCCGCAGTACTCGCTCGAATCATTCGTCGCCAGCCCCCCCGATCTGCTCCTCTATCCGAATCACTCTGTCGCGCCCGAGCAGGTCCGCGCGCTGCTCGAGCGTGCCGGCACGAAGAACGTCGAAGCAGTCGCCGTCGACGAGAACCTCTTCACGCACCCCGGACCAAGAGTAGGCAAGGCGGCGGAGATGCTGAACGCGATTCTCGATGCAAGGGTGGAGAAGCCATAGCCACCCGCAGCGTCACGCTGCGCGACACCAGTCTTTTTCTCCCACCCCCGACCCCCCACACCCCACCCGCCCGTGTACTCTTCCCGCATGCACGCGATGGTCTTGCGCGAGGCTGGCAAGCCGCTCGATCTCACCGAACTGCCGGTGCCGCAGCCGGATGCGGAGCAACTGCTTCTCCGCGTCGAGAGCTGCGCGGTCTGCCGAACGGATCTCCATGTCGTCGACGGCGAGCTGCGCGATCCGAAGTTGCCGCTCATTCCCGGACACCAGATCGTGGGGATCGAGGAAGCGACGAATACGCGCTTCGGCGTTCCGTGGCTCGCCTGGACGTGCGGGGTTTGCGCGTACTGCCGGAGCGGCCGCGAGAATCTGTGCGACAACGCGAAGTTCACCGGCTATACCGTCGATGGCGGATACGCGCAGTACGCCGTCGCGGACCGCCGCTACTGCTTTCCGATTCCCGGCAACTACACGCCCGCCGAAGCTGCGCCTCTCTTGTGCGCCGGTCTGATCGGATTTCGCGCCTATCGGATGACCGGCGACGCCGCGCGCATCGGATTCTTCGGCTTCGGCTCGGCCGCGCAGATCCTGGTCCAGATCGCGCGCGCTGACGGCCGCGAGGTCTACGCCTTCACGCGCGATGGCGATTCCGCCGCGCAGCAATTCGCGCGCGACATGGGCGCGGTCTGGGCATCGGGCTCCAGCGCCGCGCCGCCCCATCCACTCGACGCGGCCATCATCTTCGCTCCCGACGGCTCGCTCGTGGTGACGGCGCTTCGGAACCTGGTGAAAGGCGGCTCGGTGATCTGCGCCGGCATTCACATGAGCGACATCCCTTCGTTCCCGTACGAGATGCTGTGGAACGAACGCTCCATCCGTTCGGTGGCCAACCTCACCCGCGCCGACGGCGAGCAGTTCTTCCAACGGATCGCCTCCCTTCGGATCGAGACGAGACGCACGGTCTATCCACTCGATCATGCGAACGAAGCACTTTCCGATCTGCGCGACGGAAGACTGACAGGAACCGCCATTCTCGATCCGTGGCCGGCAAGCCCTTCGCGTGGCTAGAGGCGCGGCGTACGCGTACCGATTCGGAAGATCAATCGAAGTTCGCGCTGAGTCTCATCACCGCGAACCGTGACGCCCAGGAAACAGACTCGGATCAATTCGTGCAGATGAGAATGCCATGAACGGCACGATGGGCAACTGGATGGGGTCAACGTCGGTCTGGACAATCGTCGGCACGCTGCTCGTGGTCGTCCTGGTGATTGTCATCGTGAGGCTTCTACGGAGCAGAGCTGGCGCCCCGTAACGTCACCCGAGACGTCCTAAAGAAATTGATGCGAACAAGCCGTGTGCAATTCCGCGCGCTGCGAACGGAAATTGGAGCTCATGATGAAACGAATGATCGCTGGATTTGCCGTGGCACTACTCTGTGTGCCATCACTCTTCGCTCAGATGCCTGAAGCTCAGAAGCCGGCGATGATGCCCGATTGCGCGGCGATGATGCAGGAGCACGAGGCGATGCAGAAGCACATGGCAGAAATGGATTCGAAGCTTCAAGGCCTCGTCGATGACATGAACAAAGCGAAGGGCTCAGCCAAGGTTGACAAGACCGCAGCGGTCATCAATGAGCTGGTCGCCCAGCGCTCCATGATGGCGAAGCAGATGATGGACATGCAGCCGAAGATGATGGAGCACATGATGGAGCACATGAAGAGCGGGGCGATGAAAGGGATGGCAGACTCGATGGCCAGCTGCCCGATGATGAAAGAAAAAGCTCCGGTCCCTCCTGGCGCGGAACACCAACACTGACCCTTGCCCCCGGAACGAGACTATGGGCGAAGCGCTCGTGCCGGAAGTCTCCCTGCGCAGCGGGTTAGACCCGCGATCGCCAGAGAAGCCGGAACACGGCGAGCTCCGCAATCGGAATCAGCAACCACTGCAGAATCGGAAGGACGCCAACCCCTGCGATGGCCGGCATCGTTTCGGCGTAGGACCACTGCCCGACGGCGAGAGCGTGAATCTCGTACGCCACCGTGACTGCGAGACCACTGCCGATGAAGATTGCGAATGGCAGCAATGACTGTCTCCTCTCCGGAATGCATCATCATCGCGCAGCACAACGCGGCGACGAAAATGACGACGGCGAGGAGCGCGGTGAGCGCTTTGCCGGTTCCTGTCCAGTTCATTCGCGGCATTCGTCCTCACATCGAATGCGCGCCGTGCGCACCTGCGCTGCCGCCGCGAAGCCTGACGAAGAAGTACACCGAGTGCGGACTGCTGCCGTAGAACGGCTTGATTTGTTTAGATAACGCATAGAGCGTCACGTTTCCGCCGAGGGCGAAGGTGATTTCGTTCGTAGTGAGTAGATCGCGCGAGTAGCCGAGCGTGAGCGCCTTCACCCGGAAGAGACCGTGCTCGATGGCGGGCGGCACGTTCTGCTCCGCGAACAGCTCGTCCTTGTCCACGACCTCGGCGCGGCCGGTGACGTAGTTACGCCCGGCGAGCTGCAGCACCGACTCTGCCAGCCACGAACTGCCATCGTGTCCAACGCTTTTGTTGTTGTGACCGAAGACCAGACTCGTGTCCCACTGGCCGATGGACGTAACACTGCTGTACGCGACCGATGCCGTGGTCCGCTGCACGTCACCCGGCTCCGCGGCTTCAGGATGTTTGAGGTGGCCGGTCGATATCTGTGCGGTCCAGTTGGGCGACGGATCGAACGTGAAGCGCGTGGCCCACGAATCGATCTTGCCGGTGTCGATGTCCCATCGCTTCTCGTCCGGCTCGCGCCCGTGAAAGCCGCTGAAGGCGTAGCCAAACGTGCCGCTTTGCGCGCCGATGGTGAGCACGCTTCCGGCGATGTGCGTCGAGTCCTGCACGTGATGGCTGAGTGTGGCCTGCGGGATCTCGGACGCGGAGGCGCGGTGCGGATAGGCGACCGGTCCGAGCGACGGATCGCCGAACGGAGCGGCGTAGATGTAACCGATGGTGTTGCCGGTCAATGGATGCGCGTACTCGGCGGCGAGCTCCATGAAGAAATCGTGCGGGTGCTGCGCGTCGATGATGGGACGGCCGCCGATGGTCTCGCCGGTCTGGAACAGCTCGGGGTACTTCTTGCCGACCGTCAGCGGTTCAAGACTCAACATCGAACGGAGCATGAGATGACCGCCGCCGAGGGGATGGTCCGCCATGCCCATGATCCAGTTGGTCGAGAAGAGTTTGTCATCGCCGCGCGGGCCGGACTGGACCACCTGATTGACGAAGGCGAGCCCGTGAAGCATCAGCATCCAGTCGCCGCGCTGCGTCATTGCCATGTGCATCGGAGCGGCAGAAGGATTCATGCTGGTGCCGGACGCCTGACGCATCAGTAGCTCGCTCGTCGCGTCGCTCTGCATCTGCATGCCGCTCATGTCGTGCGCACGTTCCCCTGGCGAACTTGGCGGCATGTCATTCATCGTCTGCTGCGCCGTGCCCGGCTCTTCGGCCGCGCTCACGTTCGTGAGCCAGATGAGAAGGAACAGGAACGTGCTGCAGTTGAGGATGAATCGCTTCATGATCTTCCCTGGCGAAGTTTTATCACCGCAGAGACGCAGAGGTCGCAGAGAACCGTTTGAATCTCTGTGTCCTCAGTGTCTCTGTGGTTCAGCGTTTTCGATCGATGTGACACGCGACGACATACGCTTATGCGAATATACTAACCGTCGTACACGAGAGACTTCTCAAGATCGATGAACGCTGTTGCACCGAAGCGAATGAATGTCTTCGAGCGTTACCTCTCGCTCTGGGTAGCGCTCTGCATGGTGGCCGGAGTAATCCTCGGCAAGCTGCTTCCCGGTTCCGTCCACGCCTTGCAGCGGATGGAGTTCGGGACGGGCAGCCAGATCAACATCCCGATCGCCATTCTGATCTGGCTGATGATCTATCCGATGATGCTCAAGATCGACTTCGGCTCGATCGTGCGCGTCGGCCGGAAGCCGAAGGGTCTCCTCATCACCGTTGTCGTCAATTGGCTCGTGAAGCCGTTCTCGATGGCCTTCTTCGGCTGGCTCTTCTTCCGGCATCTCTTCCTGCCGCTCATCGGCCCGGAGCTGGCCAGCCAATACATCGCCGGCGTGATCATTCTCGCCGCCGCACCGTGCACGGCGATGGTGTTCGTCTGGTCGTATCTCTCCGACGGTGACCCAGCCTACACGCTGGTGCAGGTATCGGTGAACGATCTCATCATGCTCGTCGCCTTTGCGCCGATCGTGAAGTTCCTCATCGCCGGCGCGGCCGGGTTGGAAGTGCCGTTCCGCGTTCTGCTCTACTCCGTCCTGATCTTCGTCGTCATCCCCCTATCCCTCGGCGCGATCAGCCGGGCCGTTCTGATTCGGCGCAAGGGTGCGGAATGGTTCGAGCGCGAGCTCATGACGCGATTCGCGCCCGTGACGATCATCGCGCTCCTAGCGACGCTCGTGCTGATCTTCGCCTTCCAGGCGGAGAACATCACCACGCGCTGGTTCCACGTGCTCCTCATCGCCGTGCCGATCCTTCTGCAGGTCTACTTCAACTCCTCGCTCACTTACGGTCTGATGAAGCTGTTCCGCGTTCCATATCCCGTGGCCGCTCCCGGCGCGCTCATCGGGGCATCGAACTTCTTCGAGCTGGCCGTAGCCACCGCGATCGCGCTTTACGGACCCGGCTCCGGCGCCGCGCTCGCCACAGTCGTAGGCGTCCTGGTCGAAGTGCCGGTGATGCTCTCCGTCTGCCGCATGTGCGTGTCAACGAAGCACTGGTTCGACCTTCCTGCGCGGACTTCTTAGCACCACAGAGACGCAGAGGTCTCAGAGAACTGTTTGAATCTCTGTGTCCTCAGTGTCTCTGTGGTTCGTTTCTTCCGATCGTCACTTGAATTTGTGAACCAACCTATTTCGAGGGGCAGTGGGGCTGCTCAAAATGTCCATGGACAAATTGAGTCAGCTTGTCTGACATCTCTTGATGACTGGCAGGCTACCGAATCTGTCCATGGACAAATTAAACAGCTCGGACTGACATCTTTAGTGTCAGGAAGGTCTACCGAAATGTCGGAAAGGTCTACCGAATCTGTCCATGGACACATTAAACAGGCCTGCGTGACGTCTTTTGATGTCGGTGGGCCTATCGAATATGTCCATGGACAACTTCCACTGGTCTGACTCACATTTCTTAATGTCAGGAAGGTCTACCGAAATGTCGGAAAGGCCTACCGAATATGTCCATGGACAAATTGAGCAGGTCTGTCTGACAATCTTTTGATGTCGATAGGCCTACCCAATATGTCCATGGACAACTTCAACAGGTCTGACTGACATCTCTAGTGTCGGGAAGGTCTACTGAAATGTCGGGAAGGTCTACCGAATCTATCCATGGACAGATTGGACAAGCCTGCCTGACATTTCTTGATGTCGGCTGGCCCGTCGAATCTGTCCATGGACATATTCGGTGGGTTGCGTGGGCTCTTGAATTAACCTTCAAGGCCTGCCGACGAGGCGGCGGCCATGCTTCTACGGCGCAACGCCTTCCCTCAGCTTAACGAGAATCGTCTCCTCCGCCTCGGCGTGAAGTTTCCGCGCGCGGTCCCAGGCTATGTCAGCACGTTGGACCAAGGATGCGCGTCGGGTAGCGTCGCTCAATCCTGCCAGATTGATGCAGACGTTCTGGTACGCGCCGGCCGCGGCGGCGCGGGCGGCTTGGGCGCCGACGCCGGCGTCCGATAGCGATGCCTGCAGGCCGATGCGGCCGATTTCCATACACAGCTCGATGACTTCGGGACAGGCTTCGAGGACGCCGAGGGGGACTTCGGTGGCGGCGACGGTGGCTTCGGTCATTGCGGCGTCGCGCGCGGCCTGCTCCTCGGGGGTCGACTTCGGCATGCGCATGGCGTCGAGGAGTTGATCGAACGCGGCGGTGTCGGCGTCGACGGCGGCGAGGAGCGCATCCTTTAATGATTGCGCGCGGACGGCGATGCGGTCGAGGTCCATCTGCTTCGACTCGAATCCTTTTCTTGTGTGCGACAGGACGGCCACCATCGATGCCAGTCCTGCTGCCATCGATGCCATGAGCGCGGAGACCGAGCCGCCGCCGGGGGCAGGCGAGTCGCTCGACAGTTCATCGATGAAGTCGCGCACGGTCATCGACGCCAGACGCGCTACTGCGGCGAGCCGATACTCGATCACGCGCTCTTTCGGGTCGAACGGCTTGAGCTCCGACAGCCCGAGCGTGCGGATGGCGGCGTGCATGAGCGCGGATTCCGAGACGCCGGTCGGCCGGCCCATGCGCGCAAGGTAGTGGCGGCCGGCGGCGAGCAGCACGTCGCGCGGCACGAGGCCGACGATCTCCGAGCCGGTCACGCGCAGGCCACGCTCGCGTGCGCGCTCCTCGCAGGTGTCGAACACGACGTGCAGCGGCGCGATGTCGAGGTCGGTCAGGTTGATCGACACTTGCGCGCATCCGAATTCGGGTATGACCCAGCCGACCGCTTTCACCGATTTGAGCAGGCCGGGCTCCCACATCGGCTCGCCCTTCGCGTCGACGATCGGGTTGCCGTCGTCGTCGCGCTTCATCCGTCCGCGCTCGCGCACATCGAAGGCGACGCGCGTGGCCAGGCGTTTGTCCAGCGTATTCAGGTTGACGTTGTAGGCGACGAGGAACTTGCGCGCGCCGATGACGATGGCGCCGGTGCGCGGGACGAATGTGGCCGGACCGAAATCGGGGGCCCATCGCGGGTCGGCCACTTTGCGCGCGTAGCCTTCGTATTCGCCTTCGCGCACGTCGGCGAGATTGCGGCGGTGCGGCGCGCTGCACGCGTATTCATAGAGGTAGACGGGGACGTGCAGTTCGCGGCCGGCGCGCTCGCCGAGGCGGCGGGCGAGGTCGACGCAGTCGTCCATTGTCACGCCGGAGACGGGGATGAAGGGAACGACGTCGACCGCGCCGATGCGTGGATGTGCGCCGCGGTGCGTGCTCATGTCGATCAGTTCGATACCTTTACGAATGAGCTGGAACGCGCCTTCGAGCACTGCCTCCGGTTCGCCGACGAATGTGATGACGGTGCGGTTGGTGTCGGCACCGGGATCGACGTTGAGCAGGGTGACGCCGGCGACGCTTGCTGCCGCAGCGGCCACCGCTTCATATACGTCCGCCCTGCGTCCTTCGGAGATATTCGGCACACACTCGACGAGTCTCATGCGGTGCGAAGGCTATCGCATTGGATGCGCTTGCGCCGAATGATGGGACGGACTCGCGATGGTGTTAGTGGCGCGGTCGGCGGCGAGGACGCCGCCGGGCCAGCCGCCGGGACGGCAGCGTTCCGGCGCTTCGCGCCTCTGCACTCCACACCACCAACTATCCACACCCCACACCCCACACCCCACTCACGTCTCTTCACCGCTTTCGCGAACCGAGAGCCAGCTGCCGAGGTAACCGGCGAGCATGCCGCCGGCGAGGAGGGAGAGAACCTTCTGCCAGGGGAGGAAGCCGTTGAAGAGGAATCCCCACATTAATGAATTGCGCGGGGCCAGGAAGTGGCGGCCGGCCAGGAAGGCGGCGAGGAGCAAGACAATCGAGACGATCGCGCCGATAAGGCCTTGCAGCAATCCCTCGATCAGAAACGGTCCGCGGATCATTCGTTCCGTCGCACCGACGAGGCGCATGATGGCGATCTCCTCGCGGTACAGCATCATCGTCAGGCGGATGACGTTCGCGATCGTGAAGGCGGCGGCGACTGCCAGCACGCCGCCGGCGACGAGGCCGGCTACGTTGACGAGGCGAATCAGTTTTCGCAGCGTTTCAACCCACTCCCAATCGAACTGGACTTGCTCAACTCCCACGATCGCACGCAACTCCGCGGCCTGACGCGCGAACGCCGGCGACTGCGCAACGACCGGCGAGACATCGCACTCGAACGATGCCGGAAACGGATTCTCGTCGAGCTGTCCGACGATGTCGGAGAGGTTGGCGAAGTACTGTTTGAATCGCGCCAGGGCGGCCTCTTTCGAAACGAAGCTGCGTGATGTGAAGTCAGGATGCGTTGCAAGCCAGGCATCGACTGTTGCGATCTGTTGCGGCGTGGCATCGACATCGAAGTAGATATTCACGCGCGACTTCCCCTCGGCTTGCGCAACCGCGCGCCCGAGGTTGTCGGCGACGAGGAGAAAGCCGCCGACGATCAGCAGCGAGATGGCGATCATGGCGATGGCCACGAAGCTGGTCCGCTTCGACACCCACATCCGCCGGCTCGCTTCGCGGAAGAAATACGTGAACGTGTTCCGCGGAAGGGTCTCGTCGCGCGGCGGCATCGCGGTTCAGCCGCCGATCCCGAAGAGAGTCTCCGCACGCGGGGCGCGTTGCGGAACGGGCGCCTTCTCGTCGGTGATGCGGCCGTGATCGAGCGTGATGACGCGACGGCCGCTGCGCTCGATCAGCTCGCGGTCGTGCGTGGCGATCAGCACCGTCGATCCGCGCAGGTTCGCCTCGTTGAAGATCTGGATGATCTCCTGCGTCAGGTCAGGATCGAGATTGCCGGTGGGCTCGTCGGCGACGATGACCAGCGGATCGTTGATCAGCGCGCGGGCGATAGCGACACGTTGCTGTTCGCCGCCCGAGAGTTGCAAGGGATAGGCGTTCATTTTGTGGTGCAGGCTCACAGCGCGCAGAGCGGCATACGCGCGCTTCTTGTGCTCGCGCGGCGGAAGTCCGAGGACGGTGAGGATGAACGAGAGGTTCTCGAACACGGTCATCCGCTCGATGAGCTTGAAATCCTGAAACACCATCCCGATCTCGCGGCGAAAGGGCGGAAGGTGCGAACGCTTCATCGCCTTCAGGTTCCGTCCGTTGACGACGACCTGCCCCTCGGTCGGCTGCATCTGCCGGAGGATCAGTTTCAGCATCGTCGACTTCCCCGCGCCGCTCGCCCCGGTGAGGAAAACGAACTCCCCTTTCTCGACGTGAAAGGTGATGTCATGAAGCGCCGTCGAGTACTGATCGAAGCGCTTCGTGACGTGGTAGAAGTGGATCACTGGGTTGTATTTTAGCGTGGATGGGGGGTGGGGAGTGGGGGGTGGGGTGTGGGAGCAAGTCAAAAGCGTTTCACGCGGAGAGCACGGAGGTGTTCTCCGCGTACTCCGCGCCTCCGCGTGAAACGCTTTTCCTTCCGCCCGGGCCGATCGAGCATCCAATTCCCCGTCGCCACACCCCACACCCCACACCCCACACCCCACTCCCCACCCCCTGCTAAAGTACACACCCATGCGCTTCTTCCTCATCTGCCTCGGCGGCGCGATCGGAACGGGGGCGCGGTATCTCACGTCGCTCGGGGCTGCTGCGGTGTTCGGCGCGGGCTTTCCCGTTGGCACGTTGATCGTCAACATCCTCGGGTCGTTTCTGATCGCCTTCATCATGCAGATGTCGTCGGCGACGGAGTTGATCCGGCCCGATCTGCGGATCATGCTCACGACCGGCGTGATGGGCGGTTTCACGACCTATTCGACCTTCAATTACGAGACGACGAACTACTTCCGCGCCGGGGCGTGGGGAACCGGCATCGCCAATGCTGGCGTCACGTTTTTCGGTTGTCTGATTGCCGGTCTGGCAGGGCTGGCGCTGGCGCGGCTTCTCTTCGGGAGGTAACGATGCGAACGTTGACGGGCGATCAGGTGATGGTGCGAATTTTCTTCGGCGAGTCGGACGAGTGGAAGCATCAGCCGCTCGAGGTCGCGCTGCTCGAGCGTCTGCGCAAGGAAGGCTTCGCCGGTGCGACCGCCTTCCGCGGCACCTCCGGCTTCGGCGCGAACAGCATCGTGCACACGACGCACCTGCTCGACCTCTCCAGCGATCTGCCCGTCGTCGTCGAAGTCGTCGACACCGAGGAGCACATCGAGCGATTGATTCCGATCCTCGACGAGATGATCGATGACGGTCTCGTGACGATGGAGAAGGTGAAGGTGCTTCGGTACAGCGCGGGGAAGAGCTGAGATCAAGGAGGGCGGAACAACGAATCCGCTGCGCGTGAGTGAGTGCTTACTCCTTCTTCATCATGAAGAGACCGAGGATCGCTGTGGTCAGAGCGAGCAGAATTTGGGCCCAGCCGCCGAGCGCCGGGATGTTCGACGCGGGAGCAACGATGAGCGCCGAGGTCGACGAGTTGTTTGCACCATTCGGATCGGTCGGCGCGGCGGAGACCGTGGCAGTGTTCGACAACGGACCGGCAGCTGTCGGCATGACGCGCAGCGCGATACTCGCGGTTCCGCCGATGGCCAGACCACCGAGGTTGCAGGTGATGGTGATGGTGCCGCTGCAGGTTCCCTGGGTTGGCGTGGCCGACACGAATGTGGCGCCCGGGGGAAGGATGTCGGTGACGTTGGCCGTGGTTGCGGCGCTTGGGCCTGCGTTGGCGACGGCGATGTTGTAGGTGAGTACCTGTGTCACGAACGCGCCTCCGGCCGCTGTCTTTGTGATCGACACGTCGGCGCAGGCTGCTGTATTGAGAAGAATGTCGACTGCGTACGCCGGGGCGGTGTTAGCAGTGGCGTAATCGCTTCTACCATCATTGTTGAAGTCGCCGATCGCCACGATCGGATTCGGATCTGCAAAGTAGTTTGTGAACGGGCCAAAGATTCCCGACCCTGCGCCGAGCAGAATCGAGATGTGGCCTGAGTCCGCGGCGACCGCGAGATCGCTCTTTCCGTCACCGTCAAAGTCGCCGATGGCCACGAGGCGCGGACTCGCTGCAACGGCAAAGTTCGTCGCTGCTCCAAAGGTTCCCGATCCTGTGCCGAGCAGAATCGAGAGGTTGTTCGAAGAGTAGTTCGCAACGGCAAGATCGTTCTTACCGTCGCCGTTGAAATCGCCGACAGCCACGGAGAGCGGGAGCGTACCTGCAGTGAGGTTCGTGGCTGCGCCGAACGTTCCCGAACCGGTGCCGAGCAGAATCGAGATGTTGTTCGAAGTACCATTCGCGACGACGAGATCGCTCTTGCCGTCGCCGTCAAAATCGCCGATAGCTAACGATCGCGGGTCGTTCGGTACAGCCACGTTCGTGGGCGCGCCAAAGGTTCCGTTCCCTGCGCCGAGGAGAATCGAGACGTTGTTCGAAGAGTTGTTTACGACGGCGAGATCGATATTTCCATCGCCGTTGAAGTCTCCGACGGCCACAAAGAGCGGAGCCGAGCCTACGGCGAAGTTTGTGGGTGGGGCAAAGGTTCCCGACCCGGTGCCGAGGAGAATCGAGACGTTGTTCGAGCCTGAATTCGCGACGGCGAGATCGCTCTTGCCATCGCCGTTGAAGTCACCGATGGCCGCCGAGGACGGACTCGATCCTGCAGCGAAGTTTGTGGGAAGGCTAAAGCTTCCCGATCCCGAGCCGAGGAGAATCGAAACGTTGTTCGAGCCTGAATTCGCGATGGCGAGATCGTTCTTCCCGTCGCTGTTGAAGTCGCCGACGGCGATGGAAATCGGCCCTGTACCCGCAGAGGCGCCTAACGGTGCCCCAAAAGTCACTCCGGGACACGCCGGTGCGGTGTAGGTAAGGTCGTCCGAGGGAGTGTCGGCGCTCGTTCCCAGGGCATTCGTGACGCGCACGCTCACCGTGCCGCTGCCACCCGGGCTCGTGGCGGTGCACTGAGTCGCCGACGCGCAGCTCACGCTCGTGCCGGCGTTGACGCCGAAATTCACAGTGGTCGCGCCGACGATGAAGTTCGAGCCGGTGATCGTGACGACGGTTCCGCCGGCCGCCGGAGCGAACCTCGGGCTGATCGACGTCACCACGGGAGCGATTGCGGTGAGAACGTGCGGCGATCGCTTCGCTAACGTGACGCCGGCATGCAAAACCGAGGAAAACAAGCCCGCGATGACCGAGGCGGTAAGGAATCTAACGAGATTAAGGTGTTTGCGCATGGCCATGCTCTCCTGATCCCGTCGACGCGGACTACTCGGAAGCGTCGCCGATGACCGCCTGTGGCCAGGATGGATTGGCGATGATCAGACAGTCTTTAGAAGTGATGTGGATGGGAACCTTCGATGCTGAACCGCAGAAGCGGAATGACTGTAGCAGTTTTTCCGTGTTTACGGAGTGTGCGGCCGAGACCGGTTTCGTACTATCAATCGGAAGTAGTCGCTTCTGACACGTCTGCTAACCTTCCCGCCGCATGAAATTGATCGTCGGTCTCGGGAATCCGGGTACGGAGTATGAGCGCTCGCGGCACAACGTCGGGTGGTTGATCGTCGATGCGTTCGCGAAGAAGTTTCGGATCGACATCACGAAACATGAGAAGAGCGCCATGACCGGCGAAGGTCGTGTCGCGGGCGGCAGCGTGAAGGTTGCCAAGCCGCTGACGTTCATGAATCTCTCCGGCGATGCGGTGAAGCTTCTCGTCAACGCCTATCTCGATTCCACCGACGACCTGATGATTGTTTATGACGACATCGACCTGCCGCTGGCGCGATTGCGCATCAAACCGAGCGGCTCGGCGGGGACGCACAACGGCATGCGCTCGATCGTGGATGCGCTTGCGAGCGAGCGCTTTCCGCGCTTACGATTTGGTGTGCGCGGCGCGGAGTATGGCGACGGTCGTCTCCGCGATTATGTCCTCGACGATTTCACTGCCGAGGAGGTGCCACTGGTTGAGCGAGGGATTGAGCGTGCTGTCGACGCGCTCGTGCTCTTTGCCCGCGGTGATCTGAAACGAGCGATGAATGAGTTCAATCGCGATATCGTTGATGATGACGCGAAGCCAGTTGCACCGGAGAAAGATCCCACCCCATGAACATCCACACCCTCGGCGAGCTGCGCACTTCCGGATACCGCGTCACTTCGATCAAGGACGAGATGCGGAAGAACCTGCTCGCCGCGATCGCGCGCGGTGAGAGCCTGTTTCCGGGCATTCACGGTTATGAGCGTACAGTCATCCCGGCCATTCAGAATGCCATCCTCTCCCGTCACGACATCATTCTTCTGGGCCTGCGCGGCCAGGCCAAGACGCGCATCCTTCGATCGCTGACGAACTTTCTCGACGAGCGCATTCCGATCATCGCCGGATGCGAGATCAACGACTCGCCACTCGTCCCGACATGCAAACGCTGCCGGCGATTAGCGGCGGAGCAGGGCGACGATCTGCCGATCGCGTGGCTCACGCGCGACGAGCGCTATCGCGAGAAGCTGGCCACGCCCGATGTCACGGTCGCGGATCTCATCGGCGACATCGATCCGATCAAAGCGGCAAACCAGCGGCTCACGTATGCGGACGAGGAAGTGATCCACTACGGCATCATTCCGCGTACGAACCGCGGCATCTTTGCCATCAACGAGCTGCCCGATCTGGCGCCTCGTATTCAGGTGGCGCTGCTGAACATCCTCGAAGAGCGCGACCTGCAGATCCGCGGCTTTCCGGTGCGCATTCCGATGGACGTCGTCCTCGTCTTCAGCGCCAACCCGGAGGACTACACCAGCCGCGGCAACATCATCACGCCACTCAAGGACCGCATCGACTCGCAGATCCTGACGCACTATCCGCAGAACATCGACACGGCGATGCGGATCACGCGGCAGGAAGCGTGGACGGATCGCGAGGGTGCGATCGAGATCGACATCCCCGATTACATCAACACGCTGGTCGAGCAGATCGCCTTCGTCGCCCGCGGTTCGGAGCTCGTCGACCAATCGTCCGGCGTCTCCGCGCGTCTGACCATCGCGGCGATGGAGCTGCTGCAATCGAACATGGAGCGGCGCGCTGCGCTGACGCACGATCGAAATGTTTTTCCGCGGCTTTCCGATCTGGCCATGCTTCTGCCCGCGATCACAGGTAAAGTGGAGATGGTTTACGAGGGCGAGCAGCAGGGCGCCGAGGTCGTCGCGCGGAAGCTGATCGGCGAGGCGGTGGCGAAGTTGTTCGCCACGAAGTTCCCGCTGGTCGAGCGCGCGGGAGTCGGCGGTCGGAATGAGCGCAACCGGTCATACACCGACCTCGGAGACGAGGAGTTGGACGACGCCTTTGCCAGCCACCGCGGCCGAAAACAGAAGCAGCCTCCGCGTCACGAAGAAAAGCCGGCCGCACCGAGCGAGCCGAACTACGACCTGATCCTGGCGTGGTTCGTCGAAGGCCACAAGATCACGCTCTCCGACGAGCAGCCGTTCGCCGCGTACTTCGCCGAATTGAAGCGCGTGCCGAAGCTTCAGGAAACCGTGCAGAAGTACGTTCAGCCGGGCCACGATCGCGAGCTGGCATTCTGGATGGAGATGGTGCTGGAGGGGCTGCACCAGTCGCTTCGTCTGGCCCGCGAGGATCTCGATTCCACGATCACGTTCCAGGAAATGATGAAGTTCAATGTGCTGCGGACCGTGAAGTAGCCGATCTCCAGACTACAATTCCGTCATGGCGAAGGTCACGGTCGAGATCCCCAACGACTTGGCGCGGCAGATCGACCGCATCATCCGCGACGGCTGGTTCCCCGATCAGGAAGCGATCGTGCGCGAGGCGCTCTCGCACTTCGTCGACGCCAAGTCCTTCCTCGGCGACTCCCCCCGCATGCTGCACCGCTTCGCCGCCGACGCGCTCAACGACTCCAAACCCGAGGTCGCCCTCAAGTTCGTCAATCGCGCGCTGTCGTTCCTCCCTACCGACGAAATGACCGACTTCACGCTCTATCAAAACCTGATCGAGCTCCGCGTCCAGATCCTGCTGGTCCTCGATCGCACCGCCGACGCGCTGACCACACTCGAAGAAGCCCGCGAGACGCTGCCGAACAATCCGACGATCGCGAAGTGGATCGAGAGGTTGAGGAAGAAGAAGTGAGTAAGACAGAGATCAGAGATACAGAGATCAGAGACAAGAGAGATCAAAGATCAGGGATCAGAGATAAGAAAGACCGAGTTACTGATCTCTGATCTCTCTTGTCTCTGATCTCTGCTTCTCACCCCATGCGCCACCGTTACTCC
The DNA here is from genome assembly GCA_017883205.1 of Thermoanaerobaculia bacterium. GTDB lineage: Bacteria > Acidobacteriota > Thermoanaerobaculia > Gp7-AA8 > Gp7-AA8 > JADGNZ01. The sequence goes on along the minus strand of JADGNZ010000013.1, from coordinate 78,244 downwards.
TACCTCGACCCCGATCTCATCCGCCAGCTTCTCGAGGAGATGGGGCTGCGGCGGCTGTTCAATCATCTGCTGCTGCAGAGCGGAGGCGACGTCGACGAGGCCATGCGCTGGATGCGGGCGTTGCAGGATCGCGGCTACATCGATCCGAACATCGATCTCGATGCATTCTTCGCCCGGCTGATGGAAGAGAACGTGATCGGACAGGATGCGGATGGCAACGTAGTCCTCGCAGCTGGCGGCGAGCGGCAGATTCGCCGCGATGCGCTCGATGAGATCTTCGGCGGCTTGCAGAAGTCGCTCACCGGCTCGCACTCCGTGAACACGGCGGGGCAGGGGAGTGAGCGCCTGACGGAGACGCGTCCCTACCAGTTCGGCGACGACCCGATGTCGATCGATTCGATCCGCTCGCTGCAGAACGCGATGAAACACACCGATCCTGCCGAGTCGATCTTGATGGCCGAGGATGATCTGGAAGTGTTTGAGACAGAGCACAACTCGAGCTGCGCCACGGTGGTGATGATCGACATCTCCCACTCGATGATTCTCTACGGCGAGGACCGCATCACGCCCGCGAAGAAGGTCGCGCTGGCGCTGACGGAACTGATTCTGACGAAGTATCCGAAGGACTCGATCGATGTGCTGCTCTTCGGCGACGAAGCGCGGGAAGTGCCGATCTCCGAGATCCCATACGTGCAGGTCGGACCGTTTCACACGAATACGAAGGCGGGGCTGGAACTGGCGCAGCGCATCCTTCGCCGCCACAAGCACAACAACAAACAGATCTTCATGATCACCGACGGCAAGCCTTCCGCGCTGACGGAGAACGGCCACCTCTACACGAACTCGTTCGGCCTCGACATGAAGATCGTCAATCGAACGCTGGAAGAAGCCGACCGCTGCCGCCGCGCAAACATCCCGATCACGACGTTCATGCTGGCCACCGATCCGATGCTGGTGAATTTTGTCGAGCAGCTCTCGAAGATCAACCGCGGCCGTGCGTTCTATTCGTCGCCGGATAGGTTGGGCGAATACATCCTTGCGGACTACATTCGCAACCGGCGGAAGTTCGTGCACTAGCGCGCAACTCGCCTGGCCGATGAGAGGTTTACGTAGGTCGGACTCTCTAGTCCGACATCACGTGCAGTCGGACTAGAGAGTCCGACCGACGTAAAACGCATCCTGGCGGACTAAATCAGGAACCGGCGGAAGTTCGTGCATTAGCGGCGCGCAACTTCGCTTCGCCGATGAGGGTTTACGTAGGTCGGACTCTCTAGTCCGACATCACGTGCAGTCGGACTGGAGAGTCCGACCTACGTAAACCACCGTTTTGATGTTCACGTTCACCGCTTCGTTGCATCGCGCGGTTTCGAATCGCGCGTCCCGCTACTCGAACAGGGGCAGGAGGACAGGACCATGTTCGAGACGTCCGTCATACGTGCCGAGGTCGTTGGCGAGAGGCGAGCGAGGATGATGACGTTGTCATTCGCGTTTCACGGGCTCGTCGTCATTGCCATCTTTGCGGCCGGCATTCGCAGCGTCGACTTCCCTACAAGCTCACCGCGCGAGTACGCCATCCCTATCTTCGCCATGCCGCTCACGATTCCGCCTCCCCTGGGTACGCCCAACGGCGGCCACAAACAGGCGACGCCCCCGGTACCAGCGAAGGAGAAGCCTCCGATGGCAACAGCGAACATGGCTCCGAACACGCTGCCCGAACATGTGCAGCCAGCTGTGTCAACGACGAACAGTGATGCGACACCGAACGCGGACAGCACCGGCTCCGATCAGACGAAGGGCGTCCCCTGGGGAACGAAAGACAACGTCGGCGATGGTCCGCTAACCGCGAACACAGTGCCTGTCACGCCCGACGTGCCGATTCCAGTTCGCGGCGACGTGAAGGCACCGGTAGTCATTCATCGGGTGAATCCGCTGTATCCGCGCCTGGCGCTCAACGCGCGGATGAACGGGACCGTCGTCGTCGAATGCATCATCGACAAGACCGGCGTCGTGCTCGACGCGCGCGTGCTCAGCAGCTCATCGCCGATGTTCAATCAGAGCGCGATCGACGCCGTCCAGCAGTGGCAGTTCGCTCCGGGAACGCTCTACGGAAACAAGATCGATACGATCTTCGATTTGACGGTGACGTTCCGGGTGACGATGTAGGTTGCGGTTGCTAGGTGAGATCAGAGATCAGGACGCTCCGGGCTCTCCTGATCTCTGATCGCTTGTCTCCGTTCTCTTTTCACCATTCAAGAATCACCCTTCCGGCACGATCTCCACCGCGTCAACAGCGGGCTTCGATAGCGACGTCACGTAGGTCACCCCTGCGACGCCGCTGATGCAGAGGATGCCGCCGATCGCGGCGGCGAGAGGAATGTGATCGCCGAGAAAGAGGACGCCGAGGGCGGTGGAGACGAGTACGGCCAGTTGCGAGATCACGCCGACCGTCATCGCATCGACCCAGCGGAGGCTGAACGTCATCAGGAGCTGCGCCCCGATCGCGAACAGCGCGGTCGCGCCGAGTGAAAGCCACTCGGCGCCGTGCGGCGTTTTCCATTGGGCAATGCCCTGCGGCATGCATACGAGCGTTCCGATCAGGCAGAAGCTCGCGTAGACGGACCAGGAGTTTTCGCTGCGCCGCGCTGCGCGGATGGCCGTGACCGCGACGCCTGATGCGACCGCCGAGAGCGCGCCGGCGATCTCCCAGCGTCCGAATCCGAGGATGTCGCCCGGCGCCGCGTGGGCATGGACGACGAGGAAGACGCCGGCGAGCGCGATCGGCAATGGAAGCAGCACGCGCGCGCTGAAGTGCTCGCCGATGAAGAGCATCGAGAAGAGACCGCTCCAGACCGGCGCGGTGTAGTTGAGCAATGTGGCCACGCCGACGTTGATGTGCTGAATGGCGATGAAGTAGAGGAGCACCGCCAGACCGCCGAAGAAGCCGCGATAGAGAAGGAGATCGATCCGGTTGAAGCGAAGCGCGGCGCGCCGGTAGCGCGGCACGAGCAGGCAGGGGAGCAGGCCGGTAGCCATGCGCAGCATCGCCACTTCCGGTCCGGGAAGCCGCGCCGACGCCACTTTGGCCGCGTAGGCCATCGCGCCGAACATGGTGGCCGAGGCGATCATGAGGAGCAGCGCGCGATGCGTATCGTTTTTTGCTACTGTCACGGGCGCGAAGAGTAACAGGCGGGACACCATGATCGATTACCGCGAAGCAACACGTTCGGATATCGCCACGATCGTCGACTTCCAGGTGAAGCTGGCAGCCGAGAGCGAGGAGCTGGATCTCGATGCCGCGGTTTGTACGCGCGGCGTGACGGCGCTGTTCGACGATCCCTCGCGAGGACGCTACTTCCTCGCGCAGAGTGACGGCGAAGTGATCGCGTCGTTGATGACGACGTACGAGTGGAGCGACTGGCGCAACGGAATGGTCTGGTGGATTCAGAGCGTCTACGTTCGCCCGGAGTTCCGCGGCCAGCGTGTGTACGCGGGAATGTATGCGCACGTGAAGGGCCTGGTCGAGGCGGACGACTCACTGCGCGGCATTCGCCTCTACGTCGATCGCCGCAACGTCGTCGCGCAGCAGGTGTACGCAAGGTGCGGAATGAATGGGGAGCACTACCAGGTGTTCGAATGGATGAAGACGTTTTGAGGGCCCGCGATTTCGCTATCTGGAACGACGCGACCCTGATTTCGAAGCGAAGTTGCGAGAAGTCCTTACCTTGCAGAGAGCGAGGATGGCGCGCGAAGCCCGCTCAATGAGCACGACTCCGTGACACCGCCGGCCGGTGAAACCGCTGCGCCTGCCGCTCATCCCGAGGCCGAGGGCGGCCAATGGGATCGGCTGCGGGCGAGCATCCTGATCGGGTTGTGTTGTCTGCTGATCTATAACGCCAACCTGCGGTCGATCAGTGCAGGCGATACCTACCCGGCGCGCTACCTGCCGTTCGCGATCCTGCGGTACCACACCATCTTTCTCGATCCGGTCGCGAAGGTCGCGGCTCAGGGGCGAGGCGAGGGGGCGTACTGGATGCTGCATCGGCCCGACGGCCACATCGTTTCGCTATACCCGGTGATGGTGCCGGTACTCATCGCGCCGCTCTACCTTCCCGCGGTTGCTTACCTTCATGTCCGCGGTTGGAGTGATCAGCGGCTCGATCACGTCGCGAGAGTCATGGAGAAGCTGGCCGCCTCGTTCGTGGCCGCGCTCTCGGCGTCGCTTCTCTATCTGCTGCTGCGCCGGCGGGCGAAGGCGTCGATCGCACTGCTGCTCACGCTGGCGTATGCCTTCGGTACCACTACCTGGGTGATCAGCAGCCAGGCGTTGTGGCAGCACGGGATGGCCGAGCTCCTGGTGATCGGCGCTCTACTGTTCCTCACCGCACCGTGCACCTTGCCGCGGACGCTTGCGGCGGGGTTGCTGCTCGGGCTCATCGCCGGCAACCGGCCGCCCGACGTCATCCTCGCGGCGGCACTTGGGGCTTACGGACTTTTCTGGGCGGGCCGGCGCCGCGCGGTGCCGCTCCTGGCCGCGGCGGCGCTGCCTGTGGTCCTGGTGCTCCTCTACAATCTGCATGTTGCCGGCAATGTCGGTGGCGGTTATGGGCTGCTCGGCAAAGCCCGCTTTTTTGAGCACGAGCTGCTTACCGGCGTGGGCGGTTTGTTCGTCAGCCCGACTCGGGGACTGCTCGTCTTCTCACCCTTTCTGATCTTCCTCGTTCTGGCCTGGCGATACCTGCCGCGCAGCCGCGAAGAGCGCGGTCTCACCCTGGCAATGGGCGCCTGTGTCGTCATCCAGATCCTGCTCTACGCCAAGGCCGACTGGCGAGGCGGCCTCTCCTGGGGACCGCGCTACATGACCGATCTTCTACCGCTCCTCATATGGATGCTCGTGCCCGTGGTCGCTGCACTGCGCGGCTTCGGACGGGTGTGCTTTCTGGCAGCGGTCGCCGTGGCTGTCGCCATCGAAGCAATAGGCGCCTTCATGTACTCCGGCTCGCTCGATCTCCCGATCTACGCCGCTGACCGCGGTCCGCTCGAGAACGACATGCAGGCCGCGTTTGCATGGCGGAATGCATCCTTCCTCGCGTCCTTGAAACACGGCTTCGCGCCAGCGGATTTGGCGGTCCGCATGCGGGGAAGTTTCGATGCCATCGAGAGCGGCGGGCGGGCCACCTCCGAGGTGCACGCAGGGCAGGAGGCGTTCGTCGCCGGCTGGGCGTTGGCCGGCGACGCAACGCCCGCACAAGTGGCCGTCTCGATCGATGGCAAGCAGAGCGTCGCCTCCAGCGTTTTTTTCGATCGGGCCGACGTCCGCGACTTGCTGCACGAGGCGAGTCACGCCGGCTGGCGCATCCCGATCGAGACAGCCAGCCTCGCTCCCGGCAAGCACCATCTGACCGCCTTCGCCTGGGCCTCCGGGAAAGGGGAGGGTCACTACCTGGAAGAGCGAACCCTGACCGTGCTTACACCGGCGGCGGGCGGCGCTCCGTCAGCCGAGGGCGGACGACGATCGGCAGGAGAAGGGGAGCGCTCTGCAGAGAACGATCTCACCGAGAGCTTCGGGAGAGCGGCAGCCCGGCTTCGCGAGCATCAGCAGCCGCCGGGTTACTGGCTCACCGCTTACACGAGTGACACACGCTTCCGGGATCCGCATCCGGAAATGAACACCTTCCTGACCGCTCTCCTCGTCGACCTGCTCAATCCTGTCGCCACCACGAGCGGCCTCGAAGACAGCCTGCAGCGCGCCCGACGACACCTGACCAGTCAGATCGAGCCCTCCGGATTGGTGCGCTACCACGGCCTGCCTGACGGTCCTGGAATCGGGACGCTTGGATGCGTCATCACACCGGATGCGGACGATACGGCTCTGGTCTGGCGGCTCGCTCCCGGAAGCGACCGGAGCCGGCTGACGGCCGCACTGGCGACCATGGATCGGTATCGCACGCCCGAGGGCCTCTACCGCACGTATCCCGCACCACGGGAAGCCTACCAGTGCCTCGTTCCGGGCACCGATCCGAACCCTGTCGACACTGTCGTCCAGATGAACCTGCTCTTGCTCCTTCTCGAAGAACGGCCGCCGGCCGGTCGTGCGCTTTGTAACGCTCTTCGCCCTCTCGTCAACGAGGATCGGATATGGGTCTACTATCGAAAGACGCCGCTGATCCTGATCCTGCGCCTCCCTGAACTCCGCCACGCCGGCTGCGCGCTGGAGCTGCCCGAGACACGAATGCGCACGGACGTTCCAGGCCAGCAGATCTGGGTGTCCGTCGTCCGGCTGCTGGCGGGCAGGATGACTTCCGGAGGCGCACCGCCCGACGCGGTGCTCATCCGGGCGGTGCTGCGCGAGCTCGCCAGGGACGACTTTGCCCTCATACGAATGAATCCGCCGCTCCTCTACCATGGCGACCTCACCGCGGCGTTCTCCAGATACTATTGGTCCGAGGATGTCGGGTACGCGCTCTGGCTTAGGCTCTATGACGAATATGAACTCCTCGGGCGTTCCCACCCCGCCGGCTAAGGCTGTCGCACATCGCTATCTTTCCAGCCTGCGCCCGCAGGACATCCTGGTTCTTCAGGGCTCGCCGCTGCTTGGAGCTGCGTTCGCTCTTCGTCATCCCACCGTGCAGGACCTCGGTCCGCTGGTGATGCTCATGTCCGCCAACGTCTTGCTGGTGACGCACATCTTCATGCTCAACGACTGGTCGGGCCTGACCACCGATCTCGCCGACGCGAACAAGGCGGCCCGCGTGTTCACGAGCCGAGGAGTCGGGCGCGGGGAGATGGGCGTCCTGACGGCCGGCCTGCTAGTCCTCAGTCTTCTTCTCTTCAGCCGCCTCGGTCCGATCACGCTCGGCCTGTCGCTGGCGATTGCCACATTGAGCGCCCTCTACTCGCTGCCCCGATTCAATTGGAAAGGCAAGCCGCTCCTCAACTCCGTGACTCATCTGGCCGGCGGTATCCTGCACTTCCTCCTCGGCTACTCATTGGGCAGTGCCGTCGACCGTCGCGGCGTCGCCATCGCCATCTTCTTCGCGCTGATCTTCGTCGCCGGCCACCTGACCCAGGAGATCCGCGACCATCAGGGCGACGCCGTCAATGGCATCAGGACCAACGCGGTGATCTTCGGCCCGCGCCGCACGTTCGCCGCAAGTCTCATCTTTTTCACGATGGCGCAAGTCATCCTGCTCCTGCTGGCCCTCGGGCGCCTTCTTCCCCTTCCACTCGCGGCCCTCATCGCGCTATATCCAGTACAACTCTATTGGTCGCGCGAGACTCTCAAGGAGGGCCTCACCTACGCGAGCGTCAGCCGTCTGCAGGCACGGTACCGCGTGTTGTACGCCGTCATCGGCCTGGCAATGGTGGTGGCACTCTTGCGGCTCCAATGACGAGCCAAGTGCGCGAGATCCGTCCGCATGACCCGCGGCGTCGTCAATCGTGCGATTCCGCGAACTTTCCCGTGATTGCGGGGTGCCGGCGATATACTTACATCATGTCGAGGGCTGCCGCGCTTCGCGAACACGACGACACGTCGAACGCCGATCACATCATCGTCATGCACGATGTCACGTGGGAAGACTACGAGCGCCTGCTCGACATTCGTGGCGATCACTCGGCCCCGCGCATCAGCTATCTGAAGGGGGAAGTCGAGATCATGAGTCCGTCGAAGGATCATGAGCGGATCAAGTCGTACATCGGACATCTTCTCGAGACGTGGTGCATCGATCGTGGCATCGAAGTGAGACCTTTCGGCAGTTGGACGCTGACGAGAGAAGAGAACGAACGCGCCGCCGAAGCCGATGAGTGCTACACCTTTGGAACGGAGCCGCGGGAAAGCCCACAACTCGCGATCGAAGTCGAGTGGACGCGGGGCGGCATCGACAAGCTGGAGATTTACCGCAAACTGGGCGTCGACGAAGTCTGGTACTGGCGCAAAGGAGTCATTGAAATCTACGCTCTCGCGGGGGGAACGCCTACCCGAACGCAGCGCAGCCGGCTCCTTCCTGACCTCGACGTCGAACTGCTCGCTTCGATGCTCGATCGCGGCACGCTCACCCAGGCCGTACGCGATTTCAGAAAGGCGCTCGAAGAATCGTAGGCCGCTCATAAACATCACGCCACAATCTCCCGTCCGCCCAGCACAAGTGGGGTCGATCCCATCGCTCGATTCGACGTAGACTCTCGCGCGCCATGAATGTGCTCCCTCTACGCGTCTTCTCTTTCATCGCATCGCTGTCGATCTCTGCCTTCGCCACGCTGGCCGCGCAAACGGTGAAGAGCCCTGCACCGCCGCAGCCGCTGCTCATGCCGCCGTCGATCGAGGCACCGGTGGACCAGCCCTACGCCAGCCCCGTGCAGCTCGATGTCGATCTGACGAATGTCACGGACCGCGTGGCGCACGTGCGCGAGCAGATTCCCGTCCAGCGCAACGCGCGCGAGCTGGTGCTGCTGTATCCGCAATGGATCCCCGGCGCCCACTCACCGATCGGCCCGATCTCCCGCATCGCCGGAATTGTCGTCACCGTCGATGGAAGGCGCGTGCAGTGGATCCGCGACCAGATCAATGTGTACGCCTTCCATATTCCGCTTGGAACTGCTGCCAGAACGGTCGAGCTCACGTTCGACTACCTGTCGCCCATCAAGCCGGCGGAAGGCCGCATCGAGTGGTCCGACGCCATGGTCGATCTTGCATGGAACGAAGTGGCCATGTATCCCGCGGGCTTCTTTTCCCGCCACATTCCGTTCGACGTCAGCGTCAAACTCCCGCAGGGCTGGAAACATGCCACTGCGCTGGAGACGGCATCCGAGGAAGGGTCCACGGTGAAGTTCAAGCGGACGACGCTGAACACGCTGGTGGATTCGCCGCTTTATGCCGGAGTGCATTTCAAACGCGTCGACCTTTCGCCTTCGCCGGCCGACATCGTCCGACTGAACGTCTTCGCCGACGATGAAAAAGATCTCGAAATCTCTCCGGACGCCCTCGAAAAGCACAAGAACCTGGCCATCGAGGCCGACAAGCTGTATCAGTCGCATCATTACGACCATTACGATTTCCTGCTGCTGCTCAGCAGCATTGTCGGTGGCGTCGGACTCGAGCATCATCAGTCGAGCGAAGACGGCTCGCGGCCGAATTACTTCACCGAGTGGGATCGCGGCAACCTCCGCTCCGACCTGCTGCCACACGAGTACACGCATTCGTGGAACGGCAAGTTCCGCCGTCCGGCCGGCCTCTGGACTCCGAACTTCAACGTGCCGATGCGCGACGACCTGCTATGGGTTTACGAGGGCATGACCCAGTACTGGGGGAGCGTGCTTGCGGCGCGTTCGGGGATCCGGACAGCGGAGCAGGCGCGCTATGTCTTTGCGCGCGTTGCTGCCGGATTCGAAGTCAGCCCGGGCCGGGATTGGCGTCCGTTGGTCGACACCACGAACCAGCCCACCGTTTCGCAGCGCCGTCCCATGAGCTGGGGCAGTTGGCAACTGGGGGAAAACTATTACACCGAAGGCCAGTTGATCTGGCTGGACGCCGATACGAAGATCCGCGAGCTCACCAGCGGCCGGAAATCGCTCGACGACTTCGCGGCGGAGTTCCTCGGCGAATTCAACGGGAGCTTCGTCACCAGCACCTATGATCTTCCGGACATCGTCAAGATCCTGAACACGATTGCGCCGTATGACTGGATGAGATTCTTCCGCGACCGCGTGTATGCGCTGCATCCAGCCGTGCCCATCGACGGAATCACCAACGGCGGCTACAAACTCGTCTACAGCGACAAGATCCCAACCTGGCTGACCAGGACGGAAACCGCCGTGGGCGGGGACGATTTCTCGACCTCGCTCGGTTTTTCAGTCGGTAGCCCGCGTGGCGGACCAGCAGCGGGTTCACCATCGAATGCCCTGAGCAGCGTCTTGTGGAACAGTCCGGCGTTCAAGGCAGGCATCACGCCTGACATGCTGATCATCTCCGTCAATGGGAAAGCGTACGAGGCGAAAGTTCTGCGCGATGCCATCATCGAAGCCGAACACAGCCGGCGGCCGATCGAGCTGCAGTTCCGCCGCGGAGAAGAATACAAATCGTTTTCGATCCCGTACTACGGCGGCCTGCGCATCCCGTCGCTGGAGCGCGTCGACGGCACGCCCGACCGCCTCGACGAGATCCTCGCGCCAAGCAAACGACCGCTGCCGGCAATGTAGGCCGGCTGCAGCTTTTATCTGCGTCATCTGCGGATCGCTCTCAGTATCCCCCCTGCGGCAGCGTTGCGCGCTCGGTGCACTGTGGACTGTTGCACTCACCATCCCGAAGTATCAGAACAAATACTCGATCCTCCAGTTGGACGTGTACGGCAACGTCCTCTCGACCGCTCTCTCGTCCGACCCACCGTCCGGCGGAGGCATCTACGCGTTCGTGGCCGATGGATACTCGGGAAAGATCCCGCGGAAAGCCACTCGCGTCGAGATGCCGTACACCTTCACCACCATCGCTATCCGCATCGACAAGCATTCCCCCTCGGGGCAGAGCCTGATCCGCGAGGCCAACGAGTTCCGGTCGAAACTAGCGATGCAGACTCTCGCTGCGTACGACCCGAGCGGCAAGTCCGGACACACGCTCGTCCTGCCGCTCTCCTTCTTCGGTCCGTCGGTGAAGCTGATGGCCGACGAGGGTCTCACCATCTCGCCGGAGGCCTTCCTGACGACGGTGCAGCAAGCGATGGCGTCGCCGATGACCCAGCCGGTCACGGACGACGACCGTGCGCTCATGAAGCGATTCAACGCAGCGTTCGCCGCGGCCAAGGGCAAGGTCAACCACGACTCGGCTCCGCTCACCGACATCATCCGAGGCGCGCAGGCCGCCTACGCAGCGATCCTCAACCGCTGGCATTCGCACCGCGGCTCGACGAATTGGATCCACTTCAACAACATCGGTGAGTGGGGCACCGCCTACCTCGACCGCGCCGCCCTCACCGAGTACATCCAGGTCGGCAACAACCGCAAAGCCGCCTACTACGCAGACGCGTTCGTCGACGCGAGCGGCCTACCCCTCGACGGCAGCAGCTTCGCGTACACGATCCAGTTCGCGAAAAAAGAGCTCCCCGAGTACGAGCGCTTCTGGTCGATGACAGCCTACACGCCGGAATACGTCGAGCTGGTCCCAAACATCCTCGACAAATACCTGGTCGCCTCATACACACCCGGCCTCGTGACCGCGAAGGATGGACCGGTGACGATCTACCTCCAGGCCGATCCCCCGCGGTGCGCGCCGATCGCCAACTGGCTGCCGGTGCCAAAGACCTCGTTCAGCCTCTTGTTCCGGGTGTATGGGCCGAAAGGGAAGGCGCTCGCGGGGACGTACGTGCCGCCCGGGATCCACCGCACGTTCCCGCGGTGAGCGGGCGCTGAGGGCAGAACTTCTCTGCAGCAAGAACGCTGGCATCTGCCGACGTTGAGGGAACTTCGAGCAGGTTGTGGAGCTGAACGGGATCGAACCAATGACCTCCTGAGTGCGATTTTCGCGTCTGTCTCGGGACGTACGCGGACATCTCCTTTGAGAGCAGTTTGCCTCGGTCTCGACTTGTCTGCACACGTGCGAAGACTCGCGCAATAGACGCGGGTTAGACACTTCACGGCCTCGGCCGTGCTGCGACGACTAACGATCAAACTCAGTCGCACCAATCCGTACGTCCATTGCCACGCGGTCCGCGAACGAAACTATCGCTTTTCGCACGACTCGGCTCAACACGAGCACGATCCGCCGATCAGTTGCCTCGTTTGCGAGCAACGCTTCGACGACGAGCCGTAGACATTCGAGCCACGAAGGTTTTAGGCGGATGCGGATCTGATGTACAATCGTCAATACACCCCTAATTCAACGATTTAGATCAACGGAGACAAGCCGCCGTCGTGACAGCGTCTGAAAGCTATTTGCCCGGGCCGGCCATGCCGATCGCTGGAGATCTGGAGCGCGCTCAATACGAAGTTCTTGAGGTCGCGATTCAGATCTTCGACTGCGACCTCAGCGTGCTCTTCCCGATGAACCCCCTTACCGGTGACTTCGGCTGGCCGCCACGTGTGAGTGGCAAACTGCTTGAGGGTCAGTCCGCGTTCGACCGGCCCCGGCCAGACGGTCTCGCACGGCACACTCTCGCAGCCGGCGGCGTACTCAAGGTAGAAGACCTTCGGGAAAAGCCGGAGTACGCGAGCAGGTTCACCCAGCAGGAGAAGGTCCACTCATTCATCGCCATCGAAATCGATCTACCGAAGCGTCCGAGACCGCTCGCGGTCGTCTACATCGATTTCCGCGAGCCGCACACGTTTGGAGACAAGGAGGAGCAGCTCATCCGCCAGTTCGTCGGCCGAGCACGCGCGATTCTTCGGCGCGCGTGGCGATACGAGAAAGTGCTCGACCTCGGTCACGAGATCAATCAGCAACTAGACGACCCTGGGGCTCTCTTCCGGCTGCTCGACGATCGCATCCGCGACATCATCGACGCTGGCAATCGTTTCTGCCTCGGCGTTCTCGATCCGATCACCGACTCGGTCACGAAATATGTGAGCAGAGCCCGTGGGGTAATCCAGGAAGAGTGCGCCCCGCTGACCGACATCGATCGCGAGGCGATCTTCGCCGGCTCGGTGATGCGGATGCCGATCCGCGACGGCCAGCCAGCGGACGAGATTTTCGTCCCCATGGTTTTCCGCAACGTACCGTTAGGATTCGTGTCGATCGAGCAGGCACAGGCGGATCCGTTCGACAACGAAGACTTGCGCGTGATTGAGCTGCTGCGAAACCAGGTCGCCACGGCGCTGCATGGGTTGAGGCTATTCGCCGATCTCGACACGATCAGTCAGGTCGCAAAACAGCTGCACGAAGAGGTGACATCGTTTGAGGCGTTCCACGCATTCGCTGAAAACGTCCGCCAAGGCTCAGGCGCCGACTTGGTCATCCTCTATCGCTGGGTCCAGGACGAAGGGTTCATCCTGCCGCCATTTGTCGCCGGTGACCTCCTCGATCCGGACTTCCTTCAGCCCTCCCGGCCCGATCCGATGCTCATGCGAGTCGTCAATTACGACGGTGGGATCTTCTGCGAGAACGCGTCAACATTACTGACGGAGCTGGGGTTGAAGGGTGGAGGTGGTACGTTCCGGAAACGGGAAAAGATAGCGTCTGCAGCTGCAATTTCGCTGCGCGTTGGCCCAACGGTCGGCGTTTTGTTCATCAACTATCGGAAGCCTCAGCAATTCGGGGGACCGCGAAAGCGCCTCATCCGGATTCTCGCTGCGTTCGCGGCGACGGCGCTTCAAAGCTCGCATCGCTTTCTAGAGCGCGAAGGACAGTTTGACCAGGGGATGGAGATTGTCCGCCGGGTCGATGCTGAACTGAATCGCACCACTCGGCTCGCCGACGTTCTCCATACGATTCTGGGTCTCGCGAACGGCTACGTCCAGGCAGAAGAGGCCTCGCTGCTGCTCGCCGACGCGAGGGGGGAAGAGTTCACGTTGCTCGTGGCGATCGGCGAGGAGTCGAAGGAGTTGGTAGGCTGGAAAGGCCCGATCACGGGTTCGAAAGGCATCGTGCGATGGGTTTTCGAAAACCGTCAAGCTGTCCTAGTGCGCGATCTGAAGAACGAGGAGCGGTGGAAGAACCTTTTCATCGGCGGTAAGAAAACCCGCTCAGAGCTCGATGTGCCGCTGCTCGACGGCGATCGCGTCATCGGAGTGTTGAATTTCGAGAGTCACCGCAAAAACGCCTTCACCGTAAGGCAGCAAGACTTCATCCGGAACATCGCCGGGCAGTTTGTCCTCGCGGTAAAACGCGCCCAGGATTATGAGGCGCGCGCGGCTGAGCTCAAACTATTCTGGGACTTCACTCGCGACACCGTCGGCCACCTCGATACGACTCAGTTGCTCGACGTGACGCTCACGAAGACCGTTGGAACAGTCGGCGCGACGGCAGGCGCGTTGCTCTGGTACGACAACGCGACCGGAACCTACGTCGCGACGACGACGCACGGCTACGGAGCCGGCCCAGCGCCCGCGACTCGATACCACATCGGTGAAGGTCTGATCGGAACGACGTCGCAACAGCTCTTCCACGGCGACCCTTCGGGTCTGGTCATCGAGTCGGAACGGTGGCTCGTGCGCGACAGCCCCTCGGTCATCGTCGCTCCGATTCGCCGCGAGCCAAAATTGTGGGGAGCGATCTTGCTGACGAGCGATTCGCCCACGGGATTCAACGAGTCGACCGTCCGACTCACGGAGGCGATTTCCGGTATGATCGCGATCGCGCTCGAAAATGCTGAGGAGTACGAGAAATCGGAGAAGGACCGCGAGGCTCTGCACGATCTCTCGGCGCAAGTGCTTCAGGTTTCGGGAAATCCGACCGCCGTCGTCCACTCCGTCGTGACGCATGCGTTAAAGCTGACGAATTCGACGCGGTCCGATCTCGACCTGTACGCGAACAACAAGCTGATGAAGACGTACTTCTGCGACATGGTGGACGGCCATCCGTCGGCTGTACACGAAAAGAGCCTCGATCCGATGCCGAAGGGCGTGGTCCGCAGCATCATGGCGCACGTGGCGAAAACGCGGCAGGCGTACTACACCAAGGGCGACGCGCAGGACGACCCACTCTACGCCGGCATCGAAGGCATCCACTGCGAGTTGGCAGTGCCGCTGCTTACCCGAAGCGGCGAGCTGCTCGGCGTTCTGAACGTCGAGAGCAGGTACGTGAATGCGTTCGATGAACGCTCGAAGCATCTGCTCGAGCTTTTCGGCGATGCGGCCGTGACTGCCTTCGAGATCGCGCGTAGCAGGGAGATCGTCAATGTGGCCGTGAGACTGGCAGAGATGACGCATGAAAACTACGGCGAAGCGTGTGAGCTCACCGCCGAGACTGCGGCGACGCACTGCGGTTGCCTGGCGGTCGTGCGGCTGTACGATCGGCAACACGACGATCTCGTCCTCAAGCATCGCGCCGGCGCAGGAGAAGACCCTTTCACGCGCGTCAACGCGAAGGACGGGTTGACCGGACAGGCGATGCAAACAGCAGATTTGCAGTGCATCGACGATCTTCTCGACAAGCCGCCGGGAACGCCGGCGATCGTGCTATCGGATCCGAAAACGCGGTCGCTCCTCATTGCTCCTGTCATCGTCCAAGGAGTGCCGTACGGAAGCGTCGGGCTGAGCCACCCACAGCCAAATCATTTCGGAGACCTGGACAAGAATTTCGTCTTGGGTTTGGCGCACCTGCTCGGTTCGACTCTGCAACGGTTCGAAAGCCTGCGGCGCGAAATGAAACAGAAGCGGACGGTAATCCTGTCAGCGACGGCTCAGGATGCGCTCGATCTCCACCACGATTTCGGCGGCCTGAATTACGTCTCGAGTTGGATTACCCTCGCCGAACAAGCGCTTGCGCAAAACGACTTCGAGAAGGCACGGAAGGAATACGCCGAAGTCAACGTAGAGGTCTCGAAAGCCATCGAACTGATTCGCACGGTTCGGGACCGTATGGCCTCTGTGCCCGAGCCGGTAAACAAATCCGTGCAGAGCCTCATCGAAAAAGTCATCAAGGATGCGCAGGTCCCGGAGAGCGTCGACATCGTCATCGACATCCCGAAGCCCTCGCCGATAATCTATGCCGACCTATATGACATGTCGAAGATTCTCAACCACCTTGTTTCGAACGCTGTCGAAGCAATGCCGGACGGCGGAACGCTCTCGTTCTCGGTGCGCGATAATCCCCCGAGCGTCGATATCGACGTCATCGATACGGGTTGCGGGATTGACGAGGCGTACATCCGCGACTTCGAGACTGCGTCGCATCCGAAGCCGGGCCATACCGGTTGGGGGCTGCGAAGCGCGCTTCGGCGCGCTGAGTTCAATGACGGTACACTCTTTGTGGCGCAGACTTCTGAACGAGGCACAACATTTACGTTGCGCCTTCCGAGAGCGGGTCCTGATGACTGGGAGGTGAGTGTCGAAAATGAGCCAACCCCTTCGAATCGCGTTGTTTGATCAGGATGAAGCGTGGGCGACGAACGTTGCAGCGTCGCTGCTTGCGTGCGGTCTGAGCGCGACTGTCTGTCACTCGACGAACGAACTGCGCGCATCGCCAACGCGCGCGGAGGTCGATGCCATCGTCGTGAGTTGGCCTCGCGTGGATGACGAGCTTGCGTTGCTGGTAGAAGTGCTGTCACGCGACTACACGGTCGTTGCGCTCGTCACCGACTGCGATGTCCGCGCGGCGCATCTCTTGTTTGTCTCCGGCGCCACCGAGGTGTGTCATCCGCTGCTGCCGGCGCAGCGCCTTGCCGGCATAATCGAAAAATCCGTGGTGTCATCTCGAAAGCGTCGTCTGCGCACACTCGTATGGCACCCGACGGCGTGAATATCCGCCCCTACCGAGCGCTCATTCTTGACGACGATGAGCGGTTTCGCCGCCTGGCGGGTGACATCCTGCGCGTCAAGGGATTCGTCGTCGATACCGCGAAGGACCCGAGCGAAGGCGTTGCCCGAATCGACAGCCAGAACTTTCACCTGCTGATCTTCGATATCAGCATGGGTGGCAGGGGCAATCGCGATTGGCTGGACCTCCTCGGCAAGCTGCGATCGGAGGGCAAGATCGATTCGTGTCTCGTCGTCGTAGTCTCGAACTACGGCGAGCTTCCGGAGTACCTTCACGAGTCCTTCCACGACTTCCATGTCGACGAAGTTATGGACAAGTCGCGATTTCACATCGAGAGCTTCGGCGAGAGGATGCGCCAACTCGCCGAAACGAAGATGAAACTTAATCGGTCGCTGCTCGTTGCGTGGACGCACGGTCCGCGCGAAGCGTCCGCCGCGCTCTTCAACCTAAAAGTCGCCGGGAAACGGGTGAGGCCGGATAGCAAAGATTTCGCGCGCTTTCAGGAGGAACTCGAGGATCTCTTTTGCCGCCTCTTCTGGAAGGCTGAAAGCATCCTTATCTCGAAGTTGCCAGGTGGGCGGAGCGGAGCGGGCGTAGTGAAAGTGCAGCCGGTCGTCCGTGGTGTCGCACATGGACCGGTTGTTGTTAAGTTCGGCGACGTCGCCGATATCGAAACGGAGCACACAAATTACGACGAATACGTCGTGGGGATGCTTGGAGGCAACCGCTCGCCATCGATTGCAGCCACTGCTCGCACCCGCTTCCTCGGCGGAATCGTTTACTCACTTCTCGGCGCCGAGGAGTTCGAGCCGTTCGCATCATTCTACGCGTCAGCATCACAGGACGATGTCCGACAAGTCCTTGACCACCTCTTCCTCTCAACATGCGCGCGCTGGTACGCGGCCCCTATGTCAGCCGAGGTCTATGACTTGGCGGAGGAATACCGAACATGGCTGCGCATGACACCGACCAACCTCGAGACGGCATGGAAGGAACTGAAAACGGTTCAGGGCGGTACGACGCTCAAATTCCAATCGCTCTCGTCGCCGGTAGCGATCAAGAATCCGATCCCATTGGCCGAAAGCCCGTTCATCACGCAAACGTACCGCTGTATTACACACGGAGACTTGAACGGCGGCAACATCCTCATCGACCCTGACCGCAAGACGTGGCTTATCGACTTTTTCAGGACCGGACACGGTCACGTCCTTCGCGATCACGCGTTCCTCGACGTCTACACGCGTTGCGCCATCCTTGGACCGGGCGAGGCCACCCTTGACGAACGGCTGCAGCTCGAACAGGCGTTGTTGCAGCTCCGGAGAACCGACGCGAAAGGTGTCCCGGTCGGTCAGCTTCAGTCCGACAACCCGTCGTTGCAGCAGGCGTTCGAGACGTCGTTGCATCTCCGTTCGATCGCCGCCAAACACGGTCACCATCGCACAAGCATCGACATGCCGGACTACGATGTCGCGTCGATGTTCTACGCGACGAACATGATCCGTTTTTATCACATGGCCACGGTGCAGAAAGAGCATGGCGTTCTAGCAGCCGGCCTTCTGGCGGAGCGCCTCGGGCTGTGACCACTCGGCGTGCGCTGGTGGTGGAAGACGAAGCGAAGATCCACCGCGGTCTTACGCAACGACTGGGAGAGATCTTCCCCGCAGTCGACATCGCCGAGGACATCGAAAAAGCGTGGTCGTACCTCAATTCACAGGACTACGAGTTGGTGACGATCGATCTTTCGCTCGTCGCCGGTGTGAAGCCGACCAAGGTCGTACCGAATGAAAAAGGATTCGAGCTCCTGGCGCGGATCCGCCGAAGTCCGCGCGACGCGCCAACCGCCATCGTCATGATCACAGGCTACCCGACGACGGAACGCGTCCGAAACGCATTCGCCGAGTATCACGTCGACGACTTTATCGAGAAGAATGCCGAAATGTTTGCCGGTGATACGTTCGTCTCGCGCATTCGCCGCGTCCTCGTGAGCGGTCGCATTCGTGCCGCAGAGCGGCGACTAAGCGAACGTCACCGCGCCACGATTGTCGCCAGCTCGTCGCAGATCATCAGTTCCGAGATTTCCGGACCGCAACAAGAGGCGCTCACCCTAATCAAGCCCCGTGCACGATTGGACGTTGCTGCATTTGGGCGCCGAGCCGACGCGATCGAACAACTCGTGTACTTCGGTGGCGGGCGATGGCGTCAGCCTGCGAAGCAGATTGGCGCGGATCTCTACGACGCGCTGATGGGTCGCGCGGCGATCTCTCGTGTCATCTCCACCGCGAGGCATCTGTCGACGCGCAGAGTGCCCTCGGTTCTTGAGTTCGCCGGTCCCTCCGAACTGCTGCGTGTTCCGTTCGAGCTCATGACGAGCGACAATGACTTCTTCTGCTTCGACTCGATCATCACTCGGCGTCTGACGATCGATGACATTCCAGCTTCGAAAACGAGACCGTTTCATAGCCTCATCGCGCACCTTATGGCAACCGATCAGCCGCTGAACGTGCTCTTGATCGGTGTCAACAGCGATGGGACGATCGCAGGAGTGGAGGACGAGGTCGCGGAGATCGAAGCGTGCATACGGCGAAGCCTCCGCAACATCGGTGTCCCTCACTTGATCACGACTCTCAGGGATGCCGAGGCAACGTACGACAAAGTGTGCGAGCGTCTGGCGGGGGGAACTGTTCATCTGCTGCACTTCGCTGGTCACGGCCGGTTCGATGACACTCTTCCTGAAGAAAGCGGCGTCGTCGTCGATGTTGGGAAATCGGCTCAGATTCTCTCAGCAGGAGCGCTGAAGGCTTTGCTTGCAGGAAGCGGCGTCGAAATCGTAGTGTTGAGTTGCTGTGTCGGCGCGAGGACCGCGAAGGACGCTGGTAAAGGCAATTTTCACGGCATCCTTGAGGCGATCGCGCGCGCTGGTGTTCCTACCGTACTCGGGCACCGTTGGAGAGTTCCCGACGCGGCTGCGCGTGCGTTTGCGCTTACGTTCTACGAAGAACTGATGACGACACTCTCTCCAGGCGTTGCGCTGCTTCGCGCGCGTAATGCTGCAGCTGCGGACCCGAAACGTGGACGCGACAATTCGATGTGGGCGTGTCCGGTACTGGTTTCACTCGTCGAGCCGTAGGTACGAGTGGCGCACGAGCGCCACGAATCGAAGCCGGTGCTCGCGCCCCGCCGCTTCTCGATCCGGCACCCTCCTTAGCATTTCTCAGGAGACAGCGATGATCGAAGCTCGGTACAAGTGCTTGGGGAATGGGATGTTACAGGGGATTCCTCACCACCGTTCCAGCATTCGCGGAGACGACGCGACTGCGAGCGAAACAGGCGGAGCGCGTTCGTCATATGATATAGGTGTCAATCCACCCCAACGGAGGTCTATGCGGTGAACATCGTTCGCGGACGTGGCGCTTCTACTCATCGGTCCGAGGCTTGGCGTTCGGCAGCAGTGCTGCTTCTGGCTATTAGCCTTTCGATCAACGCGGTCGAGCATCAACCGGCGATTGCCCGAGTGAACCTGATCCTGCGCGCTGCTCGCAATGCGCAATCGGATATTCGCGCCACCATTCCCAGCGGATCGACTCTGTTAGTAGATCACTGTGACGGCTCGTGGTGTCACGTGGCGTGGAACAAACACGATGGTTACGCCATGCAACAGTATCTGCACGCCGTTCGGAGACGAGAATGAAGAGAATGAGGGAGGGCTTATGCCGCGTCCGTGGTCCCGTTACCTGAAGGGAGTTTTTGAAAAGCTCAAGTACCACGCCGCATGGCCGCCGAACCAGCCACGCCGCCTAGGCGATGTGGGGCGGCTCGTCCATGGGGAATTCCAACCGCAAACTTCGCTCGAACTGCTCGGCATCAAGTTCGCCGAGCGCGTCGGCCCGCCCGGAGCCGACATTTCCTACACCTCTGGTGCATCCGTGTCGGTGAAACTGAAGGCGGAGGGACAATCGTTGCCGGGTACGACCATACCGCAGGCGAAGGCCGGTGCGGTCGTCGAATTCAGCTCATCGGGCGCATTTGTCTTTCAAGCAACAGCCCCGGTCGTTCGCGAAATAGACAACCAGGCAGGCGTAGGAAAGGAAATCCTGACGCTCTATAGGAAACCGGGACGGCAGCGGGGCTGGGAAGTCGATTGGTGCGTCGTCACTGAATTGCTGACCGCCGATCGGCTAACAGTCCTGGTATCAGATTCCAAGGACTCAAAAGTCGAATTGGCCGCGAACGGAAAAGTCCCGGTTGGTGGCCCGGCCCCCCTCGCCTCCGTGAACGGTTCTTTGAGCGTGATCGCACAAAAAGGTGAAGTGACGTCCGTGCTGGCCGAGGCCGGACTGTCACCGCTGTTTCGAGTGTCGCGTATCAAGCGGAGCCTGCTTGATCGGCTTGTCGGAACCGATGAGAATATTGATTTTGGCCGTGCCGCGTTTCGGTCGGGGTCGATGCCGAATCGCGTTCTGGAAAACGTTTCATGGGATGACGCGGAAGACGACAGCTCGAAAGTATCGGGTGTTCGCGCGGCGACTGTCGGGCGTGCGAAAAGCGTCAAGAAGCGTGTTGCGCGCGACAGGAAGAAGTGATGAAGAGTGCCACGATCCGTTGCGTCGTTTCCCAAAAGAAGCGAATCGAGTTTGAGATCATCAGTGGCGGTGCGAGGGAAAAATTTGCTGGTCCGTCCATGGGGATCGCAAATGAGCTGAAAGCTGAACTGGTCCAGTGCCAATTCTCAGAGGGATCGCAGCGAAAGGCCGCCATCCAGAGGTATCGTGAAGCGTTCCAGCCGCCGAAACTTGCCTCGTGGATCCGGCAATGGGCCTCGAACTCCTCCAATGAAAATGTTCTATGCGTCAATGCCGTAAACCCCGTTCTAATCGCGTTGCCGTGGTCGGAACTACTCATACCCAGAGGGGCGATCAGCGGTGATGTTGCCGTTGCGCGCGTAGCCGGTCTTAACGCCACGCGGCCTCCGGCTGCCCGAACCTCGCTCACGATGCTGATGGCCGGCTGGGCCAACCTCATGGGATACGAACTTCCCGGCGTACGCCGTGAGATGAATGACTTCGCTGGCAAGATCGATCTGGCGAGAATGCAAGTACGGGTGGTGATCGAGCCAACGGGACAGCAATTGCTCATCGAGTGTGAGAAAACGCTGGCGGATTTTCTCCACTTCTCGCCGCCAGCCGTCATTGACGACGGCGGACAGCTAGCCTTGCCTGTCACATCTGATCGCTCGCGCACCTCGGCGTCCTCGCCTTTTTCGCTCATCCCGCTCGCCTCGATTTACAAGGCGCTTGGTGAGAACAGGCGGCTGTCGATGGTGGTGATTAACGCGTGTGAGGCGGGAGGGCGTGCCTGCGGAGACGTTGCCAAAGAGCTGAACGTGCTCAGCATCGGCTGGCCTGCCCTGGTCACGGACGACATGGCCGCCGACTTCACGTTTTATTTCTATCAACGCCTGCTGGAGGGCCTTTCGCCGATCG
Source organism: Thermoanaerobaculia bacterium (assembly GCA_017883205.1). Classification (GTDB taxonomy): domain Bacteria; phylum Acidobacteriota; class Thermoanaerobaculia; order Gp7-AA8; family Gp7-AA8; genus JADGNZ01. Next base: position 56,365 of record JADGNZ010000013.1, on the reverse strand, counting down.
CGGCGGTACTCTCGTTCGCGCGTACCATCGGTTCGGCCTTGAGTCGAAGCGAAGTCCCCACGGTGTGGCTGCCGTCTCCCGACTGGGTCGAATGGCTTCCCTTTCCTCAGGCCGCGCAACCGATTGCGGAATCCTCTACGCGGGAGACAGCACGGACTCAAGTCGCAACCGGAGCCCCCTCGGAAGAACGGCAGCCTACGTCGGCGATGGGAACACTTGGGGGCGAGATAGTTCTTCAGCCTGGAACGAGCGAGACGCCGCCACTGTCCGGCGTAAAGCTGGAGTTTCGCCCGCGTCCAACCATCAACCCGGCGCTCCTGGTGAACGGCCTCCACCCGATCGAGCACCTTAGCATCGAATCGCCGATCGCACAGGATGGCAATCTGTGCATCCAGTGCGATACCGGCGCGAACATATCGATCTTCCGCCAGACTATCCATCTCAAGACGGGCGTGGTTCCCGTCAACGTGGAGAACATCTATTTCCCCGCGTTGCACGAGCTCGTTGAGCGCCACGGTCGTCGGCGGCGCGTGAGCTTCACGGCCACCGTGACCTCGGCAAACGGCGTGGAACTGGCCAGTCAGACAACTTCCGTGCTCTGGATGGGCCCCAAGGAATGGCTCGACCAGGAGGACTCATGGGCCTTCATCCCCGCGTTTGTGAACCCGTGGGATGACGGCGTAGTCAAGGTATTCGAGATTGCGAAGAGAGTGCTGCGAACGCTCGGCGATCCCGGCGACACCTTCTGCGGATACCAGGCGGTTTCCAAACGGCCGGACTATGTCTCAACACAAATGAAAGCGATCTTTCAAACGCTGCGCGACTCGATCGAAGTGACCTACATCTCTCCGCCGGGCAGTCCCGTTTTTGACCGTACCTCAAAGCACGTGGTCGGCCAGATCGTGCGCACGCATACCGAAGTCATCGATCGCAAGCTCGGAACGTGTCATGACATCGCTCTCCTGATCGCCGCCTGTGCTGAGTACATCGGCGTGCACCCCCTGCTGCTGCTCGTTACCGGTCACACGTTTGTCGGATATTGGATGACGCAGAAAGCGCAACAAGAATACTGGAGCAGCCGCCTGATTCGAACTGGTCGGTTCGGGGAGAGCTGGACGATTACGGACGGAGCCGAGATCTCTCGCCTGATCGGTCGGCGTAAGATCGTCTTGATCGAGGCCACGTACGTCTGCGAGCGCGATCGAACGTTCGAAGAGGCGTGTAGCCGCCGCGCCGACACATTTGACAGCAAGATCAAGGACCTGCTCGACGTAGCGATTGACGTCTTCGCTGCACGCCACGAGATCTCGCCCGTCTGACCGCAATTCGGCGCGGTGACGGTGGGTGCGCGACACTCGGCGGTCCTCATCAGAGAATGAGTGGTGGAGCTGAACGGGATCGAACCGATGACCTCCTGCGTGCGAAGCAGGCGCTCTCCCAGCTGAGCTACAGCCCCACGATGTTGGAAAGTATCGCTGCTAACGGCAGCTTGCCGGAGGAGAATTCCGGCGCGCGGATTATAGGGGTGGGGCGGGGCCGGGGCAACCTGTTTTGTGCGAAACTTGGCGCATGAAGAAAATCATTGCGTCGCTCGCCGTGCTCGCCTGGGCTCTCTCCCTGACTGCGCAGACTTCGTCCGCGCAGACATCCGCGCAAACATCCGCGCAAACATCCGCGCAAACATCCGCGCAAACATCCGCGAAACAGTTCGCGCAGACATCCGCGAACAAGTCCGGTCAGACGTCTGCGAAAAAGTCGGGTCAGGCGTCGGCGAAAAAGTCCGCGCAGACGTCCGCCCCTGCCACGCCGGCGCCGGCAGCACCCGCTCCCCCGGCCCAGCCCTTTCCCCCGATGACGCAGTTGCCGACCGGCGCGACGCAGTTGGAGCCGAGTCTGGGGTCGACGAGCTTCACCTTTGTCGTGGCGGGCGACAATCGGCCGGCGCATAGCGGGGATCCGTTGACGACGGCGATGCTCGATATGGTGCAGCGGCTTTCGGCCAATCCGCCGGAGTTTGTCGTCTGGAATGGCGATACGGTGTATGGCAAGCAGGAGGTCGGCATCACCGAGCAGTACGCGCAATTCCTCGGCGCGCTCAAGCCGCTGACGGTGCCGGTGTTCAACGCGCCGGGCAATCACGAGATGGTGGTGCAGACGCTCATATCGTGCGGCACGGCGAGCGATCCGTGGGACGCCGAGCTACCAGACTTCAGCGGCTCGATGATGGCCGATTACGAGACCTCGATGGCGCCGCCGTATGGGATGTTCCGCTACGGCAACGCCGCGTTCCTCATCATCAATACCGACGATGTTCTCGACGTCACGCTCGCGAACGCCTGCGTGTACAACGGCTACGTCGGGAAGACGCAGCTCGCCTCGCTGCAGGCCACGCTCGATCAGCTTTCTTCCGATGCCTCGGTCACCCACATCTTCTGTTTCATGCACCGTCCCATCAAAGACAAAGGCGGGTCGCAGATCGGGGCGCCGAAGGGCGATACGTCCGACTACGGCACGCAGGTCGAGGCGTTCCGGCATCTTCTCGATCAGGGGAAGTATCCGAAGATGACCTTTGTCTTCGCGTCGCACGATCATCTGTTGTATGTCGATCCGGCGCAGTCCAATCCGACCGGCCCGTTCACGGGAAGCTCGCCGGACAAAGGGAAGCCGGTGTTCATCGTGACGGGCGGGGCGGGCGCGCCGCTGTCGGGTTGCAAGAACGGGAAGGGGGGGAAGCCGGGCGCGTTCTTTCACTACCTGACGGTGACGGTGAATGGACCGTCCGTGACTGTGAATGTTGTGCCGTTGTATGGGACGGCGTTGTGTGGTTCGGGGGGGTCGTAGGGTTTCGGGGGTCGGGGGTCGGAGCGGGGAGTTGGGAGTGGGGGGTGGGGTGTGGAGGAGGCGATCATCCAGCAACGCAGGAACCCGAAACCCCTAGCGCAGCAATCCACCAACCCGCAAGCTCCGACACCCGACTCCCGACCCGCGACCCCCGCGCAAACGTTGGCCTTTGATGTGCTTTGTTGCTGGCCATGCGATGGACACCTAGCGGCGACAGCAGCGATGTAGAAGATCAGCGCGGATCGGGCGGAGGATTTAGGTTCGGAGGCGTGCATATCGGATGCGGCGGGGCCGTGATCCTGCTCGTCCTCAGTCTCCTCTTCCACAAGAATTTCTTCGCCCTCCTCGGCACGGGCGATCAAACGGGCTCGGGGCCGGTGGCGACGCGGCCGGTTCAGGAGACTCCGGGCGAGAGCACGGAGCGGCAGTTCGTGACGTTCGTTCTCAACGACACGCAGAAGACGTGGCCGCGCATCCTCTCGCAGCAGAGCGACGCCTCGTATCACCACGCGAAGCTGGTTCTCTTCCGCGATTCCATCAACTCGGGATGCGGTTACGCGCAGGCGGCTTCCGGTCCGTTTTATTGTCCCGAGGATGAGAAGGTGTACATCGATCTGGCGTTTTACGATGAGCTGAAGCAGCGGTTCGGCGCATCGGGTGATTTCGCCCAGGCGTACGTCATCGCTCACGAGATCGGCCACCACGTCCAGAAAATCCTCGGTATCGAGGAGAAGGTTCACAGCGCGATGGAGGGCGACTCGCGTCACGCCAAGCAATACTCCGTGCGGCTGGAGTTGCAGGCCGATTGCTTCGCCGGGATATGGGCGCATTCGACGCAGCAGCGCAATCTGCTCGAGGCGGGCGACGTGGAAGAAGGCTTGAATGCCGCGGCGGCGGTCGGTGATGACCGGCTTCAGCGGATGGCGGGCAAGACCGTGAATCCGGAATCGTTCACGCACGGCTCGTCCGCGCAGCGGTCGTCGTGGTTCAAGCGTGGCTTCGATGCGGGCAAGATCTCCGATTGCGACACGTTCGCCTCGGGAGCAGTGCGATGAGCGGCGACGATGCGGCGTTTCTCCTCACGCCCTCGCGAGCGGCGCGAGCACGTCGCGCAGGACGGAGAGGAGCCGTTCCTCGGTGAATGGTTTGTGGAGCAGCACGGCATCCTGCGCATCGAGTCCGTAGGGGGAAAGCGCATCGTCCGCGTAACCGGACATCAGCACGACACGCAAGGCGGGCCGGCCTGCTGCGATGGTCCGCGCGACCTCGATGCCGTTGGCGTTCGGCATCACGACGTCACTCAGCAACAGATCGATTTGGCGTCTCTGGCGGGCAATCTCCAGCGCCGCGGCTCCATCGCTCGCTTCCAGAACGGTATAGCCATTCGTCTGCAGCGTTTCCGCGAGGATGCGGCGAACGAGGGGATCATCTTCGACGAGAAGGATCGTCTCGGTGCCGCGCAGACTCTCCTCGAGGGCGTGGCTTGTGACTGATGCTGGCCGATCGGCGCCGTGTACCGTTGCCGGCAAGAAGATGCTGAAGGTCGATCCTTTGCCCGGCTCGCTGGCAACGCGGATCAAGCCATTGGCCTGGTTGACGATCCCGTAAACGGTCGACAGTCCGAGGCCGGTGCCTTTGTCCTTCGATTTCGTCGTGAAGAACGGTTCGAAGATCCGCTGCTGGGTACTGCTGTCCATGCCGATGCCTGTGTCGGTGATGAGAAGAACCGCATACGGCGTTCTGTGGACGCCGCCAGCGGAGTCCACCTCGGCTGCCGCGGCCTTGCGCGCCTGAATGCGTATGGCTCCGCCGCACGGCATTGCGTCGCGTGCGTTCATCACGAGATTCATGACGACCTGTTCGAACTGACCCGTATCTCCAAACACGTTCGGGCAATCCTGGTCGAGCTCGAAATGCAGCGCGACATCCTCGCTCACGAGACGTTGCAGCATCTCCTCCAGGTTCCGAACGAGGAGCGGCAGCGACACGGCCTTGCGGTTTGCCGGTTCATTGCGGCTGAATGCGAGAAGTTGCTTGGTCAGTGCTGCGGCCCGATGACCAGCCTTCAGAATCTCCTGGACCCGCTTCAGGATGGCCTCGTTCCCGCCGGCCAGCCGGAGGAGAACGTTGCCTTGCAGCAGGATCGCCATCAGAACGTTGTTGAAATCGTGGGCGATGCCTCCGGCCAGCCGTCCCACGGCCTCCATCTTCTGTGCCTGGAGGAGTTGCTGCTCCGATTCGCGGAGCTCGGCGGCGCGCTGATTCCGCCGGGTGACATCGCGAGCGACGGTCAATACGGTCTGCTCGTTCCCAGCAACGGATTCCGGCACGAAGCGGGCCTCGAACTGGCGAGGCCCGGCCGGCGTATCGAACGCGAACTCCAGATGCGTTACCTCGTTCGTCTCAAACGTCCGGTCGATCGCGTTATCCAATAGTTGGACGAGCGCTGGTGGAAACCCGAGCTCCGCGTAACTTCGTCCGATGAATACGTCACGCGGCAAGCCGGTGGCTGCCTCGACCCGGCGATTGACGTAGATGAGAATGCGCTGACGATTGAAGCGGGCGACGCCATCCGGCAGATTCTCGGCCAGAGCTCGGAATTCGCGTTCGCTCTTGAGGACCGCTTCGGCCGCGCGTTTTCTGTCCGTGATGTCGATGGATGTTCCGCCGAGGAGGCGGCTTCCATCGTGCTGGACGATCGGAAACTTCGAGGAGAGGTAGGTGTGCTCCTCTCCACCGACGACGATCGTTTCTTCGAACAACTGCGGCGTGCCGCTGGCCAGGACGAGTGCGTTGTTCTGGTCCGACTCAAGGGCGGAGGTTGCGCCTACGAAGTCCGAAAGGCTCTTGCCGACGATGTCTGCTGCCGCCTCCCCGAAGAGCTCGCCCAGCTTTTCGTTCGCAAAGATGTAGAGGCCTTCGCCGTTGCGGATGTACGCACGTGCTGGAAGGAACTGCATGAACAGGGCGAATCGCTGCTCAGCTTCGCGCCGAAGGCTCTCCAATTCGCGGTGACGGAGAGCGGACTTGATGGCGCCAGGGAGCCGCGACAGAAACTCCTTGATGACGTAGTCGGCTGCTCCGGCACGCATGCAGGCGACGGCCGTCTCCTCGTTCTGCGATCCCGTTACGATGATGACGGGCACATCGGGCGCGTACTGCCGGGCCAGCTCGAGCGCGCGCATTCCGTCGAACCGCGGGAGCGAGTAGTCCGACAGCACAATCTCCGGCTTGAACGTGACCAGCCTGTCGAGAAATGAGGCTTCCTCCTCGACCCGCATCGGCTGGAACGATAGACCCGCGCGCGACAACTCGCGCCAGATCAGCTCCGCGTCGCCGGCAAGATCCTCAACGTGCAGCAAACGGATTGGTTCGCTCATGTTGGTGCCCGTGCTCATGATCCGAGCGGGTTCGCGTCTCCGGCAGGAGACTGGTTGAGCAGGAGCCAGTAAAGGCCGAGCTCCCGAACGGCCTCGATGAAGCTGTCGAAGTCGACCGGCTTGACGATGAAGCTGTTGGTGCCTGCCTTGTATGCGCGAAGCAGGTCTGCCTCTTCGCGCGAGGAAGTCATCACGGCCACCGGGATCATGCGTGTGCGTGGATCGGACTTGATCCGCTCCAGCACCTGATGGCCGTCCACCTTCGGAAGCTTGAGATCCAGCAGGATCAGCTTGGGGATGTGATTGATTGGAGTCTCGGGGTCTGCTGACGGTCCGAAAATGAGCTCGAGCGCTTCGGCACCGTCCTTCACCCAGACGAGGCGGTTCGCCAGGTTGTTACGCGTGAGCGCGCGAATGGTCAGCTCGGCGTCACTGGGGTTGTCCTCGACCAGGAGAATCTCGACGACACCGGGATAGGTGGAAGGCTTCGCGCTCATCGATCAGTTCCTTTGGGCTGCGTTGGCGGGAATTGCGCCGGCATGGTTGCCCGGCAGTGCGTCTCCCACCGACGTCTCCGGCAGTGGAAGGCTGAATGAGAACGTCGCGCCGCAGTCCGGCGTGGCTTCGGCCCACACACGGCCACCGTGCCGATTCACAATCCGCTGCACAAGCGCGAGCCCGACGCCGGTACCCTCGAACTCTTCGAGTCCGTGAAGGCGCTGAAACACGCCGAAGAGCTTGCCTGCGTATTGCATATCGAAACCCGCGCCGTTGTCCCGCACGGAGTAGATGGCCTCGCCCGCATGGACCGAGCCCGACACGACAATTCCGGCGTGCTCCCGGTGACGCGTGAATTTCAGAGCATTGTCGAGCAGGTTGATCCACACCTGCCGCAGCAACGCCGGATCCGCCGGGACGGAAGGCAACGATTCGAGTCGGAAGTCGACAATCCGGTCCGGCGTGCCGGCGCGCAACTCGTCGTAAACACCGCGAGCCATTGCGGTCATATCAGACGAGGACTTGCGCAATGGCTGCCGGCTGAGGCGCGAGAACTGAAGCAACTCGTCGATCAGCTGCCCCATGCGCGATGCCTCGCCGCGGATTACCTCCAGCAGCCGCTGGCCTTCCGCGTCGAGCGCCGGACCGTGATCCTCAGTGAGAATGCGCGCAAAGCCGTTGATGGCACGGAGCGGCGCGCGAAGGTCGTGTGAGACCGAGTAGCTGAACGCTTCGAGCTCCTTGTTGGCGGCTTCGAGCTGAGCGGTGCGATCGAGTACGTGCTGCTCGAGGTCTGCGGCATGCCGCCGCAGTTCCTCGTGAAGCCGGAGGATTTCGTCTTCCGCCAGCTTGCGCTCCGTGATGTCTTCGCTGAAGACAACGATGCCGCCGACAACGCCCGCCGCATCGTGCCAGGGACGCACCTCCCATCGAAGCCACTGCACGGAGCCGTCGATTCGTTCGAACCGTTCGCCGTCATTGCGTACAACCTCTCCTGCAAGGGCGCGGCGGTGGATCGCTTTCCATGCCTCACCGATTTCCGGGAAGACCTCATAGTGCGAGAGTCCGCGCAGGTCTCGTTCGCCGAGGCCGTAATCGTTCAACCAACGGCGGCTCACGCTCAGGTAGCGCATCTCGCGGTCGAACATGGCCAAAGATGCTGGTGCGTGCTCAATGAACAGCCTCAATCGCTCCTCGGTTGCGCGGAGAGCCTCCTCGGCCTGCTTACGCTCCGTCACATCCTGTACTGTGCCGACGGCTTCAAGCAGTTCTCCGTCCGCGTCGCGCCGGATTTTGCCTAGCGCGAAGATGTTTCGCACCTCGCCATCCGGCCGGATCAGGCGATATTCGTCCTGGAAATCGCACGCGCCGGACGCCAGTGCATCTTGAAATCGATTGTGATTGCGAGCCCGGTCATCAGGGTGGACTGCTGCAATCACCATTTCATACGTGGCCCGCACTTCGAGCGGGATCCCGTACAAGTCATACATCTCATCGGACATCGTGAGCGAACCGCCGGCTCGATAGCACCAGCTTCCGATCCGGGCATTGTGTTGCGCTTCGTTCAGGCGCGCTTCGCTCTCGCGTAGCGCCGCCTCCGCGCGCTTGCGATCCGTAATATCGAAGAATGAGACAACAACCCCGAGATTCTTGCCGTCGGTATCGCGGGCCAACTGCGCACCCGCGATGATCCACTTGACCTTACCGTCGCGCGTCGGGACGCCCATCTCGACATTTCGTACCGGTTCTCCTGTACGTAGCGCAACAATGGCCGGTTGTTCCTCCATGGGAAACAAAGAGCCGTCGCTTCGGATGAGCCTCGAGCGCGGGTCCGCCTCCGGATCGGTCAACTCCTGGAGGCCCCGGCCGAGGACTTTGGAGACCGCGTCATTGATGCTCACGACGTTCCCCGCGGTATCGAGAAAGACTACGCCTTCATTAAGAGACTCCAGAACAGCTCGTGCCTGGGCCTCGCTTTTCAGGAGTTTCTCTTCCGCGTGCCGGCGCTCGGTAACGTCCACCACGGTAGCGAGGAGGTGCGGCTTGCCCTCCATCGCGATGATGGAGGACGACACCGTCACGTGACGCAACTCGCCCGATTTTGTCCTGAAGATCGTGGCGAAATCAGGAAGTGAACCGTCTGCCCGCAGCAATTCGAGCATCCGTGCGCGATCGGAGGGGCTCGCGTAAAGATCGAGATCCGTGGCCCTGTGCCCGATCAACTCCTCTCTGGAATAGCCAAGCAGTTGGACATAAGCATCGTTTACTTCGACGATGCGTCCATCCTCCAGAGATGTCATTCCAAAGGCGACTGGCGCGGCGCGAAACGCCGTTGAGAATCGTTCCTCTTCCACCCGTATCCGCTTCAACAGCAGCACTGCTGTGAACCACAGCATACTGATGCCAATGGCACGGCGGAAGACGGCTTCAGGTTGGAAGGTCTCAGGCAGTGGAAAAAAGAAACCCAATACGACAAGGACAGTGCAGAACGCAGCCACAATCGGCAGAAGGTGCGCCTTGCGCAGTCGCACCGTGAGCATCAGCGGTATCAGGTACAGAGGCCATACTGAATATCCGACCGGTGTTACGTAATCGAGCGCAAAAACCACAAGACCGAGTAACACAATACCGGACAGAAGATTGGCGTTCACTCCATAAGAAGCAGATGGATTGAGATTCCGCACGTCCTTGACCAACCGGCTGGCACCTGACTACGGCGGCGCCGCCAGAATGTTACTCCAGAGCGCAAAGAATGAAATGAAATTCCCCGTCTTGTGATGTGCAACACAAAGGCGTGACTTTCATCACGCGCATCGGTGCGGATGGTTTTCTTGCCCGGCCCAGAGGACGTACTGAAGGGGTTCGGACGAGTTGGCCGGAAAAAGCCGCGGCGGGTTCAAGTTCGCTATCATCACATGCAGATCAACGTCGGACGCGAGCGGGTGGCCGGCTGCGATGCAAGTTTTCCGGAGAGAGCATGAGCGACGACTTCGAAGTGTGGCACAACCCCGAGAACGATCGATTCGAGATCGATACCGACGGCGGCCCCGCGTTTGTCCAGTACATCATCGACGGCGATGAGATCACGTTCACGCACACCGAGGTGCCGGAAGAGGCGGAGGGGAAAGGGATTGCCGGGAAGCTCGTGGCCGCCGCGCTGGCGTACGCGCGCGAGTCGAAGCTGCGCGTGATCTCGAAATGTGCGTACGTGACGAGCTGGCTGAAACGGCATCGCGAGTACGACGATATTCTGCGGTGACGGGAGTCGGGAGTCGGGGGTCGGGTGTCGGAGTACAGGGATTTCGATCGAATCGGAAGGTTGAGCGCGCGGCAGGCGGCTTTGCGGCTGGCAGCGACGGCGACACGCCGCGGCTTTCGGTTGTCATAGGCCGAGCTTGCGAAACCGTCCCGGTTGCTCGAGCAGCTGGACCGCTGATCGCGACAGTCCTGCGGACAAACACGATTTTCGGCGGATAAACGTGATTTCCCCGCCGAAAAACGCGACAACACGCCGGATGAACACGATTTTCGGCGGAAAAACGCGACAACACGGCGGATGAGCGCGATTTTCGAGGTAGAAAACGCGACAGCACGGCGGATAAACGCGACAGTAGGCCGCATGAACGCGACAGCGGGGCTGATTAACGGGACAGCAGGCCGGACGAACGCGACAGCAGGCCGGATGAGCGTGAGAGCGGGGCTGATGAACACGGCAGCAGGCCGGACGAACGCGACAGCAGGCCGGACGAACGCGACAGCGGGGCGGATGAACGCGACAGCGGGGCGGATGAACGCGACAGCGGGGCGGATGAACGCGACGGCGGGGCGGATGAACGCGACAGCGGGGCGGATGAACGCGACAGCGGAGCGGATGAACGCGACAGCGGAGCGGATGAACGCGACAGCGGAGCGGATGAACGCGACAGCGGAGCGGATGAACGCGACAGCGGGGGCCAATGAACGCGACAGCAGGCCGGACGAACGCGTCATCACGCCGGATAAACGCGACACCACGCCGGACAAACGCGACAGCATGGCTGATGAACGCGACAACATCCCCGGGTGAACACGGCAACACGGCGTGTGAACGCGACAGCGCGGCGCATGAACACGGCAACACGCCGGGTAAACGCGACGACACAGCGGTCTGTCCCGATTGTCGGCGGTTCGGTCGCGGTTAGCCCTCGCTTTCGCCCGCGTGTCCGCCTTCCGGTGATAGTTGTTGTCACACGCGGTAGAGTCATCGCGTCGGGAACGTGTGTATCTCCCCCGACCCCCGACAATCACTCTTCCGACCCCCGACCCCCGAAAACCGACCCCCTCTCTCAGAATCTCCGCGAAACTCCCCACACCAGCCCCGCATCGGCGCTGTTCTGGTACGTGATGAGATTCTCGACGATGCCGGCGTAGGCGGTGAGGGTGCGGCCGACGGCGTGTTGGACGCCTACCGTCATCTGGTAGGAGCGGCGTGTGAGCTCGGGGGCGCCGATCGTTCGGAAGGGGCTCTGAGAGATGGTGATCTGCGCGGTTGCGGATGTGCGGCCGGCGATGAGGCTGGAGATGGCGATCGAATCGGTGATGACGAATTGCGACCTCGTGCCGAGGGCGCCGTTGTGGCCGAGGAGGAGCATGCCGGCCGAGGCGTGGAGGCGGGTGCGGCCGTAGTCGCGCGTGGCCAGGAGTTGCACGCCACCGTCGAGTGAACCGGAGCCGTCGAGCGTCTGCGCGTTGCCGGTGGGAAGCTCCAGCGCCCCTTCGACAGAGAGCGCGAGGTTGGGATCCTCGAGCGCGGGGAGCTCGTATTTTGCGGTGAGGGCGACGTCGCCGAGTTGTGCGCCGGCCGTCTGCTGGCGGAAGAAGGTTCTGCCGTCATCGGCGCGAACGTAGATCGTCTCGCGGTTGCGCTGCATGGCTGGGCGCTCGTCGCCGCCGAGGTGGAAGGCGGCGTGGAAGTGCTCGATGAAGCCGTCGGAGCTGCCGCCTCCAATCGTCGCAAACGGCACGGCGATGCCGACTTCGAGGTTCGCGCCGAGGCCGCGGTGCGCGGTGATCGTGACGCGGTGGATCTCGCCGTCGACGAGAAAGACTGCTTGCCCGTCGTCCATCCGGATCAGGCTGAGCGTCTGCGCGCCGGTTCGGCGGGCGGTGTCGCCGTCGAGGTTGTGGCTGATCCAGCGCGATTTGGCGAACGTGTTGGAGTCGGCGGCATGAAGAACGATGAGCCAGTCGTCATCGTCGAGAACCCTCGCGCTCTCCGGCTCGAAGAAAAAGAAGCCGTTGCTGAGCAGGTATTGGTCGCGGACGGGCAGCGGCCCGAGGATGTCGCCGCGCTCCGGTTCCTGGCCGCGCGCGGGCAGAGCCAGTACGGAAAGGACCAATAGCGCCGCGAAGCTCAGGCAGCGAGTCATGTCGAGTCCATCCGGTTGTCAAAACGATGACGCGTGAGGATTGGATTTGTCCAGTGTTTCTTTGGGCCGCGGATACACTGCCTGAATGAGCCGCGGATTCGTTGCCACGCTGGGCGGAGTCGCGCTGACGTTGCTGGCGTGGTTCGGCTCGTGGGTCTGGCCGGGCTGGCCGGCGAGCTTCGCCCTGGACGCGCTCGGCCACTACTCAGCGTTCGCGGAGTTGCCGCGCGCGGCGAAGGTGGCGGTGGTGGTTGGGCTGATCGTGATCAATGTGGGGACGTGGGCGGTGGTGATTCGGGGGTTGATGCTGTTGCTGCCGAGGCGCAGAAGCTTGATCCGCAGATGACGCAGATGGGACGCAGATAAAACATCTGCGTTCATCTGCGACATCTGCGGATCAATCCAGTGTCATCATCCGCCCATGGATTTTCGATCGGATAACACGCATGGCTGCTCGCCCGAGATCGTCGAGGCGCTCGTGCGCGCGAACCGCGGCACGATGACGTCGTATGGGGATGACGCGGTCACGGCGCGATTGCGCGATCGCTGCTGCGAGCTGTTCGCGTGCGATGTCGATGTCTTCCCTGTCCTGACCGGCACGGCAGCGAACGCGCTGTCGATCGCCTCGATGACGACGCCGGCTTCGCGAATCGTTTGCCACAGCGAGGCGCACATCCATCTGGAGGAGCTGGGCGCCGCGGAGTTTTTGAGCGGCGGCGCGAAACTGGTTCCCATCGACGGCGTCGACGGAAAGCTGAACGACAAGGACGTTGCTTCAGTCGCGAGTTTCGACTGTCTCAGCATCACGCAAGCGACGGAAGCGGGGACTCTGTACCGCCCCGACGATCTTGCTGCGCTGGGCGGTCTGGCGCACGCGCGCGGGGCGGGCGTGCACATGGACGGTGCGCGCTTCGCGAACGCGGTGGCCGCGCTCGGCTGCGCTCCGGCGGATCTGACGCGGCGCGTGGGCGTGGACGTGCTCTCGTTTGGCGCGACGAAGAACGGAGCGATGGGCGCCGAGATGATCGTCGTCTTCCGCAAGGATCTCGCGGCTCGCCTCGGCGCGCTCTGGCATCGCAGCGGGCATCGATTATCGAAGTCGCGCTTCCTCTCCGCGCAGCTCGAGGCCTATCTCACGGACGATCTCTGGCTTCGTAACGCGCGTCACGCGAATGCGGCCGCGGCGCGGCTCGCGCACGGCATTCGCGGTCATGTCGAGATCTTGCGGCCGGTCGAGGTGAACGTGCTCTTCGTTCGCATGGAGGACTCGCTCGCCGCCGCGTTGCGCGCGCAGGGCTTCTCGTTCTACGACTGGGAGCTCTTTGGCGCGGGCTCCAAGCGGCTGGTCACGGCATTCGATTCGACGGATGCGGAGATCGATTCGTTCATCGCGGCGATCCAGCAATCCAGTTGCCCCTGACGATCGTAAGTGCTGGTCGGAGGATGCTCATGGCAACTGTGATGCTGATGCACTGGCCCGAAGTGACGAAAGAGAAGTACGAGGAAGTGCGGCGCGACGTGAATTGGGAAGGGGAGCCGCCGGTCGGCGCGAAGTTTCACACGGCGTGGATGGCGGCCGATGGCTTCCATGTTCTCGATCTGTGGGATTCGCCGGCTCATTTCGAGAACTTCGTGCAGCAGCGGTTGATGCCGAGCGTGCAGAGGGTGGGGGTCGACGGGCAGCCGAAGGTGGAGATCGCCGAGAGCTTGTCGGTTTTCGCGCCGAACGTGTAGGGGTTGAGAATCGCCGGCGGGCCGCCAGCGATACAGCCGGCGAGGCCGCCGGCGCTACGCACGACCGCGGCGCTACGCCTTCGCGGCGGGCAGGCGGATCTCGAACGTGGCGCCGCCTGCCTCGTTGTTCCTCGGCGCGATCGAGCCGCCGTAGCCGTCGACGATTGCTTTGACGATCGAGAGGCCGAGGCCTGTGTGCGAGGCGCGTGGGCGATTTGGGTCGGGGCGATGCGTGAAGAAGCGGTCGAAAACGCGCGCCATGTTCGCCTCGGGGATCCCTGCGCCCTGGTCGGAAATCGTGATCAACACTTCGTTGCCGAGGCGGGCGAGGCTTATGGTCACGACGCCGGCGGGCGGTGAAAAGCTGATCGCGTTCTCGAGTACGTTTACGAAGACCTGAATCAGCCGATCCTCGGATGCGCTCACATCGACCGGCTCCCCGGGCGCGTCGAAGACGATCGAGACGTTCGAGCGCTCGCGCATGCGGAAGCCGTCGACGATCCGCTCGAGCAGCGCGCGAACGTCGACGCGCGTTCGTTGCTCGCTGGTGAGTTGTGCGTCGATGTGCGTGATCTCGCGCACGCCGGAGAGGAGCGATTCCATCCGCGCGATCTCCTGCTCGACCATCCGCAGAAACCGTCCTCGCTGCTCCGGCTCATCGACCTCGGCAAGCATTTCCGTCGCCGTGCGAATGGAGGCGAGCGGGTTCTTGAACTCGTGCGAGACATCGGCGGCGAACGATTCGATGAAGCGCACGTGCTCGTCGAGACGGCGCGTGAGGCGCTCCAGCGCGCGGGAGAGATCGCCGATCTCATCCTGTTTGCGCGAACCGCGAAAGCGTCCGCGCAGTCTGCCGCGCCGGTCGAGGATGGCGCCCGCTTCGAGCCGCAGCCGGCGCAGCGGACGAACAATCGTCGTGGCGATGAGGAAGCTGATGATGATCGCGACGATCACCGAGATGATGAAGATGCGCAGGATGCCGAGGCGAACGGTGTAGAGGTCCTGGAGGATGGGGAAGGTGCTCTGCGAGGCCAGCGCCGCGCCGATGACGTCGTCGCCGACGCGAATCGGTTCGGCGACGTAGACAGTGACGGAGCGGCGATCGGGTGAGATGCGCTCGATGACGCCGGGCTCGCCGCGTAGCGCGCTGCGCACTTCGGGGCCGAAGAGGCGCGTCGATCGTTCGTAGTAGTCGCCTTCGTCGAGCGGCTGCTCGATCGATCGGGTCCCGAGAAATGGCCGGAGCAGCGCGGCGCCGGCGCGATAGAGGATGTTGCGCTTGGCGCGGCTGGGGCGCGGAGCCGGCGGCGGCCCGGAGAGCGTGTGCGAGTCGGCGATGATGTAGCCGATGGGCGAGATGACGCGCAGCCGGGTTGGATCGTTGGCGTCACCGCGCAGCCGGTGACGTGCGAGGAGGATGTCCTGCGCTGCGCGGCCGGGCACGGGCGCCGAGGCGACGGCGGCGGCGAGGAGGCGCGCCTGTTCCTGCAAGGCGCGACGCTGCGATCCGAGGAGGCGCTGTTCGTAGGTGCCGAGGTAGAGGATGCCGGCGACGGGGAGAAAGACGAGGAGAAGGTTGAGCGCCATCACCCGGAAGGCGATGCGGGAGAAAAAGCGGCGGGAGCGGGGGGGCGTCATTTGCGCGGGCTCGGCGATCGGGTAGTTCGGTGACAAACCCTTTTCACCACAGAGACACAGAGGGCACAGAGAAAGTCTTCACCTCTGTGTCCTCTGTGTCTCTGTGGTTCATGTTTTTCCCATTGATTCCCACGAACACCAGCTTCATACCACCCACCGATATCCCACTCCGTAGACCGTCTCGATGGCAGCAAACGCTGGATCGGCTTCTTCGAACTTGCGGCGCAGTCTCTTGATGTGCGTGTCGATGGTGCGGTCGCTGACGTACGTGTCGTTCGGGTAGCCCTCTTTCGTGAGTTGCTTGCGCGATTTCACGTGGCCGGGATGGCGGACGAGGGCGTGCAGCATCATGAACTCGGTGACGGTGAGCTCGACTCGCTTGCCGTTCCACGTGGCCATGTAGCGCTGCAGGTCGAGCGCGAGCGGACCGACTTGCAGCGGTGCTTCCTGCTGTTGCGACGCCGGGTTCTGGATGAATGAGAGACGGCGGAAGAGGACTTTGACGCGCGCCGCGAGCTCGCGCATCGAGAACGGTTTGCAGAGGTAGTCGTCGGCGCCGAGCTCGAGTCCGAGCACGCGGTCGAGCTCTTCGTCGCGCGAGGTGAGGAAGATGATCGGGAGCGTGTCGCTGCGGGCACGCAGGCGCCGGCAGAGCTCGAGTCCGTCCATTCGCGGCATGGTGATGTCGAGAATCGCGAGCGACGGCAGCCGGTCTTTGACGACTTCCCACGCAGCCAATCCATCGGCAAACGTGACGACGTCATGCCCTTCACGGCGGAGCGCGAACGCCACCGTCTCACGGATGGTCTCTTCGTCGTCGACGACGATGATCGGGTTCACAGGGCGATTATCTGCTGTCATCGCCACGAAACGGGCCGCCGCCACAATCCCGCCACATTCCTGCCTCCGCTTCTCCTCGATTGCGCAGATGCCGCGTCACATTGCGGACCTCTATTGATGGCATCGAAGAATCAAGGAGACGACGATGGAGACCAACGACACCAAGACAATCGAATACAAACCGCGCGATTACACGCTGGAGCGATGGATCGTGATGCTGCTTTGCCTGCTCTTCGCGCTGCCGTTCGTGGCGCAGGCGCAGGAGCTGACCACGCTCGACCAGAACGACCGCGCTGCGCTTCTCGTCAAAACGTCAAAGCCGGGCGTCTATGCGCTTTCGACGGCGGTGAAGTCGGAAGTGAGCATCAGCGTCGCCGGACCGATCGTGCGCACGTCGGTCAAACAGACCTTCCACAACGTCACCGGACAGTGCGTCGAAGGGCTGTATGTCTATCCGCTGCCGGAGATGAGCGCCGTCGATACGCTGAAGATGACGATCGGATCACGCGTGATCGTCGGCGAGATCCGCGAGCGCGAGCAGGCCCGCAAGGAGTACGAGCAGGCCAAGAGCGAGGGACGCAAGGCCGCGCTCGTGGAGCAGCAGCGGCCGAACGTTTTCACGACGTCGGTCTCCGGCGTGATGCCGGACGAGGATGTGACGATCGAGATCGCCTACCAGGAGACGGCGCGCTTCGAGAACGGCGAGCTCCGTCTGCGCTTCCCGATGGTTGTCGCGCCGCGCTACACACCGGCGAAGGCGTTCGCGACGGCGGTAATGGCGAAACTCCCGGCCACGCCTGCCAGTAGCACCGCTGGCAACAACGTAACGCTCTCGGTCGATCTGCAGCCGGGCTATTCGATCCGCAATATCCACAGCGCGCAGCAGGTGCGATCCGAAACACTCGGCAACCGGCACTACCGCGTGATCGCCGACTCAAGCACGCTCAACGCAGACCACGATTTCGAGTTGGCCTGGCAGCCCGACCTCGGCGCGAATCCTGAGGCCTCGGTCCTCACCGAGAAACTCGGCGAAGAAACCTACGCGCTGGTCATGGTTACGCCGCCGGCGTCGTCGACAGTCCGCCTGCCGCGCGAGACGATCTTCATCATCGACAGCTCCGGCTCGATGGAAGGCGCGTCGATGGAACAGGCCAAAGCGGCGCTGCTGCTCGCCCTCGACGATCTGAAGCCGAGCGACACGTTCAACATCATCGACTTCGACTCCGAGACTCGTCCGCTGTTCAACGAGAGCCGCGCCGCCGACGGACCTTCGATCGCCGCAGCCAAGCAGTTCGTTGGAACGATTACCGCGGATGGCGGCACCGAGATGATGAGCGCGTTGCGCATTGCGCTTCCGGAGAAAGCGAATACGCCGTCGGGCACCGTGCGCCAGGTGATCTTCATGACTGACGGCCAGGTCAGCAACGAACAAGAGCTCTTCAACTTCATCCACAGCCGCCTCGGCGAGAGCCGTCTCTTCACGGTCGGCATCGGTGCCGCGCCGAACTCGCATTTCATGCGCAACGCGGCGCGCTTCGGCCGCGGCACGTTCACCTACATCGGCGACGTGCAGCAGGTGCAGGAGCGGATGTCGGAGCTCTTCGCGAAGCTCGACGCGCCGGTGATGACGTCGATCGAGATTCACAGCAGCGACGCGACGGCGGAAGCATGGCCGGAGCGCGTGCCCGACCTCTATCGCGGCGAGCCGCTGGTCGTCGCGCTGCGCGTACGCGACGCCGGCGCGAAGGTCACGCTGCGCGGCCGCATCGGCAGCGAGCCGTGGGCGAAGGAGTTGACGCTTCCCGCGCCGGGCGATTCGGAAGGAATCGCGAAGTTGTGGGGCCGCGAAAAGATCGAGTCGCTGATGGACCATCTCACCGATGGCAGCGATCCGAAGGGCATCGAAGCGGCGGTGATCGCCGTCGCCCTGCAAAACCACCTCGTGTCGCAGTACACGAGCCTTGTCGCCATCGACCAGACGCCGCAGGGGCTCAATCCATCGTGCAAGCCCGAACTGCTGCCGGTCGACAACACAGTCGTTGATCCGCAGCAAGGCACGCTGCCGCAAACCGCGACGCCCGCAGCGCTGATGCTGATGATCGGGATGTCGTTGATGGCGGTGGCGGGGATTGCTTTGAGATTGATGAGATAGGGAGTGGGGGGTGGGAGTTGAACATATCGGATTTGCTCATTCGACTCCGCTCCCCGCTCTCCGCCGCCCCGCGCTCGTCTTTCTATCTCCCACCCCCCACACCCAACCCCCCACACCCCGAGGAACCCATGTCCACGAAACTCCGCACCCTCACCCGCACCCTTCTCGTTTTCGTCCTTCTCGCCGGCATGGCGGTCGGCGGGGAGGGGCTCTGGATTTACGCGAAAGCCAGGCTGGCGCAACTGCTCCTGGAAATCTCGTGGCGCAGTGCGCTTGCCGGAGAACAGCTCAAGCCGTGGCCGTGGGCGGACACGCGCGCCATCGCGCGCCTCACGATCGAGCGCGACGGCGCTGCGGTGATCGTCCTCGACGGCGCGAGCGGCCGGACGATGGCCTTCGGACCGGGACACCTCGACGGTACCGCGATGCCCGGCGACATCGGCAACTGCGTCATCACCGCGCATCGCGACACGCACTTCGCCCCGCTCCGCTACCTCGGACCCGGCGACATCGTCACGCTCCAGCGCCCCGACGGCCGCATCGTCCGCTACCGCGTCCAGGCCACACGCGTCGTCCGCAAGAACGACACGTCAGTCCTCCGCCAGGACGCCCGCACGCGCCTCACGCTCATCACCTGCTACCCGTTCGATGCGGTAAAGCCGGGCACGCCGCTGCGGTGGGTGGTCATCGCGCAGAAGGTGGCGTAGGTCTGGCGAAGCCCGCATTTCTTACACTTCTTAGGCGACTCCCTTGCGTCGAGCGCCTTCTCCCCCCGCGCTTTTGCGGAGGGAGAAGGTGCCGAAGGCGGATGAGGGGGGCGCAAATACACAGGACGATCAACCGCGGCCCGTCTGAAATTGCCTCAAAACATGGGCAAAACGCACCGATGTTTGCTCATGCAATGCCCCTTCATCCGCCTTCGGCACCTTCTCCCCCACTGAAAAGCGTGGGGGAGAAGGCGCTCGATTGGAGAGTGCTTCAGGAAGTGTGAGAAATGTGGCGCAGGTGGTCCGCGTAGAATGGTGGTGCATGAGCTCTGGTCTCGCCCAAGGTTTTCTTCTCGATCGCCAGTGGCACTGGCTGAGAGGTGAAATGGAAGAGAGTAAGCGGCCTTCACTCCTTACGTTATGCCGGGTTCTTCGCGATTCACACACTGAATACGCGATCATCGGAGGTCTGGCCGTTCAGATCCACCAGCGGGAAGCCAGGACGACGCTCGACATCGACGTTGCAGTTCCGTCGCGGGAATCGATTCCGAAGGTTGCGCTGACCGCCGCGGGCTTCCGGTTTCACGAGAGTTTCGAGCATTCAGAGAACTGGTATGCCGCTGATGGCACGCCCGTTCAATTTACGGATGATCCGATGTTGGCGCGAGCTGTTGCGCACGCGGAGGAGATCCGAATCGAGGACGTCACGCTTCGAGTCATTCGAGTCGCCGACCTGCTCCACGAGAAGCTTCGCGCCGGGAGCGATCCGGCGCGAAGGAGATCGAAGCGTCTTCAGGATCTAGCTGATGCCGAGGCGCTCATTGAAGCAAGCCCCGAACTGGCAGCAGAGCTGAGTCGGGACGAACGGGCATTGCTTGGAAGCTTGCTTCGGTAATTTCCGCGGCCCCTGTTAGTCGCACCCGCCCGCCTTCCTTTCACGGTATTCTGATCGCCGAGGGTCAAAAAGAAGCCATGGCCAGCGGTGACTCGCTCGGGATTTCCGGGCTCGGGCCCGGCAAGGTGCTCGATGGCAAGTACGAGATTCTGACTCGCCTCGGCGGCGGCGGGATGGGTGACGTCTTCAAAGCGCAACACGTTCACCTCAACGTCTTTCGCTGCATCAAGGTGATGAAGGAAGCGATGCTTGCGGACGAAGGCTACCGCGCGCGATTCCTGCGCGAGGCGCGGATGGCCACGCAGATTCACCATCCTAATATTGCTGTCGTTCACGACTTCTTCATCGGCGATGGCGGCAGTTACATGGTGACGGAGTTCATCGACGGTACGACCGTGCGGCAGTGGGGGAGAGCGAACGGGCCGTTCCCGTTGCCGCTGGCCGCCGACGTGGCGGTGCAGGTTCTGGCGGGACTCGATCACATCCACCGCCGCGGCCTGCTGCACCGCGACATCTCGTCCGACAACGTGATGCTCTCGTACGACGAAGACGGTTCCTTCATCGCCAAGATCATCGACCTCGGCATCGCAAAGGATGTGAACACACCGTCGGGCGAGATGGCGACGCAGGCGGGCATGCTCATCGGCAATCCGAAGTACATGTCGCCGGAGCAACTCGGCAGCATCGAGGATGGCGAACAGCTCGATGGCCGCGCCGACCTCTACGCGCTCGGCGTCGTGTTGTACGAGATGCTCCTCGGCGTGCCTCCCTTCGCCAGCGAGACGCCGCAGGGCTACATCATGAAACACCTCACGCAGCAGCCGCGCCGTTTCCGCGACGCGAAGCCCGAAGGCGACTGGTCGGCTTCGCTGGAAGCGGTGGTGCTGCGCGCGCTGGAGAAGGATCGCCGCCGCCGCTTCGCCGACGCGCGCGAGATGTCGGCAGCGCTGCAGCCGTTTCTTTCCGCGCCGGCCGGTACGCTCACGCGCGAAGCGATTGCGCGTCTGCGGGCGCGGGCCGTTAAAGACCTTCAACTCGGCGGTGGAATGGAGGAAGACAAAAGCGATCGACACCATCTCCGCATACCGTGACTTTCTCGGCAAGGTTCCCGAGGGATCGGATACGACGGAAGCGAAAGCGCGCCTCTTCGAGCTCGAGTTGATCGCGGGAGTGCGAGCAAGGGAAGCCGATGGCGATCGGAATGCGCTGCAACGGCTGGCCGAGGCGCATCCCCCTGGATCGGTCGTGGGCGATGCGGCGCGGGAAGCGCTCGGGCGCGTGAGCCGTTCGCCGGAGCGCCAGATCGAAGAAGAGCGCGAGCTTCAGAAGGCGTGGGAGACAGGAACGGCGGCGGCGTGGACGAAGTTCATCGATGAGCATCCAGGCTCGCCGCGAACGGAGGAAGCCAAGCGTTGCCGTCAGGAAGCAATCGACTTCGAGCTGGCCTCGTCCCTTGACACCGCATCGATGTGGCGCGCGTTTCTGAAATCGTGGCCCGATGGACGGCATCGGCTTGATGCGGATATCAGGTTGCGCGCGAAGAAGTAGGAGTGCGGTCGTCTCGACCGCGGGCACTCGGGCGTCCCCGCCCGAGTGCTGTCAGGGCGGAGGCCGAAATTCGTCGACGTGAATTCGATCTGGACCTCAATCGAACCCAGCAGGTGTCCCGAACCTGGTCGCCCCGCCTTCACTGCTAGAATTTACCCATGCGCATCGTGCTGCAAGGTAGTCTCATCCATTTCGGTGTACGTGACCTTCTCGCGTTCGTTGCCCGGAGTGCGCAGGAAGGGACGTTCGATGCGGAGTCGGGCGGCGAGCGCGTGCGGATCGCGCTGCGCGGCGGGCAGGTCATCGGGACGGAGTCGGCCGGAACGTCGGATGCCGGGGATGCCGCGGACGCGGTTGCGAAGCTGCTCCAGTGGAGCGATGGAACGTTCACCTTTCTCGATGATGTCGTGATTGCCGAGGGGGCGGCGCCGCTCGCAGCGGACATCGAGGCGCTGATCGCCGAGGCCGAGATGCGCATCGCGGAAGCGAGGCGGCTCGCCGATCTCTATCCCGATGACAGCGTCAAGTTTCGCGTCGTCAACCGGCCGCCGGGTGAGATCAGCCTTACTGCTGAAGAGTTCCAGCTCCTTTTCCAGATCGGCACGGGCAAGTCGCTCGCCCAATTGAAGAGCGATAGTGGCCGCGCGGCGGTGGATCTCTACCCGATCGTGAAGCGTCTTCAGATGACGGGCCTCATCGAACCCGTTGCGGATCCCGAGGCGACCTCGCGCGATGCGGGGTCGCCGAAGGTTGCTCCGCCGGCGTTTGCGACGGCGGTGGTGTCGCCCGTTTCAGCGCCTGAGCCGGCTCCCGCGGCGGGAAAGGCGGCTACGCTTTCCTCGCGTACACCACCCGCAGCCGCGCCTCCCGCGCCCACACCACCCGCGCCGCCTCCGCCTCCACCCGCCGACGAGCAGCCGCCGACGTTGATCGAGCCATTGACGCCCCCGCCGGACGCGAAGGGCGGACTCTCGACAAACCAATCCGTCGAGACGCCGTTCGTGGCCACGCTCACCGCCGACGACGGCGTGATGCATCCGCTATTGGAAGAGACTTCGACGATCGGACGTACCGCGGTGAACGCGATTGCGTTGCGCGATCCGAGTGTCTCTGCGACGCACGCTCGCATCGTCCGCGGCGCGGACGGCTTCACGATCGAAGACCTCGGCAGCCGCAACGGCACCTACGTCAACAGCGAGAAGCTGTCGGAGAAGCGTCTCCTCGCCGAGGGCGATCTCGTCCGCCTCGGCAAGATCATTCTGACGTTCAACCTCGCGTCGAATGTGCAGATAAAGCAGTCGACGGAGCGGGAGATGATGAAGTGACGACGTTGCGAATTGAGCATCCGGTTCCTGATTTTGAGCGTTGGAAGAACGCGTTCGATCGCGACCCCGCGCGCCGGCAGGCTGGTGGTGTTCGCTCCTATCGTGTTCTCCGGCCTGTCGACGACACCAACTACGCCATCGTAGATCTCGAGTTTGACGAACCTGCGAGAGCGCAGGCTTTCCTCGAGGTTCTCAAGGGCGTCTGGCGAAACGCGGAAGGCAAAGTGATGAACGAGCCAAAAGCGCGAATCTTCGAGACGGTGGACGATGTCCGCTACTGAGCCGATCGTGCGCTCATAAGACGTGTTGCCTCACGGGGGTGCATGATGCCGTTCTGCGGCGGC
Organism: Thermoanaerobaculia bacterium; assembly: GCA_017883205.1. Lineage (GTDB taxonomy): Bacteria > Acidobacteriota > Thermoanaerobaculia > Gp7-AA8 > Gp7-AA8 > JADGNZ01. Next base: position 33,055 of record JADGNZ010000013.1, on the reverse strand, counting down.
GCGCAACTCACCCGTGGTCGTCGCGTGGTTCGATGATCCTTTATCATTCACATTCCAAAAACACATGACCTCTCACGACCTGATCATCGTCGGCTCCGGACCTGCAGGGCTTGCGGCGGCCTCCCACGCACGGACCAACGGACTCTCCTACGCGCTGCTCGAGCGCACCGACCATCTCGCCGACACGATCGACGCGTACCAGGCCCGCAAGTACGTCATGGCCGAGCCGATGCTGATCCCGGCGCGGGGGGAGGTGCCGTTCCAGGCGGGATCGCGCGAATCGATTCTGGCGGCGTGGGGCGGACACGTGAGCGAGAAGAAGCTCAACGTTCTCTTCAACGCCGAGGTGCGCTCGGTGAAGAAGGAGGGATCGCGGTTCAAGGTCAAGACGGCGAAGGGCGACGAATTCGATGCCGCCAATGTCATTCTGGCGATGGGAACGCAAGGCAATCCGCGCAAGCTCGGCGTGCCGGGCGAGGATCTGCCGCACGTCCGTTACCGCCTCGTCGACCCGGCCGAGCACCGCGATCAGGATCTCCTCGTCGTCGGCGCGGGCGACTCCGCGCTGGAGATCGCCATCGCGCTCGCCGACGAGAATCGCGTCGGTCTCATCGTGCGCGGCGCCGAGATCACGCGCGCCAACGACGTCCTGATCAAAGAAGTGCTGAGCCGCCAGGCCACCGGGCAGATGACGATCTACTTCAACGCCAGCGTGAAGCAGGTCTATCCGGGCTATGCCGACCTGACCGTGCGCGGTGACGTGACGCGCGTCGCGGCGGAACTGATCTTCCTCAAGCTCGGCGCCGACGCGCCGCGCAAGTTCTTCGAATCGATCGGCATCACCTACAGCGGACAGGGAAAAGACTCGCGGCCCATCCTCAGCCAGGTTCACGAGTCGAGCGTGCCGGGGCTCTTTCTGATCGGTGCCGCGAGCGGGCGCGATCTCATCAAGCTCGGCATGAATCAGGGCTACGAGGTCGTCGAGCATCTGATGGGGCGCGAGGTCGAGCCGGCCGATGAGGCGGTGCTCAAGGAGCGCCTGCCGTACTGGGAAGGGACGGTGCGCGAGCGCATCGCCTTCCTGCGGAAACGCGTTCCTCTGCTGGCCGCCGCGGACGAGCAGCAACTGCGCGAAACGTTCCTTTCGGCGCGCGTTCGCGAGTATGCGAACGGCGAGATCATCATTCGCCAGAACGACTACACGAACGACTTCCTCATCATCGCCGACGGTCGTGTCGAGCTCTGGAAGAAGCCGGAGAAAGCGCCTGCCGAGGTGAAGATTGTCGAGCTGACGGCAGGGAACTTCTTCGGAGAGATGAGCCTCATCTCCGGCCGCCGCCGCACCGCGACGGCGCGCGCGATCGGGCCGACGCGCATCATCGAGATCCCGCGCAAAGCGATCCTCAAACTCCTCGGCGCTGCGCCGCGCGCGAAAGCGCTGGTCGATCAGGCATTCTTGCTCCGCGCGTTCGGCGGCTATCTCTTTCCGGGCATCCCTGAGGCGCAGCTCGGCGAGCTGGTGGAACTGGCGGTCGTCAATAACCTAGCCAAAGATGCCGTGGTCTTCAAGGAGGATGATCCGGCCGATGCCTTCTATCTGATCCGCAACGGCATGGTGAAGATCTCCAAGAAGTCGGGCGAGAAAGAGGTCGTCCTTTCGTATCTCGTGGCCGGCAATTTCTTCGGCGAAGCGGCGCTCTTTTCGGACGCCGACCGGACGGCCACAGTCACGACGATCTTTCCCTCCGATCTCATCAAGCTGTCCAAACGCGACTTCAACAATTTCCTCAGCGCGCATCCGGAATTGCGCGAGGCTCCGCTGCAAAAACTCGAAGAGCGCCGCATCTCCAGCCTCATCGCCGATGCTACCCCCGGCTCCGGCAACATCCTCGGCGATCTGATCCGCGAAGAAGTGGTGATGGGGACGCAGACGCTCATCATCGACGAGCACAAATGCATCCGTTGCGGCAACTGCATCGCCGGATGCGAAGGCGTGCATCGCGACGGACAGGCGCGTCTGTCATTGACGGGCATCAAGTTCTACAACCTGCTGGCGCCGAATTCCTGCTGGCAGTGCGAGAACCCGATGTGCATGCTCGACTGCCCCCCCGACGCCATCGTCCGCGATCCCCGAGGCGAGGTGTACATCAAGAGCAATTGCATCGGCTGCGGCAACTGCGAGCGCAATTGTCCCTACGGCAACATCTTCATGATTCATAAGGAACCGAAGAAGACGATCTTCTCGTGGGTGGCCTCGCTCTTCGGCAAAGAATCTCACAATGAGGTCGAGCAGACGGTGGCCGTAAAGTGCGACCTCTGCCGCGAGATCAAAGGCGGCCCGGCGTGCGTGCGCAGTTGCCCGACGGGAGCCGCGATTCGTCTGACGCCGGAGGAGTATCGGTCGACCCTCGAGGAGCTGGTGATTACGAGAGGCGAGAGGTGAGTGTGCAATGTTGAATGATTCGGGAGTCGGGAGTCGGGGGTCGGGGGTCGAAGACTGGCATCGGACGCCATTCTCCGACCCCCGACTCCCGACTCCCGACTCCCTGATCCGTTGGGGCGGGCGCGCATGCCCATAGCCCGCTCCGGCGTTCTCTGGCGCCGCATCTTCTTCGTACTGTTGATCGCCGCGACGGCGTCGTTCATCTGGTACGCGCAGCGCGAGTACCCGCACGGCGGCTCGCGCATGGGGTTGATCTACGGGATTGCGGGCTTTTTTCTCTGCTTCCTCCTGGCGTTCTTCGGCATTCGCAAGCGCTGGTATCGCTCGACGTTCGGCACGGTCGAGCAATGGATGCAGTCTCATATCTACCTCGGCATCCTCGTGCTGATCATCCTGGTCTTCCACACCGGCGGACGCTTTCACGACAAAGTGGCCGTGGCGACGCTGATTCTGGTCGCCATTGTCGTCTTGAGCGGGATCCTGGGCGCGATTCTTTATGTCACCGTGCCGCGTTTGTTGACCGAGGTGGAATCGAACCTGACGGTTGGGGAGATTTCCGATCAGCTCAATCAACAGGGCAAACAGATGGCGCGCATCGCCTCGGGGAAATCGGCGCCATTTCAGCGCATTTACGACCAGCTCATTCGCGAGGCTGCGCCGGGATGGCTGGCAGGATGGCGATTGCTGATCGCGCGCATGCGCCGCGGGAAAGCGCAGACGGCGGACTGGGCCAACCTGCTCGGCCTCGTCCAGAAAGACGAGCAGGAGGAGCTTCGTCAACTTCTCGTCGCCTCGCGCCAGCGCAAAGAGCTGCTGATCCGCCTCATCTATCAACAGCGCTACAAGAACATCCTCGAGTTCTGGCTCTACATCCACATCCCGTTCACGATCCTGCTGCTGCTGTTCGCGATCGTGCATGTCGTCGCGGTGTTCTATTACGGGAGGATTTCGTGGTGAGTGGCGCGAAGCGCCGGAGCGCCGCCGTCTCGGCGGCTGGCCTGGCGGCGTCCCGCCGCCATCCAAATTGTCGCGAAGAGGCGCGTGTGCTCGCGGGAGCCCTCCGATGAGTTTCGTCATCCAGCGCGCTTCGGGCCGCGGGCTGGCCCTGACGCAGGTGCGGGGCAAGTTGCTCCGCATCGGACGCGGGACGAATGCGGAGCTGCGCTCGGAGAATCCCGCCGTCGCGCTGGAGCACGCCGTTATCGAGGGCGATGCCACCGGTTTTACGATCACGGACAAGGGGAGCATCACCGGCACCTACGTCAACAGGCGTCCCGTTGAGACGGCACGGTTGTCGCGCTCCGACGTGATCGAGATCGGCGACCTGCGCATCGAAGTGCAGGTGCTCGAGCCCGGCAAGCCGTTGTTTCTCCGGATCAGCTCGACCGCGGCAGCCGCCGGAGCGGCCTTCGACGAGGAAGAGTCCGTGGCAACGCCGGGTGCTGGCAGCGCGCGAGGCGGCGTGCTCAAAGCGCCGAAGGTCGATTATGTCGATGCCTTCCGTCTCAAACGCGCATGGCTGACGAAACGGTCGTTGGTTGCGATCCTTCTCATCATCGCCTTCCTCGTCGTTGCGGAAGTCACGAAACCGGAGAAGCAGACAGCGTTCATGCCGGGCGGCGTGTCGTCCGCGCATGCGCGCGCAAAAGACGCCAGTGGCGAGCCGATCGCGAAGAACTGCCGCGCGTGTCACGATCCGTGGCGTGGCGTTTCCGATGCCAGTTGCACCGAATGTCACGGAAAGCTGCCGCACGCCGAGCAGCAGACCGGCGTGCCGGCGTGTGCCGACTGCCATTCGGAGCATCGCGACGTGGCCAAGCTCGCGGCCTCGGCGGACGCAACCTGCTCGACGTGCCATCGCAATCTGCTCGCGCACGTGAAGGATCCGGCGCTGTTCGCGACGAGACCGAAGGATTTGCTCGAGATCACGTCGTTCGGCGGACAGCATCCCGACTTTTCACCGCGCAGCGATCCCGACACGCTGCGTTTCAATCATGCGCTGCACCTCAAGGCCGGCGGGATCTTCAACGGTGAAGGGCGGCGCGAAGAACTGCAGTGCGTTCAGTGCCACAAGCTGGTCGAGACGAAAGGGAAGGCTGATCCTGTCGCTCTCAAGTTCCGCGACGCCTGCCAGCGCTGCCACAAGCTGACCTTCGATCCGCGCTTTCCCGACGTCGAGGTGCCGCACGGCGGCGATCCGGGGCTGGTCTATGGCTTCGTCCTGGCCACCTACGCGGGCAATCGCGACATCGTCGGCAAGAGCCCGGATGAGATCCGCCGCATCCTGACCTCACGGCCGCCGGTCGCTCCCGACGAGCGCGCCGTCCTCAACGCCGAGCAGGTCATCAAGACGAAGTGCAGCAAGTGCCACGTCATCGAGCGTGCCGGAACGCGCATCGCGGCAAAGCCGCCCGAGATTCCGGCCCGCTGGCTGTTGCACGCGAAGTTCTCGCACACAGAGCATCGCAATCTCGCGTGTGAGTCATGTCACGAGAAAGCGCGCCAGAGCACGAAAACTGCAGACGTACTCATGCCGTCGCGTAAGGACTGCACGGGATGCCACGGCGGACCGTCAGCGAAATCATCCAGTAGCTGCGCGACGTGTCATGAGTATCATGAGCGTTCGAGACTGTTGTTGACGAAGATGGCGCCTGCGTTCAAACAGCGGGCGTTACGCGTGAATGTCTTGGGAGGCGGAGCGGGGATGCTGAACACCGTACTTCTTTGGGCGATTGTTCTGCTGTTGCTGGTCGTTCTCGTGCCGGCAGGACTGGCGCTCGTTCAACGAATCAGAGCCGGGGAGCTCGACCGTGCAGCCGGAGTGCGCGGCGCCGCGCCACGTGAAGGTCCTTCTGCGAAGATTCCGCCGTTGCAGCCCGCCGAGGCGGCTGCGGCTCCAGCGCCGCCAGCACCTGCGCCGAAACCGGACAACGATGCGACGAGCATGGCGCCCAGGCCAACGCAGCAGGCCGAGGGCGGAGCGACGGTCATGGTGCAGTGGTATGGGTTGATTCAATGCACGAGCGGCGTGCTCGAGGGTCAGCGTTTCATTATTGAGGAAAGCGGTCTTTATATAGGCCGTGACCCAGCGCTCTCACAAGTGGCCATTCCCGACAAGCGGATATCAAAACGTCATATTCGAATCATCCCGCGTGATGGTAAGGTAATGGCCATCGATCAGAATTCGACCAACGGTACCTTCCTCGGGAAGGCCGGCGGTGAACGGATCACGGAGCACCAGCTCAAGCGAGGCGATATCCTCGTGCTTGCCGACAACGCTGCAACGTTCGTGTATCAGATTTGACGGAAAGGGGAGGGAGACCGCGGATGCGTCCGAGCGTCACATCAATCCTCATTTTTTCGGCCGCCACCGTGTGCCTTGCGCAGGGCCGCACTCCGGGAAGGCGCGCGAATGTGCTGGCGACGGTGCCCGATCCTCCCTCGTGCGCCATCCCTCTGACCGCCGCTGTTCCCGATGTCTGCACCGACGGTACGGTCGGCAGCGGCACGCCCGAATCGTTCAGCGCGATGTCGAAGGCCGAAGCGACTGCAATCGTGCAGGCGGCGGCGACGGCGCTCGCCGGCGACACCGCGACGATTGCGATCGTCGACCGCACCGGCCGTCCGGTGGCGCTGTTCCGCCAGGCCAACGCCAACCCGGCCAACGATGACGTCGCCCTCGGCGTCGCCCGCACCGCCGCGTTCTTCAGCAACAGTCAGGCGCCGCTCTCGTCGCGCACCGTGCGCACGATTGCGCAGGTTCACTTTCCACCGGGCGTCGTCAACGCACCGGTCGGCGCGCTGTACGGCATCGAGCAATCCAACCGCGGATGCGGGCTCAACGCTCTCTGGAACACCAACCAGTGCATTCCGCGGGCGAAATCGATCGGGCAGTTCGCCTCGTTCACCGGCGCTCCGAAACCGTGCCCGGCAACCGACCGATCCGGCTGCGGGCCCGGCCTCGTCACCGGGAAAATTCTGCCTGACGATCCGCCGTACCCGCAGGAAGTGGATAACCGTCCTATCGACGCGGGCGGCATTCCTCTCTACCGCATCCTCGACGTCAGCGCGGTCAAGCAGGGCATCGCCAGAACCGGCAAGCTTCTCGGCGCCATCGGCGTTGCCGGCATTCCCGGCGATTCGCAGCTTGACGAGTTCGCCGCGGTCACCGGCGCGTTCGGGCCACTCAACGCCGGCGTCGCACCGATCATCCCGCTGCCGAACTATCCGCTGCCGGATCCGCAGAACGTCTTCATCGACGGGATCCGCCTGCCGTTCATCGGGCCGGATCAGAAGCTGCGATTCAACACCGATGGACTGCCGGTCGGGCTGCAGCAGTTGACGGGCACATCGCCCGGTTCCGCTGTTGGATTCACAGGCGGAACGTTCGTTTACGGCCCGTTCAACGGCGGCTGCCCGCCGCACGGATATCTCGTCGGTCCGAACGCCAGCTCATTCCCGGGCGGACTGACCGCCGCGCAGGTCGATGCCATCGTCCAACGTTCCGTCGCGGCATCGAAGAAGACGCGTGCGCAGGTGCGGCTGCCGCTCAGCAGCTACTCGCGCATGGTCATCTCCGTCGCCGATCTCGACGGCACGCTGCTCGCGCACTACCGGATGCCCGACGCGCTCTTCGACGCCGTCGATGTCGTTCCAGCCAAGGCGCGCAACGTCGTCTACTTCAACAGCAGTGATCCAAACGTGCGCAACGATCTGCCCGGCATTCCTGCCGGCTACTGGGTCACGACGCGAACGCTCGGATTCGGCGCGCAGCCGTTCTATCCGCCCGGAATCGACTCGAGCGTGTTCGATCCAAAACCGGGACCGTGGTACGCGACGTTGTTCCTGCCGAACATCGCCAAGCCGTGCAGCCAGGGGTCGCAGGCGCCGAACGACAATCAGAACGGCATCACGTTCTTCGGCGGCGCGACGCCGCTCGTGCAGAACGGCAAGCTCGTCGGCGGACTCGGCGTCAGCGGCGACGGCATCGAACAAGACGACTACGTCACCTACCTCGGCGCCGGCGAATTCCTGCCGCCAACCGACAAGTGGGCCGATCAGCTCAAGATCAACGACGCACGGCTTCCCATGTTCAAGTTCCCGCGAAGCCCCGAAGGTGTCACCGAGTGCGGAGGCAAACCGTGTCCGTAAACGACGCCGGAAGGAAACGTAGGTCGGACTCTCCAGTCCGACTCCATGGCGCGATTGGTCGGACTAGAGAGTCCGACCTACGTTTCGCTTCGTTTTTCTTCGTTGCTTTGGCGCTACTCGCCACATCCGCATTCGCGCAACCCGCAAACACCATCACCATCAACGACGACCAACCGGTCTACGCCGAGGGCGTGCCGTTCATGCTGACGGGAACGTCGGCGCCCGGCGCCGTGATCGCAATCGCAATTGAGAAATCGGGCAACGGACAAACCACCGCCGACACGACCGGACATTGGACGCTGATCTGGACTCCGCCGGTGAAGACTGGTACGTGGACGATCACAGCAACATCCGGTGGCGTCACGGCGACGCAACTCCTGCGCGTGCAGCTTCCCGGCAACGTGCAGCGGCAGCCGATCATCGAGCCGGTGCTGCGCTACGGCACACCGGAGATTCCGCATCCCGAGGCGTATCAGGAGATGACGGATCGCTGGAGGATCGCGCCGCCGCCGTACGAGCTCACCGAGAAGGCAAAGGCTCGCGCCATCGGCAAGAACGGCGCGACGCTCGACCCGTACAACCAGAACCTCATCAAAGGCGACCTGCCGATCTTCGGCAAAGACTGGTTCTTCGACTTCACCGGAATCAGCGACACGCTCGCGGAGTCGCGAACGTTGCCGACGCCATCCGGAGTCAGCGCGGTCAAGCCGACGTCGATCACGGTGTTCGGAAAGGACAACCAGAACCTCTTCAACGAGAACCTCATCGCCTCGTTCGATCTCTTCCAGGGCGACACGGCGTTCAAGCCGATCATGCAGCGCTTCAAGGCCACGCTGATCGGCAATCTGAACTACGTTCACCTTCGCGAGAACGGGCTGGTCAAGCCTGACGTTACTCGCGGCACGTCGCGCACCGACGGCGCGCTCTCACTGCAGGAGTTTTTCTACGAGCGCAAGCTCAAGGACGTCTCGCCGAACTACGACTTCATCTCGATCCGTGTCGGTTCGCAGCCGTTCAACAGCGACTTCCGCGGCTTCATCTTCAACGATACGAACCTCGGCGCCCGCGTCTTCGGCAACTTCGCCTCGAATCGCTATCAGTACAACGTGGCCGTCTTCGACCGGTTGGAGAAAGACACCAACTCGGGCCTGAACACGATGCAGCTTCGCGATCAGCAGGTCGCGATCGCGAACATCTATCTGCAGGACTTCCTCGTCCACGGCTACACGCAGCAGTTCAGCGTCCACTACGTTCGCGATGAGGCGACGTTCCACTACGACCGCAACGGCATCCTCGTGCGACCTGCGCCGGTCGGCGTCTTCACGCCGCACGAGATTCGCGCAACGTACCTCGGCGAATCAGGACTTGGCCACATCGGCCGTTTCAATGTCGATCACGCCGTCTACTACGTCTTCGGTCACGACGATCTCAATCCGATCGCCGGGCCCGATCCGCGCCTCAAAGACGGAAACGGTGTCAGGATCGGAGCTGGCAGCGCAGCGCTCGAAGTCTCCTACGACCGCGACTGGATCCGTCCTCGGCTGGCGTTCTTCTACGCATCGGGCGACCGCAGCCCGCGCGACCGCAAGGCCACCGGCTTCGACGCGATCTTCGACAGTCCCAACTTCGCAGGCGGCGGATTCTCCTTCTTCAATCGACTCGGCATTCGGCTCGCGGGCACCGGCGTCGCGCTCGTCGAGCGCGGTTCGCTGCTGACCAGCCTGCGCAGTTCGAAGGATGAGGGACAGCCGCAGTATGTCAATCCTGGAGTTCAGATCGCGAGCGCGGGCCTCGACGTCGATGTCACGCCGCGCCTGAAAGCGATCTTCACCGGCAACTACATCCGCTTCGATGCGGTGCAATCGGTCGAAGCGATTCTCTTTCAGGGCAACATCCACAAAGAGCTCGGCACCGACCTCTCGATCGGACTTCGCTACCGCCCGCTCCTGAATCAGAACGTCGTCATCGTCGGTGGCTCGGCGCTGTTTTTGCCGGGCCGAGGATTCAAAGACATTTATGAGAGAGACCGTCCGCTCGTTCACGTCTTCACGAATGTGATTCTGACCTTCTGATGAAAAACGAAATGGAAAAGAACCTTGGTCATTCCGACGCTGAAGAATCCTCTTCGCGAACGCGCAGCGCGTTCCTCGGCGGGAGATTTCTCGCCACGCTCGGAATGACAGCGATCGTCGTCACGGCAGCGACGGTGGTCATCCGCGCGCAGTCGTCGCCGGAATTGCCAGCGCTCATGCGCCAGACACAGGCCGAAGCCGACGCGAAGAGCGCAGGCTGCCTGAGTTGTCATAACGGGATTGAACCGATGCACGCGTCGGCCGCGGTGAAGCTCGCCTGCACCGATTGCCACGGCGGCGACGGCAATGCCCGGACGAAGGAAGCCGCGCACGTCAAGCCGCTGCATCCCGAGATATGGAAGACGTCGGCGAATCCGAAGCGCTCGTACACGGCACTGCTGAGGGAGCCCGTGGCGTTTGTGAAGTTCATCAACCCGGGCGACTTGCGCGTGTCGCAGGAAACGTGCGGCGCTTGCCATCAGCGTCAGGTCAATGCCGTGCCGCGGAGCACGATGACGACGTCCGCGGTTTTCTGGGCCGCGGTGAGCTACGCCAACGGTCTCGTCAGCCGCAAGCAAGGCCTCCTCGGCGAGAGCTACAGCCGCGAGGGCAACGCGCAGTCGCTCAAGCCGGCCACGCCGCCGACTCCCGATCAGATCGCGAAAGGCGCGCTGCCGATTCTCGTGCCCCTGCCGCGCTGGGAAATCTTTCAGCCGGCCGAGTACTTCCGCGCGTTCGAGCGCGGCGGCATTTCCGGCAGCAGCTCGTTCCCCGACATCGGCAATCCGAGTCCCGAGGTCGATGCGGGCCGGCCGGACATCCGCCTCGGCAACCGCGGCCGCGGCACCGGATTGCGCATCTCGCCCGCGCTGATTAATCTCAACAAGACGCGCCTCAACGATCCGCATCTCTCGTTCATGGGCACGAACGATCATCCCGGCGATTACCGTTCGTCTGGGTGCACGGGATGTCACGTCGTCTACGCCAACGATCGCGATCCGCTGCACTCCGCCGGCTACGGACAGTACGGCAACACCGGCCTCTCGATCACCGGCGATAAGTCGATTCCGAAAAATGAGCAGGGGCATCCGCTGCGCCATCAGTTCACGCGCGCCGTGCCGACGAGCCAGTGCATGTCGTGTCACATGCACCAGCCCAATTCCTTCGTCAACACCTACCTCGGCTACACGATGTGGGACTACGAATCGGACGCCGAGCTGCTCTGGCCGAAAAAGCAGAAGTACCCGACCCAGGCTGAACGATACGCATCGCTCGACGCCAATCCGGAAGGCGCCGCGCCGCGCGGATTGTGGTCGGATGAGAAGTTCCTCGAGAATCTGACGGACCTTAACTCGCAGGCGAAGAACACGCAGTTCGCCGACTATCACGGCCACGGCTGGAACTTCATGGCCGTCTACAAACGCGATCACAAAGGCAATCTGCTCGACGCCGACGGGAAGCACGTTGCGTTCGACGATCCCGCGAAATTCAAGAAGGCCGTGCATCTCCAGGACATCCACCTCGAGAAGGGGATGCACTGCGCCGACTGCCACTTCTCGCAGGACGAGCACGGCAACGGTCAGATCTACGCCGAGTACGGCAACAACATCGAGATCGAATGCCAGGACTGTCACGGCAACGTCGATGCGTACACGAACTTGCGTACGTCGGGTCCGGCAGCGCCTCCGGGCGGCACCGATCTGCTGCTCGGAACGACGCCCTTCGGCCAGCGCCGCTTCATCTGGGTCAACGGAAAGCTCTACCAGCGCTCGATGCTCAATCCCGGCATGCAGTGGGAAGTGATCCAGGTCAAAGACTCGATCACGCCGGGCAATGAGCATTACAACGAGCGCTCGGCGTACGCGAAGACGATCCAACGCGACGGCTCGTGGGGCGCCAAGGCAGGCGCCAATCTCGCGCACGCCGACGCGAAGATGACCTGCTACGCCTGCCACACATCGTGGATGACGTCGTGCTCGGGCTGCCATCTCCCGCAGGAGCAGAACGCGAAGACCGAAGTGCATCACTTCGAAGGCGGCGAGACGAGGAACTACGCTTCGTACAACCCGCAGGTCATCCGCACCGACGTCTTCATGCTCGGCGTGAATGGGACGACGAAAGGACATCGCCTCGCTCCGGTTCGCTCGTCATCGGCGCTCGTCATCAGCTCGACCAATGCTCTGAGAGATCGCATCTACATCCAGCAGCCGCCGATCTCGTCGGCTGGATATTCGAGTCAGGCCTTCAACGCCCACGTGCCGCACACCGTCCGTTCGCGCGAAACGCAGGGCTGCGGAAGCTGCCACGTCACGAAAGAGAACGACAACAACGCCTGGCTCGCGCAGCTTTTGCTGCAGGGAACGAACTTCGTCAACTTCGTCGGCCGCTACGCCTACGTCGCGGAAGGGAAGGGCGGCTTCGAGGGAGTCTGCGTCACCGAGTGGGATGAGCCGCAGGCGGTGATCGGCTCGTCGCTGCACAAGATCGTTTATCCCGACTACTACGCGAAGCATCAGCAGAACAAGATGGAGCTGCAAGAGGCGCACGAGCACCATGGAGACTCGCGCTCGCTGCAGATGCGCGGGGAGTTCATCTACAGCGCGAACGGCGAAGAAGGCTTCAGCGTCTACGACATCGCCAACATCGACAACAAAGACTTCTCTGAGCGGATTGTCTCCGCGCCTGTTTCTCCGATCGGGCAGCGCACCTTCGTGAAGACGAAGTTCGCGTCGGCGGTGGCGTTGCCGACGACGATGCCGGTGGATCCGAACCGCCAGACGCAGTCCATTCCGGAGAACCAGGAGCAGCCGATCCATCCGCTCTACAAGTACGTCTACGTCGCCGACCGCGAAGAGGGACTCATCCTCATCGACGTTACGACGCTGGCCGACGCCAATCCGTCGAACAACTTCCTGACGCGCGCCGTGACCTTCAACCCCGGCGGCGCGTTGAACGGAGCGCGGTCGATCTACGTGGCCGGGCGATGGGTGTTCGTCGGTGCCGAGGGTGGGCTCGTCATCATCGATGTCGACAAGCCGCTCACGCCGCGGATCGTCGCCACGGTTCCCGAATTGAAAGATGCCACAGGCATCGCGGTGCAGTTCCGCTACGCCTTCGTGACCACGCGCGACGGTTTGTCGACCGTCGACATCACCGACCCTTCGCACCCACGCGTGGCAGGTCACGTCGCGATTCCCGACGCTCGCAGCGTCTACGTCGCGCGCACGTACGCATACGTCGGCGATGGTGCACAAGGAATGGTCATCGTCGACGTCGAGCGCCCGGAAAAGCCCGCGGTTCTGCCGTGGCACGACGATCTTTCCCACGACGCGAACGATGTGAAAGTGGCGTCGACGAATGCATCGACCTTTGCGTACGTCGCCGATGGCAAGTACGGCCTGAAGGTCTACCAGCTTCTGTCGCCCGAGTGGACGCCGGGTTACGCCGGCTTCAGTCCGGAGCCGGCGCCGCGTCTCGTGGCCGTGCGCCATACGCACGGGCCGGCACTCGCGGTGTCGAAAGGCCTCGACCGCGACCGCGCTGTCGACGAAGGCGGCAATCAGGTCTCGATCTTCAACCGCATCGGCGCCCGTCCGATGACGCTCCTGGAAATGCAGCGGCTCTACCTCCGCGACGGCCGTCTCTACACCGTCAGCGAGACGCCGGGTACGAAGCCGGTCACGAGGTGATGACGATGAAACGAACGATGATCTTCTTCGCGCTAACGGCCGTCGCTGTCGCAGGGATCGCCCAGCAACCGAGCAAGCCAGCAACTCCGCAACCCCCTCCTCCTCCCGCGGCAACCGCACCTGCCACGCCGCCATCCGTCCCCGGCCACTTCGACGGCGTCGCTTCCTGCGCCAACTCCGGCTGTCACGGCTCGACGCAGCCGCTCAACGCCGCGCGCGTCCTGCAGAACGAGTACTACACCTGGCTGAGCAGCGATCGCCACGCGCAGGCGTACAACGTCCTCTTCAGCGAGCGCTCCGCGCGCGTCGCCCGCAACATGCGGCTCAAAGGGAAGGCCTACCAGGAAACCGTCTGCCTCGATTGCCACTCGACGAACGTTCCCGCGCGGATAGTCTCCGGCAAAGTCGATCCCGAAGACGGCGTGCAATGCGAAGCCTGCCACGGTCCCGCCAGCGGCTGGCGCGCCGAGCACACGATGGCCGGCTGGACGCACGAACAGTCAGTCGCGCGCGGCATGATCGATCTCCGCAACGTTCCCACCCGCGCCTCCGGCTGTCTCTCCTGCCACCTCGGCAACGACAAGAAGGAAGTCGATCACGAGCTGATCGCCTCCGGCCATCCCATCCTCGCCTTCGAGCTCGACAACTACACCGAGACGATGCCGCCGCACTGGCGCCGCGGCAAGGACACGGTCACCGCCGAAACGCATGGCGCGCGCGCATTCGCCGTCGGTCAGGCTGTGGCATTCAGCCAGTCGCTCGACAATCTCGCCCGTCACGCGCGCGGCGAGAAGTGGCCCGAGTTTTCCGACATGAGCTGCATCAACTGCCATCACTCGCTCGAAGGGAGCGGATGGCGCCAGGAGCGTGGCTGGCCCGGCCGGGCCGGACTTCCCGCGTGGAGTCCGCAGCACTGGGCCGTCCTCCGCCTCCTCGTCGGCCGCGCCAACCCCTCGGCGCGCGCGCAGCTTGACAACGACGTGGCGATCATCGCCACGCGCGTCGGTCACATGAACGACTCCAATGGCGTTTTCCAGACCGCCGTCGAAGCCCGCCACGTCATCGATGGCGTTACGCCGCAGATCGCCTCACTGAGCTGGCGCGACGACGACGTCCGCACGCTGATGCGCACGATCGCCGGCGACACCGATTTCATCCTCACCTCCGACGTCCACTCCGCCGAACAGACCGCCCTGGCCCTGCAAAGCCTCGCCTCCGCCCTGACGCGCAGCAACCCGAAACTGCTCAAGAGCCCAATGACCGAAGCGATCGACGCCCTCTTCGCCGAGATCCAGAACCGCGAGCGCTATGAGCCCGCGAGGTTCGTGCAGAAGCTGGGGACGTTGCGCGCGGCCCTGTAAAAAGACGCAGGAAGCGAGCGGGGTGACGTGCGTGGCTGGCTACGCGGAGCAGAACATGATCAGCAAGGTCGAGCCCGTAATCAACGACCGCAAGTTCAATTCCATCCCCGTCCGCGTCATCATCGGCACAGATGGCAAGGTGAAGCACGTTCATGTCATCAGCGCGTTTCAGGACCAGGCCAAGGTCATCACGGATGCTCTCTTCCAGTGGAGGTTCAGACCGTATCAGCAGAACGGGAAGGCCGTCGACGTCGAGACCGGCATCCTGTTCGGCTATTCGCCCCCTCGGCCGCAGACGGCGTCGACGTCCCAGTCGACATCACAGTGACCCTCAACTCTTGCGTCAACTCGGTTGACCAGCACATCGAGATGAGAAGGGGTCACCGGCGGAATAAGTCAGGCCAGCGATTGTCACAAAAGTTGGCAACTTCACCACTAAAAATGGTAACTAGACAAAATGAGAATCCGTTAACGGTAAACCGGAATCCATGAACGGTAAACCGGAAACCGTGAACGGTAAATAGGAATCCATGAACGGTAAACCGGAAACCGTGAACGGTAAACGGGAATCCGTGAACAGTAAACGGGAATCCGTGAACGGTAAACGGGAATGCGTGAATGGGAAACCGGATCACATGAACGTGAGATCAGATCACGTCAACGGGAAGTCGGAACCCGTGAACAGGAAGGGAGAACGGGTTCACGCGGAGCCGCGGAGGCCGCGGGGCTTCTTTCACCGCCCCTCCGCGCCTCCGCGTGATGATCGCCCCGTCCTCTGTCCGGTGCCGAGGTGTGTGCCCTCTCTTCGTGAGACGTTCATCCCTCATCCTTGAATCACGGAGAACCTTTTCTCTGCGCGTTCCCTCATCATGCGCACCGCATGTTTCTCTTCTTCGCGGGCCACGCGGCCATCCTGGCGTTGCTGCTGGTCACGGTCGCGGGAGCGGGAACGCTGGCGTTGGGAGCTGGCGAGGGGTTGGCGTTGCGCGCCGCCCTCGGGCTTGCGCTTTGCGCGCATGCCTGTTTTTTTCTCGCCGCTGTCGGACAGCTTCGGCCTCTCCCACTGATCGCACTCACGATCCTCGCGATCGTTGGCGGCGTGGCGCGCGCTCGCGGAATCGTGCGGCCATCGGTGTCGCACGTCGTCGTGGGTCTGCTCGTGATCGCTCCGCTGTTCGTGTTTGCGCTCTACCCGCCGATCGCGTTCGATGAGACGCTCTACCACATGCCGTTTGTCCGCGCGCTGGCGCATGACGGCGCGCTTCGATTCTTGCCCGTGGTGCGGTTTCCGGTCTTTCCGCAGTTCCATGAACTGCTCTGCGTCCCCGTCTTTCTCCTCGGCGGCGATGTCGCGACGCATCTCGTTGCTCTCGCCGAGGTCATCGTCATTGCGGCGCTGCTCATTGAGTGGGCCCGGCGATACGACGTACGCGCAGGCTGGCTGGCCGCGGCGCTTTTCCTCGGCAGTCCGCTCGTAATTAGTCTGGCGACGATCACCTACGTCGATGCGGCTCTGGCGCTGTTTGTCGCCGCGGGGTTCTATGCGCTCGACCGCGAGCGATTCCTCCTTGCCGGTTTCTTTCTCGGAACCGCGTGCAGCGTGAAATATCTCGGCTGGTACTTTGTGCTGGCGGCGCTGCTCATCGCTCTCGTGCGCACGGCTGGGAGACGTCGTGAGGCGGGCATGTTCGTGATCGCTTGGACGGCAGCAGCCTTGCCGACCACCACCTGGATCGTGATGCACACAGGCGATCCCTTCTTTCCCTTCGTTCGTACAAGCCTCTGGTTACTCCCGCCGTCACGAGTGGTCTCGTTTGGTGAACGCAGTTTTGGCGCGCTGCGTGTGATTTGGGACGTAACCTTCGCGCGCGGCCGAACGAACTACCAGCCGCCGGTAACCTCTCTGCTCATCATCATGGTGGCGCTCGTGATCGCTGCTTCGATTCGAGACACACGTGCGCGATGGGTTGCACTGCTTTGTGCCGGCTACGTGGCGGTCTTTGCGTTCCTGCCGCAGGACTCGCGCTACCTCGTGCCGCTGCTGCCTCTTCTCAGCGTTACGGCAGCAGTGATCGTTGCCCGGCGATGGGGAAAGGCGACGGCACTGCTCGCGCTCCTCGCGGTCGCGCCCGGAGTCGCCTATGCGGGATACCGGATCGCGTTGTGGGGAGTACCGCCGGTTACCGCGTCGCAGCGCAGCGCGTGGCTCTCGCAGCAGGTCCCGCCCTATCGCGCTCTCGTTCGCACCGGCAGCGACCGAGTCTATGTTTGCGGAGGCGAGCAGTTGAAGGACTATGCCGGCGGCGAGCTGCTCGGCGGCTTCAACGGTCCTTTTTCGTACGAGCGCATTCTCGGTGACGAGCACGACACAGCATCGGTCGCGCAACGGCTGAGGCGCATCGACGCGCATTACTTTCTCGTCGTCAAACGGTCGTGCGGCGATCTGCTGCCGAGCGGCGGAATGATCCTCACCTACGAAGATGCCGCCGCGCAGCTCTGGCGCGTTCAGCCTGCATCCGAGCGGTGAGCTTCGTACTCACGAATCACATCCTCGGAACGGCCGTCGCCGACGATCTCGCCATGCGATAACCAGAGCGTGCGGCGGCAAAGCGTCATCACTGCGTCGGTGTCGTGCGAGACGAGAACGACCGTCCTCCCTTCGCGGACGAACTTCCGAATGCGCTCATCGCAGCGTTCGCGAAACGAGGCATCGCCAACGGCGAGAATTTCATCGAGAAGGATCGTTTCGGCATCGACGGCCGTGGCGATCGAGAACGCCAGCCGCGCAATCATTCCGGTGGAGTAGGTTCGGATCGGTGCATCGACAAACTGCTCGATGCCCGAGAATTCGATAATCGCGTCCATCTGCGCTCGCATCTGCGCTCGCGTGCGGCCCAGAAGTGCGCCGTTGAAGAGAATGTTCTCGCGGCCGGACAACTCGGCCTCGAAGCCGGTGCCAAGCTCCATCAGCGGCACGATGCTGCCGCGGCCGATGGCCACGCCTTCGGAAGGTTGAATGATTCCGGCGGCCACGCGCAGCAGCGTCGACTTGCCGGCGCCGTTCGATCCGATGATTCCGACCGACTCGCCGTTGGCGATGGCGAGCGTGACGTTTCGCAGACTGTAAAAGAATGGCCGGCTCGGGCGCAGCCCGCGCACGACCAGCTCCTTGAGGCTGCGGACCTTTTCCGATCGATAGCGGACGCTCACGCCTTTCAGTTCAATCGCGTTCATCAGAGCCTTCCCTCGAAGCTCGGCGCGAGCCGGCGGAAGATCAGCCAGCCGGACAGCAGCGAGATCAGCGAGACCGCCAGCGCCGCGATGATCGTTCGCGGAGATGGCAAGTGCCCGTAGTAGATCGGCGCGCGCACGATCTCGATGAGGTAGGTGAGTGGATTCCGCTCCACGATCCACCGAAACGAAGCCGGCACGATCGAGACGGGATAGATCACCGGCGTCATGTACAGAAGCGCCGGGAGGCCGGCCTGGACCATCTCGCGGACGTCGGCGAAGAAGACGGACAGCGCCGTGAGCGCGAGCGAGACGCCGAAGGTGAAGACGCCGACGATGAGGAGGCTGATAGGGACGAACAGCAGCGACGGAAACAGCGGCGCCCGCACGATCAACATGATGACCAGCAGCGCGAGCATCGAAAGCAAAAGGTTCACGAGGCCCGAAACGATCGACGACAGCGTGAAGATCGAGCGCGGCACGCGCACGCGCTTCATCAGCGGGCCGTTCCATGCCACGCTGGCCATTGCGTTCGTCACTGTCTGCGAGAAGAAGTTCCAGGCGATGTAGGCCGAGAGAAAGTAGGTCTCGTAGTGCGGCGTCTCGCGCCGGAAGAGGTGCGAGAAGACGACCGTGAAGATTGCCATGAGGAGCAGCGGATGCAGGAGTGTCCAGAGAAAGCCGAAGATCGAACGTTTGTACCGAACGGTAAGGTCGCGGTGAACGAGCTCGAGCAGCAGATTCGCGTGTGCGGCCAGGTCGTGAATCTCGTCGCGCGCGCGTAGCGAGGCTCCGGCCACATTGTGGCGCTCCTGATTCTGGACGATCACCGCCGATCCTTCTACGCGAATCCAGTTTGGCTTTCAAGCAATGAATGCGGAGTGGTGCCAGCGGTCTGGCCGTGTAAGCGCGGGGCGGTCAGCGGATAGAATCGCGGCAGTGACGATTCTCAAGCCGCATTTCTCGCACGCTTCCGCGACTCCTTTGCGTCGAGCGCCTTCTCCCCCCGTGCTTTTCGGGGGGAGAAGGTGGCGAAGCCGGATGAGGGGCGCGTTACAGAAGCGCTCGATGGAAACACGCTGCCGGCAATTTCCTACAAGTGTGAGAAATGCAGGCTAGGCGGCCGCTCGACTGGACCATCGGCGCGGGCCGGCCGCTGGCGGAGAGGCCGGAAGCGGTCGATTTGATCGTTCCCATCTACGGCGCCGCGGCGGATCTCGAGCGCTGCCTGACGAGCGTTGCCGCACGAACCGATCTCGTGCGGCATGGACTCATTCTGGTAATCGACGGCCCGCAAGACGATGCTGTCGAGTCGATCGTAGGCGCGTTCGCCTCGGTGGCTTCGCAAATCCTGCGCAACGACGCGCGCTGCGGCTTCGTCGCCAGCGTGAACCGCGGGATGCGCGCATCGTCGCGCGATGTCGTCCTGCTCAACAGCGACACGATCGTCACGGCGCGCTGGCTCGACAAGCTGATTGACGCGAGCATCTCCTCGGGTGACATCGGAACGGTCACGCCGCTCTCGAACAACGCCACGCTCTGCTCGGTGCCGCGCCCGTTCGAGGAAAACCTCATCCCCACCGGCTTCGATGCGGAATCGTTCGCGGAGCTCGTCGGGCGCGTGTCCGCGCGGACCTATCCGCGGCTGCCGACCGGAGTCGGAGTCTGTCTCTTCATCCGCCGCGCTCTGCTCGACGACATCGGTTACTTCGATGCGGAACGCTTCGGCCTCGGCTACGGCGAAGAAAACGACTTCTGCATGCGGGCGCTGGCGCGCGGCTGGTTGCACATCGCGGACGACGCCACGTTCATCGCGCACGCCGGCCACCGCAGCTTCGGCTCGTCGAGTAGCGCATTGCAGCGCACCGCAGCGAGGACATTGGCGCGACAGCATCCCGACTACATGCCCGCGATCGCAGCGTTCATGAAGACAAATCCACTCGCCTCGGTGCACGAGCGCATTGATTCCGCGCTGCGCGCCCGCAAGCCAGTGACCGCGCGTCGCGGGCCGCGCAAGGTCGTCCATCTCGTGCATGGCTGGCCTCCACGGCGGCACGCCGGATCGGAGCTGTACGCGTACTGGCTCGCGCAACGGCAACTGCAGTGGCGCGAGGTCTCGGTATTCACGCGGATGGCTGACGCGGAGCGCGCGCAAGGCGAGTCGGTCGAGCTTGCCGACGACGGCGCGCGCGTGCGGACCGTGACCAACAACTTCGTGCAACGCAATCCGGTCGCGCGCAATGCGTTGCGCGACTGGACATTCGAGCGCGCCTTCGCTCGTTTCCTGGCCGAGGAAAAGCCTGAGCTGATCCACATCCATCATCTTGCCGGGCATGCCTTCTCGCTGGCCGGCGTGGCGAAACGCTCCGGCGTCCCGATTGTTCTGCAGATTCAGGACTGGTGGTTCCTGTGCGGCCGCGTGAATCTGTTCGACTTCCAATGGCAGCGATGCAGCGGGCCGGGCATCTCCAAGTGCGCGCAATGCGCGCCACTGACGCGCATCGCTCCGGCGCCGCTCTGGAACCGCGTGCTGCATCGCATGCGGCGGCACGCGGCGCGACAAGCGCTTTCTGCGGCCGGCGCCTTCGTGATGGGCTCGCAGTTCATTCACAACGACTACGAACGGTCCGGGTTGTTGCCGGCAGGGATTCCGGCGTTCGTGTTGCCGTACGGCGTGGAAACGGCCACGCGGAAAGCGCGGGAACCGGCGCGACGGCCGCTCCGTTTCGGAATCGTCGGATCGATCGTTCCTCACAAGGGCATTCATATCGCCGCGGAGGCATTTCGCGGGATTCATCCGTCGCTGGCCACGCTGCACGTATGGGGCGACACATCCGCTTCGCCGGCCTACGTCGAAACGCTGCGAGCGCTCGGCGGTGATGCCCTGACTTTCGAAGGAACGTTTGCCGAGGATGCGAAGGCGGCGATCTTCGACTCGATTGATGTACTGCTCGTCCCCTCGATCGGCCTCGAATCGTTCGGGCTTGCGGCGCGCGAGGCCATGGCCCGCGGTGTTCCGGTCGTCGCCTCGGCTGACGGAGCTCTGCTGGAGATGTTCGAGTCGGGATTGTGCGGGGAGTTGTTTCCGCCGCGTGATGCCGACGCGCTTCAAAGCATCGTCCTCCGGCTGGCCATTGCACCCGAGATCGTCGACGCCTGGTCGTCGCGCCTGCCGCGTGTGAAGAGCGTCGACGAGCATGCAGAAGAGATCGAGGAGGTCTACGAGATCGTGATGGGCTCGATCCGATGATTCGAACCATCGTGCGCGTGACGCGTTCGGAAGGGATCGGATCAGCGTTGCGCCGGGCGCGCGAGCGTGCCGGAGAATCGCTGCGCTTGCGTGGAATGCTGATCCGTGGTGTTGGAAAGCGCGTCCGCACGGCGCCGCTGCTCAACGTCTCGGCGATGGGGCCGCACCCGCGGCTGGGCGGAGTGCCCACGCAGATGATCGCTCGTCTCGAGGAGGAGCGGTCTATGCGGAATGAGGCTCTTCTCTATCCCGGGATTCTGGAAGCGGGCTCGGGTGCGCGACGGGCACCACACGTCGTTCCGTCGGCTGCGCTCTACGATCGCGATTTCGAGCTGGCCCTCGAACAAGCGATCGACATCACCGGCGCGCGTGCGATTCACCTCGAAGGCACGGCCGGCCTTCCGATCGGCACGATCCTGAGGATGGCGAACACGGGACTCGACGTCATCCTCACGCCGATGGATTTTGCTCTCTTCTGCGCGAGGCCCCACCTCGACGAGCAACCCGCCGGCATTTTCTGCGGCTACTCGACGGATCTCGATCGTTGCCGCCGCTGCTTGCAACCTCTGTCCGCCGATCCGAATGCGCAGTCCGACCGCCGCGCCATCGCACGAGATCTCTTGCAAGCGGCGCGGGCCGTTGTTTTTATTTCGGACTTTTTACGCGACAAACATCGCGAGCTCTTCGCACTGCCCGATCTCACCGCGCACATGATCGAGCCAGCGGTACCGTTGCGCGTCGTTCCGCGAGCAACCCATGGACGCCGCGCGCGCGTCGCCTACGCCGGCAGCGTGAAGCCACACAAAGGAGCGCATCTTCTGCCGCAGATCATCGAGGCGTTGGCGAACGAGGAGGTCGATTGGCATGTCTTCGGCGGCGGCGACGAAGAGCTTCTGCGCAGCCTCCGCAATCTCCCGAATACGACGGTGCACGGCTACTACCGCTCCGGCCAGCTCCCCTCACTTCTCGCCAGACACGCTATCGACCTCGGCCTGTTACTCTCGATCTGGCCCGAGACCTTTTCCTTCACGCTCTCCGAGTGCTGGGCCGCCGGCGTTCCGGCAGCCGCGTTCGCACAAGGCGCAATCGCAGAGCGCATCACGCGCGAAGGAGGCGGCTGGCTCGCGCCCATGAACGGAGGAGTCGCCGGGATCGTGACGATCGTCCGGCGCTGGCTGGCGGGCGAGTTGTCGACCGGCATTCCCGCAGTTACGAGAACGCCTCAGGACGCAGCAACTGATCACGTCGCGCTTTATCGTTCACTTGGCCTGATTGACTAGACGATGCGCATCCTCCAGCTCACGCCGCGACTCTCGTATCCGCCCAGCGATGGCGGCCGCGTGGTCATGCTGCAGATTGCGGCGGCGATGCAGCGGCTCGGCGCCGAGGTGCGCATCCTGTCGCTGAATCCGAAGAAGCAGCATGCGGACCTGGAGATGGCGCGGCAGGCACTCGCTCCGATTCCGGTCGACGCAGTCGAAATCGATACCGATGACCTACCTGCTTCGGTGCTGCGCAGTTTCGTGCGGATTGGTATGCCGATGCTCGTGGCCCGCTTCTTCTCGCCGCAGTTCAGGCGAGAGTTGCGTGCGCTGCTCCAGGCGTCCGATGTGGACGTCGTCCAGATCGAGAGCCCGTTTCTGCTGCCGTACGTTCCGGCGATTCGCGCCGTGTCGCGTGCCGCGATCGTCCTGCGATCGCTCAACGTCGAGTTTCGGATATGGGAGCAGATCGCCGCGCGCGAGCAACGGGTGGCGTTTCGCGCGGCTCTGCAATTCATCGCTGGCAGTCTTCGCCGTTACGAGACTCGCCATCTCAACACGTGCGACGCGCTCGTTCCGATTACGGAGGAGGACGCGCGCGACTTTCGTTCGCTCGGATGTACGCGGCCGATACACGTACTCCCGGGCGGTGTCGATTTCGATGAGGATGCCGAGCAACAGGAGAGTGACGGCGGCGTTCCGTCCGCGCTTGCCTCGATCTCGCCCGCCTGTCATTCCGAGAGGGCGGGGCGGCGGGCGGGCGAGGAATCCCCAACCCACGAAGCCGCATCGGCCGGCAACGAAGCGGCATCGGCCGGCAACACAGCGGCGCCCATCGGCTTTCTCGGCTCGCTCGACTACCGGCCCAATCAGGGTGCCGCGGTTTGGATCGCCGAGGAGTTGGGGCCGCGGCTGCGTGGCGAGGTTCACATCGCGGGAAGCAACGCCCCGCGATGGTTACGCGAGCGGCTGGAGGCGAGCGGCGTCGCGTTCGACGGAGAGATCCCGGACGCGAAGGCGTTCATCCGATCGATGGGTGTGATGGTTGCCCCGCTCTTCTCGGGCGGCGGGATGCGCATCAAGATCCTCGAGGCGATGGCGCTCGGCAAGCCGGTCGTGGCGACGACGATCGGAGCGGCAGGGATCGGCGTGAGGCACGGCGAAGACATCCTCCTCGCCGACGATCCCGATGCCTTCGCCGCTGCCGTCTCGGAACTGCTGGACGATCCGGCGAAGGCGCGCACGATCGGAGAGGCCGGGCGGCGTCTCGTGGCGTCACGCTTCTCGACCGAAGCCCTGGCCCGCGGACTGCTCACGTTCTACGAAGAGCTGACGCAGGGCCGCGGCGTACACGCGGGTCGTTGAACGCGACGACCGCCGCGCACCGCCTCGCAGGAACAGCTCGCGAAGAGTCCTGCCGAGAATTCGCAGAGACGCCGCCGCGCACATCAGCGGGCGTGCCGCCCACGCCCACCCGCGACCGTAATGCGCGCGCCCCCACGACAGCAGATCGAGCCAGAGCAGCGACGGGTCGTGCGGAAGCTCCGCAACATGGCGCTCGTGCCGCAGCGTCGCGCCGCCGTCGTGTACGACCCTCGCATTCTCGATCACGCGCACGCGCCAGCCGTTTGCGCGAGCACGAACGCAGAGCTCGAGGTCCTGCGCATAGAAGCGATACGTCTCGTTGAATGGGCCGGCGTCATTCCACGCGTCGCGACGAAACGCCATCGCGGCGCCGCTCACCCATCCAACGTCGCCGCCGCGTTTGCGTTTGCGCCGCGGAAGCACGCGCGCGATCCCGCTCACCATCACCGCCATCCAGAGCAGCGTCGGTTGAGGACCGCCGCTCCACTGCGGCGCGCCATCCGCATCGACGAGTTGCGCGCCCGCCACGCCGAGCTTCTTATCGTCCGCGAATGCTTCGAGGATCTTCGCCGGCGCTTCACGATCGATTCGCGTGTCGCTGTTGAGCAGCAGGATGATCGCGCCCTTCGCCGCGGCAACGCCCGCATTCGCTGCCGCGGCGAAGCGGCGGTTGATATCAAGGCGAACGATCCGAACCTCCGGCACTTCGGCCAGCAAGACCTCGCACGTCCCATCACTCGAGCCGTCGTCGACGACGATCACTTCGCTTTCCGCCGGCGCCGCAGCGATTGCAGCGCGGCAACACGCCAGCGTCATCGCCGCCGTGTTGAACGTCGGAATGACGATCGAGAAATCGAGTCGTGCCGTGGTCCTATCCGCAGATGTCGCAGATGTTCGCAGATGCTTTTCTCTCATCGGCGTCTCATCTGCGACATCTGCGGATCAAAGGCCGCTTCCGGAGAGCGACGCCGACACGCTCGAGAGCAGCAGCCGGAGGTCGAGCTGCACCGACCAGTCGCACATGTAAGTGAGGTCGTAGCGGAGCTTCACTTCCGGGCGGCTGTCGCGCTCCGCGGAAACCTGCGCCAGTCCGGCCAGACCCGGACGCACGAGACTGCGCAACTCGAACTCGGGGAGCACGCTGAGAATCTGCGCGACGATCTCCGGCCGCTCCGGGCGCGGGCCGACGAGGCTCATGTCTCCGGCGATGATGTTCAGCAACTGCGGCAACTCGTCGATGCGATAGCGGCGCAGGAACCAGCCGATGCGTGTGACGCCGGCGCCATCGGCGTGGCCTTCGTGCGGCACGTGCATAGATCGGAACTTCCACATCGGAAACGTCACGCCGCCCAATCCAACGCGCGGTTGCCGGATGAGGACGGGTCCGCGGTCGTTGAGCCAGATCGCGGCGGCGGCGACGACCGCAAACGGCGCCGCAACGATGATGAGCAGACTGCCGATCACGATATCCATGGTCCGCTTGACCACCGCGCGGAACCCGTAACCGCAACCGACGGCGATCTCGATCAGCGGTTGATCGCCGACCCATCCGAGCATCGACGAGGTGAGCAGCGCGTCGGCGTGCGATGCGAGCAACAGGTAGCCTCGGGGTCCACGAATCTGCAGCAGCTCCAACCGTTCGCGCGGCGAAGCCTCGGGATTCACGAAAATCACTTCCTCAATCTCGCGCAGCAGCACGCGCACGCCGGGATTGGAAGTCAGCCCGATGTTCGGAATCGGCAGCGTCGGGTCAGGCGATCCCGCCCAGCCGGCGATGCGGATCCGCCGGTCCGCCGCAGCGTCCAGGGCCGCGACCGCCGCCCGCACCTGCGCGGCATCGCCGACGAGGATCGTTTCGCGCGGACGAATCGGCAGCGCGATTCTGATGAACCTGCGCCACGCCGGAAGCGTCAGCCATTCGATCGCCAGAACACCGATGAGAATCGTGCGAGGCAGCAGGCGCTCGTCGAAGGCGCCGCCGATCGCGAGGATCGCCACCTGGATGACCAGCGCCGTCACCATGAGCGGACGTTCATGCGGGAGAGCCCGCCGCCGGTAGAAGCCGCTCAATCCGAGTGCGACCAGCAGCGAGCCGCCAAAGAAACAGACGGTGAGCGCATCGAGCCGGATGTTCATTGGCGGGAGCAGCGACTTGGTGAAGGCGAGAGGAACTGTCCGCCGAACGTAGACGGTGACGGCGAGGGCAGCCCAGGCCAGGAGAAAGTCGCCGGCCATCACGCCCGCGACTCTGAGAAGTTTCTCTTTGGAGCTCGGCCGGATCATGCCGTCACCGCCTCGGCGCCCATGCCGGCGCCCACGCTGACGCCCGCGATGCGGGCGAGCTCGTCGAAGACTCGCGAACGCGAATACATGGCGGTGGTGATGCGGCGGAGCGCGCTTCCCGCGGCGTCGCGCGCGTGCGGAACGAGTAGCGCGAGCGCGGCCTCCGCAAACGACGGCGCATCGTGCGCGAAGCGGACGTGCGGAGCGAGCGGCCCGAGGCCGCGCAATGCCTGGCGCGTGGCGACGATCGCGCAGCCTGCCTCTCCTGCTTCCACGACTTTGTTCGATTGCCCGCTGCCGTAACGGATCGGAAGCAGGGCGACGCGAACGGAGCGCGCCAGTGCAGCCATGTCATCGACTGGCGAGCAGAATGCGATGCCGCGCCGCTCGGCCGCACGCCGGATCGCGCGCGGCGCGTCGGCGCCGGCGATGACGCAGGTGGCAGAGGGATTCCGGTCGACGATGGCCGGCCAGATCTCCTCGATCAGCCACATCGCCGCGTCGGCGTTCGCGAAGTAGGCCAGTCGGCCCCAGAAACCGAAATCGAATCGCCGCGGGGCGTCGATCGCGAGCGGCGCAACGGGGACGCCATTACCGATTGCCACTGCGTTGGCGCCGAGGTCGGATGTCTCCTCCTCGCTTACGACGACGATGTGATCGTAGAACGCCGCGACATCCTTTTCCGCCCGCGCCAGGCGACGCTCTTCCCGTCGCCAGAACCACCGCGCCGGAATCGATGCGGCGTTGCCCCGCTCTGCTGCATTGCGGCGGAGAGAATCGATGGCGTCGAGGATTTTCACGCCTCCGCCAAGAGAGCCGCGCAGCCAGGGATCGGTGCGCGCGAGGATGACGATGGTCGTGTCGAAGCCGCCGAGGTCGCGCTTTGCGGCGGCGATGGCGCGATCCCACTCGTACGGTGCTGCCAGAAGACTCTGCACGGGCAGACCGTTCTTCAGAATTGTAAAGCCACCGCGCACGCCACGCATGATGGAGCGCCGCGCGGGATAGAAATCGAACGGAGCAACCCCAACCGGTACTGTCCCCTCGGGTGCCACGAGCGCAACGCGCGCGTGCGGAGCCAGCGCTGCGAGCCAACTCGACGTACGCATCCGATCGCCCGAGTACGCAGGCCACGGGAAGCGCGAAGCGATGACTAACACCCTCATGAGGATTGGACGTGGGCTGCCTCCGTCTGGTCTCGAGGGCCCTTGAGTGGTGAAAGCTTACCGCGTATCGCGCGGGACGGCTGAGAAAGCATGAACCACAGAGGCACCGAGGTCACAGAGTCTCCAACGAGCTCAGCGAGCAGGATGGGAGGGCGTGAGGCTGCCAACCGCGACTTATCGATAGCGCTGTGAGGGTTGCCTTGCAAAACCAAGGTGGCGCACAATCACACTACAGGCACTTTTTGAAAGTTTGCAGGGGACCTTGTGCCAACGATCAGCGTTTTTTATGGAGTGGTCGTTCAGATGTTCGCGGGAGATCATCCACCACCACACTTTCATGCGCTCTACGCGGAGCACGAAGTCTTGATCGATTTGCGGGATCTCAGCGTTCACCGAGGGTCGCTTCCGCGTCGGGCATTGGCGCTGGTGATGGAGTGGGCCGCAGAGCATCGAAAGGAACTATTGGAGGATTGGGAGCTATGCAGTCGAACTCAGCCACCGAAACGGATCGCACCGCTGTCGTAGAGCCTCCAATCGAGCCTCGCGCCGCCTGGCGTGTCCGCGACGTTCGCGTAATCGAGCATGGCGTTCTAGGTGTGCAGTTTGTCGACGGCACGCAGGGAATCGTCGATCTACGTTCGCGCCTCGGTCGTGCCGACATCGCTCGAACGATCTTTGCACCGCTCTGCGATCCCGACTTTTTCGCACATGCGGCCGTTCACCTCGGAGCGGTTGAATGGCCCGGTGAGATCGACCTGGCGCCCGATGCGATGTATGACGAGATCCGCGCTCACGGCCAGTGGATTCTTGACTGACCGATCGGACCGCGCTCCAAACAACAACGCCCAAAACATCCGCCGGCCTCCGATCAGCGTATCGTTATCAAACATCGGAGGTCCCCATTGAGCACGACTGAAGGTCCGCGCCCTGCAGGTAATGATGGTCTGCCGCTCCTCGGCGAGACGTTGGCGTTTGCGAAGAATCCGTTTCGCTTCATCGAAGAGCGCCTGGCGCGGCATGGGAGGATCTTCCGATCGAATGTTCTCGGGAGAAAAACCGCCGTCATCGCCGGCCCTGAAGCGGCGGGAAAGTTCATCGATACGGATCTCGTCAAGCGCGAGGGAGCGATGCCGCCGCATGTGCAGGAGCTGTTCGGCGGGCGGAGCCTTCCGGCGCTCGACGGCGAGGTTCACAGCGTTCGGAAGAGGCTCGTCAATCAGGCCTTCAACCGCGCCGCCATCACCGCGTACCTGCCGATCGTCCAGCAGACAGTGGAGCGGTCCTTTCGCGCGTGGCCGCCGGCAGGGGAGATGCGCTGGCTGGATGAGCTGAAACGGCTGGCGATCGAAGTGATCTGCACGACGGTGATGGGGATGCAGCCTGGAGCCGAGATGGACCGCCTGCGCGACGACTACGGCACTCTCACTAATGGATTCGCGTCGCTGCCGATCAACATTCCCGGCACGCGTTACCGCAAGGCGTTACAGGCCCGCGACCGGATTCTCGATGTGCTTCGCCGGCTCGTGCGCGAGCGGCGCCAGACACCGACCGATGACGGACTGTCGCGCATGCTGGGCGCTGCCGTTACATCCAACGCCGCACTTTCTGACGATGATGCCGCCCTCGAACTGCACCACATCGTCATCGCCGGATTCATCGTCTTCGCGGAGCTTGGATCGATCGTGCAGCAACTGACGGCGCATCCTGATGTGCGCGCGAAACTGACTGCCGAGATCGAGGCTGTTGCGCCGAACGGACCGCTGACGCTCGAGACGTTGATGGCGATGCCGTATCTGCTGCAGGTCGTCAACGAGGTGAAGCGCATCACGCCGATCGTGCCCGCGGTTTTCGGCAAGACAAAGAAGCCGATCGAATTCGATGGCGTTTCCGTCCCTGCCGGATGGATGGTGATGTGGGCGGTGACGCCGAGCCACGTGGCGCAGAGCGGCTACACGAATCCGACGGCATTCGATCCCGACCGCTTCTCGCCGGAGCGCGCAGAGGACAAGCGCCACGAGCACGCGTTCGCACCGCAGGGCGCAGGCCCCGCGACAGGGCATCGTTGTCCCGGACTTGATTTCGCCACCTACATCATGGAGGTCTTCGCGGTGGTCCTTCTACGCGGATACTCGTGGTCGATCCCGCCGCAGAACTTCGAGATGGACTACAGCAAGACGCCGCCGGAACCGAAGGATGGTCTGCGCGCGACCGTGACGGAGAAGTGAATTGATTTCGTAGCGCGTGATTTTCGTAGCGCCGGCCGCTGGCCGGCTGTACCGCCGCCGGCCCGGCGGCGGTGTTCCCGGATTGCTGTGCGCCAACTAAACTCCACCGCATGGCAAACGCCCCGACCCCTCTCGTTCTCACGATCCCTGGCCTCTGGAGCTCCGGCCCACTGCACTGGCAGACGCATTGGGAAGCGAAGCATCCATCGTTTCGCCGCGTCCAGCAGCGCGATTTTGACCATCCCGATCGCGATGAGTGGGTGGCCACGCTCGACTCTGCCGTGCGCGCGTGTCCCACTCCGCCGATCCTCGCCGCCCACTCCCTCGGCTGCTCGCTCGTCGGGCAATGGGCGATCGATTGCGGTGGCCGAGGGGTGCGCGGAGCGTTTCTCGTAGCACCGAGCGATCTCGAGGCGCCGGACTATCCGATCGAAGGACGAAGTTTCGCGAAGATGCCGCTGGCCAAGCCGCCCTTTCCGAGCATCGTCGTCGCCAGCACGAACGATCAGTACGTGAGCAACGACCGCGCTCGCCTCTTTGCCAATGCCTGGGGAAGCCGTCTCGTCTTCATCGGCGACGCCGGCCACATCAACGGCGCGTCCGGCTACGGTCCGTGGCCGGAAGGGGAACGGATGCTGCTCGACTTCTGCGACGAGTGTTGACCGGACTGCGGGCTGGCGGTCGTCGCTTGGCAAGAGGCCACCGTCAAGGGATCGTCAACATCGCTTGCCGATGGTTCTGCAAAGCTCGATATCATTGAGAACAATGACTTTAGCCTTGCAGACAACGTCTCTAACGTTACAGTCAATCGTCTCTGACGTTGCAGTGAATCGACTCTAACGCTGCAGTCGATGGACTCTAACGCTGCAGTCAATCGTCTCCAACGTTACAGTCAATCGACTCTAACGCTGCAGTCAATCCTCTCTAACGTTACAGTCAATCGACTCTGACGTAACAGACAGTCTCTGCAACGTTACAGACCAATCTCTGTGACGTCGAAGACGATTTCTGTGATGTTGATGACGAAATTAGTGGAAATGTCGCGGTCCGTTTCCACGATTGGTTAATCTCTTGCCACCGTTTCTGGTGGGTCACTTTCACTTTGGGTCTGACCCCTTCCGCTACTGGTGGGTCACTTTCACTTTGGGTCTGACCCCTTCCGCTACCGGTGGGTCACTTCCACTTCGGGTTTTTCACGCTCCAGTTGAACCTCGCGATCACCAGACCGCGCATCGCTTGTCGGCAGGCCGCACCATCGCTGCGTCGGCTTTGCATCCGAACGTCTTCGCAAACTCGGGCAGGTTCGACAGCGGGCCGATGACGCGGTACTTGGCCACCGGATGCGGATCGCCCTGCACCATCAGCCGCTGCGTCTCCGGGCGTGTCTCGTCGCCGCGGAACTGGCCCCAGGCGATGAAGAACTGCTGCTCGGGCGTGAAGCCGTCGATGGCCACCGCGGGCTTCGTCTGATGCGCTTTCTGGAACGCCAGCCAGGCGATCTTCGCGCCGGCCAGATCGCCGATCGATTCGCCGAGGACGAGTTTGCCCTGGTGATGGATGCCGGGCTCGATGAAGTAGTTCTCGAACTGATCGGACACGCAAGCCGTTCGCTCATGGAATCGCTTCAGATCCTCGGCCGTCCACCAGTTGTTGAGGCGGCCCTGTGCGTCGTATTGCGCGCCCTGATCGTCGAAGCCGTGGCTGATCTCGTGTCCGATGACGACGCCGATGGCGCCGTAGTTCACGGCATCGGCGTTGTGAACGTCGAACGCCGGCGGCTGCAGGATGCCGGCCGGGAAGACGATCTCGTTGAGCAGCGGGTTGTAGTAGGCATCGGAGGTCGGCGGCGTCATCCCCCAACGTCCGCGATCGACCGGTTTGCCTGCCTGCGCCAGACTGTCCGCGTTGTCGAACTTCAATCCAGCCTCGACGTTCTCCCAGTACGACGAAGGGCTGATCACGACGCTGCTGTAGTCCTTCCACTTGTCGGGGTAGCCGACTTTCGGATTGAACGTGGCCAGTTTCTCGAGCGCGCGCGTCTTCGTGGCGGGGCTCATCCAGTCGAGACCGCGAATGGTGTCGCCCATGGCCAGCAGGAGGTTCTTGACCAGCTCTTTCATCCGCGCCTTGGCCTCGGGCGGGAAATAGCGCTCCACGTAGCGCTGGCCGAGCGCTTCGCCGAGGAACATGTCATCGCCTTCGACGCACCGCTTCCAGCGCGGCTTCATCTCCGTGGAGCCGCTCAGATACTTTCCGTAGAACGCAAAATGTTCTTCGACGATCGGCGAGGAGAGGTGGCGCGCGGCGTTGTTGATGACGTTCCAGGCGAGGTAAGCCTTCCACGTTGCCAGCGGCGTCGAGCGCAGCTCCTTCTCGACTGCGCCCATGTACTCAGGCTGATCGACGTTGAGATCCTCAGGCGCGACTTTGAAGCGGTCGAGATAGCGCGTCCAGTCGAAGTGCGGCGTGAACTTCTGCAGCGTGGCCACCTGGTATTTGTGATCGGTCGCGGCCGGATCGCGAAGGGCGACGTTGTCGAGCTGCGCGGCCGCGAGCCGCGTCTCCATCGCGAAGACCACGTCGCTGGCGTGTTTCGCCTCGGCGGTTGAGTAGCCGGTGAGCTCGAACATCTTCGCGACGTGAACGCGGTACCTGGCGCGGGCATCGGCGAAGCGCTTCTCGGGCTTCAGGTAGTAGTCGCGGTCGGGGAGGCCGAGGCCGGAGGCAAAGACGCGGGCGATGACGAAGCCGGGATTGTGGTTGTCGGATGCCGACGTGATGCCGAACGCCGCGAACATCTGCAGGTCGTGAAGGTCGGCGATCGTCTTCTGCAAATCGGCAGGCGTGCGCATCGCTTTAATCTCGCGCAGCAGCGGCTGGATCGGCATCGCGCCGCGTGCGTCGACGCGCGATTGATCCATGCAGGATGCGTAGAAGTCGCTGATCTGCTGATCGATCGTCCCCTTGGGCCAATCCTTCTTCTTCGACTCGTCGTCGAGAAGCGCGCGGAGTTGCTCTTTGCTCTGCTCGCCGGCGGCCCAGCGGCGGCTCCACTTCTGCATCGAGCCGGGAATGGGATTCGCCGCGCGCCAGGCGCCGTTCGCGTAGTCGTAGAAGTTCGTGCACGCATCCGCGTTTTTGTCGATGTCTTCGACGAAAACACCGCGCTCGGGAGTGGTCTGCGCGGCAAGAGAGGTGGCCAGGAAGAGGATGGCGATCGGCGTCATTCGCATGGCGGGAAGTATACGAGGGCGTGAGGCTGCCGTTTCGTTGATGGTCTTGCACAGACAGGAGTGTCTGTGCCACATGGCTTTCAGCTTCGAGGCTCAGGTACTTCTACCTCTGCCACATGACCCGGGAGCAAAGAAGGCCAGTGTCTGTGGCATGCCACATCGATCCGGCCTTTGTGCCACAACCAAGGAGGATCCGAGCCTCGAAGCCGGGTCTTGCACAGACAAGAGTGTCTGTGCCACATGGCTTTCAGCTTCGAGGCTCAGGTACTTCTACCTCTGCCACATGACCCGGGAGCACAGACAGCCAGTGTCTGTGGCATGCCA
>JADGNZ010000094.1 GCA_017883205.1 Thermoanaerobaculia bacterium | reverse complement strand
CCGCCTCAGCACTTTCATCGATTGAATGGTGGGGGCCGTCCGCTCTTACATCCACTCGCCAGTTACCATTCTCTTACCACTCGATTCCCGGATGCCCCATTAAACTGGGACTCCGGTGTGTCTGACGGATTGACGACGAACGCGGAAAGACGAACTGCGCCAACATTCTGTGCGAATGCGGTCTCAGTTGCGAGGAGCAGGACAAGGAAACTGACTACGAAAAGATGTCGCATCGAATAAAACCTCCTGCACATTGAGACGCAAACAGCGGCGCGAGGTTACTTTGGCATGCGCAAGTGCACATTTCGAAGGAGCGCATCGGCGGCGCGCGCTGGCTGCACGCCGCCGAGAGCAACTTTCACGACATCGTGCCGGCCAACGCGCTGGGGATCGACACCGCGTGGATCAACCGGCTACAGCAACAGCCGCTCGCCGGCGGCACACCGACGTTCGCCCTCAACAATCTGACTGAGCTCGCAGATGCGGTTACCTGAGATTAGAAGCGCAAGCTCAGTCCGGCCGATGCCTTGAACTTCGCATCCGCGCCAATGTCACCGCTGCTGCCGAGAATCTGCTTCGCATCGAGACGCAGGCCCAGCCTTGGATTGAACTGGAAGGTGACGCCGCCGGTAATCTCGGGATCGGTCGAGCGTCTCGTGAAACGGTTATCGCCTAGTGGGCCGGTGACGCGAACGGAATCGCTCACATAGCGCGCGCCAGCACCCAGGTACGGCTTCCAACGGCTGTCCGTGAAGAAGTGGTACGAGGCAGTGGCGTCGATCGGATAGATGCGACCCGAACGGGTCGTAGTCGTCGGAAAACCCTCGAGAGGAAATGTCGTGACGGAGCCACCGATGCGCTGACTCGTCACGGCCAGCTCAGCTGAGACACGATCGCTGAACATGTGCTCGAGCGCCGCGCCAAAGTCGGAACCGAACCTGGTTCCGGTCGCGCTCGATTCAGCGATCGAGAGGTCGGACACAAAAACCGAGACCGAATTCGTGTAATGAGATTGCTGCGCAAAGACCGGCGCAGCAGCGAACAACAGCGAAACCATCACCATCCTGGCGTTACGCATGCTTCCTCCTATTGTTTTGTTGCATCCACACCTTTGACGACGGCCGCGCAAGAAGGTTACAAATCACATCCGCTCCACGATCATCGCCGCCGCCTCGCCGCCGCCGATGCAGATTGCCACCATGCCGCGCTTCACGTTCCGGCTTTCCATGGCGTGCAGCAGCGTGACGAGGATGCGCGAGCCGCTCGATCCGATCGGATGGCCGAGCGCCACCGCGCCACCGAAGACGTTCATTTTCTCGTGCGGGATGTTGGCGTCTTTCATTGCCGCCATCGCCACGACCGCGAAGGCTTCGTTCACTTCGAAGAGGTCGATATCGCCGATGGTCATGCCGGCGCGTTTGAGGACGATGTCGATCGCTTTCGCCGGCGCTGTCGTGAACCACTCCGGCTCGTGCGCCGCCGTCGCCTGGGCGATGATGCGGGCGATCGGTTTGCGGCCGCGCTTCTGCGCCCAATCCGCTGACGAAACGATGAGCGCCGAGGCGCCGTCGTTGATCTTCGACGCGTTCGCGGCGGTCACCGTGCCGCCGTCTTTCTGGAACGCGGGCTTGAGCGATCCCATCTTGTCCAGAGGCGCCGCGAACGGCTCTTCGTCATCAGAAACAATTGTCGTCCCCTTCTTCGATTGCAACTCGACGACCGCGATCTCTTTCTTGAACTGGCCGCTGCGCACGGCTTCCTGCGCGCGGCGGTACGACTCGCGGGAGAAGTCGTCCTGTGCTTCGCGCGAGAACGCGTACTTCGCGGCACAGAGCTCCGCGCAGTTGCCCATGTGCTTGTCGCCGTACGGATCCCAGAGGCCGTCGTGGATCATGAGGTCGACGAGCTTGCCGTTGCCCATGCGATAGCCGCTGCGTGCTTGCGGCAGCGCATACGGCGCGTTCGACATCGACTCCATCCCGCCTGCAACGGCGACTTCGTACTCATCGCAGCGAATGTCGTTCGCCGCATACATCACGGCCTTGAGTCCTGAGCCGCAGACCTTGTTGACGGTGACCGCGCCGGCGCTGACCGGGATGCCCGCGCCGATGCCTGCCTGCCGCGCCGGCGCCTGGCCGATTGCCGCCTGCAGGACGTTTCCCATGATCACCTGCTCGATTTGATCCGCCGTCACACCGGCTCTTTCGAGTGCGCCCTTGATGGCGATCGATCCGAGCTTCGGCGCGGCAAGCGACGAGAGTGTTCCCTGAAACGATCCGATCGGCGTCCGTGCGCCGCCGAGGATGACGATGTCTTTCAATTGAGTCTCCTTGCGGCGTGCGTGGCCGCGGGATTGGTCAGTAGATTAGTAGATCAGTAATTAGAGACGAGGTCAGGTGGATCACCGTTGCCGGTGATCCGTGCACCAGTGGTTTGTGACTGTTAGTAATCAATGATGCAGATCCTCGGCGCAACACATCAGAATCCAGCATCGAAATCGCAAACCGCCCCGCAGTCATTCCGAGAGGGCTCCACTGTCATTCCGAGAGGGCGGGGCGGCGGGCGGGCGAGGAATCCCCCGCCTACGCGGCCGGACTCGGTCGCCCCCGAGAGAAGAGTCCACC
Source organism: Thermoanaerobaculia bacterium (assembly GCA_017883205.1). Lineage (GTDB taxonomy): Bacteria > Acidobacteriota > Thermoanaerobaculia > Gp7-AA8 > Gp7-AA8 > JADGNZ01. Next base: position 7,667 of record JADGNZ010000094.1, on the reverse strand, counting down.
ACCCGCTGATATGATCCATCCCCGATAGGAGTTATTTCATGTCAATTTCCGCAATCACGGACCGGCGCGTCCACATCCAGCCCGGCGATGTTCACAACGTGCTCTCGCGGCACATGCTCGCCGACGGCTACGAAGTCGTCATGGATCTTCCCCGCTCGAAAGGCTCGTGGCTTTTCGATGCCCGCCGCGGCCGCTCCGTTCTCGATTTCTTCACCAACTTTGCTTCCTGCCCCATCGGCTACAACCATCCCCGGCTCGACAATCCCGAGTTCCGCGACCGCATCGCCACCGTCGCGATCAACAAGCCGGCGAACTCGGACATCTACACGACCTACATGGCGGAGTTCGTCGAGACCTTCGCGCGCCTGGCGGTCCCTCCATCGTTGAACAAGCACATGTTCTTCATCGAAGGGGGCGCCCTCGGCGTCGAGAACGCGGTCAAGTCGGCGATCGACTGGAAGATCCGAAAGAACCTTCGCAAAGGCATCGAGGGCCGCGGCACGCAGATCATGCATCTGCGCGAAGCGTTTCACGGCCGCACTGGATACACGCTGTCGCTGACGAATACCGATCCGCGCAAGACGCAGTACTTTCCGAAGTTCGATTGGCCGCGCATCGACAATCCGAAATTGCGTTTCCCCATCGACGATGATGTGGAGCAGCGCGAACAGGCTTCCCTCGCGCAGGCAAAACAGTTCCTCGCCGACCGCAAAGACGACATCGCCGCGTTGATCATGGAAACGATCCAGGGCGAGGGAGGCGACAACCACTTCCGTCCCGAGTACTTCCGCGCCGTGCGCCAGCTCTGCGATGAGAACGACATGCTCCTCATCTTCGACGAGGTGCAGTCCGGCGTCGGCCTGACCGGCAAGATGTGGGCGTTCCAGCACTACGGCATCGAGCCGGACATGTTCTGCTTCGGCAAGAAAACGCAGGTCTGCGGATTCGCCGCGGGCGACCGTCTCTTTGACATCGACGATAACGTCTTCGCCGTCAGCTCGCGCATCAACTCGACATGGGGCGGCAACCTCACCGACATGGTCCGTTCGCAGCGCTACTTCGAGGTCATCGACGACGAAGGGCTCGTCGAGAATGCGGCAGTCGTCGGCGCGTACTTCAAGAGCGAACTGCAGCGCTTTGCCGAGGAGTTCCCGGACATGGTTTCCAACGTTCGCGGTCGCGGGCTGATGACTGCGTTCGACCTCCCCAGCGGCGAGATCCGCGACGCCGCGCTGAAGTCATTCCTCGCCAACGACGTGATGGCGCTCTCCTCCGGCCACCGTTCCGCGCGATTCCGTCCGCCTCTGAATCTCTCGAAGGATGAAGCAGCGGAGGGCATCAAGCGGATGGAGAAGGCGCTGCAGGGGCTGGTCTGATGATGGCCTCGATCGGCTTGCCGGAGTTGATCCTCGTCATTGTGGTCGCGCTCACTGCCGCTGTCTGGCCCGTGCTCTTTTTCGGGATCGGATATTACTTCGGCCGGCGCTCGGTCCTGCGGAACGCTGGCGTCTCGCCGGCTGGCCCGGCGGCGTCCTCGCCGCCGACGCACGTATAGTCAACGAATGAATCACGAGCGACTCAACCGGCGCGACTGGTTTCTCATCGCCGCCTGTCTCGCCATTGCTGCCGTCTCGATCTTCGTCGTCCTCAACTGGTTCAGTGCTGCGTTCCCCGAGGCCTCGATCGAGTTCCGGTACGACCGCGACTCATCGCAGCAACTCGCGGCGCGCGTCGTCGCCGCGCAGCAGATCGACACGCGCGGCATGAAGCACAGCGCGACATTCGACTCCGACGACGAGGCGCGCATCTTCCTGGAGCGCTCGGTCGGCCTGAAGAAAGCGAACGAGATCTTCAAACGTGATGTGCGGCTGTGGGCGTGGTCGCATCGTTGGTTTCGTCCGCTGCAGGAAGAAGAGATCCGCGTCGAGATCGCGCCGACCGGCGAAGTGACCGGCTTCAGCGATCGCATGCCGGAGGATCGTGCCATCGTCTCTCCCGACGTGGCCGGCGCGCGCCGCATCGCCGAGGGGTTCTTGTCCAGCGTTCACGCAAACCTCGGCGATCTTCAGCTCGTTTCGCAAAGCGAGCGCCGCCTGCCCCACCGGATGCAGCGCATCTTCACGTGGGAATCGCGCGCCGTGCACCCCGCCGGCGCGCCGTACCGAACCGTCGTCACCGTCGATGGCAACCGCATTCGCAGTTTCAACACGCGCGTTAAGGTCCCCGAGGATTGGCAACGCTCGTATCGCGAGCTGCGCTCGAAGAACCTGCTGGCCGGCAATGTCGACACTGTCTTTTTCATCATCACCGGCATCTGCATTGTGGCGGTTTTCGTCACGCGCCTCATCCGCGGCGATCTCCGCCTCCGTCTCCTCCTCGGCATCGGAATCGCGGCCGTCGTTCTCGTCACCGGAACGACGCTGAACTCGTGGCCGAGTGCGCTGGCCGGCTACGACACCACCAATTCCTATCCCGCGTTCCTCGCGCAATTCGCGTTCGGCGCGATCCTGCAGGGCGTCGGCGTGGCGATGTTGCTCGTCGTCATCGTCGGCGCGGGCGAGGTGATGTTCCGCGGCCGCTTCCCGAAGCAACTTTCCTTTGCGCGGATCTGGAACCGTCGTGCCCTCACGTCGAAGCGCGTGTTCCTCTCGTTCATCATCGGCTACACGCTGGTGGCGTTTTTCATGTGCTACCAGACGGCGTTCTATTTGATCGCCGACAAGTTCGGGGCATGGGCGCCGGCCGAGGTGCCGTACGACGACATGCTCAACACGGCGTTTCCGTGGATCGCGGTGCTCTTCGCTGGATTCTTTCCCGCGCTCAGCGAAGAATTCATGTCGCGCGCGTTCTCGATTCCGTTCTTCGAGAAAGTTCTGCGGTCGAGAGTTGCCGCGATCGTCGCCGCTGGTTTCATCTGGGGATTCGGCCACGCCACCTATCCGAATCAGCCGTTCTACATCCGCGGCGTCGAAGTCGGTCTCGCGGGCGTCCTGATCGGATTCCTGATGATGCGTTTCGGGATCCTGCCGCTGTTGATCTGGCATTACACGGTCGACGCGCTTTACACCGCGATGCTGTTGCTGCGCTCGGGCAATCGCTACTACGTCATCTCCGGGGGACTGGCCAGCTTGGTCTTCGCGATCCCGATGCTGATCTCGATCGCGCTCTATGTTCGCAATAAAGGCTTTGTCCCGGACGACGATCTCTCGAACGAGACGTTGCCGCTGAAACCTGTTCCTGAGCGTCCCGAGGTGACGGTTGGACCAGCCTTCACCTTCCCGGCGATGCCGGTGACGCGCGGCAAACTGCTGGCGTGCGTCGTCATCGTGTTGCTGGCCGCCGGCGCTCTTGCGCTGCACCTTCCTTCGATCGACGACGCCATCGACTACCGCATCACGAAAGAGGATGCGAAACGCATCGCCTCACGCGTCGGTCCTCCGCCTGCCGCAGCCATGCGCACGATTGCAACGCCGGTCGAAGGCTTCCGAAAATGGGAGAGCGACTCGCAGCGCGAGGATGGCGGCACACCTGGCGGCTACGACGGACAGGCCGTTGATTACATCCTGCGCAACGGGATGAGCGTGCCGTCGCTGGTCACTGTGATGAAGACGAAGATCCCGACCGCGACGTGGATCGTGCGCTCGTTCGCGCCGCAGGTGAAGGACGAGTACTTCATCGAAGTCGATCCACGCACGTCGCGCGTGGCCGGCTATCACAAGTATCAGGATGAGCGCCGCGCCGGACCGCGCCTCGAGCAACCGCAGGCGCTGGCAATCGCGCAAGGCGCGTTCCCGCAGTACAACGAAGACGTCCGGACGTTCGATCTGAAAGAAGCGCTGAGCTATCAGCAGCAAAACCGCCGCGACTGGCTCTTCCACTTCCAGGAAAAACAGCCGCTCGCCGCAGACGCCTGGCGGCGCATCAGCGTGCGCGTGGCAGGCGCTGACGTCACGGAATTCACGACCACGGTGAAGGTGCCCGACAGCGTTTACCGCGAGCCAACCACGTTCCTCAACATCGTCTTCACGATCGTGCGCATCGTCGGAGGACTGGCGATTCTCTCGCTGATCGTGGCAGGCTTCGTGATCGCGTTGCGGCGGCAGCGCTTTCCGTGGCAGCGCGCGTTGCGATGGACACTGGCGCTGGCGATCATTCCGCTCATCGCTATCGCCGCGCGCTGGGAGTCGACGCTGTTCGGATACAACACGTCCATTCAATGGGAGACGTTCATCAGCGGACAGGTGATCGATGTCGTGCGCAACGTCGGTCTGCAGTTGGGATTGGTGTTCCTGGCCGTCGCCGCGCTTGCGGCGGCGTATCCGCAGGCGTTCCATCTCGCCCGGCGCGATACTCGTGCCGCGCTTGGCCGCTCGGCCGTCGTGGCCGCGCTGACGGCGATCGGTATCGCCGTGTTCTTTCGGATAGCTGAGCAGGCCCTCGCCCTTCGCTTCCCGTCGCTGGCGGCGATGCAATCGTTCAACGTCCCCGACGCCGTCGCCCTGCCGCTCCCCGCCCTCCTCGGCATCCTCTCCGCGACTCTCCGCACGCTCATCGTCTGCTCGGTCTTCGGCCTGTTTCTGCTGGCGCTGCGCGGCTTCCGGTCGAAACCGTGGCTCCCGCCAACGATCGGAATCGTGGCGCTCTTCCTCGCCTCTCTCGACTCGTCCGCGAACCTGCGGCAGACCCCGCTGATGCTCGTGACCGCGGCAGCGACCGCCATCCTCGCCTTCATCGTGATCCGCTACGTATTCGGCACGAACCTGCTCGCCTATCCGCTGACGATCGCGGTGGCGCTGCTCGTCGGGAACGGTGCCGATCTGCTGCAGAACCACCGCTCCGATCTGCGCGTCAACGGGATCGTGGAAATCGTCGTCGCGGTCGGGCTGCTTCTCTGGGCCGCTTTACCAAACCCTTTAACCACAGAGACACAGAGGACACAGAGGGTTGAAACCTCATCTCTGTGACCTCTGTGTCTCTGTGGTGCGAAGGTTTTAGCGAATCCGCAATCGACATTCCGTCGTAGAGAAGAACATGCTCAACGACTACCACTTCATCACCCGCTGGCGCGTCCGCGGAACGGTCCAGGAAGTCATCGACATCCTTGGCGATGCCGAAGATCTCCCGCGCTGGTGGCCGTCGGTTTACATCGAAGTCAAGAAGAACGGCGAGGTCGTCGAGCTCTTCACCAAAGGCTGGCTCCCCTACACGATTCGATGGAGCTTCCGCGTCACCGAAACACGCCCCGACGGATTCGTCATCGAAGCCTTCGGCGACTTCGCCGGCCGCGGCGAGTGGCTGCTTACGCAGGACGGCGACGACGTCAGCATCATCTACGACTGGCGCATCACCGCCGAGAAGCCGCTGCTGCGCCTCTTCTCCCCGATCCTCAAACCGATCTTCGGCGCCAATCACCGCTGGGCGATGGCCCGCGGCGAAGAGAGCCTTAGAATTGAGCTGGCGCGCCGGCACGGCGAGCCGCACGGAGAACCACCGAAGGCAACGTTCCGATCGAGGGAGAGCGCATGACCTACGCCAAGAATCTGGCCCTTTACGAGAAGCTCGTAGCCACGAACCCGAAGGTCCAGCGCAGGGGCGACACGATGCCCTACACGTCGCTGAACGGCAACATGTTCAGCCTCCTCACCAAAGAAGGGACGCTCATCCTCCGCCTCGACCCCGATTCTCAGGCCGCATTCATCAAGAAGTACGAAAGCGAGCTCGCCGAGCAATACGGAACCGTGTTGACGGAGTACGTCGAAGTCCCCGATGCTCTCCTGGCGAAAACGCGCGAACTGAAGAAGTACTTCAACCTGAGTTACAAGTACGTGGCATCGCTGGAGGCGAAACCTACGAAGAAGGAAAAGAAGACGAAGACGACGACGAAGAAGACGAAGAAGAAGTGATCACGCGGAGACGCGGAGGACGCGGGCCATTCTCGACATGAAGTCTCCCGAAGAGATCCCCTTCCGCTGGAACGTGCTCGCGCAGTCGCTGAGGCGGCCGTACCCGGTGAGCATTCCCATGGTGGTCCTGGTTTCGCTGGTCCCGTTCTACATCTTCATCGGCGATCAGATGCCTGGCCGGAGGCTGCACGTTCCCGCGCTGGCTTTCGACCGCGCTCTCCCTCTGCAGCCTGCATGGGCGCTGGTCTATGGATCGCTCTATCTCTTCCTGATCGTGCTGCCGGTCCTCGTCGTCCGCGAGCAGGAGCAGATCCGCCGCACCGTTCGGGCGTATCTCACGGTGTGGATCAGCGCGTATGTCGTCTTTCTCGCATATCCGACCGTGGCCTCGCGCCCGGCCCAAGTGATCGGGACAGGGTTCACCGTCTGGTGCCTGCGATTTCTCTATCAGCTCGACCACCCGTATAACTGCTTTCCCTCGCTCCACGTCGCGCACTCGTTCGTGTCGGCGATGACCTGCTATCGGGTGCACCGCGGCGTCGGAATCGCCTCGGCGATCTGCGCCTCACTCATCGGACTCTCGACTCTTTTCACGAAGCAGCACTACATCCTCGATGTCATCGCCGGGATCCTCCTGGCCTGCGCCGCCTACGCCCTCTTCCTCCGCACCTATCCTCGCCACGCCGTCCCCGACCTCGACCGCCGCCTGACTCCGCTCTTCGCTCTATGCCTCATCGGACTCGTCGCCGCCGCGCTCGCCGGCTTCTGGGTGGCGTACCAGTTGAGCGGAGAGGCGTGATTCTGGGGGGCGGGGATGTTCACGCGGAGACGCGGAGGCGCGGAGCAATTCCCAACTCCGCATCTCCGCGCCTCCGCGTGACCGTTTCTCTGAACTATGATCAAAAGCCATGGCCACGAGAACTGAATCGCAAGGCAGGTGCAGTTTGTGCGGCGCATCCTTTTCGAAGCGTCAGATAGCTCGTCATTTGTCGGAATGCGCGTACCCTGAGGGCAGGAACGTCGCCGCCGTGGTGCAGCTTCGCGTTGATGCGCCCGGCACTCCGTTCTGGCTCGACGTCGATGTCAAAGCCAACGCCCCGTTGCGCGACCTCGATGACTTCCTCCGAAACATATGGCTGGAGTGTTGCGGTCACCTAAGCTCGTTCGAAGTAGGCAGTACCAGTTACGTCGTGCTCATGGACGACGACTTCTTCGGACCGGCGCGGGACGAGCGCAGCATGAACGCTCGCGTGTCGGCAAGCTTGCCGCCAGAGGGAAGCCTGTTTGCTTACGAATACGACTACGGTTCGACCACGCATCTTCGCCTCAAGGTCGTCGCGCACCGCATGGCTCCCAGCCGGCGAGAGAGTGTGAGGCTCCTCGCCAGAAACGACGATCCAGTCTGGACGTGTACCGAATGTGAGAAGACGGCGACTGCGCTGTGCGCCTACTGCTTCCAGGAAGGTGACGCCTTCTTCTGCGAGGCCCACGCCGGCGAGCACAATTGTGGCGAGGAAGCAATAACGCCCGTCGTGAACTCGCCCCGAATGGGCGTGTGCGGTTACACGGGCGGCGTCTGACTGACGATTGCTGCGGTGAACGCGGCCAAAACGATGCCCTCAAAACAGGACACCTCTACTTCAAGACCAAGCCGTTCCTTCGCGTCTTCGCGGCTTCGCGTGAGGCCAATAACTGACGTCTGATCAGCAAGTTACGAGAGCGCGTCAATACCTCCGAGGGCGAGATAAATACCTCGGAAGGCGA
>JADGNZ010000060.1 GCA_017883205.1 Thermoanaerobaculia bacterium | reverse complement strand
CGGCCACACGATGGATGACGACACGCGTTGTGAGCGCGTGCCTTAACCGGAGATGACGATGTCAACCTCTAACGCTCCAGATTCTAACCCTCCTCCTGTCACCACTAGTCCAGCAGTAACCGCAGCAGCGACGGCCGATGCGATTGCCGAGCAGTTTCGGGCCGTCCTTGTGACGCTCCTTGCGATCGTGCCTGATCTTCAGAAGTTCGACTCCAAGAAGATCAAGCGCATTGCGGCGAGCGCCAAGTTCGGAAACGACGCCATCATCCCCGTCATCAACCTGGTTGCCAACGTTCCTCGGATGAAGGAGAGCAACCTGTTCGACGTCGATGCCGGGCACTTTGCGCGTCAGTTCAAGGATCAGGTCGTCCCGCTGGCGATGCAGTTGATCGAGTTCGCCAACGATGTCATGTTCACCAGCGACAACCTGCTTGCCGCCTCGTCCGTACAGGGGCTTCAGGTCTACAGATTGGCGCAGCACGCCGTCAAGCAGCCCGACGGCGCTGATTTGCAGCCCTTTGTCGACACCATGTCGCAAATCGTCAAGAAGACGATGAACCACCGCAAGAAGCCGGCACCGGCACCGGCTCCCACCCCTTCCACCACGACGACGTCTCAAATCCCGCCTGGCGCTCAGGGATTCCTGGCGTCGAATCTCGTCTCCGACAGAACCCCCGACAAGACCAATGAGCCGGAAGATGTCGCGGACCGTTTCGAACAGGCCTTGAAAGACGTCACCAAGTAGCTGTGAGTTACGGGGGGCATGCAGCCACGAGCATGCCCCTCGTTCCTTTGGCCAGCTTGGCTGTAGCTAGTCGCCTCCCAGTCTCTCGAGGCTAGCGTTGGGCCTTCAGCCCGGCGATGAATCCTCTGCCATCAAAGCGGTTGTCGGTCGCTTTCAAAACCTGACTATTGGCGGCCGCGGCATCGATGCTGATCGCCTTCTCCATTTCCGCAATCGCTTCGGGACGTTTGCCGATCTGGGCCAGGACCAAAGCCAGATAGACGTGCGGCTCGAAGGAGTCAGGTCTCTCTTTGGCGGCAAGCCGGAAGTCGTCGATGGCGGCGATGTTGTCCTCCATCCGGCTGAGCAGAGCGCCAAGGTTCATGTAGGTGTCGTAGTCGCCGGGCGCCAGTTGGAGAGACTTCTGGTACTCCTCGCGGGCCTCCAGGTCTTTCCCCTCACGTCCGAGTGCCGCGCCGAGCTCATTGTGCAAGTGCGCATCCGCCGGAAATGCAGCCAGCGCCGCGCGGAAGTGCGGTATTGCACCCTGGTAGTCGAGATTCGTGAGGAGCGCTTCACCGAGATTCCCTTCCGCCGACGGGTTATCCGGTATCACCGCCAGCGCGTGGCGAAAGAGAGTGATGCTGTCCTGCCAGTACTCCGCCTGCTGATAAGCGATCGTGCCCAGGAGCACGATCGCGACAGCGCCTACCGTTCCAAGCACTAACCTGTTGCGCACTGCTTCCGCTGCCAGCCAGGTGACGGCAACGAAAATACCGATCAGCGGCAAATACGTGTAACGGTCGGCCATCGACTGCCTGCCGATCTGAACGAGCCCGATCACGGGAACGAGCATTCCGAGATACCAGAACCAACCGACGGCAAGATAGGGCCTTGCCGTCGCCTGCCACACCACGACAACGGTCACGGCCACGAGAAACAGAACGGCCATGATGGCCAGAGCCGGGCTGATGGCGCGAAATGGATAGGTCGCCGCCATGCTGACCGGCCAGAAAGTCTTTCCGAGGTAGGCGGCGTACGCAACGACGGCATTGGCAAGTCGAGCCGTGAGAGGAACATTTGCCGCGATAGCCTTGACGTGTTCCTGCCCCTCGATCGCAATGAAAGCGGCTGGAACGAGGAGCAGAAATAGTGGAAGTTTCTCCAGAAGGAGCGGCCCGAGCCGCCGCAGGTCCTGCAACGACCAGCGTTGCAGAGGCCAGTAGTCAACCAACAGCAGTACGAAGGGAAGCGTGATGATCATCCCCTTCGACATCAGGCCGAGAACGAAACAGGCGATCACTCCTGCGTACAACAATCTCGAGCGAGTCTTCACGAACCGGATATGGAGAAGGATGGCCAGGAGAAAGAAGAACGCGCAAAGGACGTCTTTTCTCTCCGCGATCCACGCGACCGACTCGACATGCAGGGGATGAACAGCAAAGAGGCCGGCCACGAATCCGCTGCGCCAGACGCGGCCCGTGGCGATGAGCAGCAATGAGAAAAGCAGCACCGAATTGGCTAGGTGCAGCGCCGCGTTAGTCAGGAGGTGCGCGCCAGCGTCGAGCCCAAAGAACTGCACGTCCGCCATATGCGTGAGCCATGTGAGCGGGAGCCAGATGCCACCATCCATCGACGTCATCGCCCACCGCAGACCGTCGAGCGTCAGGCCGGCCGTCACATGGGAGTTGTCGGTGACGTAGATCGGATCGTCGAAGTTCGTGAATTGATGGGATCGAACCTGCGCGTAGATACAGATGACCGCCAGAGCGAGGCCTGCCGTGATTCCGATGATCGACTGGCGGCTGGTTGGCGCGACCTCGTTCCCCGGCGTGATCGAAGCGGGCGCCTCCATCCGCGATCCGATTCTCTTGTTGCGAGCTTTCTTACCCATTACGCCTAGTCTAGCCGAGCGTGGTGCCCGGCTGAGAACGGCCAGACCTGGCTGCGCGCTACTTCTCCGCGATCCGCTTCGCGTAATCCGCGGCGCGATCGAGGAATCCTTCGATCGATCGTCCCAGCGCCAGCTTTTCGGTGAGCTCGGCGGCTTTTTCGAAATCGGCGCGGAGGCGCTCGGCTTCGGCGAGGTAGTAGTCGCGCAGGCCGCTCTCGATGTGAAACTCGGGGTACTTCTCCGCCAGCGTGCGCATCCACTCCTCGACCTGCCGGCGGCGGTCCTTGTCTCCTGCACCACTCTTGAGGTCTTCCAGCAGCGTCGCTACGACGCCGGAAAGGATCTGTGTGCGCTGGTCTTTGAGAGGTTCTTCCGTCATAGGGCGGGGATGTTAGCAGCGAATACAATGCGCGGCGATGAAAGTCCTGGTGGCGAACCGAGGAGAGATCGCGGTGCGGGTCATGCGCGCGTGCCGGGAGATGGGGTATCCGACGGTGGCCGTCTACTCCGAGCCCGACCGTGCCGCGCTGCACGTCATCTACGCGGACGAGGCGATGCCGATCGGTCCTGCGCCTTCGCGCGAGAGCTACCTGCGCATCGATCGCATTCTCGATGCCGCGAAGAAGACGGGGGCCGAGGCCATCCATCCCGGCTACGGCTTCCTTGCCGAGAATGCCGGCTTCGCGCGCGCGTGCCGCGATGCCGGCATCCTGTTCATCGGACCTTCGCCCGAGTCGATCGAGGCGATGGGCTCGAAGACCGAAAGCCGGCAGCGGATGCAAGCGGCGGGTGTGCCGGTCGTTCCCGGCCTCACCGAAGCGGTGAAGTCGTTCGATGAGATCGAGGCATTTGCGCGCGAAGCGGGCTTCCCGATCATGGTCAAAGCCTCGGCGGGCGGCGGCGGCAAAGGAATGCGGCTCGTCGAGCGCGAAGCCGATTTGCATACCGCCTTCGAGCGCGTCACCAGCGAGGCGCAGTCGTTCTTCGGCGACAGCGCCGTCTACGCCGAGAAGTTCATCGCCTCACCGCGCCACATCGAGGTGCAGATCCTCGGCGACCAACACGGCAATGTCGTACACATCGGCGAGCGCGAGTGCACGCTGCAACGCCGGCATCAGAAAGTCGTGGAGGAGTGCCCGTCGCCCGTGGTCGATCAGGCCTTGCGCGAGCGTCTCGGCGCGATGGCGGTGAAGGCGGCGTCGGCCGTCAACTACTACTCCGCGGGGACGATCGAGTGTTTGATGGGACCCGACAAGCAGTTCTACTTCCTCGAGATGAACACGCGGCTCCAGGTCGAGCACCCGGTGACCGAGATGGTGTGGGGAATCGACCTGGTCAAGGCGCAACTGCGGATCGCGCAGGGGGAGCCTCTGGGCTTCGCGCAGGAGGATCTCGCGCCGAACGGTCACGCCATCGAGTGCCGGGTTTATGCCGAAGATCCCGCGCACAACTTTGCGCCATCGCCCGGCCTCATTCGGAATCTGACCTTGCCGCAGGGACCGGGCGTTCGCAATGACAACGGCGTCTATGCCGGCTACACCGTGCCCGTCTACTACGACCCGATGCTGTCGAAACTGATTTGCCACGCCAGCACGCGCGGCGAGGCCATCGATCGGATGCTGCGTGCACTCGAGGAGTACCGCGTCGACGGCATCCGCACGACGATTCCATTCTTCCGATTCCTGATGGGCCATCCCGATTTCCGGACCGCGAATTTCGACACGGGATTCATCGACACGATTCTGCCCGCGCTCGATCTCGAACATCGCGCTCCGAGCGATGACCGGCGCGATGTCGCGCTCATCGCCGCGGCCATCCTGGCGTTCGAGGATGCGCAGAAGGTGTCGCTGCCTGAAGAAAAGGTCTCGCGCTGGAAGCAGAGCGGCCGCATGGACGCACTTCGGGTGCGCGGTTGAAGTTCATCGCCCGCTATCGCGACGAGGAAACGGCGCTCGAAGTCGAGCGGCATGGCAGCAGCTACCGCGTGAAAATCGGCGATCGATGGATCGTCGCGGATCTCGTTGCTGCCGGCAGCCTTCATTCGGTGCGCCTGGACGACGGAAGACAGTACTCGCTCCAGCATCATCGCGACGGGGCGATGCGCCAGATCACGATCGGAGCATCGAGGCTGGACATCGAGATCGTCGATCCGCTCGCCCTCCGCCGCCAAGGTGGTGACGACCACCTTGGCGCCAGCGGCATCATCAAGGCGCCGATGCCGGGCCGCATTGCCCGAGTCATGGTCGAGAAGGGAGCATCCGTCCAGCGCGGCGCAGGCCTTCTCGTCCTCGAAGCGATGAAGATGGAGAACGAGATCCCTGCGCCCGCCGATGGCATCGTCGACGAGATCTTCGTCACGGCCGGCGATACAGTCGAGAGCGGCGCGGATCTTTTGCATCTATTGCCTGCGTAGGGTGTCGGGAGTCGGGGGTCGGGTGTCGGAGCACGCGGCGGACTCACTTTCTGTTCTGAGAATGCTGATGCCCTCGGAGCGCAGGAGACCTCTCAACCCGTCAGCCCGCCTATTCTCCGACTCCCGACTCCCGACCCCCGCACTCTATAATTCACCCATGTCTGCCATCGATCCGTTCGTTGCCGGCGGGAACGTTCTCTCGTATCGGCTGATCGAGCGCGTTAGCGCAACGGTGTGGCGCGCGGAAGATACGCGCAGCGGCAAGCCGGTCGCCGTCAAAGTTCTGACGAAGCAGCTTCCGCGCGATCCGGCGAGGCGCGAGATGGTCATCCGCGACATGCGGCAGGGCGCGGCGATCTATCACGCATCGCTCGTCACCAACATCGACGTCCTGCCTGCGGACGACGCGCTGATCCTCGTCATGGAGTGGTTTGAAGGCAGGCCCGTCGCTGCGGTCTTTCGCGGACATGCGGCCGAACGGACGGAGTTCTTCCACATCGCTTATCAGCTTGCGGATGCGCTGAAGCTGATGCACGCGAAGAACGTGTTGCATCTGAACATCGCCGGCGATTCGGTGCTCGTTGCGGACAACGGACAGGTCAAGATCGCCGGACTCAATTCGATGACGTTCCTGCCGCGGCGCGAGGGGCTTGGCTCGGCATTCGCGCTGAAGGGAAGCGACCCCGACGCCGTCAGCTACATGGCGCCGGAACAGATCATCAACCAGCCGGTCACCGTGCAGACCGATGTGTTCTCGCTCGGCATCGTGATGTACGAGATCGCAACGGGGCGCCGGCCCTACCTGGCGCCAAGCGCAGCGGAGATCGCCCGCAAGATCGTCGATGAGCAGCCGCCGTCGCCCAAGGCGCTCAATCCCGCAATCGACGGCGCCGTGCTCAGCGTGATGGGGAAGTGCTTCTTCAAAGACCCCTATCGCCGCCACAAAGACATGAAGGCGATCATCGACGACATCGTGAAGGCTGATGCCGAGGTCGTGACATGGGCGAACGAGATGGGCAGGGCGGCGCTCCATGCCGTTGCCACCGCACGCCACGCCGCACAGACGAGGCAGTCGATCATCCTCGCCGGTGATATCGCCAACTACCGGGAGATGAACGCGGCCGATCCTGCCGGGGCATCGAAGGCAGCCGCGCGGATGCAGCAGATTCTCGGCGAGGCGATCTATCTTTTCGACGGCCAGGTCGTCGATCCGTTCGGACCGCGTTTCGTCGGAGAGCTGCCCTCGCTGGAGAGCGCATTGGAGGCAGGACGCAAAGGGGAGTTCGATTTCTCGCCTGACCAGCAGGATGGCACGCCGATTCCTGTGCGCCTGCTCCTGCACGCCGGCGAAGTGGAGACACGTGATGGAACGCCAGCGGGCGTCACGGTCGACAAAGCCTTCGAGATTCTCGATCAGATCGAACCGCAGAAGCTCTACATCACGGAAGCCGTCACGAAGAAAGGGCGTACGAGCGTGCGGCTGCGCGACGCCGGAGCGCGTGCCGGCGTGAAGCTCTTTGAGATCGCGCCGGAGGTTCAGGCGGTCGAGGATGCGGCCCACGCGGCGGTTGCGGCGGATGACTCGGCGCGCCTTGCTGCGGAGGCGGAAGCCGAGGCGAATGCGACAGCGGCGCGTGCTGCCCAAAAGAAGAAACGTACGCGGCTGGCGGCGATATCGGTCGCCGCTCTCGTGATTCTTGCTGCAGGCGCGGCGTTCTTCTGGATGCGCAATCGTCGCGAAGAGCCTGTGCCCGCAGCAATCACTCGTCATGCCGGTCTTCCCCAGGCGTCCGTGGCCACGCCGCGCAAAGTGTTCATCGAGCCCTTCTCGGTCACGCCGCCTGATCCCGTGCTCCAACAGCGAGCGGATGCGATCCGCCTCGCTTCGATTGAAGTTCTTCGCGCATTTCCCGAGGTGCGCATCGTCGATGCGAAAGGTGCCGATGTCAGCGCGTACACGGCGGCGCTGACGGGCGAAGGCGCTTCCCCGCAGATCATCGCGGTCACCGACGGGAAGGCCGTGAAGAAGGGAACCGCCACGCCGTTGCTCGACGCCGCCGGCGGCATTCAGGAACTGGTCGGTTGGGTCGCCGGCGATCTCAAGATCCCGCCTCGGCCTCCTGCCAGTGCCGAGGCGGCCAACGCGTTCGCGGACGCCGTGGCCTCGCATGCTGTCGGCGACGATACCCGCGCCGAGGTCGCGTTGCGTGTCGCACTCAAAGCAGATCCGAACTTCCTGCCCACCGAGTTGCTCGCGTTTCGCTTTTTCGACGCTCGTGGCAATGGCGCGGATGCCCTGGCGGCGGCGAAACAGGTCATGGCGTTGGATCCGTCAAACGTGGACGCCGCACGCCATGTCGCGCGTGCCAGTCTCGCCGCCGGCGATCTCTCCGCGGCGTTCAACGGCTTTGGCGTGGTGTTGCGTCATGACCATTCCGACGCGGAAGCGCTCAATATCATCGGGCGCTACGCCCTTGCTTCCGGCGACAACGCTCTCTTCAAAGCCGCTCTCACCCGCCTCGGCGGATCAGACGCCGCAGCGTTGCATGCGCCGGATGTACTGGTTGCCTCTGGGAGAATCGACAACGCGGTCGACATGTACTACGACCTTGAGCTGCACCAGCAGCACAACCCGGCGCTCGCGCTGAAGATCGGGCGGATCGCCGTGCTTCGTCATTCGACGGAGATCGCCGTCTTGGAGCTCAAGAAGGTGGAGCAGACCGATCCCAACTACGGAGCTCACATTCTGAAGGCGTACATCGCCGCGCAGTCGTCGAACAAAGCGCTCGCGGACGCCGAGATGAAGGCGGCTGCTGCTGCGTCGAAGCCGGGCGACGACTACTGGACGACTGCCGGCGAGATCGCGGCGATGGCCGGCGACACGCGCGGCGTCGACGATGCACTCGAGCACGCCGCCGCACGCAAAGAACCGACGGCCAGCTACGTGCTCGCCAATCCTCTCTTCGGATTCATGCAAAGTGACGCGCGCTTTGCCAAGTTGCGCGAAACGCTGAAGGGACAGCAGAATGAGATTCGTTCCGCGCTCGCAGGCGTGACGATATAGATTCCACGCTCATGATCGTCACCGCCAGGCTCACATTCTCCGCCGCGCACCGGTTGCACAACCCCGACTACGACGCCGATTGGAACCGCCGCGTCTACGACAAGTGCGACAACCCCAAGGGTCACGGCCACAACTACGTGATCACGGTCAGCGTGAAAGGAAAGATCGACCCCGAGACCGGTATGGTCATCGATCTGAAACGGCTCAAGGACATCGTTCGAAAGCAGATTATCGATCGCGTTGACCACACGAATCTGAACGAAGACGTCGAGTTTCTCTACGGAGTGATCCCGACCGCCGAGAACTTGGCGCGGTCGTTCTGGGCGCAGTTGTCGCCCGCGATCACCGAGGGAGCGTTGTACGAGGTCGTGCTGCAGGAGACGGAGAAGAACTCCGTCGTCTATCGCGGAGAGGACGAAGAATGAACTACGACCTGGCGATGATGGCGCTCGACGGCCTGATGCGGACGCCATTGACGGTGCGCGCGGACAGCGCCGGCGTAACGTTCACCGGCGAGCCAGCCGCCTTCCGGGAGCTCGCCCGCCTCTGCCTCCTCCTCGGCGGCGCAAGCGACGCCGACGATTCGTTTGAACTGCAGCCGAACGTGCACGTGACCGCGGATTCGCCGAAGGTGATGTTGAAGTTGGAGACGTAGGTTGCTGGGTTCTCTCCGCGTCCTCCGCGTCTCCGCGTGAACCCTTTTCTCACGCGGAGGCGCGGAGATGCGGAGAAGACCAAGCAACCCGCTCCGGGAAAGCGCTGCCCCCAACCCCCCGCGACCGCGAATTTTCTGCTACTCTCTGCAACTGCAGATAAGTGGCGGTGGGTGTGATGGAAGTTCTGCAATTTGCCAGGAGCAGACGGGGTGGGGAGCTGATCGGGATCGTGATCCTGGCGGCAGGTATTTGTCTTGCCCTCGCGCTTCTCACCTACCACGCCGACGACTCCTCCGCTTTTTACACCTCCACCAACAGCGGCGTAGCCAACTGGATCGGCTATTACGGCGCCACCATCGCCTGGATCTGCGTCGGTTTCTTCGGCTTTGCGTCGCTTCTCTTCCCCGGTGCCCTGCTGGTCGTCGGCTGGAACCGCTTCTGGGTCAAAGAGATCGAGTACCTGCAGACGAAGGCCATCGGCTTCGTGATTCTCGTAGCTGCCATGCCGCCGCTTTGCGACCTCGCTTTCGGCAAAGTGTGGGTCCGCGGCGCGCAGATTCCGTCCGGCGGCTACCTTGGACAGGAGCTGAACCGCGCGGCCTCGGGGAAGCTGAACGGCAGCGGCGCTGGCATCGTCCTCGTCACGGCCATGCTCGTCGGACTGCTGCTGGCAACGCGCATCAGTCTCGCCGCCATCTTCAGGGCCATCCATCAGAAGCTCCTCGGCCTCGGCCGCGCCTTCTCGCTGCAATGGGCGCGCTTCACGGAGCGGCGCCGCAAGGACAAGATGAAGACGGCGCTCGTCCGCAAGCATCTCGAAAAAGACGCTCCTGCATTGCGACTCGTCGCCAACGATGAGATGTCCGGCTCGATGCCGGTGGCGGGACCGATCGTGCGGGAAGTCAAAGGCGCCGGCCGGTTCCAGATCCGCAAGGTGACGAAGGCCGATCTGCGCAAAGCCGCGGAGGAGTTGTCGAAGCAGCCTTCGCACGATCCATCGACGTTGTGGGCCGAGGTGCAGCAACAGGCGGAGAAGCCGCAGTTATCGCGGCCGGTGGCGGTCGACGACGACGGCGAATTCGAAGATCCGCTCTACCTCGACGATCCGCCGGCCGTTCGCGCGGCGCGCCCGAAGCAGCAGATGCCGCGTCCCGTTCCGCGCAAGCTGAAGGAAGCGCCGCCGAAGCGCGACACGCGACTGACGCACGACCTTCTTCCGCCCGTCGATCTCCTCACCGAGGGGCCGAAGCAGGACACGATCAACGACGACGTCCACAAAAAGTTTCTCGATATCGGCCGGCTCATCGAAGACCGCTGCAAGGAGTTTGCGGTCGAAGGAGAGGTCACCGCCTATCACCCGGGTCCGGTCGTGACGACGTTCGAGTTCAAGCCGTCCGCCGGCGTGAAGTACGCCAAGGTCGTGAACCTCGGCGATGACCTCGCGCTCGCGCTCAAGGCCGAATCGATCCGCATTGAGCGCATCAGCGGATCGTCGACGGTCGGCATCGAAGTCCCGAACAAGAAGCGCGAGCTCATCACGCTGCGCGACATCATCGATACCGACGCCTTCACGCAGCAGTCGTCGCTCCTCACCGTTGCCCTCGGCAAGGACATCCACGGCGAGGCCGTCGTCACCGACCTCGGGCGCATGCCGCATCTGCTCGTGGCCGGTGCCACGGGCGCCGGCAAGTCCGTCGGCCTCAACTCGATGATCGTCTCGCTCCTCTACAAAGCGTTGCCGAAGCAACTGCGGATGCTGATGATCGATCCGAAGATGGTCGAGCTGAAGATGTACGAGGACATCCCGCACCTTCTCCACCCCATCGTCACCGATCCCAAGCTCGCCTCGAACGCGCTGATCTGGGCCGTGAACGAGATGGAGAATCGGTATCGTTGCCTGGCCGAATGCGGCGTGCGCAACATCGACCAGTACAACGCGCTGCTCAAAGACGTCGACGGCTATCGCCGGGCCATGAAGCGGCCGGATAGTGAGCTGGTCAAGGTGCCCGAGCCGCTCGTCTACATCGTCATCATCATCGACGAGTTTGCCGACCTGATGATGGTGGCCTCGAAGGACGTCGAAGATTCAGTGACGCGGCTGGCGCAGAAAGCCCGCGCGGTCGGTATCCACCTGATCATCGCCACCCAGCGGCCTTCGGTCGATGTCATCACCGGCGTGATCAAAGCGAACTTCCCATCGCGCATCAGCTACCAGGTTGCATCGAAGATCGACTCGCGCACGATCCTCGACGCCCAGGGCGCCGAGAAACTACTCGGCAACGGCGACATGCTCTTCCTCCCGCCCGGCACCGCGCGTGTCCGGCGCATCCACGGCGCGTATGTGTCCGAGAAAGAGATCGTCAAGATCGTCGACTTCGTGAAAGCGAACCAGGGCGAGCCGCAGTTCCTCGAAGAGATCACGAAGATCGACGTGGAGAAGAGCGGCGCCGACGGCATCGAGTACCTCGACGATCCGAAGTACGAAGACGCCGTGCGCGTGGTGCTCACGACCGGACAGGCCAGCGCCTCCTACATCCAGCGCCGCCTCAAGCTCGGCTACTCGCGCGCCGCGCGCCTGATCGAGATCATGGAAGCCAACGGCGTCGTCGGCCCCTCGCAGGGTTCCAAGCCCCGCGAGATCCTCGTCCGCGCAGACGACTATCCGCCGGCCAGCGGGCAGACGATTTAGCGGGGTGTGGGGAGTCGGGGGTGGGGTGTGGGGTGTGGGAGATGAATCGGGGTGTCAGGAGTCGGCGGTCGGAGCGATGTGTAGCGCCGCCGGCCCGGCGGCTGTACCGCCGGCGGCTCGCCGGCGACTCTCGTCTAATATCCAACCGATGAACCCACCCACTCGTGGACGCGGCCGGCCACGACGCACCGAGGCCGATGCGAAGATCGTCGAGGCGGCGCGAGCTCTCCTAAGCGAAGGCGGCTATCGCGCCCTCGGCCTCGACGAAGTGGCACGCCGCGCTGGCACCGCGAAGACATCGATCTATCGCCGCTGGCCATCGAAAGCAGCGCTCGCCGCCGAGATCATTCGCCGCGAAGTCCCACCTCCGGCAAACCTCCCCGATCGCGAAAGCGCAGAGCGAGCATTCGAGGAGTTGATGAACGGTCCACTCGGCGGTGTTGTCGCTTCTCTCATCGGCGAAGCGCAGGAAAATGATGAAACGCGCGCAATCGTCGTCGCGCTGATCGAGCCTTACCGCCGCGGCGCGGACGATGAGACCGCCGCGGCAATCCTCGGCAGCATTCTCTTTCGCCGCCTTCTTGGGTAGCGCGCTTCAACCTTTTTCGCCTCAACCTCTCGATCGAGCGCCTTCTCCCCTCGTGCTTTTCGAGGGGAGAAGGTGCCGAAGGCAGATGAGGGGTGTCGTGCAAGCGGCAGGCATGAAGTTCCCGCCCGCAACGTCGCCGCGAGAGTCAAAACGCCCCCTCATCCGGCTTCGCCACCTTCTCCCCCCACAAAAAGCGTGGGGGAGAAGGCGCTCGACGCATGGGAGTCGCTGAAGGGTATGAAAGATGCGGGGTAGTTTGTCTCCGACGGAAACCAAAACCCATCACCACAGAGGCGCAGAGGTCACAGAGGTTATCGATTCATCTCTGTGATCTCAGTGCCTCTGTGGTTGATGATTCTTCACCCCCATGGGCAAAATATTTCTCACCGCTGGTGGTAGCAATTTCGCCGTTTCCGTCACGCTAGGGGTGAGGGTGCCCTCCTTGAAAAACGCCCGGCGCGTGGCCGGGCACTGACCGGAGGGATTATGCGTCGTGTATCCAAAGCTCTAGCCACTGCTTCGCTTCTTGTTGCTCTCACCACCTCGAATGTCTATGCCGTTCCGTCGAGGGGCGACTCCTCAACCTCCATCGGAACGAAGATCGTCAGGATCATCCGGCATGTGATCGGGCTGGATTCGGGCGACTTGTCGTGGCCGCATCCGTGAGCCGGGACTAGTTCGTCACGCAGCAGACATCTTCGCGAAGGCTTTCGACAAAGGCGTGGACGTTGCGCACGGTCTCGGCCGTCGCACCGTCCACGTCGATGGCATCGCGCAGACGAACGACGGCAGCGATAGCGCGCTCGTCGAGTCCCGCAGCAGTGAATTCGTCGATGACGTTCTGCGTGAGCGCTCGGGCTTCCGCGCCTTCGCCTCGGTCGACCAACACCGCGGCGATATTCAGGGCGCAGAGTCCTGCCTCTTCGACCATTCCGGCGGCGGCGAAATCGCGGCGTGCAGCGCGAAGATGAGCGAGTCCGCTGGCGATCTGGCCGCGGCCGACCAGAATGAGACCGGCACCACGCTCGGTGCGCGGAACCTCGGCCGTGAAACCGAGATCGGTGAACTTCGCGATCGCTTCCGAGAAGTGAATGTTCGCGCGGTCGTATTCGCCGAGGTGCGTCATGCAGTAGCCGAGATTGTTGTGAATGCTCGCTTGCGACTCGAGGTCGCCGGTGACAATGGCATCGTCGAGAACGGCGCCGTAGACAAGGCTTGCCTCCGCGTACCGGGACGTCTCATAAAGCACGTTCGCCTCGGCAATGCCGGAATGCACGTGACGCCGGTGATCATGGTGCTCCGCGAACACGCGGCGACACTCGGCCAGTATCGGTCCCGCTTCCTCGAAGCGTCCGCTCTGGAAGAGCACCATCCCCTTCACCATCCGGACGATGGCGCGATCATGTTCGACGGCAGCGAACGGGGTCAGGTACTCCTCGCCGCGCGACGCTGCATCGAGAGCCTCGTCGTATCGAGCCAGGTACCGAAGGGCGCTGGCCCGGTCCTTCCAGGCGTTGGCGCGCACCTGTGCGAGCACTAGCGGCGGATAGAGACCGTCCGGAATCAACGCCGCGACGGCAGTGGAGAGCTGCGCGATCGTCAGCGCTTCCGTCGGGCGGCGGTGCAGGCGCTTGCGCACCTCCTCGCTCATCTGTTCCAACGCTGCGTTGTTGCGCAGCGCGGGCAGATCGGCGAGGCGCGGCCACTCCTCGGCTGGCGTTTCGCGCAGATGGCGCGCCACGACATCCACGGCATCGTTGCGCTCGCGCTCGAGACGCACGGCGGCCGCGGCGAACTCACGCTTGCGGGCCAGGCGCTCGCCGCTGTCGGTTGGGAGGCTCTTGCCGGCGAAACGCTGCCGGCATCGTGCACACCCGGCGAGATGATCCAGATCGTCGGCGTGCTTCATTTTCTCTCCCTCGGGCCGGCCGAAGCTTTGAAGAATGCTTCCGCGCGGCGCAGGATCTTGATCACCAGCTTCTGCGCGTACTTCGCCGTGACGCCCAACTCCTCGGCGATCTCCGGAATGCTGTACCCCTCGTAATAGCGGAGACGCAGGATGTGCTGGTAGCGCGGCGAGAGGACGGCGAGCGCTTCGCCGGCGGCAATGCGCGCTGTGAGCCACTCCACCACGTGCGCCGAGACCGGGTCGACCTGAATCGACGAAGATTCGTCGTCGAGTTGATCGATGCTTCGATCGTGCTTGCGCCAGTAGTGGCGGCTGGCGTTGCAGATCGCGCCGATCAGCCATTTGTGCAGCTCGCGAATCTCCTTCCGCCGTTTCAGATACGAGAGGAAGACCTCGTGCGCCAGCCCCTCGGCGTCGCCGAACGGCACCTGAAACTTGCGGACGGCGAGCGATACCAGCAGACCGAAGTTCTCTTCGTAGACTTGTACGAACTCATCGTCGTCGATGCCGGGAGGAGGATCAGTCTCCGCTCGAACGAGCGCCGGCAGAGACTCGAAGAGCGTGTCAGTGGGTGCAGGGGGAATCATCTTTAGGACGGGATGAATGAAACGATAGCACGCTGCAAAGATGGACGAAAGGACCGGATACGTTGCTTGCGTATGATGCCGCCGTGAACGCTTCTGACTTCGTCATCGACCCGCGCGAGAGCGGTTTCGTACGCCTCGATGTCGCGGCCATGTTCGGCAACCGCAATCGCGTCGTCCTCGAGATCGGCTCGGGCAAGGGACGCTTTCTCATCTCCGGCGCGATCGAGCATCCGGACGTCAACTACATCGGCGTCGAGAAGTCGCTGCACTACCACCGCGTCATCCGCGACCGCGTCATCAAGCGTGGTCTGACCAACGTCCGCCTCATCAACCACGACGCCTTTCTCGTCCTGCGCGACATGCTTCCCGACGGGTCGATCGATGAGATCCACATCTACTTCCCCGACCCATGGCCTCGGAAGCGCGAACAGAAGCGCCGCATCATCCGCGCCGAGGCGCTTGGGGAGATGCGACGGGTGCTGGTGCCAGGAGGGAGCGGAATCTTCGTCACCGACCACCGCGACTACTACGAAGCAGCCGCGCCGGTGATCGAGCAGTTCTTCCCGAGCGAGCGCCGCGTGCCGGGCGTCGGCGATCCGCCGCGAACGAATTACGAAGCGAAGTATCGGGAGGAAGGCCGGCCGATCTTCGAGGTTCGGTTTGTGAGGGCGGGGGGTGGGGGGTAGGGAGTGGGGAAGCAGAGATCAGAGACAAGAGATCAGAGAACAGATCACACTTGCCCGCGGTGTCATGCTGAGCCGCCGAGCCGCGAAGTAGGCGGCGGGACGCCAGCGTTCCGCCGGCACAATGCACGCCACGAGCGGATGGAACGCTGGCGTCCTCGCCGGCTGGCTTGGCGGCGTCCCGCCGGCGGGAGCAGCGAGGAATCACCCCCACCGGGAATAAACGAGCACGCCGCTGAGGCAAACCGCCTCGTTTTGAGCGTTTTTATTCCAAAATCAGTTGCTTTACGAAACCAATCCACCATGGTGTCAACAAAAATTTTGTTGAGCTCAACAAAAAACTTGTTGACCGCATCAAAAGTTTTGTTGACGCCATCAATAGTTTTGTTGACGCCATCAAACAACTTGTTGAGCTCAACACAAAGTTTGTTGACGCCAACAAAAAGTTTGTTGACGCCATCAAAAAGTTTGTTGAGGTCAACAAAAAGTTTGTTGCCGCCATCAAAAGATTTGTTGAGCTCAACACAAAGTTTGTTGACCTCAACACAAGTTTTGTTGACGCCAACAAAAATTTGTTGAGCCCACCAAAATATTTGTTGACGCCAACACCGATCTTGTTGACGGCAACAAGAAACTTGTTGGCATCATCGCCCAACTCCTTTGGCAGCAAGAGGATACGGGCCGGCCGGAGCGCGCACGCCCTCGCCGGGCGGGTCGGAGGTGACCCCATCGCCTGGCCAGCCGGCAGGCCCACAGCCCCGAAACCCGGAACCCCAAAAGTAACCTCTGCCGTTCTCATGCGTCTCACCTTCTAGTACCAGCAGTTTCCGGCCGGCAGCGCGTGGCTGACGGCCAGTACCTCGAAGTAGATGTGGACGGAGTGGCAACCCCACGCGCGGATCATGCGCGTGGATGTGGAGGTGAGAATGCAGAAGAACCGTAGCGGTAGCAGCAGCAGTACCCCTCAACCCTCCGGCAAGCGCGTTCGCAGCAGCGCGCCCACCGGTAAACGTGGCGCATCGGCCCATCCTGCAGCGAAGGGCAAACGCGCCAAACGGGCCAGCGGCGCCGATGTCGCTGCCGCGGGTGTTCCAACCACGCCCGGGCCTGAGACCACGCCCGAGGATCTGGCGGCATCGTTCATCGCCATGATCGATCAGTTCCAGGCGCAGATCCCCGACTTCCAGCATCACGATCCGCGCGACGTCCGCCGCGTGGCGGCGATGGCCCGCTTCGCTCCCGAGCTGGTCGTGCCGACCATCGCCGCGTGCATGTCATTCCCGCCGGCCGCCCAGCGGAACCTGTTCGACATCGAGGCCAACCAATTGGCCATCCGCAGGCAGAACGCGTTTCTACCGGTGATCCAGCGCCTCACCGCACTGACCGATGGGCTGCAGTTCACCGTCAACAACGGCGCGGCCGAGGCGGGGTCGCAGGCTCTCGATTTCTACTCGTGGGGCAAGTCGTACGTCAAACGTCCCGATGCCGCCGCTCTCATTCCGTATGTCGACGCGATGTCGCACGTGGTGAAGAAGGTGCTCAATCACCGCAAGCCGAAAGCGGGGGCACCGGCTCCGCCACCCACGCAGTTGCCGCCCGGCGCTCGAGCTTTCCTCGCTCCGAATCTGGTTCCCCGCGAGGAAGTTGGCGAGGATGAGTATTCCGATAGCTTCAACGAGGCGTTGGACCGAGCAACGAAGGATTAGGGTTTCGCCTTCGTTGCCAAACTAGATGGCAGACGCCGCCCCTCGGCCTGGACCCCCGAGGGGCGGCAATTTTTCTTTCTCCTTCGCGTCTTCGCGCCTTAGCGTGATTCCCGGCACTCACGCGAAGACGCGAAGACGCGAAGAACGACCTGTAAGAAACACCCTCCGCCATCGACTACCTCATTCGGAGGGACACTTAGCGGATGTCGCAGGATGTGCTGTATCAGGAGGCGGCGGGCGTGTATGGCGCTGCGCTGGAACGGCTGGCCGGCTCTTACGAGGCGGATCGCGACAAGCGTCTCGATCTGCTCCAGGACATCCATCTCGCCATCTGGCGGAGCTTCGAAGTGTTCGCCGGCCACTGTTCGTTGCGAACGTGGGTCTATCGCGTGGCGCACAACGTGGCCGCCACTCATGTCGTCCGGCACCGGCGCTTCAGTTCGCGGCCGCTGGTGAGCCTCGACGAAATCGACGATTTGCCGGCCGGTGATGGTGATTCCGAGGGCGCGTTCGGACTTCAGCAGTCGCTCGGACGCCTCCGCGAATTCATCCAGCAACTGAATCCGCTCGAGCGGCAGGTCATCCTCCTCTATCTTGAAGGAACCGACGCCGCAGGAATCGCCGAGATCACCGGCATCTCGCCGGGCAACGTGGCTACGAAGATCCATCGCATCAAGAAGATTCTCGCCGGCCGCTTCAACACGATGTTCAAGGGAGAACGCCATGGCCAATGACAGTCAGCCCGATGACGTCGTCAAGCTCTGGCAGGCCCAGGGCACCGACGGATTTCGCATGAGCACCGAAGACATCCACAGGAAGATCGAAACAATGAACCGCGTGCTGCGCAGAGATGCCTTCGACGTTTACCTGGTGTGGGCCATCATGATCGTCATTTGCATCAGCGCGATGTTTCTCGGGATGAGCTCACTGGAAACGATTGGAGCCATCCTGACAATCGTCGGGTACAGCTATTTGGCCTGGCAGATCCGTCAGAATCGGTTTCGCGGAGCTGCTACCGGTGATGCCGGCGAAACGGCCTCACTCGATCACCTCCGGACCGAGCTGGCGCGGTGGCGCGATTTTCATCGCGGCGCGCGTCTCTGGAGGCGCTTGCTTCTCTTCTTTCCCGGGCCGCTCGTTTTCGCCGCCGGTTTCGTGCAGGCACACCCGGAAGTTTTGTGGATAAAAGCAACCACCGGCGCAAGCCTCGCGACTTTGGAAGTGCAACTCATCCGTTTCCAGATCATCACATTCGTTGTCCTTATGATCGCGGCGATTCCGCTGAACCTCCGGAAGGCGCGCGGCTATCAACGACAAATCGACGAGCTGTCTCGTCTTCAGGAGGAACATTGAAAACATTGAAAGCATCGCTCAAGCGCGTCGTCGTCGTCCTCAGCCTCGTTCTTCTCGCCCATGCCGGCTCCGGTGCGATGCTGCCGGACAAGGACATCCGGGCCATCCTCGCCGACCGCATCGACGAGCAGCGGCAGGGCGTGGCCATGGTCGTCGGCGTCATCGATCCGTCGGGCCGGCGCACGATTGCGTACGCAAGCACGAAGAAGGGAGAAGGCCCTGTCGACGCCGATACCGTCTTCGAGATCGGCTCCGTCACGAAGGTCTTCACATCGCTGCTCCTCGCTGAGGCAGTACGGCGCGGCGAAGTGGCTCTCACCGATCCCGTTTCGAAGTATCTCCCGCCGAACGTGAAGGTGCCCGAGCGCGGCGGAAAGAAGATCACCCTCGTCGATCTGGCCACGCACACGTCCGGTCTGCCTCGCATGCCCACGAACTTTCATCCGAAAGATCCCGCCAATCCGTACGCTGACTTCTCAGTAGCGCAGCTCTACGAGTTCCTCGCCACCGTCGAGCTCACCCGCGACATCGGCTCGAAGTACGAGTACTCGAACCTCGGCGGCGGCCTTCTCGGCCACGCGCTGGCCCTCCGCGCCGGGACCGACTACGAGACGCTGTTGCGGACCCGGGTTCTGGAACCGCTCGGGATGAAGAGCACCGCCATCACACTCTCGAAGTCGATGAAAGAGCATCTCACTCCCGGTCACGACGCCGGACTTCGCCAGGTAGCGAATTGGGACATCCCGACTCTGGCCGGAGCCGGCGCGCTGCGATCGACCGCGAACGATCTGCTGACCTTCCTCGCCGCGAACATCGGCATCGAGAAGTCACCGCTGGCCCCATCGATGGCCGCGATGATTGCCGCGCGCCGTCCAACCGGCAACCCAAACCTCGAGATCGCCCTCGGCTGGCACATCTGGACCCGCAACGGACACGAGATCATCTGGCACAACGGCGGCACTGGTGGTTACCGCACCTGGATCGGCTTCGATCCAAAGAGCCGCACCGGCGTCGTTGTGCTCTCGAACACGTCGACGAACGCCGGCGCCGATGACATCGGCCAGCATCTTCTGGATCCCGCTGTCCCGCTACTGCAGCCGGCGAAGGAACGGCATGAGGTGAAGGTGGACGCCGCCGTTCTCGAGAAATACACCGGCCGCTACCAGCTCGCTCCGAATTTCATCCTAACCATCACGCGGGACGGCGACCGGCTTTACGCGCAAGCTACCGGTCAGCCGCGGTTCGAGATCTTGGCCGAGGGTGCCCGCGACTTCTTTTTCAAAGACTTCGACGCGCAGCTCACGTTCGTCGTCGATTCGAACGACCGCGCGACGAGTCTCGTACAACATCAGAACGGCGCCGACCATCCTGCGAAGCGAATGGAAGGCGAGCCTCCACCGGTGAAAGAGCACAAGGCGATTGCCGTCGATCCGAAGATCTTTGACGGATACACCGGCCGCTACCAGCTCGCGCCGAACTTCGTGCTCACCGTGACCCGCGAAGACAACCACCTGTTTGTCCAGGCCACCGCCCAGCCGAAATTCGAAGTTTTCGCCGAGAGCGATCATGACTACTTCTACAAGGTCGTGGACGCCCAGATCACGTTCGTCACCGACGCAGCAGGACGCGCCACCGGCCTGACGCTGCACCAGAACGGAATGGATATGCCCGGGAAGCGGGTGGAGTAACGAACGTTCTCCTTCGCGTTCTTCGCGTTCTTCGCGTCTTCGCGTGATTCCCTTGTGTTCACGCGAAGCCGCTCACGCGAAGGCGCGAAGACGCCAAGAACGGAGGCGTCCCAACATTCAACATTCCGTCTTCGATTCACCGGTCATCCGTAACCGTTCCTCGTTACAATCCTTCCGTGCGCATTCTTGGTATCGATCCCGGCTCGGTCACGACAGGTTTTGGCGTCATCGAGCAGGTTCGGGGGCGGCTGGCGCTGATCGAGCAGGGGACGATCGGGACGACGCGCGGGGCTGAGCTGGCGGATCGGCTCTGCCGCATTCACGACGAGCTGAGCGCCGTCATTGCGCGCAATGCGCTCGATGCCGTGGCAGTCGAAGCGCCGTTCGGCGGGCAGAACATCAAGAGTCTGATCCAGCTTGCGCACGCCCGAGGAGTGATTCTGCTGGCGGCGAGGGCGGCAAAGCTTGCGGTGTTCGAGTACTCGCCGCGCAGCGTCAAGAGCGCGATCGTTGGATACGGCGGCGCGGAGAAGGAACAGGTGGCGAAGATGGTTCGCATGCTCCTTCCCGGCTGCGCGAATCTGGTCATGTCCACCGACGCCTCGGACGCGCTTGCCGTCGCCATCTGCCACGCCCACACGGCCGGAACCGCCGAGAGGTTGCGGATCGCTCGATGAGCTCGTCGCTCCCTCAGGAACAGACGGTCGAAGCGAACGCGCAGGCAGGCATCCCAAGCGGCCGGCTCCAACGTACGTTCAGCGCGTTGCGTTACCGCGACTTTCGACTGCTCTGGTTCGGCGCGTTCACGTCGACGACCGGCACGTTCATGCAGACGCTGGCGCAGGGCTGGCTCGTCTACACGATGACCGGCTCGGCGTTCCTCCTCGGCGTCGACGGCTTCCTGGCCACCGGGCCGATGCTGCTCTTCTCGCTCTTCGGTGGCGTCATCGCCGACCGCATCGAGCGGCGCAAGATCATGCTCCTCTCGCAGGTCATGCAGATGACATTCGCCTTCGTGCTGACGGGCCTCATCTACTTTCACGCCGTCAAGATCTGGCACATCTTCATCCTTTCGTTTCTGACCGGGAGCGCGCAGTCGTTCAGCGGTCCGGCCTACGCATCGTTGCTGCCGCTGCTCGTCAAACGCGACGACATGTCGAACGCCGTGGCCATGAACTCGATGCAGTTCAATCTGGCGCGCGTCATCGGCCCGGCCATCGGCGGCGTCGTCTTCGGCGTGTGGGGCGCCACCGCCTGTTTCGGCATCAACGGACTGTCGTTTGTCGCCGTCATCATCGCGTTGCTCATCATCAAGATGCCGCCGCTGCACGCGGATGCGACCTCGACTTCGATGATGGCGCAGATGAAGCAAGGATTCGCGTTCGTGGCATCGCGGCGCTCGCTGTTGATGCTGACCTTTCTGTCGTTCGCCGGCACGTTTCTCGGCATGCCGCTCTTCACGATGATGCCGGTCGTTGCCAAGAGCATCTTTCACCTCGGGCCACAAGGTCTCTCGATGCTGCAAGCGGATTACGGCGTCGGGTCGGTCGTCGGCGCGCTCTTCGTTGCCGGAAGTAGCTACGCAGCAAAGAAGGGGAGGCTCGCGCTGATGCTCCAACTCGTCTTCGCCTGCACGCTCGTGGCGTTTGGATTCTCGCGGCACATCACGTCGAGCCTGGTCATCGCGTTCCTCGCGGGTGCGGCCATCGTCGGGGTCATCTCTCTTTACAGCTCGCTCGTGCAGCTCTCGACGAGCGACGCCATGCGCGGGCGCGTAATGTCGATCTTCATGCTGGCGTTTCGCGGCGGCATGCCGCTCGGCAACCTCCTGGCCGGCTTCGTCGCGCAGCGCTGGTCGATCACGACGGCGCTCGAAGTGAACGGCATCGCGCTCGCAGTGGTGGCTCTGATCTTCATCGTGCGAGGAACGGATCTCGATGCGGGGCTGGAACCCGAGGCTGCGTGACAAGTCGGAACGTTAAGCCGCCGTTGCGGCTCGTTCTCCCGGCAGCTTGACGCAGCCTTGCGGCTGCGCTATACGTATGGCGGTAGCGTCCCGTTGTCCGAGCTCCACGCCCATCCCGCAGTTTCCCGCCGGAAATCCTCACGCGCAGCCGTATCTTCACGCGCAGCCGAGCACAATCAAATAGGAGAGAGGTGCATGAGCTCATCAAGAGCTCTCGTAGCTACTGCTTTGTTCTTTCTGTTCATCGTGCCGTCCTTCGGGGCGTGCACCTTCCCAGTGACCACCACAGGCCTGCCCGGCGGCGACCGACTGTCGTGGCAGCCAACCGCCGGCGCGACGAATTATGAAGTTCAGGTATCGCCCGACGGTTTCCAGCATTCCACGATGCTGGCGAATCTCCCTACCGGTACGACCGGCGTCACGGTGAACGAACTGACGAATTCCATCCAACCGTATTCCTACCGCATCACCGCGTCGAACCCGTCAAACGCATCGAACGTTCCGTGTACCGGCGCAGCGACCATCCAATGGGCCCCCTCCGAGCTCTATCAGCGCCTCAGCAGAATCGTCATTCCGGTCGCCGGATCGACTCGTGGAGCAAACAATGCGCAATTCAAGACGTCGCTCCGCCTTGGGCCGCCGACGTCGGAGAGCAGCGGAAAGATCATCTTTCATCCGGCAGGGCGTGCCGGCAGCGATAACGATCCGTCGATTCCGTACCGTGTCGAGCGCGGAGAGACGCAGCAGTTCGACGACATCGTTGCCGCGATCGGTCAGAGCGGGATCGGGTCGATCGACATCGTTCCGACCAATTGGTTTCCTCTATCCGATGTGGGCCTGCTGCCGGTTGAGGCGCGGCTGTTCAACGAAGCGGCCGCAGGAACATTCGGCACGTTCGAAGCGGCGGTGATGCCGCCGGACGCCTACAGGCCGATCGACTGGAACATCTTCGTCCCCTCCGCACGGTTCCGTGTCAACATCGGCATCCGCACTCTCACTGCCGCGCACGTCACCTTCTCTCACTTCGCGGCCGGCGGCGCCGTGACGGAGAAGGTTCTCGATCTCCCGGCCGATTACGTCTTCCTCGATGCGGCGGATCATTTCTTCGGCGTGGCGGTCAATCCCGGCGACTCGATCCTGATCAACGTCTCAGGAGACAACGTCATCGCCATTCCGTTCCACACGTTCACCGACAACTCGACGAACGACCCGGCGGTCTTCAATCCGCAGTCGCCGGCCCACGTGACCTTTCCCATTCTCGATATCCCGACGGCGACGCCGTAGCTCTCTTGCGTGAGGCACCGGCGGCCGCGCCGGTGCCTCGACCGCGAGACTCGTGCAATCAAAGTCGCACACGTCCTGTTACACTACGCAGCACCCACCATGCCCAGCATGAACGAGCTCATCGGGCTCCTGATCGCGATCATCGTGATCTGGTTTGTCCTCAAGCTGGCGAAAGTGGCGATCCGTCTGATCCTCTTCGTGATCGCCGTCGTCATCATCGCCGGGGCTCTTTACTACGTTTTCATGAGGTGATTTCCTTTGAGCGAAGATCGCAAGTACAGGCACCGCGGCTATCAGGACAGCGGCGGCTACTCCTCTAACAATTCATCCAGCAGTTCGCGGCCACCGCGCACGCCCTACGAGCCTCAGAATCAAAGGATCGAAGGCGCTCCACGCGGCCGCACTGCCGGCGGCTTCGGCCCCGAAGTCTTCAAATGCAACGCCTGCGGCACGCAACGGCTCGGACTCGACCAGCCGACGTCTGAAGAAACGTGCATCAAGTGCGGCGCCGACCTGCACACCTGCGGCAACTGCCGCGCTTTCGACACGACCACACTCTGGGAGTGCCGCGAGAACATCCCCGCGCGCATCTCCGGCAAACACGCCCGAAACGAGTGCACGTTCTTCCAGCCGAAGGTGGTCCGCGACCTGACCGCCGACAAAGGCCGCCAGCCGCAGACGCCCGACGACGCGCGGAAGGCGTTCGACGCGCTGTTCAAGAAGTAGGGTGTCATCTGCGGATGAAGCTTTCCGCAGATGACGCAGATGAACGCAGATATCCTTCGCCCGCCTTGCGCACATCAATCAACGTAATTCTCGCCATCGTCTCCGGCGTCCTCTTCGCCTGGTCCTTCCCGAACGTTGCCGCCGGATGGTTGATCTTCATCGCCCTGCTTCCGCTGTTTGTCGCGCTTTCTCGTGCGAGCAGTTACAAAGGTGCATTCGCACTCGGCTGGCTCTCGCAGGGTATCGCCTGGCTGCTCATGGTCCCGTGGGTGATCCGCGTGATGTCGCATTACGGCGGTCTGCCCTACATCACCGGCGTCCTCATCTTCGTCGCCATGTGCGCCTACCTCGGCATGTACGGCGGCCTGTTCGCGCTGCTCTTTCATCGGATCGCGCCGGGCATGCGCTTCCGGCGATGGCTCTTCGTGCCGCTCGCCTGGGCAGTGGTCGAGTACATCCGAACCTATCTCTTCAGCGGCTTCCCCTGGAGCCTCATCGCCGCATCGATCGCCGACTACACGCCACTCGTGCAGTTCGACCGCGTCGCCGG
This sequence comes from Thermoanaerobaculia bacterium, assembly GCA_017883205.1. Taxonomy (GTDB): domain Bacteria; phylum Acidobacteriota; class Thermoanaerobaculia; order Gp7-AA8; family Gp7-AA8; genus JADGNZ01. The sequence goes on along the minus strand of JADGNZ010000060.1, from coordinate 9,023 downwards.
CCCGTACGCGCTGGGCGTGTTGATTCTCTTGCCGTCGACGCTGATCGCGTGGCTGGTGGTGCGGGGGGTGGTTCGGGGGGTGGGGAGTGAGGTGTGGGGGGTGGGACGCGGGAGTCGGGGGTACGGGGGTCGGGTGTCGGAGACAGAAGTGCCTGCAGCACAACTATCTCCGACACCCGACCCCCGGCGCCCAACGTCGTACGTTGCTTCTATCTCCGACGCCCAGCCCGCGACACCCGCGATACCGGGCGCCTCTATCTCCGACCCCCGACCCCCGATCCCCGACCCCCCCACCCACCCCCCACCCTCCACCCCGATCTTCGCCATCGCCGCCGTCGCCATCGTCACTTTCGTCTGGTGGACGACCGGCTACGTTGCGGAGAAAGTGATCATCCGGCCGACGACGGCGCCGATGGCACGCGCGGCCCTGCTGCAGCCGAACATCTCGCAGGAGATGCGCTGGGACAACGACAATCTCGTGCTGATCTTCCGGCGGATGATGGCGATGACCGAGGAGGCGACGGGGCACGGAGTGGACGTCGTGATCTGGCCGGAGTCGACTGTCCCGCTTTCGTATGCGACGACCGATTTCTATCGCCAGGCGATCGAAGACGTCTCGCGCGCGCACGGCATCGACGTCATCCTCGGATCGGTGGCCGAGGATGCGGCGCAGCCGGAGAAGTTATGGAATGCGGCGTTTCTCGTCAGCGGCGGGCGCACCATCGGCCATTACGACAAGATCCGCCTCGTGCCGTTCGGCGAGTACGTGCCGATGCGGAAGATGCTCTTCTTTGCGCACAAACTCGTTCACGCCGTCGGCCAGTTCGAGTTCGGGACGAAAGACACGCCGCTCGATGGTCTCTTCCGCTACGGTCCCGCGATCTGCTACGAGGTGGTCTTCCCGCAGATCCCGCGCGCGCAGGTCGTGCATGGCGCGAACGTCCTCATCACGATCACCAACGACGCCTGGTACGACGGCACCTCGGCTCCGCGCCAGCACCTCAATCAAGCGCGGTTGCGCGCCATCGAGAACGATCGCTACCTGCTGCGCGCCGGCACGACCGGCATCTCCGCTGTGGTCGATCCCACCGGCCGGATCGTGCAGGAGCTGGCGATGGGCAAGCAAGGAATCATCTACGCCGATTTTCAGCCGCGCACATCGGTCACGCCGTACGTTCACTACGGCGACTGGTTCGCGTGGGTGGCGATGGTGGTGGTGATCGCGGGCATGGTGCGGAGGAAGAGCAGAGGATTAGTGGATTCGGCTACTCTACGCACCACATGAAAGACGACACCCTCAGCAAAATCTCCGACCTCAAAGACCGTCTGCAATCGGTCCGGAGCTATCTTTGACCCTGATTCCGCACGAAAAACGCTCGATGAGATCGAGCGCGAGATGTCCGCGCCCGGTTTTTGGGACAAGCCCGAGACGGCGCAGGACGTAGGCCGCAAGCGCGCGCGCGTCGAGAAGCGCATCGCCGCCGATCAATCGATCACCAGCAAGGAGCAGGAGCTTGACACGCTGCTCGAGCTGCAGCGCGAAGGCGAAAACGTCGACGCTGACATCGAGGCGCTCATCGTCCAGCTCGATGCCGAGGTCACGGTGATCGAGATGACGATGAAGCTGTCGGGCGAGCACGACGAGCGCGACGTCATCCTGGCCATCCACCCCGGCGCCGGCGGCACCGAGTCGCAGGATTGGGCGGAGATGCTGCTGCGCATGTACCTTCGCTACGCCGAGCGTAAAGGGTGGTCGGCGGACATTGTCGATTACCAGTCCGGCGAAGAGGCGGGCCTCAAGAGCGCTACCGTGATGATCCGCGGCGACTACGCGTACGGTTACATGAAGTCGGAGCACGGCGTGCATCGTCTCGTGCGCATCTCGCCGTTCGACGCCGCCAAGCGCCGCCACACATCGTTCGCATCGGTCTACGTCTATCCCGACATCGACGAAGAGATCGAGATCGAGATCAACGACAAGGATCTGCGCGTCGATACCTATCGATCGAGCGGCGCCGGCGGCCAGCACGTCAACGTCACCGACTCGGCCGTGCGCATCACGCATCTTCCGACCAACATCGTCGTCACCTGCCAGAACGAGCGCAGCCAGCACAAGAACCGCGACGTGGCCATGAAGCTCCTCCGCTCGCGGCTCTATCAGCTCGAAGTGGAGAAGCGGCAGGAGGCGCAGGAGAAGCTGGAGGGGGAGAAGAAGGACATCGCCTTCGGCTCGCAGATCCGCTCGTACGTCATGCAGCCGTACCAGATGATCAAGGACCTGCGCACCGGCTACGAAGTCGGCGACGTGCAGCGCGTGATGGACGGCGATCTCGACGGCTTCGTCGAGGCGTATCTTGCGCAACGGGCCAGGACGGTGGCGGATTGAGTCGCGGGTGTCGGTTTTCGGTTTTCGGGAATCGGAGAAAAGCATGCAAATAGCGCTCTTCTCGCCGTTGCCGCCGACACGCACCGGCGTCGCACACTACGCGTCGATGCTGCTGCCCGCACTTCGCGAGAAGGTTGACGTGATCGCCATCTCCGAGCCCCTCTCCTACCCCCGACCCCCGACCCCCGACCCCCGCATCTACTTTCTCGGCAACAACCCCCATCACGCCTGGATCTACGAAGAGGCGATGCGCACGCCCGGCGTGATCGTGCTGCACGATCTCGTGCTGCACCATCTCATCGTGGAGATGACGCTGGCGCGTGGCGACGTCGATGGCTACGTTGCGGCGCTGGCTGCGAATCACGGAGAAGCAGGTGCCGCGTGGGCGCGCGGGCGGGCGGCGGGACTGCACAGCGAGATGGGGAACTTCCTCATGCCTGCATCGGTCGATGTGGCGAACCGTTCGCGCGCGGTCATCGTGCACAACCACTACGCCGCGGATCGCCTGCGCTCGTTCGGCGTGACGGCACCGATCCACGTCGTGCCGCATCCGTTCGAGCCGCAACCGTCCGCGCGCGGCCGGCGTGAGGCGGTGCGCGCGCAGCATGGCTTCGGCATCAACGACCGCGTCATCGGACTCTTCGGCTTCCTCACCTCGGCCAAACGTGCCGATGTCGTGCTCGCGGCCTTCACGCAAGCGCGTGCACAGGAGCCACGCCTGCGGCTTCTCATCGTCGGCGAGCCGGCGCCGAACGTCGATGTCGATGCGCTTCGCGGCGACGGCATCACCTTCACCGGCTACGTTCCCGACGACGAATTCGCGGCGTACTTTGCCGCGGTCGACCGGCTCGTCAACCTTCGCTATCCGAGTGCGGGCGAGACATCGGGGACGCTCGTCCGCGCGTTCGAAGCCGGCAAGCCAGTCGCGGTCAGCGACTACGCGCAGTTCGCCGAGCTTCCCGACGATTGCGTGGTGAAGATTCCTTTCGGCGATGCGGAGGCAGCGTCGCTCGCCGGCTTTTTCGTGCGCGAGATCCCCGATCCTTCGAAGGCGCAAGCGGCCTGGCTCGCCGGGAACGCGTCGATGGATCTGACGGTGCAGGGATACCTCGCTGCGCTGAACGATCAATCACGCGATGGCCGCAACGCGATCACGCGCACGTTGCCGCTCTTTCCGAAGATCGAAGCCTCCCTACGCGGCGACATGCTCGCGCTGCGCAATGCCGGCGACTTCACCCTGCAAACGCGCAGCTACGGTCAGCCCGGATATCGGCTAATGATGCTCACGTTCGACGGCGACAGAGTAATCGACGACCGCTGGATCGAATTACCGCGCGACCTTCGTCCCGGCGACGAGACCGAAGTTGCATTGCCATCTCTCACTGGAACGCTGCGGCTCTACAACGCGATGGACGGGATTCCAATCGTGGTTCCGGAGTCCTTTGCGGAGTTTACGAGGCGGTCGGCAATGAGCGCATCCAATAATGCCTGATCTACGACCCCCGACCCCCAACACCCGACCCCCGCGATTCGACATTGCGGCATTAGCCCGACTGCGCACGATACTGAGCACCCGCCCCGCGATCGAGATCGAAGCGCCGCACTTGAAGCGCGCGGCTGTTTTGATCCCTCTTGTGCCTACGAATCATGGTTGGAGCATTCTCTTCTCACTTCGCTCGATCAACCTCGCGGCACATAGCGGCCAGATCTCGTTTCCGGGCGGCGGGGTACATCCGGGCGAAGCGCTGGAAGCTGCGGCAATTCGCGAGGCGCACGAGGAAGTCGGCATCGCCACCGAGCGCGTGGAAGTGATCGGCCGTCTCGACGATCTCGTCACGCACAGCGGCTTTCTCGTCGCCCCATTCGCCGGCGTGATCGACCAGCGAATCGATTACGTCCTGCAGGCTTCCGAGGTCGACGAAGTGTTCGAGGTGCCGATTGAAGCGCTCTTGTCGCCACAACAGCCGGAAGTGCGCTACGTCCCGTTCCGCAACAAACGTTACCCGGCGTATTTCTATCGCTCTGAACAATACGAGGTCTGGGGATTGACGGGCCGGATACTGAAGCACTTTCTCGATTTCGTGTGGCGAGCGGTGTAAGAAGTGACGTTACGACAATTCCTCAATCGCCAGTCCGTCGCGCTCATCATCCCAGCTCACTGACAGAATTCGCCAGCCGATTCGTGTCCGAACGAATTGAAACGTCTTGACCCCGCGCGTAGAGAACGGGACGCCATTGAGACAGCCACTCTTTTGATACGTGCTGACGCGCTGCGCAGTGTTGCCGAAGATATGAGTGCCCTCAGAAGTCTCAGACTCCGAAAAGTCCGTAAGACTGCCGTTGGTCAGCAGCTCCTGCCGCGGCGCGATGAACTCGTGAAGAGTTGAGATCTCCGGATCTGGGCCGGTGCATTTCGCGATCAGGCCATTGGGGATGAAGAGGTCGAAGATCCTGCCAAGATCAGGCCGCACGCCATCGCGGTTGGAGAAGAGTCCGAAGAATGACTCTGCCAGACGGTCGATCTCGGCCTTTGCATCGACGTCCATGAATCCGCAGGCCGAATGGCCCAATTACTTCTTCAGCAGTCCGTTCACGTAGTCTACGAGCCCTTTCCCATCGACCCCTGAGTCGACGAACGCGCCGTTGACGATGTAGGTCGGCGTCGCGCGGACGTCGTTTGTGAATGCGTTGCCGGCGCCGTTGACGAGCTCGGCGCGAAGCTCGGGCGAGTTTACGTCGGCGTCGTACTTCTTCATGTCGAGGTCGTGGTCCGAGGCGAAGCCGCGTGTGAAATCGTCGATCGTGAAAGCGGAGAGCTTTTCCTGGTTCTCGTAGATCTGCTCTTTGTACTTCCAGAAGAGCTCCGGCTTCTGATGCCAGATCGCGCGGCCGGCAACGGCTGCGGGCAACGCCCACGGATGAATGCTAACGAGCGGTGTGTCGTAACGGATGTAGCGGACGCGATCGCTGTGCGCGGCCAGGATCGGTTTGAGATATCCGGCAGCATGCTGGCAGGACGGACATTCGAAATCGGAGAACTCGATCACGGTCACGTCAGGCTTCGCGGCGCCCGTTGTGGGAGAAAGACTCAGGAAGTGCTCGAAGGCTTTCAGGCGCGAGGTGCGGTAATCCGCGCTCATCGGAACGAAGTGGCCGATGAAAAGGACCGTGCCGGCCGGATCGATCTCGCCCTCGAGCGGCAATTTGCCTCCGCCGTCGACTGCCTGCGTGAGCGTGACGTGGAAGAGCCCTTCGCGTGTCTTCGTCCGATCGATCGTCGGTTCGAAAACCTGCTTCATGTATTGAAGCGTGAACGCCTTCAGCCGCTCCTCGAGCGTCCCCTCGGTGTCATCCAGAAACCAGGGCGTGCCCATGAAGAACCCACCTTCATTGGAGATCGCTGCCACCCATTGCCCTTCACATGGCGAGTTCTTGCTTTCCTCACGGATCACGGCGCCGAGCATGTTTTCCGGAAGCTTGTGCGTGAGGGCGACACGAGACTCCTTCATCTCGCCCGCGCAGACTGGAAGAGCGTCTTTGATGAGCTTATCGGCGCGTGCGCCGAGGTTCGGGGCCGGCTTCTCGGCCGGGGCCGCAGGTTTTTCAGGCTCGTCGGCTGCGAACGTGGCCGAGGTCAGAGACAGCACGAGAAGCGCAAAGGCAAGTCGTTTCATGCGTCGCGAAACGGAGGAGACCGTGGGCTGATTCCATCGCGGTATCGGGGCCGCGTAAAAGCCTTTTATCCGCAGATGACGCAGATGTTCGCAGACTACCCTTCAACCGGGATGCGCGCTGCCCACTTCTCCGCCGGCAGTTCCAGCTTGCGGCTGAACAAACGCTTGATCAGCTTCAGCACGCCCGTGCGCCAGAGGATGTAGCCCGGATAGCCGGTGATCACGGAGAACTCGCCGTGCTTGAGATGACGCACGCCTTGCTGGATGAGCCAGGGGATGCGCGCGAAGAGGATCAGGATCGGATGCGACGGCTGCGGTTCGTTGTAGGCGCGCACTTTCAGCAGCCAGCGGTCGAACGTTTTTCGTGACGGCTTCCAGACCATGAGGATGTAGAGCAGGACGTTCGCCCATGTCGGCCGCAGCGCCGTGTAGTTCTCGTTGATCTGCTCGACGTCGAACCCCTCGGCGATCATCTGCTGTTCCAGCGTCGTGTTCGGGATGACGCGCAGCGAGAAAATGTTGAGCGTGAACGGCCGGGCCAGGCGATAGACCAACTCCAGCGTGTCGACCACGTCCTGGCGCGTCTCCACCGGATTGTCGACGATGATGTCGTACGACGGATTGATCTGGTACGGCGCGAACTCCGCGAGCACCGCCGCGGCCTGTTCGATGCGCACGATGGGCGTCGGCCGTTTGTAGAACTTCAGGATCCGCTCGCTGCCGCTCTGCACTCCCATGCGGATGCGGTTCATGCCTGCCCACGTCAGGATCTCGACCTTGTCACGTTGCACGTAGGTCGGGATGATCCCGTAGATGCAGAACTCGATCCCCACTTCCTCGCGCCAGCGCGTGGCGAACTCGGTCAGCTCGCGCAGCGAAATGGCCAGGAAACTGTCGTCGTAGAAGAGAACGGTCTTGAGATACGGATGGACCTTCAGCGCCGCCTGTACCTCGCCGATGATGTAGTCGACGCCGCTGTGCCGGATCTTGCGGTACTCGGGATCGTTGGCGATGAAGACGGTGTTGCCGCAGTACGTGCAGTGCAGCGGACAGCCGATCGACCAGACCGCCGGATACGCGAGGCCGTTGTTGGCGAGATAGTCGCCGCGCGTGACGGGACGAAATCCTTTGCGTGGCTCGTAGATCCCTTCGTCGCCGCCGTACTTTGGATACGGCATCGAGGCGAGCTCCGCGGACGACATCAGCGGCCGGAACGGATTGCGCTGGATCGCGCCAGTCGTCCGATCCTTGAACCAGAAGCTGCTGACCTTCTGGAAGTCGGTGCCGTTCTCGAAGTGATAGAGCCACTCGGCGAAAGCCAGCTCTCCCTCACCGGTGCAAATCGCGTCCACATCCGCCGTGATCGCATCCTCGGGATAGATGATCGGATGGATACCGCCCCACATCGTGTACGCCTTCGGGTTGATCGCCCGCACCCGCGTGGCCAGCTCTTTGGTGAGATCGGCGTACCCAGTCATCGACGAGAACGCGACGACATCCGCCTGCGCCAGCTCCTGCGCAATCTCCTCGACCTCAGGCGCTCCGAACGCCCGCCCCTCGCCGACCTTCCGAACGAACGACTTCCACATCGACCGATACCGCTGCGTCCCGACATAGAACGTCCGCGTGTCCGGATTGATCTTCTCCGCATACGCCGCAAACTTCCGGAACCCGGTCGCGGTGATGCCGTCTTCGAGAGATACGAGGTGGATCTTCATGAGCTAGCTGCCGGGGAAGCGTAGCAGGGGTGGGGGTTATTCCGAATTTGGCGCCTGACACGTTGCGATGCGAAGAGCTGCTCACTTCGCATCCCGACATTGAAGATCTCGTTCGCCTAGCGCGAGCGATCGTCAATGATCTCCGGCTTTAGGTCTTCTCCGTGCTCTCCGCGGCTCCGCGTGAAATACGATTCACGAAACTTGAGATCCTTCGACCGTCCTTCGCCGCATCACCATCTGCGCAAGCAACGGCGTCGACGCGGCGGCTTCGGCGGCTCAGGATGACACTAATAATGACAGGGCAGCGCTCCCGTTGAGGTACTTGGGATACGCAGACGTTGCGATATTCTCGACCTCATCATGAAGATCAAACGTGAACCGACTCGGTTGGAGAAGAAGGCGAGGCGGGGACACCGCGGGTACCCCTTGGCTACGATTGCGTTTTATGGGCCGGATGCTTCGCGGGCTTCGAAGGTTGCTGTCGGGATTATCCCCACCGAGGAGGACGGCATGCCTACGGAGATGAAGAGGTGGTTCTCCGAGACTGGCGATGTTCGGCGTGATGCAGCAATTGGTGACGAGGTCATTGCATTCATCGAAGAGCATGGTGGGAAGACGTTTGTCCTGAGCCCGGGAATCATCGGATGCCCGCACGAGGAAGGGATCGACTATCCCGATGGCGAAGTTTGTCCACAGTGTCCGTATTGGGCGAACCGCGATCGGTTGAGCGGCGAGGAACTTCCCGTTCAGTAGACCGCGATACCGGGCGTCGTTGATCGCCCTGCGTGTTTTCTCCCCCCTCATCCGGCTTCGCGCTCGATTGAGAGGTAAGCGAGAAGTTGTTACTCCTCGTCGTCGCTGACGGCGTCCAGGGCCTTGCGGAAATCCTCGGGGAGGTCGTCGTCGGTGATGGTGGGGGCGGTGTTGCGGTTGGCGAGGTTCGGGGCCAGGAGTCCCTGGGCTCCGGGTGGGATGGTGGGCGGGGCGGGCTTCTTGGCAGAGGGCTTACGCAGGTTGATGACCTTGCGGACCGCGGTCTGGATGATGGCCAGGAATGGACGGATACCGGCGCCCGCGCGGCTTTTCGCAAAATGCTTGACCCATGCGTAGCCGTGGAGAGCTTCGGTGCCGCCATCGGCGAGGTTACTGTCGAGCGTGAATGCGAAGCCGTCGAGAAGGGCGGAGAGGCGGTGTGCGACGGGGCGGAGGGCGTATTCGGCTTGAAGCGTCGCCTTTCCGCGCTCG
>JADGNZ010000093.1 GCA_017883205.1 Thermoanaerobaculia bacterium | reverse complement strand
GAAGAAGGCCCTCGGCAGCCGCGGACGGAAGTCGAAGTCCAAGCCGGCCCCGAAGGCGGCAACCCCGGATACGACGGAGCAGCCCTCGTCAGTGACCCCTTCACCGACGACCGCAACGACGAAGTAGCCGGTCACGTGCAGTAAGCCCCGCGCGGGCGCGTCCGAAGGCGCGCCCGCGCATTTTGGGTTTCGGGGAGGTTTCAAAATGCTGCGGGAGGGTGTGGGTCAAAGTCCGACATTCTCATAGTCGTGCCTCGAACCTAATTGCCGATGCTCTTCTCATCCCGCCATCGCAAGGGCGTAGGACAGCTCACGCGCTCCATTCGCAGGGACGGTGCCAATGGAAAAGGAGTAGGGGTTCGTCCCAACTACTATCGCCGGAGTTCCGTCGAGTTCTGCGCTGTTCCAGATGTAGGCTGACGTATCGGTCAGCGTGGCCGTGACGACGACATTCCCAACGTCGGCATTGCTCAGGTTAGCGATGCTGAGAATCACAGACCGCCGATTTGGATCGGCCGTTGGTTGGATACCTCTGGTTATGACAAGCGTTGCACCTGCTGGCGCAATGGTAAGCGTTTGTTTTTGATCGACGAAACGCAGCAAAGGCGCGTCTGGCTCGAAACGGTCACCCCACGAGATTTGTCGGGACACCTCCCGCCACAGCATCCGCTCGGCGACGAGATCCTCAGGCACTTGGTTGAACCCGAGAGACTGCAGAACGGCGCGGCGATAGAGATCGAAAGCGCCACGGACGAGCGCTCCCCATTCCGCTGCGCGTCCGATCGCAGCAACGTACGCAAGCCAGGCGCTAAGTAGGGATATGCCCAACTCCAGAACCCACTTTCCAAACAGAACCATTGACAGGCGAGGAACCGGATAGATCAGGCCGAGCAGCAGGACGATGAAGAAGAGTGCGCTCGATAGCAGAGAGACATTCAGCATGAAATCGAATGAGGACTTAGCGTCGTCGATTGCGCCAGCGTAGGTCGGCTCAATCTTTGCCACGAAACGTGGCCAGAGGGCGATTGCTGAGAAACCGTACTGGCGCTCGGCGTAGTTTTCGAACGAGCGGATCACATTGCCGAGGCGCGTTGGCAGTACCGAGCTTTCCTTCGGGTCTAGGTTCCATTGCAAATCGATCATGCCGCGCTCGCGCGCTTCGAGGATCGCCACCTTTTCCTTTTCTGCGTCCGTCGAAGCTTCTTCCTTAAATCGGAGACGCAACGGATGAATTTGAGCGCGCTTAGCGATGGCGTCCTTGAGTTCTTTTCGGCGGCGCTGGGTCATCCACGTGCCGATCAGACCGTCCTGCCACGGATAGCCCTCGTACATGCGAATAATCGGGACGTTCAAAACGTAGAGCAGGAATGCAAAAACGGCCGCCAAGGCAGTAATGCCGACGACCTTCCACTGCGTATCCAGAGAGGCGAACCGTTGCACGTCATGCAGTTGCCAAGGCATCATCGGCACAACGATGAGATAGCAGACCGCCAAGAAGATAGCTGCGGGGAACAGCGCGCCGATCACAATCGGCTTCGTGAACTGTCCAGAGATTGTCGAGAAAAGGCTGCCCATCAGTCAATACCCGAATCGTCGATACCCGGGAGCATGGCGACGAAGTTCGCAACTCCGCCCACGTGCACGCGGCCGTTCTTCACCAGAACCCGCCACTCGTCGCGTCGAGCCTCCGGTTTTCGTTTGAGGCGATACGCAATCGTTCCGACCACATTCTCAAGCCGGTGCGCAGGCCCGATCAGCTCCTGGCCACTGAGTGTCAACTCATCGTCGATTGTTGCGGCGCGCGTGAATTCCTCATGAATGACCTTCAGATCGAGCGACATGGCTATCCTCCTCCTGAAGCGCACGGACATCGTGCGCCGTCATCACTGCGATTTCGTCAGCCGACGGCAACGCCAAGACCATGATCGCGCCTTCTCCGATGGCTGTTGAACGAAGCACCTCCGCACTCACCCGGTGGCCGGGCGCATTCGCTTGGACCGTCACGATTAGGGTGATGAGCGAGCCTGGCGTGGTGAGAGGAGGAACGATTGGCATTTTGATCGAAACGATCGCGTTGAACTGTGCATCAATCGTCACAACCTGCGACGGCTGAATAACACTGCGAGCTGGAATCGACACAACGGAGAAGGTTCGCGCCGGTGGCTGTGCCACATCGTCCTGTGTGAGCAAACGAAACGGCGGGATGTCGCGGACCGCGACCATCGCTTTGCGATCATCGGCCGTCATCGATCGCCTGATGACTGTTCCCTTCGCGATGACGTCCTTAGCGTAGTTACCGACGACCGTCCACCCTAACGCGTCGGATTCGTACGGACCAACCTTGAAGTCGACTGCGGAGGCGTCGAACACCTCGCCGGGAAATATCGTACGGGTGGAGATCGCGCGCGTCATGCCGACGGTTTCGCGCCGAAGAGCCTGTCCCGGCGGGATCTCATTTAGTGCGGTAAGACCTGCGACCGCGGACGTCGTAGTGAACGACGGCTGAGAAGGCATAGCGACCAACTCAAGATCCTCACCTTGGATGACACTTCCCTCATTGATTCGACGCGCGGCAACCACGCCGACGCGCAACCATGAAGATCCGAAGATAGCCGCAACGACAAGCAGCAACGCAAGTGCGAAGGCAGTCTCCAACCAATATCGATCAAGGCGAAGGGGTTGCTTCGTCGCCCTGATTGCTGCGTCGACTTGTGGCCCGGTCGGCTTGTTCTGGTCGTAGTGAAACTTAGTCGATTGGGCCATCGTGATCTCCAGTAAGCCCCGCTCGAAAGGCAATGACGGTCGGGCACAAAGGTGTCCCGTCAATCAGAGCTACGACGTTCGCCGGCGTGTAGTCCCTTGGGACGTCGAGATCGATTCTGTGTGTCCCAAGCTGAACGTTGAACATGGTGTTCGTCTTGCCGAATCGGACACCGTCAACGTAGACGTCGCGCACCGAGGGGAAAGTAACGATGATCCAAGCGTCCATATCTCTTGGAGTGCTCGCAGCCGGAAAATCCCTACCCTCGCGTGCGTAAATTGTCCAATCGGACGAGAAAGTTCTGTTCTGAGTCCGTCTCATCGAACGGAGGTCAGACACATGGCAAGCAAGAAGAGTGCGTCGGGAGCGAAAGGGCGATCCGCAGCGAGCTCAGGTGCCAAAACTGCTCCCAAAGACAAGGCGAAAGCGGCAACGAAGACACCGAGGCCGGCTTCCCCGAGCCGAGCCGCTACGTCGCCGACCGGACGTCCTCTCTCCGCGCAACTGTCAATGCACCCGGCGCTGATGGAGATTACGAACGACGTCGCCAGCTGCGGGCAGTGTGTCATCGACACGATCGAGCGGGTCTGTCAGACGCATGTGGGTGGCGCGGGTGACAAGCTCGCCGATCTTTGCGCGCCGTGTAACAGCGGTGTCCTCAGCGGGCTTGAAGAAGCGTTGCGCCAGTGCAACGACCGCAGCGTGACGCTCTCCTGCGGCATGTCCGTGCGAGACGTGATCGTCGCCGTCTGCGCCTAAGGAGTTACCGGATGCGAGCAATTCTTGCCCTCTCATTTCTCGCGATCGGCGCGTTCGCTGCTGTCGCTGCAGGCCAAGGTTTCGAAACAACCGCGTCATTTCCCGAGGGCGCCGGCGCGACGCCGAACTTCAAGCGTCTGGTCATTGAGTTCGAGCAAATCGGCATAACGCTTACCACCGACAACAACTGTCCTCGCGTGGCCCACGAGCCGGCGGGTGACCGCCAAGTGCCGTGTACCGAGTTGTACCGGCTGGAGAACCGGACTACCCCGTTCGCCGCTGTCGCGATTGACACCGTGAATGCAACCCCGGGACTCTTTCCTCAACTAGAGATTACGCTGCACGACGCGCCGAAGACACTCAAGTCGCTTGTCTTCGTTGCACTGAATCTCCAGAGTTCCTCTCCGAAGGGCCCTGCGCCCGTGAAGGGATACGTGGAGGTTCCCGTAGCCTCGCAGCTTTCTCAAAAGGACGACCCCGGTACCGAGCCCTTCGTGGCTCTTCGGGGAACGCAGCAGGTGTTCTACCGTTCTGTGATTCCGGTAGTCATTCCTCCCGCGGAGCTTGAGCGTTTTCGCGCAAAGCTATCGAGCGCTATGTCGATCACCGACCCAGCCGACTTCGATCGACCCTACGTCGGCGAGGTCACTGGCTTCAAGAACGTGGATAGCGTCGGGTTTGTGCATGAAATTACCGTGTCAGGGGCGCCGCGCGGTAAGAAAGTCACGGTCAAGATCGCCGGCGTTGAAAAGTTCGGGGCGGAAGACCTGCAGGCAGGAACTGCGGTACAGACGAAAGCCCTTCCGAAGGCGCGGGAAGATGCCGACCTTTGGGTCAAACTCGCCATCGACACGGACAGCGTCAAAAAGGACCGGAAGTACAGTGTCGATACCCGGATGCACAGCGGCTGGCGCGACGGCCGGTGGGACGTCGGTCCGACCCTTGATGGGACTTTCGGTAACGTCACCTCGAAGGCGCCGAACACCGCCGCGCTCTCATTCGATTTCAAGTATTGGCTCAATGTTGCCGACGGTGGCGTTCTTCACAGTCAGTCCGTGACGCTCTCGCCGGTCTATCGAACGGATCGCTCCTTCGATAACCGCGATCTGGGAGCGGATCTGGTGTACGAGCCGATCTTCCGGGTACTAGATCAGACACTCGACGAGCGCCGAAAAGCAGAAAAGCGACTTGGTGGTCCGCCACTCGCGAAGACTTGGGGATGGCGTATTCGTCCTTCATTCGCGCTCGAGACGGGCCGCCATATCGCGAGCGTCTCCGCGGATGTCCGCCATACGGACTTTAGCCGCCTTCGCTTCGGCCTGTCGTCGACGATCGAATGGCTACAATGGAAGCTCACGATCTCCGGACAGACCCGGCATCTTTTCAGCAGCGAGCTTCTTCTCCAGGACAAAGGTGTAGTCCAGACCGCGAAGTCAGACAAGAACTACGGTCGTATCGATCTCTCCTATGATCTGGGCGCAGTGTCGATCGTCTCAACCCACATGAACGGACGTCAACCTCCGGCGTTTTCCTCTACGCACTCGACATCGCTCGGAATCGTCTTCAAGTTCTGAATTATTCGGAAACACGCTGGCCTGTGGATCGTCGTTACTGAGGACGGACATGCAACGGGGTGTAAGACAGCGAAGTTGGTTGCTGCGCCAGGACGCTCGCACCAGGCAGACTCAGGCGGCGAACGGCGCTCGAAGGGCCTCTGCCCATATGCCGGTTGCATGGGGCACATCGGCAGGACGTCCTTCGACCGCCACTTCGTGTCCTTAGGCGGCTCAAGGATGACAGCGAGGATGACAGCGTTGGGTTGATAGCGGCGCTTCACAGCACCGGCAGCGATGGGAACGGCTGCGTGATCGCGGTCCAGTCGGGCTGGTTCGGTCCAAGCATTGCGGCGAACTGGGCGACCATCTTCGGATCCCACTTGCCGCCTGCCGCCTCGCGGGAAAGCGTTTCCAGCGCTGCGGTGTGCGAGAGCGGCGCCGGGCGATACGAGCGGTGCGACGTCAGGGCATCGTAGGCGTCGACGATCGAGAGAAGGCGGACTTCGTACGGAATGTTCTCGCCGCGCAGGCCGTCGGGATAGCCGCGGCCGTCGTAGCGCTCGTGATGGTGGCGGATCATTCCCAGCACGGACGAGAGCGTGTTCAATGGGCGCACCATCTCCTCGCCGATCACCGGATGGCCGATGACGCGCAGGAACTCGTCGCGCGTCAGCGGGCCCTGTTTGTTCAGAAGCGATTCCGGAACGGCGATCTTGCCGATGTCGTGCAGCAGGCCGGCGATGCGGACGCGCTCGGCGGCGTCCTCGCCTAAGTCGAGAGACAGCGCGAACGCGCGGGCGAGGTCGCCGACGCGCTGCGAGTGACCACGCGTGTACTGGTCTTTCGCTTCAAGGGCCAGCGCCAGCGTGCAGATCACGCTGTGGGTCTGTTCGAGATCGGAGTGATAGTCCTTGATCCGCAGCAGCGAGCGGATGCGCGTGATCAGCTCCACCCGGTTGAGCGGGTAGACGATGAAATCGTCGGCGCCGGCCATGATCGCGTCGCGCCGCATCGTGCCGCCGCGTTGCGCGGTGACGACGATGACCGGGAGGAACTCGTGGCGCGGATCGGCGCGCAGCAAGCGCAGCGTCTCGGCGCCGTCCTGCACCGGCATGAGGAGATCGAGCAGCACGACGTCGATGCTGTCTTTGTCGATGATCTCGACCGCCTGGGCGCCGTTCTCGGCGAACGAGACGCGGAAACCGGCGTCGTTGAGGCTGGCGGCGATAAGCTCCCGATTGACCTGATTGTCGTCCACGCAGAGCACGTGCGCCGGCGGTGCCTGCTTCGGCCGCATGTGGCGCGTCGTCGCCGGGACGGGTGATTCCTCGTCGAGCGTCGCCGTGAACAACGACATCAGCTCGAGGTCGAACGCGCCATCGACCGCTTCATCGTGCAGTGTTGCCAGCGCCGCGTCCTGCGACAAAGCATCACCGTGGCGGATCTCATCGTAGCGATTGGCGAGAGCGACGACCTGGGCCTCGAGCGGGATCGCGTCACCGGCCAGCCCATCGGGATAGCCGCGGCCGTCCTTTCGCTCGTGATGCCAGCGCACCATCGGCACGAACGAGCGGAAACTCTTCATCGGCTCGAGGATCGATGCGCCGACTTGAGTGTGCGTTTCCACGAGCGCTCGTTCTTCCGTCGTCAACTCCCGCTTTGCGAGCAGCGCGTCAGGGACGCCGATCATGCCGATGTCGTGCAGCAGAGCGCCTTTGACGATCGTCTCGCGCTCCTCGTGCGACATGCCGAGTTTGTCGCTGAGCCGAGCTGCATAGGCCGCTACGCGCTCGACGTGACCGCCGCTGCGCGGGTCTTTGTTCGCCAGTGCGTTGGTGAGCGTGAGAATGATGTTTTCGCTCGAATCGAGCTCTTCGCGCAGCGCACGGATCCGGATCAGTGAGCGGATGCGGGTGCGAAGCTCGTCTTTGTTGATCGGCTTGTTGAGGAAATCGTCGGCGCCGCACTCCAGCGCCTTGATCTTGTCTTCCGTGCCGGTCAGCGCCGTGAGCATCAGGATCGGGATCGTCCGTCCGCCGGGCTGATCCTTGATCGAGCCGCAAGCCTCGTAGCCGTCCATCACCGGCATCATCACGTCGAGCACGATGACCGAGGGGTTGATCTCGGGAAAGAGTTGCAGCGCTTCGCGGCCGTCACGTGCCATCACGACGTCGTAGCCCCAGGTGGAGAGGTACTCCTCGAGCAACTGGAGGTTCTGTTCGTTGTCGTCGACGGCGAGGACGATGTCGCGCTTCGGTTCCGGAAGTGTTGGATCAGCCACTATTGGGATGGCCATTCGATGCGGCGATTATAGCCGCAGGGTCTGTTGCTCCGCGGGATACACGAGATGATCCCCTTTGATGACGGCATGACTGTTCATTACATGGGGCCGTGACGAACCGCTGGCGATGATGTGAACGACTTCGATGCCGCGCCGCGTCAGCTCATCGGAAACAAGGTTGCGATGACAGCGCCACGGCACCGCCTCGGCACACATGACCGCGGTCCGCGCGCCGGCGCTCAACTCCAGCAGCGCGTCGATCGCCGTCCGGAACTCATCCGTGGCCATGTAGTCGGCGTAGGCACGAAACTGCTCATTGCGCCAGGCCGTGTTCGGCGAGTCCGGATGCGGCTTGCGCCTGCCGCCCAGCTCCGGCATGTGAACGTAGCGGACGCCATTCTCCGGGAGCCAGACCGCCATCGCACTGCTCCCGAAGTGCGGATAGCGCTTCGAACCGGGATAGCGGCGGATGTCAGCCAGCAGCTCGATCGCGTGCTCGCCGAGGAGCGCCAGGAATTCATCCTGCATGCGCGTGGAGTGACCGATGGTGAGGATCTGCATGCCAGCGATATGACGAATAATGCTCCGCAGAGGGTGGTTCTATTTCCCGTTCATGGCCTACTACAGCGAGCATGCCCAGCAGCTCAAACGCGACCTCGCCGCCGAGGTGCCAACGGATGAGCTGCGGGTGCTGCATACGAAGCGCCCCCTGCTGCATGCCGTGATCGCGTTCCTGAATGTCGCTGCGCTCGTCGCGGCAGGATTTGCCATCGTCCACTTCGACCGCTGGTACTTCTGGCTGCCGTTCGCGGTCATCGCCGGCTTCGCCGTCTTCGACTTCACGGTGTTGCTGCACGAGGTCGTGCATCGCGCCGTTCTGGCCGAGTCGAGCGAGCGCGGTTATCGCATCCTCGGCCTTCTCTACGCCGTCCCCAGCGGCATCTCAGCCTCGCAGTTCACGAAGTGGCATCTCGATCATCACGCCGCCCTCGGATCGTCGATCGACGATCCCAAGCGCCACTACCTCTCGCCGAAGAAGAACGCGCGCTGGCTCAAGGCGCTCTACTTCACGCCGGCCCTTTTCCCCATCTACTTCCGCGCCGCGGCGAAAGAGACTGCTTCCTACGAGCCCGAGCTGCGCCGCCGCATCGCCCGCGAGCGCCTTTTCACGATCGTTTTCCAGCTCAGCGTCCTTGCCGCCATCGCACTCATCGGCGGCTGGAGCATCGCGTTCAAACTCTACATCGTCCCGGTCTTTTTCATCTTCCCGATCGCCTTCGCCCTCAACCGCCTCGGCCAGCACTACGACATCGACCCTTCCGATCCCGCGAAGTGGTCGACCCTCGTGAAAGGCTCCTGGTTCTGGGACGTCATCTTTCTCTTCTCGAACTACCACCTCGAGCACCATTACTTCCCCGGCGTCCCTTTCTACAACCTGCCGCGCTTACAAAAGCTCCTCGTCCCGTTCTACGAAAAGCGCGGCATGACCGCACACGGTTACGGCGCGCTCTTATGGGGATGGCTGATCCTCAATCGCCGCCCGCACGCAAATTGGGATGTGGCAGAGCCGGGTGTGGGGGCGGCGGTGGCGGAGTAGAATTCGCTCTCATAGCTTCGTTTTCTCATGAACGGCCCCGTCAGGCGAAGCTGCGACCCCAACTTCGCGATCCCAACTTTCGTTCGACGGGCGGGACGCCGCACACGCTGCGTCACTCCTTCGCGACACACCTTCTCGCGTCGAGTCAGGACATTCGGACCGTGCAGGAGCTCATGGGTCACCGCCGGCGTAGAGACGACCATGAAGCCCTCTCGACGCGCTCGGCTGTCCAGAGGACGTTAGGCGCTCAGACCGAAAGCAACTGCTCCTGACGAACCCAGCGCCATTCTGGCCCCGTGTGATACTTTGCATTGTCGACAATGACCGAAAGGAAACCCTAATGACAACGAGTCTATCGGTCAGACACATCACACAGACACTCTGCTACGCGATGGTCCTCGCCGCCTTGCTGGGTAGCGGCGAAGGACTTGGATCTCCTCGCAGGCAATCCATTTCTGTGCCGGGACCCGCAGGCGCAGCGCTTCGCGAGGCCGCTCCGCCTTCGGAAAGAAGCTTCTTCGCATTGGCGGGTAACCTTCCGAAGAGCGCCGACGACCTGGCGATGCGGTCGTTGGTGGCGTGCGACGTGAACAACGACATCGTCCTCGACTTGCTTGAACGCCTCTCGGCCTCCCCGGAACGTCTTCTTTGCAAGTCCACCACTGAGGTCTTCGATCGGTCGGGAAGCCTCAGGTGCCCTGACGAAACGCCCTGCAGCAATATGAAAACTCACCTAAAGGACCACCTCGTCGATACTCACACGTTCGGCAAAACCATCACTCCAGCGAAGATGAGAGCAACGTGCCTGTGGCACCTCAAACAGAAACCCAATGCGATCCTCTTTGCACCGAAAAGCATGGGTTGGGCGGCTATGCCTGAGCTTGTGGAGATCATCATCAAATAGGTCGATGCAGTTCTGTTGCAGAGCCCAGCCACCGAGCGGCGTTGCACCGCGGCTCGGAACGGAGCGACGTGCCTAACCCCAGGTTCATTCGCTCGCCGCTTAACCTGCACGTTAGGCGACCGATGCACAGTCGGATGCTCGCGAGACTCGTCCCAGCGACGCTCCCCGCGGCAAATCGAGGCCAGCAGCTATCGCGTGTGACGAGGAGCGGACGCGCCCTCTCTTCAGTATGGGCACCTTCTCTTCTTGAACGCATTGGATCTACAGCATGAGTACTTCAGGTTTTCGGAGCCAACGAAACACTAAAGAGGTGCTTTTCGTCGTACAGAGCAGTCTGGCTCCCCGACGAGCAATTGCCCGCGATCAGCAACCTCAGGATCGAAGCAAACCGAAAGGAATGATCATGAACAGGAAAACGCTAGCGTTAGTGTGGTCGACCGTGGCGTCGTTAACAGCCGTCAGTTTGTTCTTCGGGCGCTTCAGGCAATCGAGTGGATTGAAGACGGAAGGTTGGGAGACAGATCGAGGCCACCGAGGTGAAAGAGGATGGCTTCGCGGAAACGGGTGC
>JADGNZ010000092.1 GCA_017883205.1 Thermoanaerobaculia bacterium | reverse complement strand
AGGCAAAGGAAGAACAAAACCCAACTTCAACACCCTGATACTGTTCCGAAACTGTCCTCGATGTCTCCGGTTAGTGTCCTCGATGTCCCGGTCGGTTCAGGGAGAAGGCGCTCGATTGGGGAGACGTGCGAGCTGGAGACGGCTCGATTGGAGAGATGTGCGAGATGGAGACGGCTCGATTGGAGAGATGTGCGAGATGGAGGGCTCGATTGGAGAGATGTGCGAGCTGGAGAGGGTGTTCCGTCTTGGAGTTCCCTCCAATCGAGCGCCTTCTCCCCCCGCGCTTTTTGCGGGGGGAGAAGGTGGCGAAGCCGGATGAGGGGGGAGCACCTGCGCAAGGCGATCAACTGCGCCTCGTGCGAACTGACTGAAAACGCGGCAGATGCACTGATGTCGTGTTCCGGCAACGCCCCCTCATCCGGCCTTCGGCCACCTTCTCCCCCACTGAAAAGCGTGGGGGAGAAGGCGCTCGATTGGAGAGATGTGCGAGCTAGAGAGGGTGTAGCTGGAGAATGTGTCAGCCGTCGGAGCCAGGCAGGGACCAAACTACGACCCCCCGACCTCCGACAACCGACTCCCGACTCCCGATTACGCTACTTCGCCTTCACAGCCTCGAGGTTGATGTTGATCGTCACGTCGTCGCCGAGGAGGACGCCGCCGTTGTCGAGCGCTTTGTTCCAGTTGACGCCGTAGTCCTTGCGGTTAATGGTCGTCGTGAGGGAGAAGCCGGCGCGCTCGCCGCCCCACGGGTCTTTGCCGAAGCCGTTGAACTCGACCGGGAGGGTGACGTGCTTCGTCACACCGTGCATGGTCAGGTCGCCGGTTACGTCGTAGACGTCCTTCTTCTTTGAGGCGACGATCTTCGTGCTCTTGAAGGTGATCTCCGGGTTCTTCTCGGCGTCGAAGAAGTTGGCGCTGCGGAGGTCCTTGTCGCGATCGGCATTGCTGGTGTTGATCGAAGCCGTCTTGATCGTGAACTCGACCGATGAGGCGGACAGATTGGCGCGGTCGACGTTGATCTTGCCGGTGAAGTCGTCGAACTTGCCGCTGACTTTGCTCATCATGTGGCGCACCTGGAAGGTGGCCTCGGAATGAACCTTGTCGACGTTGAACGTGTCGGCGAAGAGTGACGATGCGGTAACGAGAAATGCTGCAACTGCGAGGGTACGGAACTTCATTGGGAACGTCTCCTTTCGGTGAACTGCCGGTTGCCATGCTCGCGGGTCCTGTCGAGAAGATCGATGAGGCTCGCGAGCTCGTGTTTTTTCAGATGACCGAGGGCCGAATCGGTGGCCTCGAGCATGGGTGCGTCGAGTTTGTCGAGAAGGGTGAGACCGGACTTGGTGATGCGGCAGAAGACCTGACGGCGGTCCGTCGGGCAACGCTCGCGCGAGACGAGCTTCTTGGTCTCGAGCCGGTCGATGAGGCGCGTGATGCCGGGTGCGGTCTCGATCATCCGTTCGGCGATGTCGAGCGTCGGCAGGCCTTCTTTCCCGGCGCCGCGCAGAATCCTGAGGACGTTGTACTGCTGGACGGTGATGCCCTTCGGTTCGACGACGGCACCGACCAGCCGCCGCAGAACGTCCGCCGTGCGCATGAGACTGACCGCGACCTCCTGCGCCTTCGACGGAAAGGGCTTGGTCTGCTTCAGTTCCTGAACGATGTTCTTTGCCACGGCCGGTACTTTAGTGGTCATTAGTTGACTGATCAAGCATTTGGGACGCCGCTTTATTTCGTCTCCGCTGCGGCCGTCCGGACATCGTTGAATCGCTCGATCGCCGCATCGCGGTCCTTCGCTCCCGGGAATGCACCAACAATGGTCGATCCCGAGCCGGACATCGCTGCCCAGGCCGCTCCCGCCTCGATGAGCCTGCTCTTCAACTCGCGCAGGCGCGGGAGCAGCGCGAAGATCGGTTCTTCGAAATCGTTGACCAGCTCGTCGGGATGCGAGAGCAAGCCGTCGTCGATGATCGATCGGTAGCGGTCGATGCCGATCGGCGGCGAGAAACGGCGCAGTGCGGCGAAGGCGCTGGCGGTGCTGACGCGCTCCTCAGGGATCAGCAACAGGAGCGGAATGCCGGTGACGGACGGCATCGGCGTCAGCACTTCGCCGCGGCCGGTGGCGTATGCGGTCCCGCCAGCGAGGAAGAAAGGAACGTCGGAGCCGAGGGCGAGGGCGAGATCGGCGAGCGGCTTGTCGATGCCGAAGTGCTTTGACAGCGCCACGAGAACGGCGGCTGCGTCGGATGATCCGCCGCCCAGGCCTCCGCCGGCAGGAATCACTTTCTTCAGCTCGATGGCGACGGGAGGGGCGCCGAGGGCACGCGCGGCGCGGAGAACGAGGTTGCTGGCATCGACAGGTAGCGACGGATCGTCGCAGGTCAGCGAGAGCCGGTCCGACTCGCGGAAGGTCAGCGTGTCGTGCAGCGAGATGGTCTGGAAGAGCGTCTCGAGGTCGTGAAACCCATCCGGCCGCTTGCCGGTGATACGCAGCGACCAGTTGATCTTCGCGTACGCGGGGAGCTCGATGATCGGTTTCTGCGGTGGCATCCTTCTGCTCAGGATGACACAAGAGAGAGAACCGTTTCACGCGGAGACGCGGAGGACGCGGGGGTTTTCTCCGTGATCCCCGCGGCCCCGCGTGAAATGCTTTTGTTCAACCCTCACATCCGCGGCACGAAGCAACACCGGTAGTCCGATGGAATCGCGGGGGGGACGATCGCGGCGGTCGTCGTGGCGGACTCCAGGGTCTGAATATTGAGGCTCTGCGCGGCGTGCGTCAGGAGGATGTGTTGCGGGGGATAGGACGGCGGATCGTAGACGACTACGACGTCGCCGGCGTTGGCGCGTTTGAGGCCGGTGGGCGCGTAGTCGTACGTGAAGTCGCGGCCATCGGCCGGGAGTCCCATGAGCAGCAGACCGATCGACGAGGGCGATGCGGAGCCGAAGAAGCCGAAGCTGCGTCCGAACTCGGCCACGCCTCCGTGCCACGACGTCCCTTCGATGTCATTGACGAACGTCACCTGACCGCCTTCTGCATAGAGGCGGATCGCATTCGTTCCGAACGGCGTGTAGGCGGTCAGGAGCATGCGTCCGCCGCTGTCGATCTGGAGTTGGGCGCGCAACGACACCGAATGCCCTCCGGTGGTCGCGCGAATCATGAGCAGACTGCGCTGGCTCGTCATCTGCGCGCGGCGCTCCGCAAGCTGCCGCGCGGCATCGTCAGCCGACGTCGATGTCAGCGGAATGAGCGGCGTCTCCTCGCCTGCCGGACGAGCAGTCCTGCAACCGGCGACGATGGCGCAAAGCACCAGAACGACGAGCGCGCGCCGCATCTCAGCGTGGAGTCTGCTGCGCCTGCTGCTGCTTTTCGAGCTCGGCGATCTTCGAGCGCAGCTTGGCCTCGTCCTTCGACTCGGGATCGAGAGTCAGCGCCACGCGGTAAAGCGAGAGCGCGCGATTGGCGTCTCCCCGCTTGGCGAGAACGTCGCCGAGGTGCTCGTGCACCGTGGCATCGCGCGGCAGGATCTGCGCGGCATCGTTCAGATACTTCTCGGCGAGCTCGAGCTTGCCCTGCCGAAAGTACGTCCAGCCGAGCGAGTCGAGGTAAGCGCCGTTGTGCGGCTCCAGCTCCACCGCTTTGGTGAGCATCGTGGCGGCGCGGTCGAGGTGAACGCCCTGCTCGGCGTACATGTACCCGAGGTAGTTCAGGACGCTGCCGTTGTCGGGATTCTTCTCCAGGATGTCCGTGAACGCCTTCTCGGCGCCGGCCTTGTCGCCGGAGCGCTCGATCACCGCGCCGAGCTCGAACTGAAGATCGATGTCATCGGGCTTGGTGCGCAGCGCGTCTTTGAGCACGCCGATGGCAGGCTCGTACTGCTCTGCCTGAACGTACGCTTCCGCAGCAGAGATGCTGTTCCGAACACCGAACTTCGACTGTGTGGCGGCAGCGACGCGCGCCCGGTCTTTGTCGCCGGCACGCGCCAGCATCTCGATGTAACGGGCGTTGACGAATGGATCGGAGGCGTACTTGTCAGCGAGCGGCTGCAGCAGCGCGACCGCGTCGCTGTAGCGTTTCTGCTTCTTCAGCGCGTCGACGGCGATGTTGATCGGCTGCGGATTCGGTTTGTCGTGAAAAATGAAGAGCGGTTTGACGGCGTCGATGGCCGCCTGAAAGTTGCCCTTCTGCAGGTCGACGAGCGCGAGCTGCGTTTTGGCAATGGTCACCGCGCCCTCGGGTACATCAGGAACCGCCAGCAGTGTCCGGAACGTCTTCGTCGCGTCGTCGTACTTCTTCCGCCCCATCTGCGAGAGGCCGAAGCTGACGAGAATGTCGGGATCATCGGGCGCCTTCTCGAGAAGCTGCCGGTAAATCTTCTCAGCATCCTCGAAGCGCTCCAGATCGCTCAGCGACTCGGCGAGGTAAAACTGCGTGCGCGTGTCTTTCGGATCGGCCGCCAGCAGCGCAGCGAAACGGCTTCGCGCCTTCTCCGATTCACCGGCGCGAAGGTAGAAGTAGGCCTGCTGGCGCTGAAAATCGAGGTTGGTCGGATCGTCGTTGATCAGCGGCTGCAGAACATCGGCCGCTTTCTGCCACTGGTTCGTGCTTTGGTAGATCTCGACGAGTTGCTGGATGGCCGGGCCGAAGGTGGGATCGACCTCGACGGCACGCTCCAGATACTTGACTGACTCGGCGCCGCGGCCGAGCTTCGTTAGAACGAGCGCGTAGCTGTAGTTGAGTCCGCGCTGGTCCGGCGCACGTTCCAGCATCGCGGCAATAACCTTCTCCGCGTCGGCCGGCCGTCCGCTTTGCTGGTAGATCTGCGAAATGGCCATGCCGGTGGCGAGATCGTCGGGATTGAGGCGGAAGGCATTCTGAAGATGGACGAGAGCTTCATCGAGTTTGGCGCGGTCGGTACCGGCGCGCTCGAGCAGAACGCGGCCGAGAACGCGCTCGGCATCGAAGAAGTTCGGCTGCTGGGCAACAACCTTGCGAAGCTCCGTTTCCGCGGCATCGATCTTCGACGCGTCGACGAGAATCATGGCGCGCTCGAAGATGACGACCGTGTTCTGCGGATCCTTGGCGATGATTTTGTCGATGCGCATCAGCGCCTCGTCGAGCCTGCCTTCATCGGCGGCAAGTTTGGCAAGGATGAACTCGTACGCGTCGTCGGAAGGTACCTGAGCCCACGCCGCCGCGCTGAACGCCATGAGCATCAGCAGCAGGACGGCAATCTTTTTTGCTGGTTTCATCATCACCTCGGAGCACACTCGGCAGAACGGAACAACGTCAACGGACTGGGCATTCTGGCGAAACTGTCCGTCTTGCAACATCAATGAGACGAAGCCGGACGGAGCCCGTTTCATGCCACATTGTGCTAAAAGCAGAGCCTGAAGAATCGAATTGAGGAAGCGGCGTGAGTCTGGAGCGAATCGAGATCACACCCTTCGCTGTGATCGCGGGTGAAATCCTGCAACAGCGCCGGAGCGGGTCGCTGACCATCGTTCAGGGCCGCCTGCGCAAGACCCTCTATTGGTCGCAGGGCGAGCTGGCTCTGATCACATCGGCCGCGCCTGAAGACTCGCTGGCCGACTTCCTCGTCCGCCGCGGCGTCGTCTCCCCTGCGCAGGCGTTGCAGCTCGCCACGCAGAATCCCTCTGAGGCCGTATCGGTGTTTCACGAATCCGGCCTTTTCGACATGTCGAAACGGCAGACGTTCCTGCGCGAGTGGCTGACGCTGCAGTTCGCGCAGCTTTTTTCTCTCGAAGAAGGGACCGCGGCATTCACCGACGAACAGGCCATCGAGCCCGAGAAGCGGGTCTTCCTGCAATCGACCGCCGCTGTGGTTCTCGATGGCATCCGGGCGATCACCAACGGCATGGTGCTCCGGCGCTCGCTCGGTGACCTGACCCGCACGATCGAGCCCGATCCCAGGGAGCAATCCCTGCTCGATGCGATCCCGCTGACCGACGTGGAGCGCAGGCTGGCTGAGGCACTGTCCAAGCCACAAACGATCGAATCGTTTCTGAAACAATTCCCCAACGATTCGCTCCAGGCGGCCCGCGTCGTCATCGCCATGACGACTTTGGGCGTTTTCGTCGTCGCCGACGAGTCGCGTGCGCAAACGGCTGCCATCGCTGAGGAGAGCGACACGCAACGCGACCTCGAGATCCTTGCGGCGCTCGGACCGGACGATCAACGGTCCCTGCGTGCGGTGGCGTTGTCGCGACGACTGGACTCGCTCGATCATTATCAGTTGCTCGATGTGCCTCGGGCTGCGACGCGCGGACAAATCATCGCCGCCGCGGAAGACAAGAAAGGGCGGTATTCCCCCGCGGACTATCCGGCCGTGGTGAAGGGCGCGATCTCCGCGATCAGCAAGCGCCTCGATGAAGCCGTAAGCACTCTGCAGAATCCGGCCAGACGCCAGACCTACGACAAACTTCTCAATCAGGCACCGGCTCCCGGCGGCGGAAACGAGGACATGCAGCGGCGCGCGGTACGGCACTCCATCGCCCGGCAGAATGTTGCGCACGCAAAGGAGCTGAGCGCGTCCGGCGACTACTACGGCGCCATCATCCTGCTCAAACAGGCCGTCGCGTACAAGCCCGATGACGCTGAGGCCTGGCACCTTCTGGGAGCGTGCCAGGAGCGGAATCCGAAATGGCGCCGCGATTCCGCCGAAAGCTTTCAACGCTCCCTCTCCCTCGACCCGAATTCCGTCAACACCCTCATCTCCCTCGGCGACCTTTACCGCGGCGAAGGCCTGACCGCCCGCGCGCAAAGCTGCTACGAGGACGCGCTGAAGATCGATCCGGAACATGCGGAGGCGATGGGACGGTTGGCGGCGATTACGAAGAGGTAGCGGAGAACCTTGCACCACAGAGGCGCAGAGGACACCGAGGGTAGGGGTTAACTCTGTGTCCTCAGTGTCTCTGTGGTTCAGTCTTGTCTGACCGTACGAAAACGCCCTTAGCGCATGTCTTCGGGCTTGTTGTCCGCCAGTTCGTCTTGCGCGTTGTTCGCACGCTTGGGGGCGTTCTCGCCGCTGTGTTCTTCGCGGCCGGCGCCTTCGTAGCCGAGGGATTCGGCTCCGCGGATGACGTCGATTTTCTGCATGTCGGCTTCGGTGGCACCTTTTTCGTCTTCGCTCATGGGGTATTGCTGAGCAAGAGATGGGCCGGGTTCGGGGGATTCTGCCCACTTCGTGCGAGTAGAGGGTCGCCGCCGGGCCGGCGGCGGTCCAGCCGTCGAGCCGACGGCGCTACGATTCCACCTACATCAGTTCGCGCATGATCTGGTCGAGCGCCTCTTTTGGCGGGCGCGTTTCGGCCTCGTTGAGCGAGCAGAGGGGCTTCTCGCTCATGTTGAGCAGGCTGATGAAGCTCTTTTTCTCGGGGCGCAGGTAGATGAGGCCGGTGAGCATGGCGCCGTCTTCGATCGCTTTGTGCGAGCGCTGGAGCGCCTGGACGGCGTTCGAGGGGTCGTAGTCCTCTTCCAGCTTCTTCAGCAGGAGGCGCGAGCCGTCGTGCAGGGTGACTTCGCGCATCGTGCCTGGCTCGTACTCGATCTCGATCTGTTCGTACGACTGCACGAAACCGATCTGGTGGAGCAGTTCGTCATGTTCTTTCGAATACGTATAGCCCTTCGTCGAGCCGTCGTGATTGTTGAAGGTGACGCACGGCGAGATGACGTCGATGACGGCGAGGCCGTCGTGAGCGATGGCGGCCTTGAGAATGTTCACCATCTGCTTCGGATCGCCTGCGTAGCCGCGGGCGACGAAACCGCATCCGAGCTCGACGGCCAACGCGCAGAGGTCCATCGGCGGGAGGTCGTTGATGACGCCGGTCTTGAGCTTCGAGCCTTCGTCGGCCGTGGCCGAGAACTGGCCTTTCGTCAAGCCATACACGCCATTGTTCTCGATGATGTAGATCATCGGGATGTTGCGGCGGACCATGTGCATGAACTGCCCGAGGCCGATCGAGGCAGTGTCGCCGTCGCCGGAAACGCCGATGGAGATGAGATGGTGATTGGCCAGCATGGCGCCGGTAGCAACGGCCGGCATGCGGCCATGGACGCTGTTGAATCCGTGCGCACGGCCGAGAAAATACGCCGGCGTTTTCGACGAACAGCCGATGCCGGAGAACTTCGCGACCTTCTCCGGCTTGACGCTCATTTCGTAGAACGCGCGGACGATCTGATTGCTGACGGCGTCGTGGCCGCAGCCGGCGCAGAGCGTCGACTTGCCGCCCTGGTAATCGGCCGCTTTCAGTCCGAGCCGGTTTTCCTTCGGTACGGCCGCCTCGTTGGGCAGTTTGAGAGTGCTTTCCGCCATGAGCTAGTCCTCCGAGGCAGTCTGCGTCGTGGTCCGGCCTTCGAGACCGACGCGAATGACGCGCGTGCCGTCGTTTTCCATCTGCAACAGTGAGTTCGTGATCGAGCGCGCGTCGCACGGCAGGCCGGTGTAGTGAAGAATCTTGCGGATCCTGTCCTGAATGTCGCCCACTTCGAGCCGGATCAGATCGCCCATCTGTCCGTCGCGATTCTGCTCGACGACGTAGACGCGCTCGTGCGATTCGACGAACGCTTTCACATCGTCGGTGAACGGCAGCGCCCGCAGACGAAGGTAACTGGTCTCGACGCCGTGCTCCCGGCGAAGCTGATCGCGCGATTCCTCGAGCGCCGGATCGGTCGTGCCGAAAGCGATGAACCCGATGGTCGCATCCGGCCGGCGGTCGATCACCGGCTGCGGCACGAACTTCTTCGCGGTTTGATGCTTTTTCGCGAGGCGGTCGACGGTGGCTTTGTAGTCGGAGGGCTTCTCCGAGTAGCGCGCCTGGGCGTCGTGTCCCGAACCGCGTGTGAAGTACGACGCCATCAGGTGATCGGTGCCAGGAAGGGTGCGGTACGGAATGCCGTCGTCGTCGACGTCGGCGTAGCGTCCCCACTTTCCGCCGAGCTCGTCGAGCTGTTTGGCGTCGAGCACCTTGCCTCTGCGGTACGGTTTCGTTGGATAGACGAAGGGATCCGACATCCAGTTGTTCATGCCGAGGTCGAGGTCAGAGAGAACGAAGATGGGGGTTTGGAACATCTCGGCGAGATCGAGCGCCTCGCCGGCGAACTCGAAGCATTCCGAAACAGACGCCGGAATCAGGGCGATGTGCTGCGTGTCGCCGTGCGAGAGGTAGTAGACCTCGAAAATGTCTCCCTGCGCGGTGCGCGTGGGCAAGCCGGTGGACGGACCGACGCGCTGGATGTCCCAGATCACGCCCGGCAACTCGGCGAAGTATCCGAGTCCGGCGAACTCCGCCATCAGCGAGATGCCGGGTCCCGAGGTCGAGGTCAGCGAGCGCGCTCCCGCCCATCCCGCGCCCAGCACCATCCCCATCGCCGCCAGTTCATCCTCGGCCTGCACAATTGCAAAAGTCGCTTTCCCATCTGGCCCGATGCGGTGCTCCTTCATGTAATCGATGAGCGACTCGCAAAGCGACGACGAGGGCGTGATCGGATACCAGGTGACGACGGTGCAGCCGCCGAACATGGCGCCGATTGCCGCCGCGGCGTTGCCGTCGATGATGATCTTTCCTTCGGTGGCGTGCATCCGCTCGATGCGCCAGTGGTGCTGCGCCGGCAGGTTCTCGCGCGCGTAGTCGAGCCCTTTGTCGATGGCGGCGACGTTCGGATCGATCAGTTTCTTTCTGCCTTTGAACTGCTTGGTGAGCGCTTTCATGATCTCGTCGCGCTCGATGCCGAGGCGTTGGGCGACGATGCCGACGTAGATCATGTTCGTCAGCAGTTTGCGGAGGCGCGAGTCCTGCGAGAGCTCGGCGGCAAGCTTCGCGAACGGCACCTCGAAGAAGGTGACGTCAGAGCGGATGGCTTTGCAGTTGAGCGGGGCGTCGTAGATGCAGACGGCACCAGGCTGCAGCGCCTCAACGTCTTCGCGCGAGGTCGCGGCATTCATGCAGATCATGATGTCGACTTCCCGCTTGCGGGCGATCCAGCCGTCTTTGTTCGCGCGGATCGTGAACCAGGTGGGAAGGCCGGCGATGTTCGAGGGGAACATGTTCTTCCCGCTCACCGGCACGCCCATCTGGAAGATCGAGCGCATCAGAACACTGTTCGATGACTGCGATCCCGAGCCGTTGACGGTAGCAACGTGAATGGTGCAGTCGTTGACGATGGAAGCGACGCCGGCCTGGGGCTCATCGAGCACCGCCGTCGCAGTCATGCTATCGGACACGTCTTTCTCCTTTGACTGGTGGATTGAGAAGAACGAGGCGGGAACCGCGGGCTGTCATTTTGGAAGGGGGCGATTGTAGCGTTAGAAGGGTGAAGAGTGAAGTCAGAGATCAGGCCGTCGCGCATCGTGTCATCCTTATAGGTGCTCCTGCACCGTTCTACGCTCCTTCATCGATCGTTAAGAAGAGGGCTCGTCGTGAGACGCAGCTGTACCTTCGGAGCGAAG
>JADGNZ010000105.1 GCA_017883205.1 Thermoanaerobaculia bacterium | reverse complement strand
CTTCGCTCCGAAGGTACAGCTGCGTCTCACGACGAGCCCTCTTCTTAACGATCGATGAAGGAGCGTAGAACGGTGCAGGAGCACCTATAAGGATGACAGTTTGGATGACAGTTCGCGATGACAGTTGTCGAACTACCGCGCCGCGTACTGTTTCTCGTAGTACGCCTTGAACTCCGCGCTGCGCTCCTTGATGGCGCGCCACCACAGCTCGTTCTCGACGTACCACTGGATCGTACGACGGAGCGCTTCGTCGAAATCGGTCTGGCAGCGGAAGCCCATCGACTCGACCTTGCTCATGTCGATCGAATAGCGGCGGTCGTGGCCCTGGCGGTCCGCGACACGTTTGATGAGGGAGTCCGGCTTGTTCGTGAGCGACAGAATCGTCTGCGTGATCTCGCGATTCTCGCGCTCGTTGCCGCCGCCGATGTTGTACGTCTCGCCGTTCACTCCATGCTCGATCAGAAAGTCGATCGCCGCGCAGTGGTCCTCGACGTATAACCAATCGCGCACGTTGCGGCCGTCGCCGTAAAGCGGCAGCGGCAGATCATCGATCGCGTTCGTGACGAAGAGCGGGATGAGCTTCTCCGGATACTGCCACGGCCCGAAATTGTTCGAGGCGCGCGTGACGATGACCGGCAGTCCGTACGTCTGCGAGTAGGCATACGCCATCCGGTCGCCGCCAGCCTTTGACGCCGAATATGGATTGCGCGGGTTCAGCGGAGAGGTCTCCGTGAACGAGCCGGTGTCGATCGATCCGTAAACTTCGTCGGTCGAGATCTGCACGAAGCGTTTCAGCGCAGGCGCATGCTTGCGCGCTTCTTCGAGAAGCACGAGCACGCCGTGAACGTCCGTCTCGATGAAGGTGCCCGCCTCCATGAGCGAGCGGTCGACATGCGTCTCCGCCGCAAAATTCACGACGACATCGACGCCGCTTCCGTCGACACCTTTGTACGCCTCCACAACGTCCGCAGGCTTGGCGATGTCACCATGAATGAACTTGTAGTTCGGCTTCCCCTCGAACTCGGCGAGGTTCTCGCGGATGCCCGCGTACGTGAGCTTGTCGAGGTTTACGACTTGCGCCTCGTCACCGTACTTCTGAAAAATGTAACGGACGAAATTGGATCCGATGAATCCGGCACCGCCGGTAACGAGATAACGCATGGGGTCTCCTGAAGGCGGGCGTTTTTAGCACGAACGGGGTGCAGAGTGAATATGAAGCTTACTTCATGCTTCACTTTTCACTCTTCAACCCTCACTCTTCACGCTTCATGTCCGCGTTCCGAACCGAGCTGCGTCAGCTCCTGAGACTGGCCGGCCCGCTTGCCGCGGCGCAGGCGGGAACGCAGATCATGAGCCTCGTCGACCTGGCAGTCGTCGGGCGCCTCGGCGCGCGGGAGCTGGGCGCGGCGGGACTCGGCAACGTCATCTTCTTCACGATCTCCATCGTCGGCATGGGACTAGTCTTCGGCATCGATCCGATGATCTCGCACGCGCTCGGCGGCGAGAACCCGGTGCGGGCGCGGCATGTCCTCTGGCAGGGCGTCTGGCTGGCGCTCGGCGTCACGGTCGTTCTGACGATTCCGCTGCTTGCTGCGCCGGCGCTCTTTCCGCTGTTCGGCGTCGAGCGGGACCTGCAACCGATGGCCACGCAGTTCCTGCTCATCCGAACCGCCGGCCTCGCGCCGTTGCTGCTTTTCCTCGTCATGCGCGCGTACCTGCAAGCGCAGCACGTCACGCGTCCGATGGTGACGGCGATGCTCGTCGGCAATGTTTTCAACCTCGTCGCCGATTTCATTCTCGTATTCGGCTGGGGACCGTTTCCGCGCATGGGCGTCCCCGGTGCCGCCCTATCAACCGACCTCGGCTCGATCATCGCCCTCGGTTTCCTCGTGTGGGCGGTCAAGAAGATCGAGCTGCCCCCGCACGACGCCGGTTACCTGCATCACCTGAAATGGCCGGAGGTCCGCCAGGCCATCCGCGTCGGGTTGCCCGTCGGCGTACAGATGGGAGCGGAGCTTGGCGTCTTCGCGCTCGTCGGCCTGCTCGCCGGCCACTTCGGTGCGATCGATCTGGCCGCGCATCAACTCGTCCTCGCATTCGCCTCGCTCACGTTCACCGTCGCGGTCGGCGTCGCCTCGGCGGGCTCGGTGCGGGTCGGTCTCGCGGTTGGTGCACGCGATCAGCCGCGCACGCGCAGAGCCGGCTTCGCCGCACTCCTCGGCGGCTTCTGCTGGATGCTCGTTGGCGCATCCGTCTTCGCTTTCGCGCCGCGCGCCGTCGCTCGCCTGCTCACCGACCAGCAGACCGTCATCACCGCTGCCGTTCCGATCCTGCTGATCGCTGCCGTCTTTCAGCTCTCCGATGGATTGCAAGCCATCGGCGCGGGCATCCTCCGCGGCGCCGGCGACACCGCCTTCCCGCTCGTCGCCAACCTCGTCGGCCACTGGCTCATCGGCCTCCCCATCGCCCTCTACCTCGGCTTCCACCGCAACATGGGAATCGTGGGATTGTGGTGGGGGCTGTGCGTTGGGTTGACGGTGGTGGCGATCCTGCTGCTCGCACGTTTCAACCGGCTGTCGAAGAAGGAGATTGTGCCGATTACGCGGGCGGCGTAACTCAAGGTTTTCCGCGTCGGCACTCCGAAGGAGTGCGTGACGGTAGCCGGAGGCGCCGCCACCGGAAGCTAACGCACAACCCCCGCACCCCGGCAGGGGTGCGTGACCTACCAGAGATACCGATCATCGAATTCGACGCCATTCGCTTCCAGCATCTCAAGGTATTCTTCCTTGAACGACCGCGCTCGATGGTGTTTCTCTTGATCTCGGATGTACCGGGCCACTCCGGCGCGGTCGGATCGGCTGACCGTGAACGCTCCGTACCCTTCCTGCCAATGGAAGCGGCGTTCACCCACGACATCGTGAACCCACGCCGAAGAACCCTTCTTGAGATCTCGAAGCACATCGGCGACACAGTGGGTTGCTTTCAATCCTGCCAACAGGTGCACATGGTCGGCCACGCCTCCCACCTCAAGAGCGACTCCTCCGAGGTTACGCACGGCACCACCGAGAATCGCATGGAGGCGCGGGCGCCAGTCGAGATCGATTATCGGCAAGCGATCCTTGGTCGAAAAGACAATGTGGTAGTGAAGGCTCACGTGGGTCGATGGCATCGGTATTCCTCCTTCGACTT
This sequence comes from Thermoanaerobaculia bacterium, assembly GCA_017883205.1. GTDB lineage: Bacteria > Acidobacteriota > Thermoanaerobaculia > Gp7-AA8 > Gp7-AA8 > JADGNZ01. The sequence goes on along the minus strand of JADGNZ010000105.1, from coordinate 273 downwards.
GATGGTCCCTCGGCCCCCCAGTTTTTCATCAAATATCTACGCAACGTAGAAGATCTGCATCGATTTGTCGTTGGTCGAGCCTCTTCTCTCCCAGGTGTAGAACTGCTTCGCGCACCCCTGCCGGGGTGCCACTCTCAAATGCGCTCTGGTCCGGTGGCGGCACCTCCGGCGCAGCCACCGGCTGATATGGAGTGACTTGTCAAACCGCGCTGCTCGTGCAGCCTTTGATTTTGATTTTGCTTTTTCCCTTGATGAGCTTTTGTCTTTTTGTTT
>JADGNZ010000012.1 GCA_017883205.1 Thermoanaerobaculia bacterium | reverse complement strand
TTAAAGACTCGAGGGTCTTTCGTTAAAGACTCGAGGGTCTTTCGTTAAAGACTCGAGGGTCTTTCGTTAAAGACTCGAGGGTCTTTCGTTAAAGACTCGGGGGTCTTTCGCAAAAGACTCGAGGGTCTTTCGCAAAAGACTCAGAGTCTTTCGCAAAGGACTCAGAGTCTTTCGCAAAAGACTCCGGAGTCTTTCGGAAGAGATTCCGCGCGAAACGTGGAGAGAGAGCCCGGTCGTTCTTCTCCCACTCCCCACCCCCGACACCCCACCCCCGACCAGTACAATCGCATCTCATGCTGCGCCGCACCCTCCTCGTGATTGCTCTGCTCGCCCTCCTGGTGGTGTGCATCAAGCCGCGCATGCTGCAGATCGTGTTCCTCGATCGCGAGGCATTCGCACGCGAGATGAATGGGTCTCCGGACCGGCTGTGGCCTCTCTATCCGCGCTTTCTCGAGGGCGTTCGCGCGCATACGCAGCCCGGCGACACGATCGCCATCATTGCTCCGGGCATGGCGTGGGACAACGGCTATTCGTACGCCTACTATCGCGCCAGTTACTTTCTCACCGGCCGCGAGGTGCTGCCGCTCGTCACTCCGGAGAACGAGAAGCTTCCAAAGAACTTTCGCGCCGCGCGCTACCTTGCTGCGTTTGGAATGACGGTCCGTATGCCGGCCGAGATCGTCTGGCAGGGCGAGGGAGGGATTCTGCTGCGGCCGGTCTGGGGCGCCGCTCCGCCTGCCGGGCGGCCGAATCCCTCCGCCGCTAACGCCCCCACACTCCATTCGGAATCGCAGCGATGACAGCCGCGCTCATCGCCATCCTCAGCATGACGGTCCTCGGGCTGCCGATCACGCTTGCTGTCGATCGCCGCGCCCGAGGACCGCTGCTGGTCGGCGCGTCGTTCCTTTATGGCAGCGGGGCCATCTTTCTCATCCTGCTTGCGCTCTCGGTCGTGAAGCTGCGCTGGACGCTGCCCGACGTCACGCTCGCTGCCCTGGCCGTCTTCTGCGCAGCGTCGATCCTCGCCAGACAGCCGGCAACCGGCAAGCCGCAACCCGCTGCCCGTGCGCATGTCTTCGACGTCGTTACGCTGTTCGCGTTGACCGGCTACGCGCTCTACGCCACGCTGGCCTCACTCTGGGAGTGGGATTTCTGGGCGATCTGGGGCCTCAAAGCGCGCGTCTTTCTCGAAGCCGGAGGGATCGATTGGCGATTCCTCGGCAGCCGCTGGAACACGTTCGCTCATACCGACTATCCGCTGCTCGTCCCGCTGAACTTCGACTTTGTCGCGCTTCTAAACGGAAGCTGGAGCGACCGCTGGCTCGGTCTGCTCTGCGTGGCCTGGGGAGTTGCCGCGGTGCTGATCATGCGCGGGCTGGCCGCGCGCGAGACCTCGCCATTCTTCGCGTCGCTGCTCGCGCTCGCGCTGGCGTCGCGCGCCGTCAGCACGTTCATCGGGCTCGCCGAAGGAGCGCTCATCGCGTTTGGAGGCGCTGCCGTTCTCTTCGTGCGTGCGGCCCTTCGCGACGACGATGATGCCGCCGCGTGGCGGCACGGAGCGCTCATGCTCGGCTTCGCCGCGAACTGCAAGAACGAAGGGTTGGCGCTGCTGGTGTCGGTGACGCTTGCTGTTGCCGCAGTCTCGTGGTTTCGAGGGGGCGAGACATCGCGATTGCGTCGTCTAGGAACCGCGACAAAACTCTGGCCGGCATACGCGCTCGCTGCACCATGGCTCCTGTTGCGCCTCATCCACGTGTTGCCGACCGATATCGCCGGCGGCTCTGCCTTCTCGCGGCTCATGGCGCGCCTGCCGCAGGTCCACGAGATTCTCGGCTTTCTCATCACTCGGCTGCATGACCCGTGGTTCTGGCTCGCCATCCTGGCCGGGATTCTGGTCGCTCCGGCCGCGGCCCGGCGCAGCGAGCGCTTCGTGTTCCTGGTCACGGTCCTCCAGCTTCTCTTTTATATCGCTGCGTATCTGGCGACGCCGAACGACCTGCACTGGCATGTGATGACTTCGTGGTCGCGGCTGACCGCGCAGGCGGCCCTGCCCATCGCCTTCGTCGTCTTTCTGATGCTTGCGAATTCGCTGCGGGGCGGCGAAGATGCGCCGCATGCCCAAGCTCGATCCGACGAGTGATGAGTTCCGCGAAGCCGGCCACAAGCTGATCGACTGGATTGGCGACTATCTCGACGGCGTCGACCGCTACGACGTCCTCTCCCGCGTGCAGCCGGGCGACATCGCGAAGAAGTTTGCAGCGGAGCCGAGCCAAACAGGGCGGCCGTACGACGCCATTCTTGCTGACGTCGAGTCGAAGGTCATGCCAGGCATGACGCACTGGAACCATCCCGCGTTCTTCGCCTACTTCGCGATTACCGGCTCCCAGGCTGGCATCCTGGCCGAGCTGCTCACCGCGGCGCTGAATGCGAACGGGATGATCTGGCGCACCTCGCCGTCGCTGACGGAGCTGGAGACGCTGACGCTGCGCTGGCTTCGCGAGGCGCTCGGTCTTCCGGGCGATCTCTTCGGCATCATCAACGACACAGCGTCGATCAATTCATTCCTGGCCCTGGCGGCAGCGCGTGAATACGCCGCGCCGGAGATTCGTACGCGCGGATTCGCGGCGGCGCCGCCGCTTCGCGTTTATTGCTCCGAGCATGCCCATTCGTCGATCGAGAAAGGCGCTCTGGCCCTCGGCTTCGGAATCGACGGCGTCGTCAAAATCGCCGGCGACGATACGTTCGCCATGAGTGTCGAGGCGCTGGAAGAAGCGATCGCGCGCGACCGCGCGGCGGGTAAGGTTCCCTGCGCGATCTCAGCAACGGTCGGCACGACCTCGTCCGCGGCCGTCGACCCGGTCAAGCGCATCGCTGAGATTGCGAAGCGGGAGAACGTATGGCTGCACGTCGATGCCGCTTACGCCGGCCCAGCCACCATCTGCCCCGAGTTTCGTTGGCTGTGGGATGGCATTGACGCGGCCGATTCGATCGTGATCAACCCGCACAAGTGGCTCTTCACACCGATCGACTGCAGCGTGCTCTACACGCGCAAGCCGGATGTGCTGCGCGAGACCTTCTCGCTCGTTCCCGAGTATCTGAAGACGACCGACTCGGCCGAAGTGAACTTCATGGACTACGGTCTGCAACTGGGCCACCGTTTTCGCGCGCTCAAGCTCTGGTACCTCTTCGAGCACTACGGCGTTACGCGGATGCAGGCCGTGATTCGCCAGCACGTCGCCGATGCGGGACGTCTCGCCGAAGAGTTGCAGAAACGCGACGACGTCGAGTTGATCGCGCCACAGAGTCTGAGCGTCGTGGTCTTCCGTAAAATCGTTCGCGATCCCAACGGGGCGATCGATGAAACCGCATCCGAGCGCGCCAGCATCGAAGCGCTCGAACGGATGAACGCCAGCGGCCGCCTCTTCGTCTCCCACACCCGCCTCCGCAACCGCTACGGCATCCGCGTCGCCATCGGCAACGGCGCGACCGAGTGGGAGCATGTGGCGCGGGTGCTGGAGTATTTGTGATGACCTTCGCCGCCGCTATCCAGTAGAAAAGCCCTAAACCACAGAGACACAGAGTGCACAGAGCAAGACTATTTTCTCTGTGCTCTCTGTGCTCTCTGTGTCTCTGTGGTGAGGTGTTTTGGTAGCCCGCCTTACAATTCCGTCAATGGGTCACATCGAAGCCGCGCCGAAGCACGCCGATCCCACCGTGCTCGATCTCTTCATCGAGGACGCACGCGACTGGTGCCGCGGGCGGATGTGGATTCCGCGGGCGATCCTGCTCGTCTACCTGGTCTACCTTCTCATCATCAAGTTCCGCGATCCGACCCGCTGGACAATCTTCTACGGCATCACCCTCGGCTTTCATGAGATGGGGCATCTCGTCACCGCCTGGGCGCCGCATTTCGTCACGGCGATCATGGGAAGTGTGTTTCAGATCGCCGTGCCGATTGTCTGCATCATCTATCTGGCGCGTCAGCCGGACTACTTCGGGATCTCGGTCGGCGGCTGCTGGCTTTCGTACAGCCTGTACGAGCTGTCGGCGTATGTGGGCGATGCGCGATCGAAGGATCTGCCGCTGGTCGGATTCGCAGCCTCGGAGGATCTTGAGCACGATTGGGGATACATCCTCGGCGCGCTGCACATGCTGCCTGCCGATCATTTCTTCGCGTTTCTTCTGCGTGCGGCAGGATTGATTGCCGGGGTGGGATCGTGCGCGTTCGCGGTGTGGCTGCTCGTTACGATGGCGCAGTCGCGCAGTGTTCGCGGATCTGTGTGACGAGCGCGTCGCCGAACGCCTCGAGCTTGGCGTCGCCAACGCCGTAGATCCCGCGGAGCTCGTGAAGCGTCGTCGGACGCTTTCGCGCCAGCTCGCGGAGAGTCTTGTCGCTGAAGATGACGTAGGGTGGCACTCCGCGATGTTCGGCTTCGCCGCGCCGCCACTTGCGCAGCGACTCGAAAAGCTCGCGGTCGTGCGCGACGAGCGGCTCGAGTGGAGCGGCTGCCGTGGTGGAGCGAGCGGCCTTGTCCTTCTTCCGCGCTGCCGGCTGCCGCAGCTTCACCTCGGCAGCGCCTTTCATCGCATCGCGGGCGCGGGCGCCGAGGCGGAGGACTGGGTATTCGTCTTCGGTCTGGCGAAGAAAGTCCTGCGCGATGAGCTGGTAGATCCATTCGCGCAGCTCGTGCTTCGTCGAGGTCTTGAGCAGCCCGAACGTCGATAGCCGGGAATGGCCGCGGTCGCGGATCTTCTCCGTGTCTTCGCCGCGCAGGACGCTCGTGACGTGTCCGACGCCAAACGCCTGACCGACGCGATAGACACAGGAGAGGATCTTCTGCGCGATGATCAGCGAGTCGGGGACGCTCTCCGTCTCGCCGAGGCAGATGTCGCAGGCGTTGCAGTTGGCGGCTGTGTACTGCTGGCCGAAATACTCCACCAGTGAGCGATGCCGGCAGGCGGCCGCGGAACAGTAGCGGTCGAGATCGCGCACGTGGCGCATCGCCGCATCGACAAACGCCGGATCGGGCTCGATGCCTTCACCGCCGCGCTCAATCATCGTCCGCCAGACGATGGCGTCAGCGGCGGAGTAGAGCATGACGCATTCCGCTTCGAGTCCATCGCGCCCGGCGCGCCCGCTCTCCTGCTGATAATGCTCGATCGATTTCGGCATGCCGGTGTGGAGGACGAAGCGGACGTTGGAGCGATCGATGCCCATTCCGAAGGCGACAGTGGCGACGACCAGGTCACACTTCTCCGTCGCAAACTGTTCCTGCGCGGCGCGGCGCTCTTCCGGCTGGAGACCGGCGTGATAGGCAACGGCATTGACTCCTTTGCGCCGCAGCTTTTCGGAGAGCGAATCGACGTCGCGGCGACGGATGCAGTAGATGATGCCGGCCTCGCCCTGATGCCGCCCCACGACTTCGAGCACCTGCTCCCATTCTTTCGTTCGAGGAAGAACGCGATAGGTGAGGTTCGGCCGGTCGAAGTCGCCGACGAGCTCGAGCGGATCGCGGAGCGAGAGTTGCTCGATGATGTCCTGCCGAACCTTTGGTGTTGCGGTTGCCGTGTACGCATGCACGGACGCCTCGGGGAACGTTTTGCGCAGATCGCGAAGCTGGCGGTACTCCGGACGAAAGTCGTGGCCCCAGTGACTGATGCAGTGCGCTTCGTCGATCGCGAACGTTCGAACATTCGCGCGTTTGAGCAGATCGCGAAAACTGCCCATGGCCAGGCGCTCCGGTGATGCGAAGAGGAGCTTGATCTTGCCGTCGAGCACGGCGCGCTCGATCTCGCGCTGCTGGTCGCTGCGCTGCGAACTGTTGAGCTGTGCCGCGGCGACGCCGCACTCGCGCAAGCCATCGACCTGATCCTTCATCAACGAGATGAGAGGCGAGACGACGACCGTGACGTGCTCGCTGAGCAGCGCGGGTGCCTGGTAGCAGAGCGATTTGCCGCCGCCGGTCGGCATCACCACGAGCGAGTCGCGCCGCTCGAGCGTAGCGAGCATGGCTTCCTGCTGCAACGGACGGAACGAATCGTATCCCCAGTGATGGGAGATGAGGTCGCGGAGGCGATCGAGCACCGTCGTCATGGTACCGCGTGAATCGGGGGTGGGGAGTGGGGAGTGGGGTGTGGGAGCTGAAGAGTATGAAGATTCGCTAGTAGGCTCCCAGACCCCACACCCCACTCCCCACCCCCCCGGATCGAAGCTCGAAGTCTCGATGACGCAAACGCGATTCTCTCTTGTCTACGACCCCCGACTCCCGACACACGACTCCCGCAACTATAATCGCCCGTTCATGCATCCTCTCCGCGCGACGCCGCGCCATGCCCGGGCAATTGAATCAACCGCAGAACTTCTCACCAGGCTCCGAATCGAGTCCATGTTCGTCGGCAGCGTCGCACGCGCGGCGTGGCTCGGCGGCATGATCGAGGACGGATCGATCGACGTGCTCGCTCTGATGCAACCGCAACAGCAGAATCAGGTTGCGATGATGGCGAACAACCGCGGCTTCCGCGTCGACCGCGACGAGATCGAGCAGACCGAGGAGCTCGACCTCGTTCCGCTGACGTGGGTCGACGAAGAAGGTGACGTCCGCGTGTACGTGCTTGTGGCCAGCAACGCGCTTTACGCCCGCATGTTTGCCACCGCACGTACGATCGAGCTCTACACCCGGGAGATTCGCGTTCCTGCCGCCGAGGATCTGGCGCTGCTCCTCAGCATGTCGGATGAGCTGGACGATGTGCGCGTCCTTGCTGCCGGCGAATCGTTCGACCGCAGCGCATTCAACGAGAAGCTGGTATCGATCGGGTTGCGGGAGCGTGTGCTGTGAACTTCATCGATACGCAAGTGGCCTTCGATGCCGCGATGGCGCGCGTCGCCGCGCAGCCGGTCGTCGCGCTCGACACCGAGGCCGATTCGCTGCACTCGTATTTCGACAAGGTCTGTCTGATCCAGATGTCCATTCCCGGCGAGGACATGATCATCGATCCTCTGTGCAAGTTCGATATCGCGAAGTTCGGCGAGATTCTCGCCGATCGCGCGATCACGAAGATTCTGCACGGCGCCGATTACGACCTGCGCATCCTCAACCGCGACTTCGGCTTCACGATCGCGAATCTGATCGACACGATGGTCTGCTCGCAGCTACTCGGCTACGAGGCGTTTGGTCTGGCCGCACTGCTCGACCGCCATTTCGGATTCAAGGTCGACAAGAAGCATCAACGCGCCGACTGGGCTATGCGGCCGCTGCCGCCCGACATGCTCGAATACGCGGCCACCGATACGCGGCATCTGATCGCGCTGGCCGGACGGCTTCGCGATGAGCTGACTGCGCTCGGCCGCTGGGAGTGGGCGGTCGAGGAGTTTGGCAGGCAGGAGCAGATCCGATTCAACGAAAAGGACGGCGACGAGGAGCCTTTCCGACGGCTCAAGGGGCTCGGTGCGCTCGACCGCCGCTCGCTGGCCGTCGTTCGCGCGCTCTACGACTTTCGCGACGGTCTGGCGCGCGAGGCCGACCGGCCGCCGTTCAAGATCTTCGGCAATGATCTGATCTTCGAGATCGCTCGGATCAAGCCGGCGTCCACGCAGGATTTCAACAGCATCAAGGGCGTCTCCGGATATCACCGCGGCCGCTTCGGACGCGACATCGTCCGGCTGGTGAAGGAAGCGATGGCGATTCCCGACGAGGAGCTGCCGGAGAAGTCGGAGTCGAAGACATGGCTGCGCGACCGCGAGATGGAAGCGCGCATCGACCGGATGAAGAAGGCGCGCGACAAGATTGCCAAAGACCTGAAAGTCGACGCCTCGGTGCTCGCGCCCCGTCACATCCTCGTTTCGGTCGCGGAGGCCCAGCCGCACGAACCGGCCGACCTCGATCGCGTCCCCGTCATGCGCAACTGGCAGAAAGCCCTCCTCGGCCAGGCTCTCATCGACGCGTTGCGAAGCGGCATGAAGGCGCCGCAGTCGAAGCTGTTCTGAGCTGAGAACGCGCTAACTCGCATTTCTCTCACCCCTGTCCCCAGCTCTTCCAACGAGCGCCTTCTCCCCCCGCGCTTTTTGCGGGGGGAGAAGGTGGCGAAGCCGGATGAGGGGGGCGTTGCAAGATGGGATAAACACGTTCTTTGCGAGCGAGACGCTATCGAAAAGGGCATCCCTGCGGTGTTTGTGCAACGTTGACGCGACAGCCAAACGCCCCCTCATCCGGCCTTCGGCCACCTTCTCCCCCACTGAGAAGCGTGGGGGAGAAGGCGCTCGATTGGGAGCGTAGTGCCGGCAATTCCACTGCAAAGCGTGAGAAATGCGGGCTAACTAAAGCAGGGCTACACCCGCTCCAGGATCGATCCGATCCACGCTTCCGGCACTTTGACCGTGCCCAGCGTTTCGGTCTTCTTCACGGTGCCGTGATCGTCCGAGCCGCCGGTCAGCATCTTGCCGCGGAAGCGGGCGACGCTCGTGTAGATCTCGCGCGATGCTTCGTCGACGTCGGGATGAAGAACCTCGATGCCGTCGATGCCGGCGTCGAGCAGTTGCGGGACGATGCGCGCGTGATCGGGATAGAGCGTCGGATGCGCGATCGACGTCACGCCGCCGGTCGCGCGCATCAGTGCTACTGCCTCTTCGATGGCGAAGCGGTCCTTCTCGACGTAGCCAGGCTTGCCGGGACGGAGCAGAACATCGAAGGCGTCCGAAACGGATGCGACGTAGCCACCCTCGACGAGCGCGCGCGCCACATGCGGACGGCCTACCGCGCCACCGGCAGCGAGCTGCTCGACGCGCTCGGAGCTGATGTTGTACCCGAGGGCGCGCAACTTTTCGACGATGCGCCGGCCGCGCGACTGCCGCGCCTCGCGGAAATGCTGCAACCGCGCCGCGATCCGTTCATCGTGCGCATCGAACGCGTAGGCCAGTATGTGGATGTCGACGCCTTCGTACGCGCATGACAGCTCCGTTGCCGGAACGAGCGTGACACCGCGCTCGTCCGCGTACGGCTTGATCTCAAAGTAGGCGGCGAGGTTGTCGTGATCGCTGATGGCCACGATCGCGATCCCGTGCGACAGCGCCACGTCGATGACCTCGCGCGGCGAACGGGTGCCGTCGGAGTGATAGGTGTGGGTGTGAAGGTCGGCGAAGCGCAAGCAGGGTTAGCGTAACAGTTCCTCCAAAACCGTTTCACGCGGAGACGCGGAGGACGCGGAGAGGAACCGGTGCTCCCTCCGCATCTCCGCGCCTCCGCGTGAACTGCCTCTAAGACCGTCTTCGCGGACTGCAGCACCTACACCGTCGGCTGCTCGGGCACTTCGAGTGTCGCCACAACCTCGTCGCAGCGTGCGCACAAGCCGCCGTCTTCGGTAACCTCTTCGCGGTATTGCCAGCAGCGGCCGCACTTCTTGCCGCGCGCGGGCGACATGGTGATGCCGACTGCGCCGACACCTTCGATCTCGATAGTCGAATCGGCGGCGGCAGGCGCAAAGTCGACGTGCGACACGATGAAGACTTTGGCCAGGTCGAGATCGAGCGTGCCTACGATCGCCTCGCGCGTGACGCCGTGAAGCGTGACGTCAGCCTCCAGCGATTGCCCGATCGTTCCCGCAGCGCGCGCTCCTTCGAGCACTTTCGATACTGCCTCGCGGACGCGGAAGATTCGATCCCAGGCGGCGGAATCGGTTGCGGGTGCGGTGATCGAGGGGAAGTCGACGAGATGCACCGACTGCTCCTTCGCTCCCGGCATCGCCTCGTAGATTTCTTCCGTGGTGAACGTGAGTAGCGGCGCCAGGAAGGCCACCATGCCGCGCAGGATCTCGTACATCGCAGTCTGCGCCGAGCGCCGGCTAACGGACGCCGGTGCATCGCAGTACAACGTGTCTTTCGAGATGTCGAGATAGAGCGACGACAGCACGACGGTGCAAAGGTCGAGCACGCGGTGATAGACGACGTGAAACTCGTACTCTTCGTACGCGCGTCGACACCGCTCGAACACCTCGGCAGCGCGAGACAGCACCCATTTGTCGACGTCGAGAAGCTGGTCATGAGACACACCATCGCGCTCCGGCTCGAAGCCGTTCAGGTTCGACAGCAGGTAGCGGGCGGTATTGCGGATTTTCTTGTAGGCCTCAGCCGCACGGCCCATGATCTGCGGGCCGATCGTCATGTCGGTCTGGTAGTCGATCATCGCAACCCAGAGGCGGATGACGTCGGCGCCGTGCTGCTTGAGAACGTCCTGCGGCGATAGCGCGTTGCCGCGCGACTTCGACATCTTGTCGCCCTGTTCGTTGATGAGGAAGCCGCAGGTGATGACCTGACGGAACGGCGCTGCGCCTTCGAGGCCGGTGCCGACGAGCAGCGACGACTGGAACCATCCGCGGTGCTGATCGTGTCCTTCGATGTAGACGTCGCTCGGCCACGTCAACTCGGGACGCTCCTTCAGAACAGCGAGGTGCGAGCAGCCGGAGTCGAACCAGACATCGAGGATGTCGAGCTCCTTGCGGAACGCTGTGCCTCCGCACTTTGTGCATCCGTAGTTCGCAGGCAGAAAATCGGTGGCCGGACGGTCGTACCAGGCATCGGCACCCTCGGTGAGGAACAGCTCTTTCACGCGCTCGAACAGCTCGGGCGACGTGACCGGCTCGCCACAGCTTTCACAGTACAAAACAGTGATCGGAACGCCCCAAGTGCGCTGGCGCGAGATGCACCAGTCGGGACGGTTCTCGACCATGCCGGCCATGCGCTCTTCGCCCCAGGCCGGGAACCACTTCACGCTGTGAACCTGTTCGAGAGCCTTCGCGCGAAGGTCTTTGTCGTCCATCGAGATGAACCACTGCTCCGTGGCTCGGAAGATCACGGCGTGCTTGCAGCGCCAGCAATGCGGATACGAGTGCGTGATCGTTTCCGCATGCATCAACGCACCGCGCTCGCGCAGGTGCTCGACGATCAGCGGATTGGCTTTGAACACGAATATCCCCGCCCACAGCGGCACGTCGGGCGTGAACTCGCCGCGATGATTGACGGGCGTGTAGGTCTCGAGCCCGTAGCGCTGGCCAGTCTTGAAGTCGTCGACGCCGTGCCCGGGCGCCGTGTGCACGAGGCCCGTTCCCTGATCGAGCGTGACGTAGTCGCCGAGCACGAAGACCCCTTCGCGAGGCAGGAACGCATGACGGTAGCGAAGGTGCTCGAACGCGGCACCTTTAAAGACCTTGACGACCTGGTATTCGGTCCAGCCGAACTTCGTGATGACGGATGGAACCAGCTCACCGGCGATGATGTAATTCTCGCCGTCGTGCTCGACGACTTCGTAGTCGAAATCGGGCTTGACTGCGATGCCGAGGTTAGCGGGAAGCGTCCAGGGGGTCGTGGTCCAGATCACGGCGTAGCACGGCTTCTCGATCGGAAGGTCGAGGCTCTTTACCGATTCGTCGGTCAGGCGGAAGCGCACATAAACAGAGGGAGACGTGTGGTCCGCATACTCGACCTCGGCTTCGGCGAGTGCCGACTGATCGTACGTACACCAATGAACCGGCTTGAGCCCTTTGTAGACCATGCCGGTGCGGAAGAAGCGGCCGAGGGCATAGGCGATGTCGGCTTCGTACTGGAACGCCATCGTCATGTAGGGATGGAACCAGTCGCCGAAGACGCCGAGTCGGATGAAGTCCTGGCGCTGGATGGAGACGAACTTCTCGGCGAACGTGCGGCAGGCGCGCCGGAAGTCGGCCGGCGACATCTCCTTCCGCTTCGAGCTCCCGATCTCCTTGTCCACCGCGTGCTCGATCGGCAGGCCATGGCAGTCCCAGCCCGGCACGTACGGCGAGTCGTAGCCCATCATCGTTTTCGATTTGACGACGATGTCTTTGAGGATCTTGTTGAGCGCGTGGCCCATGTGGATGTGGCCGTTCGCGTAGGGAGGGCCGTCGTGCAGAACCGACTTCGGCCGCCCTTCCGACTTCTCGCGAATGAGCTTGTAGAGGTCGATGAGACGCCATTGCTCGAGGCGCTTCGGCTCGTTCTGCGGCAGGTTCCCCTTCATCGAGAAGGAGGTTTGCGGAAGGTTCAGCGTTTTCTTGTAGTCACTGCTCTCGGCCATGGTGGGGGGCGAAACGAACGGCTGAGGCGCGGCATTTCATGTTGCCGTAGCGGCGTGCGCGCGTTTACGAGAGTTCGCTACTCCAACTTCGCCAGCTCGCTGTCGAGATGCGCGAGTGCGGCGCGCAGCGATTCGCGACGACGGTCGTTCGTCGTTGCTTCGAGCTCGGTCACGATGCGTCTGCGCGAGAGCTCCAGTCCTTCACGTTTCTGGCGGCGCTCGATCTCGTGAACATCGACACGTTTGCCGCTTCGACGCGCCTCGCGCTCGTTCTCGACATCCTGACGATGCGACTCAACAGACTTGCTTTCGAATCCTCTTGCCATAACAAAAGAACGGCGTGCATGTTGCGTGCGCGGGAGTCGCGTTTCGGGAGTCGGGAGTCGTAGATAAAGCGTGCTTCTGCTACGACCCCCGACCCCCGACACCCTACGACCCCCGCAACCTCACATCCCTGCTGCGCTCAGCGCGTGTGGTGCAGTCACGCGCAACTTCTCTCCCGGATGAAGCTTGTGATCGGAATCGAGCTCGTTGATCGCCAGGAGCTCCTCGACTGAGAGGTGGTGACTCTTCGCGATCGAGAAGAACGTGTCGCCTTTCTTCACAGCGTAATACGCGTCGTTGTGCGCGAGCAGCGATCCCAGCTCGCGCGCCCGCACCGGGAGATAGATCGAATCGCCGCCGCCGATGTCGTCGGCGGACCGGAGATTGTTCATCGCCAGGAGCGTGTCGACGTCGGTGCCGATGCTGCGGGCGAGGCGGCGCAGCGACTGACCGTCGGGCAGCGTGTAGGAGCAGAAAGCGATGTTCGCATCCTCGTTCTTCAACGTCGATGCACGCGCGGTGACGGCCGCGGCTGCCTTCGACGGAACATGCACGGACGTTCTTCCTGGAGGCACGACGCCGTGGCGGAGCGCAGGATTCAGATCGCGTAGAAGCCGTTCGTCAACGTTCGCGATCGTGGCGAGATAGCGGAGCGAGAGAGGACCTTCCACCTCAACTTGCTGATGATCGAAGTCGGCGGGTGATCCGAGCCGGAATCCGTAGGTCACCGGATCGCTGGCGATCGTCAGCGTGGCGAAGAAAGTGGGAACGTAGCCGCGTGTCTCCTTAGGCACGGCTTCGGCGTCGAGCAGCTCCCAGAATGTGGAAGCGCCGGTCGATTCCATGGCGCGGCGGATGCGTCCCGGCCCTGCGTTGTACGCCGCAAGTGCGAGCGGCCAATCGTTGAACTGGCGATAGAGGTCGCGGAGGTACGTAGCAGCAGCGCGGGTGGAACGCTCCGGATCGGCGCGCTCGTCCACCCACCAGTCGACGCGCAGGCCGTACTCGCGCGCAGTCTCGGGCATGAACTGCCAGATGCCGTGCGCGCCGGCGCGCGAGGTGAGGGTCGGCACGTACGCGCTTTCAATCACCGGCAGATACGCCAGACCGCGCGGCAGCTTGTTCTCGTCGAGCGCCTTGTCGATGAGGTTCTTGTACTTCGCCGAGCGGATCAGCGATTCCTGGATGCTCGGCTTGAGATCGGTCGTGAAGTACTGAAGCGCGCCGCGGATCGTTTCGTGCTCCGGGATCGGCATCGACACTACGGCTTCGACGTCAACCTTCGGCGCAGTGACCGGCTTTCCCTCGCGCGCGACGATCTCGCCATACGCTGCTTCGAGTGCCCGCCGGTACTCCTCGGTCTGAAGTCTTGCGGCGGACGGTGATGTGGCTGGTTTGCTGGCCAGCTTCGGTGCCGGCGCAGGGGGAGGGGCAGTAGCACAAGCAACGGTGCAGAGGGCCAACAGCAGCACGACCGCTCGGCTCATCGTCATCGCAACACCCTCCGCCCCGTTAGAGATCTTCGAATTTCAGATTGACCGACAGCGACTGCACATCGCCCGTCTCGCCGAGGTCGATCGACTCTTCCTGCGACTGGACGACGCCTCCGTCATTCTCAAAGGATACCGCAATGCGCAAACGTTTCGACTTTGGCAGGGTGCCGGGAGGTGTCGGCAGAGTGATCGTGCGGTGGACGTCGCGCTTCGGTTTGGGTGGATTTCTGAGTGCATCGAGCGGCGACGTTTCCTTTTTCGGCGGCGCCTTGGGTGTCGATTGTGTGGCGCGCTTCCGGAGCGATTCGAGCTCGGCCATGATGTCGACCGAGGAGCGGACCTTGACGTGTTTGACCTCCGGCGCCGCTTTGCCCGGCCGTTCACTCTGGCCGAAATCGATGTCCGGTTCGGGAGGGGCAGGTGAGGGCTCGTTGACGGGCGGGGCCGCGTTAACAGGCGGCAGCGGTTCGGGGAGCACGTCCGATTCGGAGAGCACGTCAGGAATGGACATCTCATCGATGCCCGCGAGCTCGGCCAGGATCTCGTCAGCCGAGGAGATCTCTTCAATCGGCTCCACGATCTGAACCGCTTGCGTGGCGGCGGGCTCGGTGGACGCTTGTGATGGCAAGACGCCAGCGGCGGTGCCGAACGCAGGAATCGGAGCGGTGTCGATCTTCTTTCTGGGAGCTTGCGCCGGTTCCGCGATGCTTCCTTCGCTGCTGACCGGGTCCTCCCGAACGCGGAAGGCCGAGGCTTCAGACACCGGCCGGCGCAGTGTCGCGCGCGCTGGCTCTTCGCCGGTCATGCGCCGCCGCAACGTTCGCAGCGTCAGCTTCGAGATCACCTTCAGAGTCTCGAAAACACCATCTCCTCGGGACGCCACAGCCTCGACGAAGTCGAACTTGCGCTCCGGATCGATGACATCGACGACCGCCTGAGCCGAGGCGATGTTCGGGAGGTCGCGCTTGTTGAGTTGAAGAACCAAAGGGATCTCGTCGATGGAGAGGCCGATCTCGCCGAGGTTTTCGCGGAGGTTCTTGAAGCTCTCGAGGTTCGCGTCGAGCATCGCCACCTGCGAGTCGGCGACGAATACGAGACCGTCGACGCCTTTGAGGACGAGCTTGCGTGTCGTGTTGTAGAAGACCTGGCCGGGGATCGTGTAGAGCTGCAGACGCGTCTTGAACCCGCCGATGACGCCGACGTCGATCGGCAGCAGGTCAAAGAACAGCGTACGGTCGGTTTCCGTCTCCAGACTCACCATTTCGCCGCGGCTCTGCGGCGAGGTCTTGGCGTAGATGTGGTGGAGGTTAGTCGTCTTCCCACAGAGGCCCGGACCGTAATAAACGATCTTCGCCGCCATCTGCATCGTCGCGTAGTTGAAGAAGACCATCCGGGCGAGGCTCCGATCGAAAGGGGATCGATGGTAGCACCCGCTACTTTGCAGTCGCAACAATGCGCGCGGCGAGGAGGCGGTACAGCTCCGCGAGGTCCGGCTGTCCGGCTAGCGCGTCGGCGTGGCGATTCATGACCGCTTCGTCCCCGCGCGCGGCAGGCCCGGTGAAGCGTTGCCCGTCGGTATGCGCCAGCCAGTTGTCGATGGCGGAGCGGGCAAGGACGGCCAGATCCTCCCGAACGTCGTCGATGCCGATGAGGTCTTCCGCGATGTCGAGTAATGCGGCCACGTAGTTTGATCCGAACACTGCGGCGGCGTGGTATCGCGTCTTCGCCTCCGCTGTGATCTCCGCGAAACGGGCTCCGGCCGCGGTGGCGATCCGTTTTGCGACGTCGCGGTGCGCACCTTCGAAGACGAGGAGGGTCCCTTCCAGATCAGAAGGTTCTCCAACCGGTGGCAGCGACTTCAGTGGATGCAGCGAGAAGCCACCTCGGAGGGCAGGCAGCGCGCCGCTGGGATGGACGATGATGGCCTTCGTTTCCGGAATCGTGCCCACGACCTCTTCGATGGCGCGATCGCTGACCGCGACGAGGAGGATGTCGCTGGTTGCCGCCAACTCTTCGATCGAGCGTCGTGGGCCGAGCGGCGTGTCGTTGCCGCGGGTGGCCACGACCCCGCGGGTAGCCACTCCAACGACCGGCCAACCGATGCGCCTCCAGGTCGAAGCGAAGGCCCAAGCCGCGCGGCCGCTGCCGATGATGCCGAGATTCATCGTTAGAGTGTATTTCGAAAGGGAGTGGGGTTCACGCGGAGGCGCGGAGAGGCGGAGTGGAGTCTCCGCGTTCTCCGCGTCTCCGCGTGAAAAGGTTCTAAACTGATGACTGTGCGCTGTGCTCTCTTACTCCTCCTCGCCATCGCCACGACCGCGAGCGCGAAGCCACCATCCACTTGCGGCGGCACCGACGAATACTCGAAAGCCCTCTGCGCCTACCAGCGCCGGGCGTTTACGGAGGCAGAGGCGGGATTTCGCGGCATTGTCGAGAAAAATGAAGTCGACCCGCAGACCATCCGGGCCATCTACTTTCTGGCACGGACGGAGATGAAACGCGGGCGCTTCGACGAAGCGGCATCGTTGTTCGTAAGGATCTACGCCATGGATCCCGCGTTCTACGCGAGCTGGAACTGCGATTTTCTGCTCGGCGAGTGCAGGAAAGCGGTGGGAAGGGATTAGCACCCGGCGACCGATGGCCCAGCAATCGAACTTCGAACTGCGACGCAAGCTCCTCCAGCTCGAGGCGCTCTACGATGTCGGGCGTGCGCTGAATACCCTCCGTCCGGAAGGGGAGCTCATCGAAGAGTTGATGCACCGCGCCGTCGCCGTGCTCGATGCCATGGCCGGCTTCGTCTTCTCTCTCGACGAAAAGCTCAACGTTCAGCAGATCTTCACGTTCGAGCTGGAGATCCCGACGCCGGCGAACGCCATTCTGGCCGAGCCTCCCGTCAAACAGGTCCTGGCCTCGCGCGAGCCGATGTCCGTCACCGTCTCCAAGTTCCTCGGCGGCACGGGCAAAGATCTGCTGCTGGCTCCGATGATCTCCGGCGAAACCATCATCGGCATGATCGGAGTCGGAGGGAAAGAGGAGCGTGGCGCCAAGAGCGGCAGTTTCGTTGAGGACGACCTCCGCTTTCTCGCCTCGCTCGCTGCCATCGGCGGAGCGGCCATCGACAACGCTCGCAACTTCCACAAACTCTCGGTTCTGCGAGAGACGCTCGAAGACGAGAACCGCAACCTCAAGCAGCGCATGCTGCGCGATTACAACGACCGCCTGATGATCGGCGACTCGCCGAAGATGCAGCGCGTCATCGATCTCGTCGCCCGCGTGGCCGATTCGCAGGCCAGCGTGCTGATTCGCGGGGAGTCGGGCACCGGCAAAGAAATGGTGGCGCGGCTCATCCACGGCAACTCGTCTCGCAAAGACGGTCCCTTCGTGGCGATCAATTGCGCCGCGCTACCGGAGACATTGCTCGAGTCGGAGCTCTTTGGGATCGAGCGCGGTGTGGCTACCGGAGTCGATGCGCGTCCGGGCAGGTTCGAACTGGCCAAAGGTGGCACGATCTTTCTGGATGAAGTGGGCGACATTCCGCTGGCGCTGCAGGCCAAGCTGTTGCGTGTGCTGCAGGAGCGCGAGGTGGAGAAGCTCGGCGGACGCCGCCGCATCCCCATCGACGTTCGCATCCTTTCTGCAACCCATCGCGATCTCGAGCAGATGATCGAGAAGGCCGAGTTCCGGCAGGATCTCTACTATCGGCTCAAGGTCGTTGAGATCGTCCTTCCGCCGCTCCGCGATCGGAAAGAGGACATTCCGAAGCTCGTCCGTTTCTTTCTCGACAAGTACGGCAAGCGCGAGGGGCTGCACGACGTGCGGATCACGCAGGAAGCGCTGCAGCAACTGATGCGCTATCCGTTTCCGGGGAACGTCCGCGAGCTGGAGAATCTGATCGAGGGCTCGCTGGCGCTGACGACCGATCCTGTGATCGATCCGGGCGATCTGGCGCTCCCCGAGTCGGCGGCCGGCTCCGGCGGCGTGGAACTGATCACGGACTTTCCGTCATTGGAGGATCTGCAGCGCCGCTATGTGATCCGAGTCCTCGCTCACACGAAGGGAAACATGTCGAAAGCGGCGCGGATACTGGGGGTCGACCGAAAGACGCTTTATCGGATGCGCGAGGCACTGTCCCAATTAGGGGCGCATGTGGAGTCTTGGGACATTCACTGATAACATCATAAGATGCCAACGTTTAGCGCAATGACACAATTTGAAACCTTGCTAGTGTGGCAATTTGACCCAGTGGCACAGTCCGTGACATCTTGCTCAAGTTCTCGTGTAAACTTCGCGTCATCAGAGGCTTAGAGAGAGTGGAGCAGGCAAATCGGGCGTGGCAGTCGCGTTGCTCAAGGGTGGTCCCGACACATGAGGGGGGACACCATGAAAAGCATCGCCGAAACCCGCACCAACACCATCTCCGTCCAGTACGCGCTTCCAATGTTGCTGGCAATCAACACCTTCGCCCTGCTCGCGATCGACCAGCTCGGCGGCATCCCTGCCTGGATCAAGTCTGTGGCCGCACTCTTCCTCTCCTTTTGAAGACCTCCGACAGGATCCCCGTGAAATGACCTCAACCGCCGAGCGGCAGATGGAGCTGACCCTTCCGATGGTCGCGGATATCGAGATCGCTGCCGCCCGTGCGGCCGGAAACCTCGCCCGCGAGCTCGGAATGAGCTCCGAGAAGATCGATGAGATGACTCATGCGATCATCGAGGCCTGTATCAACGCTCGCGAGCATTCCGGTTGCGAAGACAACCGCATCTACTTAAGATTCGTCGGAACCTCCCAGGGCGACGGCAGCAGGATCGATGTCTGGATCACCGATCACGGTCGCGGATTCGATCCTGACGAGGCCCGTTCGCGCCGGCCCGCAGTTGGCGCGACTCACAAACGCGGAAGAGGATTGCAACTGATCGAGGCACACATGGACGAGGTCAGCATCTCGACCTCCTCGGGTGGGGGAACCACAATCCACATGGTCAAATACGAGAAGAAGAATCATGACTGAGGAACTCAGAGTCGCGGTCGACCGCAAGGCGAACGGGGCGGTGCTCTACACGAAGGGCTACATCAACAACGTCGGCGGCGAAGAGATCGCCAATCGGGCCTACGAGTTGATGGATGACAACGTGCGCACACTCCTGCTCAACCTTCGCGATACGAAAATCGTCAACTCCATCGGCATCAGCATCCTCATCGAGATCATCGAGAAGATGATCGACAAAGGCGGCAGCATCGCCTTCTGCTGCCTCACTCCCGTCATTCACAAGACCTTCCAGATCATGGGCCTTGCGAATTACGCGAAGATCTTCGAGAACGAGGATACGGCGCTCAAGGAGCTCGGGTTGTGACGTAGGCAACGGAGTCGGACTGGAGAGTCCGACCTACGTCCCCGCAACTGCTATTCTTCCGTCACCTGTATGTCACCCCTCGTCAATCAGTTCGCAGAGTTTCTGCACGATCTGCAACAACTCGAGCGGGCTGCCCTTTCGTCGCACGGGTCCCTGATCTTCGACGCGTTCGCGAAACACACTCCCTACGACGTCAGCGCGGTCTACCTGCGCGATGTGCGCGGGCCGTCTCTGCGTCTTGTGGCGAAGTCGGACGCATGTATCGCCCCCGAAGTGCTCGAGGGCGAGATCGAGTCCGCAAAGCCGCCGCTCGATCCGGAACCTCGTCATCTCATTCCCATCCGCACGATCCGTGATCAATTCGGCCTCGTTGCCCTCAACGGCGACGCGGCGTCGGAAGAAGACCTGCAGATGCTGCACGCTGCCGGCGCTTTTGCCGGATCAGTGTTGAACAACCATCGGCTCGCGCAGGAGATGCGCGAGGGCGATTTTCAGCTCAAGTACCGTCTCTGGGAGCTCGAGTCGCTCTATGACATCGGCCTCTCCATCGCCGGTACGCTGAACATCGATGCGCTGGCGGACGAGATTCTTTTCCGGATGATCTCGCTCATCAACGCGCGCCGCGCCGCGCTCTTTCTGCGCGACGGCGACAAGTTCCGTGTCTATCGCTCGTTTGGCGACACGCGCTCCGATTTTCTCGACGATGAGATCACCGACCGCGTTGTCGCCGCCGGTGAGGCCCTGACGTTCGAAGACGCCTCTGAATGTATCTTCCCCGGCTGTATCGCCACCGTGGCCGTGCCGATCAAAGGCAACAACGCCGTGATCGGTGTTCTTGCCGCGGGCGACCGCGAGACGCGCGAAGGTGACGTCGGCGCATTTGAAGCGAACGAGCTGCGCCTCCTCTCGCTCTTCGCCAATCAGGTTGCCATCGCCCTCGAGAACGCCCGGCTGCACAAGGAAGCGCTCGAGAAGCAGGCTATGCAACGGGAGCTCGATCTCGCCGCGACGATCCAGCGCGACATTCTGCCGAAGTCGATTCCCACCGTCGAAGGGATCGAGCTGGCTGCGCTGTCGCGTCCGGCCAAACAGGTGGGCGGCGACTACCACGCGTTTTTCCAGCGCGAAGGAACGCTGACCACGATCGTCGCCGATGTTTCGGGCAAGTCGATGCCCGCGGCCCTTCTCGTCTCGGCCTTTCACGCAGCCGTGCAGCTTCTTTTTGCGGAGGGTCGGGAGCTGGGCGATATCGCAACGGAGCTCAACCGGCATATCCATAGCTGGTCGGCGGAAAATAAGTTCATCACGATGATCATGGTCACGATCGATCCGGAAGCGGAGACGATCCAGTTCGTCAACGCGGGGCACAATCCGTGTTACGTGCTGACTGCCAATCACATGGAACAGTTGCGCTCTCACGGACTGCCCATCGGCATCCTTGGCACATCAAAGTACATGACGCAGACCCGCCCCTTCGCTGCCGGTTCCGCGGTCGTGCTCTACAGCGACGGCATCAATGAAGCCGAGAACATCGCCGGCGACGAATGGGGGAACGAAGCGTTCGAGGAGCTCCTCGTGCGCTCCGCCGGCAGCACCGCCGTCGGTCTGCGCGACGCAATCGCCGCGGCCGTCGATGGCTTCGTCGGCGAAGCGCCGCAGAAGGACGACCAGACGCTCGTCATCGCCCGCAGCGCTGCGTGATGCGGTCGCGCAGTTACGACCGTAGCGCCGGCGGCCCGCCGGCTGGACCGCCAGCGGCCCGCTGGCGACTATGAGCATGGCACCGACGCGACGCCTACTTTCCCTCGAACTTCGCCGCCCGCTTCTCAAAAAACGCAGCCATTCCCTCGGCAGCATCATGCGACCGGAACGCCTCGAGCTGATGCTCACTCTCCAGTTCGACCTGCACGCGCAGCGCATTCGTGCGCGACGCCGACAGCGCCCGCTTTATGCCTGCGATCGCCAGCGGGGGTCCCTGCGCGATAGTGCGCGCTAGCTTCGTGGTCCCATCCATGAGCGCATCCGCCGCCACGACGCGCTCGACAATCCCGATCGCGAACGCCTCGGCAGCATCGACCATGCGTCCCGTCATCATCATTTCCAGCGCTCGCCCCGTCCCGATCAGGCGCGGTAGCAGCCAGGTTCCGCCCCAATCGGGATGGATGCCGATCCTGACGAACGTCTCGCCGAACTTTGCTGCTTCGGAGGCAATCCGGTAATCGCACGCCAGCGCCAGATTGCACCCCGCGCCGGCGGCGATTCCGTTCACCGAGGCGATGACCGGCTTCGCCATCTCCGCGATCTGCGTCACGACGTCGCGTCCGGCATCGAGGAGTTTGCGAAAGCGCTCGACGTCGCCATCCTTTTGCAGACCGGACATGAACTCGACGTCGCCGCCCGCACAGAATGCCCGCCCAGCGCCGGTGATCACGACGACGCGGCATGCAGAATCGGCGTCAGCCGCGCGCAAAGCCGCAAGCAAATCCTCGCGCATGGTCCCGCTGAAGGCGTTCAGCTTTTCGGGACGGTTCAGCGTGATGGTCGTGACGGAGCCGGTGGTCTCACTGAGAATCATCCTGCCGAGTTTATCGGGTGTCGGGTGTCGGGTGTCGGGTGTCGGAGTGCGAGTGAGAGATTCTACGATTTGGTTGGACCCAGACTCCAAGGTTCCAGAGTTCCAACGCCAGAGTCTCGACACCCGACTCCCGACACGCGACACCCGAGATAGAGTTACGAAGCACATGAAGCGCGTTGCCAGTTGGCTCCTGTATGCCACGATCCCGGTCGCCATCGCATTGCAGTTCATGCATGGCAGCCTGGTCTGGGAGTTCGTCTTTGCCTGTGCTGCGGTGCTGCCGCTGGCCGCTTGGATCGGCATCAGCACCGAGCAACTCGCGCATCGGATGGGCTCCACGTATGGCGCCCTCTTCAACGCCACCTTCGGCAACTTCGCGGAAATGGTCATCGCCATCTTCGCGATCCGTGCGGGCCTGCCGAACGTCGTTCGCGCGTCGTTCACCGGCTCGATCGTCGGCAACCTCCTGTTTGTGGCGGGACTCTCGATGCTGGCGGGCGGCTGGAAGCATCGCACTCTGAAGTTCAACGCGCTCGCAGCCGAGTCGCAGGCCGGACAGCTCATCCTCGCCGTTGCTTCGTTCCTCGTGCCCGCACTCTTCTTCCGATCGGTGCATTCCGCGCATGAGCCGCAGCTCATTCATTCGGTCTCGATCGGTACCGCCATCATCCTGATCGTCGTCTACATCCTCGGGCTCGTGTTCGCGTTCAAGACGCACAAGGAGCAGCTCACTGCCGTGACTGCGCCGCCGGAAATGGCCGATGAGGACGTCTGGAGCGTCAGGAAAGCCATCGGACTCTTGCTCTTTGCCAGTGCGCTCATGAGTGTGGTGGCTGAGGGGTTGGTACACGCGGTGGGGGCGGCGGGGAAGGCGTGGGGGATGAACGAAGTCTTCCTCGGCTTCGTTGTTCTGGCCATCGTCGGGAACGCGGCCGAGCATTCGACGGCCGTGATGCTGGCGGCGCGCAATCAGATGGATACCGCGCTGAACATCTCGATGCAGTCGAGCGTGCAGATCGCGCTCTTCGTCACGCCCATGCTGGTCTTCTTCTCATACCCCCTGGGCCATCCGCTCGATCTGATCTTCACGCCGTTCGAGATGCTCGCCGTCGTCCTCGGCGTCGCGATCTTTGCCTATCTCGTCATGGACGGCGAGACGAACTGGTACGAAGGCATTCAGCTCCTGGCCGTCTACGCCATCATCGCCGTGGCGTTGTACTTCCTCCCGTCGGGTCCCGCGCCCGTCACTCCTTGAGCTGCTGACGCCGGGCGTCTTCCAACGTACGATGGCGCGGTGAAAGCCGGGCGCCCGTACTTCTTCGAGATCTTCACGCTCGCGAACTTCCTGCTGCTCCTCTTCGTGGTTCGTGGAATGACCACGATGCCGCTCTCGACCCTCGGCGTCATCGCTCCTTCGATCGCGGGCTTGTTCCTGCTGCAGGCATTAGCCGGAGTGGCCATCCGCCTCGCGCTTGCCGCGCGCAAAGGGACCGCGCGCGAGTTGCTGGCTGTCTATCGATCGAAAGGGTGGTTGATCGATACACTTCGTTTGGCGGTTTTCGCGGGACTCTGGATGCACACCTACGGCTGGATCAAGCTGATGATTCCGCTGCTGCATCCGCGCCTCTTCGATCAACAGCTCTGGAACCTCGATCGCGCGATCTTCTTCGGCTATTCGCCGAACGTGTTTCTGGTGACGATCTTTTCGGCGCCGCCGCTGCTGCGCACGATCGACTGGACCTACGCGAACGTGTTCTTCGCCAGTCTCAACATCGCCGGCATCTTCTTCGCCTCGGCACCCGAAAGAAGGCTGCGCATCGCATTCATGAACTCGAATGTCCTTCTCTGGCTCATCGGCGCATGGCTTTACGTGGCGCTGCCGTCACTCGGTCCGGCGTATCGTTTCCCCGAGGTCTGGCTGCCGCTCGCGCCGCTTCTGGACCGCACGCAGACCTTCCAACGTCTTCTGATGACGAACTATGACGCGGTGGTGTCGCAGCTCCGAGGGGTGCGGCGTCCGTTCATTATTCTCTTTGGAGTGGCCGCGTTTCCAAGCCTGCACGTCGCCTTTCAGATGCTGGCGTTTCTCTGGATGCGACGGCTGACGAGCTGGGGCGGGATCGTCTTCGGCATCTTTGCAGTCTTCATCTTCATCGGCTCGATCGTGACCGGCTGGCATTACCTCATCGATGGAGTTGCAGGCGCCTTGCTGGCGTGGATATGCTACACCGCAGCGCAACGGGTTCCGGCAATACGTGCCTGACCTCGCGTGTTTTCCAATGCATGCCAGCAGTTACCGAACGACAGCGTGCACTCGGCGAGATCCTCGCGCGCCGCACCGCCGAGGGAGCGCCGGAGCTTTACGACAAACTCGAAAACGCTGCCGTGCGCTGCTACTCCTGCGGTCACCGATGCAAGATTCTCGAAGGCCTCCAAGGCATCTGCAAGGTCCGCTACAACGAGGGAGGTGTGCTGCGCGTTCCGCGTGGATATGCCGCCGCGCTGCAGGTCGATCCCATCGAGAAGAAGCCCTTCTTCCACGCCTATCCGGGTGCGCTTGCCCTTTCATTCGGCATGCTCGGCTGCGACTATCACTGCGGCTACTGCCAGAACTGGGTGACGTCGCAAGCTTTGCGCGATCCGGTCGCGGGCGCTGCGCCGACCGACATCGAGCCGTCTGAGCTCGTGAAGCTCGCCAAGCAGCACGGCGCGAAAGTGATCACCTCGACCTACAACGAGCCGCTCATCACCTCGGAGTGGGCAGTCGAGATCTTCAAGGAAGCGAAGCGGGAAGGGCTCGTCTGCTCGTATGTTTCCAACGGCAACGGAACGGAGAGGGTGCTCGACTACATCGCGCCGTATGTCGATCTCTACAAGGTCGATCTCAAAGGGTTCTCCGACGCGCACTACCGCGACCTCGGCGGCACATTGCAGCCGGTGCTCGACACGATCCGCGGTCTCAAACGGCGCGGCATCTGGCTCGAAGTCGTCACGCTCCTCGTGCCCGGCTTTAACGACTCCGATGACGAGCTGACGAAGATGGCCGAGTTCCTCGCCGGCGTCGACGTCGACATCCCGTGGCACATCACCGCGTTTCATCAGGATTACAAGATGACCGGCAACGCCAATACGACGGCGCGCCAGCTTCTTCGCGGATATGAGATCGGCCGGCGTGCAGGGTTGCGGTTCATCTATCCGGGCAACATCCCGGGAGCGGTGGGTGATCTCGAAAGCACGCACTGTCCCTCGTGCGATCGAGTCGTCATCGGCCGTGTTGGATTTCGCGTGATCTCGTATCATCTGGTCGACGGTCACTGTCCCGATTGCGGTACGGCCATCCCGGGCGTGTGGGATGGCAATCCTGCGGTCGGACGCAGCGGCATTCCCCGCCCCGTTCATCTTTCGCGAGAGGAACTGTCCGAATGAAACAGATCGCTGCCATCCTGAGCGCGACACTCATCGCATTCACGCTTGCCGCCGCCACCACACCACCCAACCTCGGGTGGCTCAAGTTCGAGAACAAAGTGTCGGACAAGGTTTTGAAGTGGAAAGTGCGGAACGAGACTCCGCCCGCGGTTGAGCCTGCGCAATATCCGAACCGGATCGAGATGCATTGGAAGTACACGCCGGATGCGGCGGGAATGCCTTCGCCGGAGGTTGAGGCGAACTTCGCCCGGCTCGAAGCGGCGATCGATCCGATTCAGGGCGATCACGTCGCCTACCTGATGATGGTCGTGACCGGCAACGGCGATCGGACCTGGTTCTGGTATGCCGGGGATCCGAAAGCGTTCGCCGCTGCGCTCAACAATCTGCTGCCCGGACACCCGTATCCGATCACGCTTCACCTCGCCGGGAACGAACCCGACTGGAAGACCTATCGGACGATGAGGGGAAACAGTCACTGAGCCTGCGAGGACCCGAACCGCGAGCGGTTTGCTAGAGTGCGCGTCCGATGACCGAAGCATTTATCGAGGTTCTCCGCGAGACTGACCTGCCGGTCGGGCGCATCAAGTCCGTCAAAATCGATGACCACACGGTCGCGATCTGCCATACATCGCACGGGTTCTTTGCGACGGACAACACTTGTCCTCACCGCGGCGGACCGCTGGCCGAGGGCGATCTGATCGGCGACGAGATCGTCTGTCCGTGGCACCTTTGGGGATTCGACGTCACGACCGGCCGGTGCCCGGGAAACAGAGACTTCACGATCGCCACGCATGACGTGAAGGTCGACAGCGGCCGCATCCTCGTCAAGCTTTCGCCAGTGCGCGAAACATCGGACGCACTGTGAATCCGAAGCCGCTCCGCCACGTCGATCTCTTCTCCAGCGCCGGGAAGCTCGAAGCGCTTTACCGCGATCTTCAGGATCCTGCCGCCGTCGGCGTGGTCTGTCATCCGCATCCCCTCGGCGGCGGCACGCTGCACAACAAAGTCGTCTTCCGCGCCGCCCGAGGACTGGAGGCTGCGAATGTGGCAACGCTCCGTTTCAACTTCCGCGGCACCGGTGCCAGCGCGGGACATCACGAAGACGGCGAAGGTGAACAGGCGGACGTCGTCGCTGCGATCGACTGGGTGACGAAGAAACATCCGGACGCGAAGGTCATCGTCGGTGGCTTTTCCTTCGGCGCCTGGGTGGCCTCGCGCGTCGCGTGCGAGATCAGTTCCGTCGACGCACTTTTTCTCATCGGTACGCCCGTCAACAAATACGACTTCGGCTATCTGCACTCGTGCGAGAAGCCGATGCTGATTCTGCACGGCACGCAGGATGAGTTCGGCGATGTCGACAAGGTCGAGAAGCTTGGCCAGCAGATTCGCAATGCCGAGACGATGATCATCACCGGAGCCGATCACTTCTTCACCCGCCAGCTCGATTCGGTCGAAGAGACAATGCGCCTCTGGGCCACCGAGATCATCGCGGGGTAGTTGTTCATGAGCGAAGTTCCGATCACGAAGCGGCCGGTCGTCTATCGAATGCCCGGTCAGGATGCCGTGACCGTGCGGCGCGATGTTCCGTATCGCGATGAGCTCACGATCGATCTTTACTATCCGCCAGATTCGAAGCCCGAGGTCCGAACAGCGGCGGTAGTCTTCGTGACCGGCTATCCCGATCCCGGATTTCAGAAGTTCTTCGGATGCAAACAGAAGGAGATGGCGTCGTACATCTCCTGGGCGGAGCTTGCCGCGGCCTCGGGACTCATCGCCGTTACCTACTCGAATCGCGAGCCGCCCGCCGATGCCGAAGCGGTGCTCGCGTTCATCCGCCAGAACGCGGAAACACTGTGCATCGACGAAGCGCGGATCGGCATCTGGTCGTGCTCGGGGAGCGTTCCGACGGCGCTTTCTGTGCTGATAAACGAACCTTCCGATGCGTTCCGTTGCGCCGCTCTCTGCTACGGATTGATGCTCGACCTCGATGGCCACACCGCCGTCGAGGATGGCGCAAAGCAGTTCGGATACAGGAATCCAGCGGCGGGCAAATCAGTCAGCGATCTGCCGCCGAAGTTGCCGCTGATGATTGTCCGCGCGGGCC
Organism: Thermoanaerobaculia bacterium; assembly: GCA_017883205.1. Lineage (GTDB taxonomy): Bacteria > Acidobacteriota > Thermoanaerobaculia > Gp7-AA8 > Gp7-AA8 > JADGNZ01. The sequence continues at coordinate 118,299 of JADGNZ010000012.1, read as the reverse complement.
GCGACGAGTTTCCGCACCTGAACCAAACGCTCGATCGTTTTGTGAGCAAGGCGTTGGAGTGCAATCTGCCGCTCACTCTGATCAATCACGCCGAGGCGCCGCACGCGTTCGATATTGCGCACGACAGCGAGATGTCGCGCGAGGTCATCCGGCACGTGCTCGGCTTCCTGCGGTTCCATCTCATCGACGAATCACCCGAAACAGTCGCGTAGAAATCGCAACCCGAGGATCGTTCTCGTGCCGTGCCAGGTGAAGAGATGGCCGGGGAATGGGCCGATGACACGCGTGCCCGTGATCTCGGCAGCGTCACCGGCTGTGAACGCGTAGGGCTCGTCGGGAAGGAAGACGACGTCAGGATGCAGCGACAGCACCTGTTCGAGCGAGAGCGATGGGTAGCGCATCTCGTCGTGCATCACATTGCGTCCTCCGATCGACTCGACGAGGTTCGATACGTACGTGTCGCCGCCGCACCACATCCACGGCTTCTTCCAGATCGGCACGGCGAAGGTGAACGAGGCGACGTGCACGCGCTCCTTCGCCAGAGCCTCTCTCAGGTCGTCCGCTCGCTCGACGCGATAATGGATGGATCCGAGCGTCGCGATCAACGTCGCGACGTCGTCGACGGTCTTCGGCTCCGTCACGAAGACCGGCGCGAAGGCTTCGATCGCTTGCGCATGCCTTTCCAGGTTCTCTTCCAGATTGACGTAGACCAGATCGGGTGCAAGCGCCCGGATCTCGTCGATGCGCGGATTCTTTGTTCCGCCGACCCGCGGCTTGTTCAGGTTCTCGGGAAAGATGCAGAAGTCGGTGATGCCGGCGACATCGTCGCCAGTACCGAGGTCGAAGAGAGTCTCGGTGAGCGAAGGAACGAGCGAGACCACGCGCTTCGGCGCGGTGAGAAATTCGAAGCTGCGCCCGAGAATGTCGCGAATCGGAACGCAGGCGTCCCGCCGGCTGGCTCGTAGGCGTCCCGCCTGCGTCTTTTCAACGCGCTCGTTCATGGCTTCCGTAGCGCGGGGGACACAGACAAGAGTGTCTGTGCCACATTGTGCCTGCCGTTGGCCACAGACACTTTTGTCTCTGCCTGATTCTGGCTTTCATGTGGCCCAGACACTCCTGCCTGTGCCAGATGCCGGGCACTGTGTGGCCCAGACACTCCTGCCTGTGCCAGATGCCGGGCATTGTGTGGCACAGACACTCTTGTCTGTGCTCCAACCATCGCGCTGAAGAAGATCAGAAGGATCATTCGTCGAAACATAAGCGCGAATATTAGCTGTATCCTTCGCCCGCTTTGGCCGGACCTTCCTCCTTACTGCGCTGGTGGCTTCTCGCTGTCGTCGTCGCCCTTTCCATCCACCTCGGCGGGTTTCCGCTGTTCGATCCCGACGAAGGCCGCAACGCCGAAGTGGGCCGCGAGATGGCGGCGACGAACGACTACGTCATGCCGCGTCTCGACGGGCTGCCGTACCTCGACAAGCCGATCGTCTATTTCGCCGCCGAAGCCGCGGCGATGGAAGTGCTGGGCCCGACCGAAACGGCAGCACGCCTGCCGGCACTGCTCTTCACGCTGATCAACGCGGCCTTTCTCTGGTGGCTCATGCGGCGCTGTATTGCTCCATCGTCCTCGGCAGACGAAACGGGAGCTCAGGCGCCGCAAGGCGACCTGATCGCGGCAATTGTTTTTCTGGCGACGCCATTCGCGATCTCCTTCTCGCGAACGGTCATCTTCGACAGCGCCCTTGCGCTCTTCATCACGATGGCGACGGCATTCTTCTACCTGGCCTGCGAGGAAGAGTCGCGCAAATGGTCTGGTCTTGCCTGGCTAGCCATCGGACTCGGCGTGATCACGAAAGGGCCGGTCGCGCTTGCGCTGCCGCTGCTCGTGGCGATTCCGTACGCCGTCTGGCGCAAACGTTTTCGCGCGCTCTGGTCGTGGAGCGGATTGGGACTCTTCATTCTCGCTGTGGCCCCGTGGGTGTGGGCGATCTCGCTCGCCATTCCTGATTTTCTGCACTACGTGCTCGTGACCGAAACTGCGCAACGGCTGGCCACGAAAGCGCTCAAGCGGACGGGGCCGCCCTGGTACTTCATCCCGTACATCATCGGCGGCGCCCTGCCATGGTCGATCGTTCTCCTCGGCAGTCCGAAAGCGATCGATCGCCGCGACCGCTTCACGATCTTTCTCCTGCTCTGGATCGCCATTCCGTTCCTCTTCTTTTCGATCTCGCAATCGAAGCGGCCGCAGTACATCCTGCCGCTGATGGCGCCGGTCGCTCTGCTGGTTGCGCGCATCTGGCGCGACGCGCGCACCGGCTCGCGTGTGGCTGCGATCGTGCTGTTGATTGCCGGCGCCGCGCTGGTCATCGCGCCGTTCGTCGTCCATCTGCCAGCGGAGTACGGCGATGCTGCGAAGGTCTCCGCGATCGCAATCGGAGCAACATGGATCATCGGCGGCGCGCTTGCGCTCATGCCGCGGCGCGACGTCGCGCTCGTTGCGCTGACGATCCCGATGATCGCGATCCCGCTCACTGCCAATCCGATCATGCAAGCGATCGGAGCACGCCGTTCCGAGGCGGGGCTGGTCGAACAACTGCGTCCGCTGGTGACGCCGAAAACCGAGGTCGTCGGCATCGATTCGTTTAGCGGCTCGATGACGTTCTACGCTCAAAGGACGATGATCGTCGTCACGCCGGACGCGGAAGAGCTGACGAGCAACTACCTCATCCGCCACTACGCAACCTTCAGCGGCGGCGCATCGATCAAGCCGGAGTCATGGCTAGGCGGCGCCCTTCTCGATGCAACAACGCCGCGCATCTACATCGTGCGCAACAACGACGCGCCTCATCGCGCGCAGCTCGCCGCGCGAGGATTGCGCGTCGTTGGCAGCGACGCGCGATACGTGGCATACGCGCGGTAAAGGAGTGCAGGCGTCTCGCCTGCGACCGGCGGGCGTCTCGCCCGGCGGTAAACGCGGACCGATGCGAAGGCATACGCGAGGAAACGACAGCCCCTCCAGCGGTAATCGATCCGCCATCTGGCAAAGACGTGCTTAGAATTACGGCGTGGTCAGATGGGACACCTTCGAGCCGGCGGACTTCGAATACGACTTCGAGAACGACAAGCTTGCAATCCACGGCGTCACGTTCGAGGAGGCCGTCGAGGCATTCTTTTACGACTTCAGAATTCGCCGCAATAAGAGGGATGACAACCGGTTTCAACTCTACGGACGGACGATCGCCGGACGTCCGCTCGAAATCATCTTTGAGCTCAAGCCGGGTAGAATCGTCAGAATCATCACGGGTTGGCCGCTATGAGTAAACCGAAACCAGCTGCAGTTTCAGGATCGCGAACAAGAACCCGCGTACTGCGCGCGCCGAAAAAGACAATTTCCCGGCAAGAGCAAATCGATGAGCGAGTGATTTCCGAAGCTCATGATGACTCGGCCTGGGAAGCGCCGATCGACGTCAAACGCCAGGCGACTTCGCTAGGACTGCCTGCGAATCTGGCTCGACGAGCGGCGTTTCTGGCCCGCCTGCACAGAGAACGCGACGTCGATTCCTGGCTCGAACGGATCGTCCGCGAGCGCGTGGAGCTCGAGGAACGTGCATTCGGCGAGGCGCGCCGCAAGCTTGGAGCAAGACGAAACACCTAGTTTCGGTGGTACGCAGTCGGTCATTCCGCACGATCCTCGATCGGTGACTGTCTCGCTTCGTAGGCGGGGGATTCCTCGCCCGCCCGCCGCCCCGCCCTCTCGGAATGACAGCAGCGATGACTCGTCGCTGCGAGGGATCGGCACCTCGCCTTGCTATAGTCGCCCCCGATGTGCGGAATCTATGGAATGGTCGCCGATGGTGCGGCGCTGCGGTATCCCGAGGTGTTGGGGTACATGGGGGAAGCGCTGCGGCATCGCGGGCCGGACGGGCATGCGGAGTTTACGCGGGCGGATGCGGTCATCGGCACCGAGCGGCTGCGCATCATCGATCTTCACGAACGGGCCGATCAGCCCTTCGCGGCGCCCGGATCGCAGGTTTGGCTGGAGTGCAACGGCGAGATCTACAACGCGCCCGAGATTCGAAAGCGCTATCCCGACTATCCCTACCGCTCGCAGTCCGATGTCGAGACGATCCTTCCGCTTTACCTGGAGCGCGGCGTGGCGGCGATTCCGGAGCTCGACGGAATGTTCGGTCTGGCGATCTGGGACGCGCGTACGCACACGCTCATCCTGGCGCGCGATCGTGCGGGCGAGAAGCCGTTGTTCTATGCGAAGGTCGGCGGGAACTCGGGCGCCGAGGTGATTTTCGCGTCGGAGCTGCAATGCCTGTTGCGGCATCCTGAAGTGAGCCGCGAGCTCGATCCTGCCGCCATCGGCGAGTATCTACGCTTCGGGTATATCCCCGAGCCGCGCACGCCGTTTCGCGATGTGCGGCGCGTCGCAGCGGGAACGTTTGTTCGATTCACGAACAGTGAGGAGGAAGCGGTTCGCTACTGGGACCCGGAGTCGTTCCGCATCCAGCAGATTCCGGCGCGCGAAGCGGTTGCGGAGACGCGGCGCCTCGTCGAGCGCGCAGTCGAAAAACAGGTGATGTCCGACGTGCCGGTCGGCGTTTTCACGAGCGGCGGTCTCGACTCCTCGATCCTGGCCACGCTGGCGGCGAAGTTCATCGGCGTCGATAGGGTGCACACGTACTCGGCCGCGTTTGCGGAACAGTCGTATGACGAGAGTCCGGTGGCCGAGGAGCTGGCGAAACGGATTCAGACGCGCTATGTGCCGGTTCCGACCGACGCGCGAACGTTGCTAGAAGCCTTGCAAAGTGTCGTGAAGGGCGTGGCCGAGCCTCTCGCCGATCCGGCGATTCTGCCGACGTTTCTGCTGGCGCGCGCGGCGCGGCAGCATGTGAAGGTTGTTCTGAGCGGGGAAGGTGCCGATGAGCTGTTCGGCGGCTATCCGACGTACATCGGACATAAGCTGGCGCCGGTGTACGACGCGATGCCGTCGTTCGTCCGCGCGATCCTGCGGCGTGCCGTGCAGCGCGTTCCGTCATCGACGAAGAAAGTGACGCTCGAGTTTCTCCTCAAGCGTTTCGTATCCGATGCCGAGAAGCCGTGGATCGAGCGCCATCTGGCGTGGTTCGGAACCGGACTGCCCGCGGATGTTTTCAAGCTCCACGCGGAAATGCCGGAGCTTCCCGTCGCGCCTTCGAGCGCCGATCCGCTGGCGGGAGCGATGCTGCTCGACTATCGCAGCTACCTTCGCGACAACCTGCTGGTGAAAGTCGACCGCGCCACGATGCTGTCGTCGGTCGAAGCGCGCGCGCCGTTCCTCGACCGCGACGTCACGCGTTTCGCGCTGTCGCTTCCTACCGATCTGCGCCTGCGCCGTTTCGAGACGAAGTGGGTGCTGAAGAAAGCGGCCGAGCGCTGGCTGCCGAAGGATGTGATCTACCGGCGCAAGCGCGGACTGAGCGTCCCGATCGCGAGCTGGCTGAATGACGGATTGCGATCCGAAGTCGATCGCCTGCTCGCGCCGGAACGGCTCCGGTCGCAGGGTCTGCTGGACGAGCGCATCGTCGGCGATCTACTGGCCGCGCATCGCTCGGGGCGTGCAAACAACGCCAAGCCACTCTGGGCGCTGATCATCCTGCAGTACTGGATCGAGAATTGGGGTCAGGTCTAAAGTCTAAAGTGCCGAGGACGATCGTCGTTAAGGCGACAAGTCTGCTTCGGCACTTTAGACTTTAGACCTGACCCAACTACGTCTCCCGATCGTTCTCCCCGTGCGCGAAGTCGCGGATGGCGCGGTCTTTCGACAGGAAGAGTGTCTGGCTCAGCTCATCGTTAAAGCCGCTTACGCAGAGGCGGATCAGATTGCCGAGGTCGGCGATTTCGAAGGGCTTGCGGAGGATGCCGGAAACGAGGTTGGGATCGACCTCTTTGAAACTCTGGTCGGCGTACGCGGTGATCACGAGAATGATCGGCTTGACCGCGGGCGGATTCTCTTTCAGCCAGGCAATGACGCCGAATCCGTCCAGCCGCGGCATCATGAGATCGAGCAGGACGACGGCGTAGTCGTGCCTCTTGAGCGATTCGATCGCTTCGACGCCATCAGCGACGGCATCGACGAAGAGACCCTCGCGCTTGACGATCGTGCTGACGAGCTGACGGATCGATTGATCATCGTCAGCGACTAGGACCCGTTGCCTGGTTTCCACCGCGGGCGGTGTCATGCGATGAACCTGTTCTCCGAACTGGTGAGAAGAAGAAATCCGGACAACTCAATCGACGAGACGCTCGTCGATGCGGATCTCTGAGCGGAGTGTTTTGTTGACAGGACAGCGCCCCGCGACGTCCAGCATACGCTCTCGTTGCGCCGGAGTCAGGTTTCCGATCAATTTGATGGCCACGTTGAACCGATGGATGAAGCCGCTGGTGCTGAGGCAATCGGCGCAATCCTTCGCGTACATCCGGTCGTTCTCGATCGTGATCTCGACTCCTTCGAGCGGAATGCTTTCCTTCTTCGCGACGACGCGCATCGTCATCGATGTGCAAGTGCCGAGGGCGGCGGCGAGAAAGTCATACGGCGTCGGTCCCATTTCCGTGCCGCCGGCACTCACGGGCTCATCGGCGATCATCCGATGCGGCCCGGCCTGAATGTCGTTACGAAGCGAATCAGCGGAGCGAACGATGACTGGAAGCATGAGTCCTCCTCGGAGCTAATCGTTACGCCAGATCATACCGAGGCAACCGTGCACGCGTTCCGATTTCCCGTTCATGCGTTCCGATTTCGCGTTCACGCGTTCTGGTATCGCATTCACGCGTTCCGACATCGCATTCATGCGTTCTCGTTTCGCATTCATGCGTTCTCATTTCGCATTCATGCGTTCCGATATCGCATTCATGCGTTGTGATAACGCATTGATTCCATTTTTGCACGCATTCAACGGGATGAAGGATCAGGCGCCGGTAACGAGTGAGCACGTTGGAACCTTTTGAATCCTGAAACGTCTCAAGGTTGGGTCCGCAAGGCGAACCCAGATAGGCGCTCGCGGACCAAACCTTGGCGAAAAGGAGAAAACGTTCATGCAAACCACGAAAAACGTTCACAGCGCGGGGTCCGGAACGCCCGACCCTGCGGCGCTCGAGGCCGTCGTGCGGGAGGCGGCAGCGCACCTTGATGCCGTCTATCAGATCCTGTCCGATTTTGTGCGGGCGCCCGCCGAGGGCTTCAACGTGGTGCGCACGGCCAGTACCGTCCCGGACGAGTTTCTCGAAGCCAGCGCCGTCGCGGCGGAGAACGACGTGACGATGCAAGCGGCGACGGGTCTCGATCCGGCCAGAACGCGGATGGTCATCAACCGCAATCTGCGGTTCGAGCCTCTCGCTGCTGCCGCCGAGGCGCTGGCGCGGGACATTCGCTACAACATGTTGCGGGAGCGCTGGGAGGTCGTGCAGCAGGCGTTGCAGATGTACAACCTCGGGAAGGGATACACCCGCAACAACCGTTCCGCAGCGCTCGTCGCCCACGTAAAAGCGATGCAGTCAGCCCTCGGCCGCACCGGCCGTCCTCGCAGGAAGAAGCCGGGCAGCGACAGCCGCAGCGCCGACCCCCTCGAGACGCCGCCCAATCCGCCCCTTCCGCAAAGCGAGGCTGATGTCCGGACAGAGAAAGCCGCAAGCTCCCCATCGTCTACGTCGACCAAATCCGCGAAAGCCTCAGCGCCGCGGTCCCGAGAGCGATCAAGTCGTCCGTCGCGGCCGCATCCCGTAGATCAACCCGATGACGCGCGAGGTCGTCCTCCTGAGGACCTGGGCTAAGGCTATTTCTTCGCGGACCTGCGTCGATCCTGAGGCGGACAGGCTCCCTCCGGGACGGCGGGCAAAGACACGAGATCAGGCTTATTCGTGCAGAACCGGTTTCGGAATTGCTCGTTCATCGAATTCAGAAGCCCCTGCGCGTATCGGTCCGCTGGAAGCGCGCATGAGTCACCCACATTGATCGTGCCGTTGAGCCAGAGACTGTAGAGCCACCATTGCACGGCGTACGCGGATAGGTTCTTCGGATCAAAAACGTCATCACAGCCATTGGCGATGCCGCAGCACGAGGAGTGGGGAAAGCCATCGACGTGGCGCGCTTCGTGCGCATAAAAAGCGATGTTCCCGGAGATTCCATACCAGAACCGATCGGCGTCCCGGTTGGGCCCATCTTCGTTCCCTGCGACGAAGAAGAGCTTTCCATCGAGCGTGGCACAACAATAGCCACCGACGACACCGTCGATGATGTCGATCCCCTGGATCTTCGATTTCATCCAATCGTACAGGGTGCCGGGGGTCCAGGGGAGATGTCCGGACTGCCCCCGATCCATGTAGTACATGACTCTCAGTCCCTGGCGCGCGATCAACTCGTCGGTGTACTGCGCGGTCGTCATCGCCGTAATGGGCTCGGTGCAAACCGGCTCCGCAGTCTTCTTGTCATTTCTACGGACCTCGAAGTCTCTCATGATCTGCGCGTAGGCCGGATCGCGATCAGGACACTGCTCGAGGAACGCCGCGATGTTGCGGATGTAGCCACCAGAAGATGCCGCCAACGGAGCGGGAACAGCGTCCGCCGCTACCTGGCCAAAAGCGAATCCCGGAGACAGCACGAGGACAACCGCTGCGATCGGCAGAGCGTTCATTCGACCTTCCTTTTTTGTATGGGACGGACGAAGTGTAGGATTTCGCCGGTTGGGAATCAAGGAACGAACGGCTTGGGCGATTCACTCTGCCAGCGATTGCGTTTGACGGTCGAAGACTGGGGCTTGTTTTCAGATGTGGACCCGTTTCAAACCATTGGAGTTATCAGGCCGGGTCCAACCACCGAGGCGGGACGCCCCGATGGCCGCGGGCGAGACGCCCACACTCCTCAGCGCTGCGAGGCATGCACGTCGTAAGGAGTGCGGTCGTCTCGACCGCGGGCACTCGGGCGTCCTCGCCCGAGTGCAGTCGGGGCGGAGGTCGAAATTCGTCGATGTTCCCTGCTTGGGTGAAGTACGGCTTCGGGGTTTCTGCCGCACAAACTCCCAGGCTGGCCGTGATCGTATCCTGTCGACTTGAGGCGCCCATGACGGAACAACAACTCAGAACGTTCGACGCGCAGCCTTGTCTGGGCAGTGGCGTGAGGGATTTGGCCGAGTCGCTGTTCCTGGTCGACTATCGTCGGCAGGCGGTTGCGCTGGAAGTCACCGCGGAGAATACCCGCTCGCTGGAGGAGCAGCTCGCCTCGCTGCGTTTCTTCGACCTTGGCCGCGGTTGCGCAACGAACGCGGGGATCATTCTGTTCGGGCTCGACGTCCGCAAGTGGCTGCCCGGTGCCTACATCCAGTTTCTGCGCATGAAGGGGGATTCACTCGCGGGTCAGGTGCTGAACGATCGTGAGCTTTACGGCGATCTGCTGACGGTTCTGCGTGAGCTGTTTTCACTCGTCGATGCGCGACTCGAGAGGTTCCCCGTAGCCGAAAGCTTGCTCCGCGAGCGGATGGTCGAATCGTATCCCCGCGTAGCTGTGCGCGAGTTGCTGATGAATGCAGTGATGCATCGTGACTACGCCTCGACAACGCCGCTCCGAGTCACATGGTTCGAGGAGATGCTGGAGATCCAGAGTCCCGGAGGTTTGTACGGCGAAGCCTCGGAAACGAACTTCCCTCGCCAGACGAGCTATCGCAATCCGGTGATCGCGGAAGCAATGAAGGCCCTCGGCTATGTCAACCGCTACGGACGAGGCGTGCTTCGTGCCCAGGAAGCCCTGGCCAGGAATGGCAACCCACCGGCGGAGTTCATGTTCGATCCAGGGTTTGTGCTGGCGACCATTCGGAAGCGGGCTTGAGTAATCTTCGACGCTCTTCACTGCCGGTACGCCAAAATCGTCAGTCGCCCCGCCGTCCAGGTGTCGCCGCGCGGGATGAGTGGCATCCAGTACCAGGTGGGGGCTTCGCCGCCGAGGGCCATGCGGGCGAAGATGCCGGCGGAGTTGCGGGCGAACGGGTTTGCGATGGGCGGGGAGAGCTCGAGCGTCATCGTGTCGGTGTAGCGGGCGCCGGTCTCCGGTTCGATGGGGCGCCATGCGCAGCCGTGAGTGATCGTGAGCGGGATCTCCACCGCCTCTGCGGCGGCCGCGGTTGCGGCGCGGGCTGGGTCGATTTTGCCGTGGTAGAACTGCGACTCGGCCAGTGTCTGCATCGACTCAGTCGTGATCAACAGACGCTGCGCGGTCTTCACGACGTTGACGGTCGCCGAGGTCGGGATTCCTTCGTCGCGGAAGTTCGCGCAGAACGCGTCTAGTACAGCGGCAGGCATTACGTTCCATTGCGGGAGGCGGGGTGGGGGTGGGGTGGTTGCTGTCGCGCAGGAAATGAAGAGAAGGGTGAACACAAGGATGAAGAATGAAGGATGAAGGATGAACGTCAGCGAGCGGTTGTCCGAGCATTCATCCTTCATCCCTCCGCCTTCGTCCTTTTTCAACCCGACGGTCGCCGATGAAACGAAATGAGTGTTTCCGCCACATTCATCCTTCATCATTCCGCCTTCATCCTTCTCATACCAGCCTCAATTGTGGTGTCAAACGCGCTTCGAAGAACTCGCGAATCTCGCTTGCTGCTTTCTTCGAGATCAATTCGCGCGGCGATTCTTCGTACCAGTCGGTTGGAAAAAACTGTGTGTAGGGCTGCTGCGTGAAGCGGCGGCAGAGTAATGCGATCACGCCGATGTCGGTCTCGCTGCGGATCACGCGGCCGGCCGATTGCACCACGCGCGTCATGCCCGGAATCAGGTACGCGAACTCGAAGCCGGAGCCGTACTGCTCGTCGTAGTACTGCTTGAGGAGCTCCTGCTCGAAACTGACCTGCGGCAGGGCAGGGCCGATGACCATGACGCCCGAGAGCATGTCGCCGCGATAATCGATCCCTTCCGCGTACATGCCGCCGGAGACTGCGAGGATGAGATTGCCCTTGCGGGAGCGCTCGCGAAGGATGTCGAGCATGGCGTTGCGCTCGTAGTCGGTCATGTCCGTTCGCTGCACCATCACGTGTTTGCGGATCGGCGGCATGCGGTCGGAGATCTCGCGCAGAAACGCGTAGCTGGGAAAGAGCGCCAGAAAGTTGCCGTCGCCCGCCTCGGCAATCGAGGCCACGTTGTCGGCGATGCGGTCGTAGGAATCCGCGCGTTTTTTGTACGACGTGTCGACCTCGGAGATGACGACGATCTTGCGATTGCCGCGCGGGAACGGCGAGGGGAGAGCCAGCTCCGTGGTGCGATCGGTTGGAAAGCCGAGGAGCTTGCGATAAAAGTCGAAAGGCTCGAGCGTGGCGGAGAGCGCCACCGTGGCGTGCGCGGAGTCGAAGATCCTGCCGAGGAAGCGCGAGGGATCCTTGCAGAAGATCTTGAGCTTGAGTCCCTCGGGAGTGCGCTCGATCAGATGCGCGAACTCGTCGCCCCTCTCCGTCATCAGATTCGCGACCTTCATCAGACGGAAGTAGAAATCGATCACCGGATCGTCTTCTTCGACGATGCGGTTGTCGATCTTCCAGCCGATGTAATGAATGATCAGCCGCTCCCACTCCGTGCGCTGCTCGATGAACAGCTCGCGGTCTGGCTCGCAGAGCGCCTGCTTCACGCCCGACTCTTCATCCATCCCCTCGGCCAACGTGTGGTAGTGATCGCGCAGTTGCTCCAGCAGCTCGTCGGCGCCATCGAGCCAGCAATTGCGGCCGGCGAGATGATTGCGGATGCGGCCGAACAGCTCCTCGTGCAGCTCCGGCGAGTAGTAGCCGCGGCCACGGTCGACGAGGTTGTGCGCTTCGTCGACGACGAGAACGCAATCGCCGTAGTCGTTCTCCTGCTGGTACGCCTTCAGGCCGACGTATGGATCGAAGATGTAGTTGTAATCGCAGACGATGACGTCGGCCTGTTCGATCAGCTCCAGCGACACTTCGAACGGGCAGACCTCGTTCGACTTGGCCATCTCGAACGTGAGGGCGGGATCGAAGTAGCTCATCGACGTGACCAGATGATTGAGCAGATCGGTGCGCTGCATTTTCTCGGAATAGCGCGCCGCGTATGGACAGAAATCCTCGTGGCAGATCATCTCCGTATGCGCGCACATCTTCTGTTTGGCGCGGATGCGAAGCACGCGGAAGGATCCATCGTTGAGGAGCTGCAACGCTTCGACGGCGGCATCCTGCTGCATCGTTTTCGATGTGAGGAAGAACAACTTCTTGCCGAGCTTCAGCGCCTGCTTCACGGCCGGGTAGAGAACGGCCATCGTCTTGCCGATTCCGGTCGGCGCGGAGATCAGCAACGCCTCGCGCTGATACAACGTTCGCGCAACGGACGAGACGATCTCCTGCTGGCCATGGCGCATCTCAGCGAACGGAAACGTCAGCGTGTCGGCGAAGGCGCGCTTGGCCACACGCAGCGCCGACGCCGACTCGATCTCGGTGATGAGCGCTTCCAACCGCTCGTTCAACCTGCCGAGAACGACTTCCCGATCGAACTCCGCGTCGATCGTCTTGGCATCGCCGGAGATGAGGTCGATGAGCACGAGCTGCGGCGCGAATACAAAGCCTTCGAAGTCCGGCTGACCGGAAAGGAAATACGAATACAGGAGCAATTGCAGCAGGTGCCGCTGCAGCTTGTCGGAGCGGTAGAGCGCTTCGAGCTCGAGATCGAAGTGAATCGACTTCACCTCTTCGATCGTGACGCGCTTCTCTGCCTTGTCGACCGAGAGTCCGTCGATGCGGCCGGTGATCGTGACCGACCAGGCCCCCAGTTGCGTGCGATGAACGACATGCACCTCGGCGCGGTAATTCGCATCCTCGCCGGTCCGCTGTTCCGCGCGCTTCGTGTGGATGTCCTGGCCGATCCACATCCGCCGGAACCCGTCCCCGCGCTCGACCCCGATGCGCCGGTTGGTCGATTCGTAAACGAGATCGCCGACCGAACAGAGGATCTCCCGCTTCTCATGGTCGACGCGCATTGGGTTATTGATGGTAACAGAGGGGGCGAATGTAGCGCCGTCGGCTCGACGGCTGGTCCGCCGCCGGCCCGGCGGCATTGTCGCGATGAGAGTCGCCAGCGAGCCGCTGGCGGTACAGCCGACGAGCCGTCGGCGCTACGGTGGCATCAGACAACGCGCTGCCGCCAGGCAGCGCATTACAACTTCTCCACCACCGCCCCCAGCACGTACGTCGCGTACCAATCGCGGAGCTCGGCCAGAGGCACGGCGGGCGTCGGCGTGCGATCGGAAAGACGGTTGTAGAGATCGCGGACTGTTTCGCGGCGTTCGCTGAGAAGCTCGGCGGTGACGTCGCCTTTGAGCGTGAAGAGGCGGACGAAGTCGCCGTGCGGAAATCGCAGCGGGCAGCGCAGCTCGTCGGTGCGCGGGTTCCACTTGCCGATGACGACGTCGTCTTCGGTGCCATCCGGTTCATTGCGCAGGCAGATCACGAGCTCCGATCCGATGGCCTGCTCGCTTGTCGTCGTGTCGTCGAGTGCGGCCGCCGCGGTCATCGGACCTTCGAGGTCGCGGTCCTGATGAAACTCCTGGCGGATCACGAGGATGAGCGGGTCCGCTCCGTCGATGGGAGTCGCTTCGACATCGCCCGGCGCGAACGGCACGATCTCGCCGACGTCGATCTCTTCGAGTCCCTTCAACGACACCATGCCGACGAGGCGGACGCCGATGTACTCCAGTCCTGTCAATGACGGCGCGAAGCCGATGTACGTCGCCCACGGCGAGCGCAACCGGAACAACTGCTGCCCCTCGGACGCCAGATCGTTCGACAGCTCCTGCAGCAGCGAGAAGGAAGCCACGATCCCTTCGTTGACGAGGTGGCCGCTGGCATTCACGTAGGCGTAGAACTCGCGGGCGTGCTGCGTGTGGTCGATGACGTCGACGCCCTTCGCGAGGGGGGCGAAGAATGCTCGCACCTTCCCTGATTCGTAGCCGTGCGTGAGGAGAAACGAAGCGAACTCCTCGAGCTCCTTGTTCGCCTTGCCGGTCGTCAGGCGCGAAAGCTCGACGATGCCCGGGCCGTAAAACTCCGTGATCCGCTCGTTGCCGCTTCCCTTCATCGGCAGGAGACGGTAGTAGCCGTAGTTGAGCGCGATGCGCAGGCCTTTGTTGAACGCGAAGCCTTTGCGGCGGACGTCGGCGTAGCAACGCTGAATTTCCACCGCCGCGCGCACGAGACGCAGAGCACGGCGCGTCGTGTAGAAGGCGCCGTCGCCAAGGAACTTCTCGAATTGCAGGAGGTGCCGGCCGGCGATCGAATCGAGCTTGCGCTGGAACAGAAGCATCTGCCGGTACGAACTGATCTCCTCCTTCCGTCCGCCGCGGCGGATGTTGCCGAGGGTCTCGGTGAAGTTGGAGATGTCGTAGATCAGTCCGAAGCGGTGTACCATCGGATCGACCACACCCGGACGCCCGAAATCCATCGGCCGCGTCGATCGGGAGTAGAGCGTGGCGCGCTTGTCGGCCGAAACGACTTGGTTGTCCGACCGCACCGTCATCATCGTGATGCCGCGGCGCAACTGGTTGAGGATGGCGAACTCGCGCAGGCGCCGCGCGATGAGCTGGAACTGCTCGCGCTCTTCGCGCGTCACGGCCGCCTGAACCGCATTCTGCTCGAACAGGAAATTCTGGAAGCGCGTGTCGAGCAGAAGCGCGATCGGGATTCCCTGATCCGATGCCGCGCCGAAGAGCGGCAGCGCCGCCCGGAATGTGCGGTCGCGCTGCAGCAGGTCGAGCGCAATCTCGCGCATCCGCTCGACCGAATCGCGGAACGCCTGGAAGTCGCGGCGCAGGTAGCCGTTGACGAACGAGCGCAGCTCCCGCAAGTCAGGACCGATGAACTCCTCGGTCAGGATGAGCACGTCGTCGGTGAGGAGCTTGAAGAACTGCAGACTGCGCTGTTCCTCGCCGTCGAGAATCGACGACGCTTTCGTGGCCAGTTGGGCCATTCCCTCGCGCGTGTCGTTCGCCCACTTGGCGTAGATCCGGTACTTGAAGGCATCGCCCTGTGTCTTGCCGGTGGCCGTGTCATAGAGGCTGACGCGCCTCGGGATCGACGACAGTTGCCGGGCCAGATCGAACGAATGGGCGAGCCAGAAGACGGCGTGGTAATCGCTGAGTAGGTTCGACATCAGCGCGTTCTCGGCCATGCGCAGCAACTGCGTCATGTACACGCCGTTCGCGATCTGGGCCTTTTCCTTCGCCGCGGGCTGCCGGCCTGCCTGCCAGGCAATCTCATCGGAGAGCCAGCGGTCGAGCTTTGCGTCCAGCTCGCGCAACACCGGCACATCGGCGACAGGGAAACCCATCGCCGGCACTTGCGTCTCGTCCGCCGGGAAGATTTTGTACGGCCTCGGCAGCAATGTCTCCGCGCGCGGGAAAATCTCCTCTATCGTCCGCCCGAGCTCGCTGCCGAGGAGGAACGTGGCGGTATCGGACCGCGAGGCGAGGTACGTCTCGAGGGGTGAAGCCATTGGCCGAGGGAAGGATTATGGTCGAATCGGACGCTCGGGCAAAACCAAGGCATAGGAGTCTTCATGCAACCCGGACATGACGAGCGCGTACTCTTCAACATCCCGGCTCTCTCGACTAAACTTCACCCATGTCCTCCGCTCTCCTCCCCGCCACCTGCGCCCGATGCAACGGATCCGGCTGGGTTCCGCTGTCCGGCGACTCGTTGCGCGTGGAGCCGTGCGGATGTCAGGGCGATCTGCGGCGGCGGCAGCGCATCTCCGCGTCGAACATTCCGCGCCGCTACTATCCGCACTGCACGCTGGAGACCTTCTACGACAAGAACAACGCCATCCTGAAGTCGGCGCGGAATCGCGTGCGCGAGTTCGTCGACTCCTGGCCGATGACCAACGAAGGCCGCGGCCTGCTGCTCATGGGAGGCTGCGGTGCGGGGAAGACGCATCTCGCTGTCGCCGCGCTGGTCGAGATCATTCACAGCGGCAAACCGGGACGGGTGCTCTTCTGCAACTTCCAGGAGCTCATCCAGGACATTCAGGCCAGCTTCGATGCCGACGCCGCAGTCGGCAAGTCGGAAATCCTCCGGCCGCTGCTGGAAGCGGATCTCCTCGTGCTCGACGAGCTCGGATCGGTGAAGCCGACGCAGTTCGTTCAGGATCTTCTTTACTATGTGATCAATAGCCGCTACAACACGGTGCGGCCCACGATTTTCACGACCAACGCGACCGACGAGCCCGGCGCCGACGGTCAGCGGCTGGTGGACAAGATCGGCGAGCGGTTACGCAGCCGGCTCTACGAGATGACCGAGCAGATCGTGATCAAGGGCGTTCCGGATCACCGCAGCGCCAACAAACAGAGCGGCAACATCCTTTGAAACGCACCATTACCGACGTTCTCCGCCGCGGGCTCGATACGACCATCGCCAACTGGCCGGTCATCGTATTGCGCATCGCCGAGAGCCTCGTGTTTGCTGCGATTGCCATCGCCGGGATTCTGGCTGCGATCGTGCCCGCTATCGTCGCAGCCGGCCTCTCGGCAGACGACATCAGGAATTCGGCCGATCCCGGCGGCGCGGTCGTCGAGTGGCTGGTCAGTCACCTGATGCTCTTCGTCTGGATCTTCGCGCTCGCCTTCATCGTCCTCGGCATCATGATCGCGATCCATTCGTTCGTCGAAGGCGGGTCGGCGCGAATCTACGTCGACGGCGAGCGCGCCGCGGCGAAACGTTCAGGCATAGTTCGCGACGACCTCCGCGTATTCACCTTCGACCGCTGGCTGGCCGGCGGCGCCGCATCGTGGTGGCAGATCTTCTGGGTCTACAACCTGGCCTGGTCGGTCACGCTCATGCTCGTGCTCGTGCCGCTGATCATCACGATCATCCTCATGCTGGCCATTTCCGACACCGTCGGACGGGTTGTCGTCGGATGCTCCGGCGTGGCGCTGGCAGTCCTGATCCTGATTCCGACCGGCATCGTCACATCGATCTGGTGCAAGAAGGCGATCACGATCTGCGTCGCGCGCGCAGTCAGCGCCAGGGACGCGTTGCGTCAAGGCTGGCGCGAGTTCCGCTCTGACCTCGGGCGCCATCTCGCCGTCGCCGTCATCGTCTTTGTGATCTCGATGGCCCTGAACTCGCTGGTGTCCGGCTTCAGCGTTCCGATGAACATCAGCCAGCACAAGTTCCCGACGATGGCGCTCATGTTTGCGCCGGTCAGAGTCATCGCCGGAGTCATTCAGGGAATGATCGGCGCCGCCATCAGTTCGTTCTTCCTGGCCTGCTTCGTCTCGATGACCGAGGAGCGTTGATGGAGAGGTTCTTCTCGCGGGATGCGAGGAATTTCCGTCCCTCCGCGATCCGCGCCTTCGCGAAACTGATCAACGATCCCAACATCATTTCATTCGCCGGTGGCGTGCCGAGTCCGGAGACGTTTCCAGCTGAGCGGATCGCGGAGATCGCAGGACAGGTGATCCGCGAGAAGCGCTCGGTAGCGCTGCAATACGGTCCCACTCGCGGATTGCCGCGCCTCTGCGATTTCGTTGCCGGCATCTGCCGCTCGCGCGGGATCGATTGCAGCGTCGACGACGTCCTGCTCACGACCGGCTCGCAGCAGGCGCTCGACCTCATCGCGCACACGCTCCTCGATCCGGGCGACGTTGTGCTCGTCGAGTTGCCGACGTACATCGGCGGTACTTCGTCGTTTTACGCACGTAGCGCCACGCTCGAAGGCGTCGAGCAGGACGACGATGGAATCGTCCCGAAGTCGCTGGCCGAGGTTGCGGCGCGGACGAAACCGAAGCTGCTGTACACGATCCCGAACTTTCAGAACCCGTCGGGGCGCCTGATGACACAGCAGCGCCGCGCCGAAGTGCTGCGGATCGCCGCGGAGCACGACTTCCTGGTCATCGAAGACGATCCGTACGGCGAGCTGGTGTACGTGCGCGAGGCCGACACGCTGGCGATGAAGTCGCGCGATCACGAAGACCGCGTGATCTACCTCGGCTCCTTCAGCAAGATCCTCGCTCCCGGCCTGCGTTGCGGTTGGATCGTGGCGGGAGCGGAAGTACTGGCGAAGCTCGAGATCGCCAAACAGGCCGCTGATCTCTGCTCTGGCATGCTCGACCAATCGATCGTCGATGAGTTCACGGCGGCGGGAGAGTTGCCGGCGCAGATCGCCCGCGTTCGCGATTTCTATCGCGAGAAACGCGGAACGATGCTGGAAGCGCTTCAGGAACACTTCGGCGCCCGCGCCACATGGACCCCAGCCGACGGCGGCCTCTTCACGTTCGTCACGATGCGCGACGA
Organism: Thermoanaerobaculia bacterium; assembly: GCA_017883205.1. Lineage (GTDB taxonomy): Bacteria > Acidobacteriota > Thermoanaerobaculia > Gp7-AA8 > Gp7-AA8 > JADGNZ01. The sequence continues at coordinate 99,985 of JADGNZ010000012.1, read as the reverse complement.
CATCGACACCGCGGCGCTCGTCCCCGACGCAGTCGCAAACGGCGTGGCGTTCATCCCCGGCGCCCCGTTCTTCGTCGACGGCACCGGCCGGAACACGATGCGCCTGACGTTCGCGAAAGAGAACGACGAGCGGATTCGGGAGGGGATCAGGAGGTTGGCCGCCGTTTTGAGGACCTCGGTGGGCGCGGCCTCACATTCCGATCTCGATAGCCCGAGGGTTCCACGCGCGGATTAACTTCAAGCCAGTCTTCAACCTGAGCGACGTAGTCGTTGAACGTCAGCTCATTAACGCTCAAGTGGGCCTTCCTGCACATTGCTGGAAGCTCCTGGCGAAAAATTGCGTAGCGCTCGGCCATCGCTTTCCCGCCCGGGATTCGAACCGACTTCGGAGTTGCGTTGCTGAGCCAATTTCGGACGCAGACAATAGCCGTTTCTGAGTCGCCGTTGTGAGCGGCAATATCCTGACCGGCGATGTCCGAGATGAACCTCTGATATCGATACCGGTCGATATCGAGAATGAGACACTTCTTGTGCTGCTGCTCAGCCCGGCCAAAGCGCTTCGCGCCGACAAAAAGGCCTAACTCAAAGGGCATGTTGAAGCGCGGCAGGCCCGACGTCGGATCAGCCTCCGTTCTCGATATGTCGTGAAGGCCGAACATGCAATCGCCGACAATTTTCGTAATCCTGTCGACGCGTACTTCACTGGCGTCATCGACTTCGAGTGAACACCGTGCGATATATCCGCAGTCGTGAACCGCAAATACGACGGCCTCGAAGAGAGGCCGATACTCCTCGTCGAACGGGCAGTTGACGAAGACGTTGCGCTCGTAGTCCGTCGGCATCGTCTACTTGCCAAGGAATCGCGCGATTTCTTCCTCGGTGGCTTCGCCGCGAATGATCCGTTCCATCTCCGGAGACCGCGCCGCGGAAACAGCCTTTACGGCGGCGCGGATTGCTTTGCGCGGCACGCTTGTGGCTCGCCTCGTCGTGCGGATCGTTCTGAGTTTGGGTGTCATAGTTCGAAAAGTGTACCTCGGAGAACAGCGGTGAGCCACAGGCTACTCCGTTGCTGTCTCTCTTCTTGCAAGGACGCCCAACGATGAAACGGACTGCAATCGCATTGTCACTCCTGATCCTTGCCGCGTGCGCTTCCGCGCCCCCGGCCGCCCAACCCGCCCGCCCGATCCTCCCCCCGCCGCCGGCGATCAGTACAGCTCCACAGCCCGTCCGTTCGGCGAACGCTCTGACGCCCATGGCTGCACCCGCGAAGACGATCGTAGAGCCACGCATCAAAGTGGGATTGATCAACGATCAAGCCTCGGTCACCTTTCCGCGCATCGCCGGCGGCTACTACCTCATCACGGACACCGGCTCCTCCACGATTCGGCGCGGGTTCACGATGACGGCACCTCTCAGCGATGCGCCGCCGCACTACGCGGTGCAGGTCAGCTCTGTCTCCGATCTTCCCAGCGCCAACGCGCTTGCCGGGAAGTTGCGTGCGGAGAGTCAGCAGCGCGTTGATGTGCTGATCGATACCGGCGGCACGGCGTATCGCATCATCGCCGGCGACTTCGCCACATCGAGCGACGCGCAGCCGCTTCGCGATCAGCTCACGCAACACGGATTCGGCACCAATCTCCTCATCGTCAAACGGCCCGCGGATCAGCCGTTCGACAAGCGGCATCAGGGCCTGGACGACGAAGGGGAGCCGTTCACGCTGAACGGAGAATCGGTGCTGGTGATGCCGGTCAGCGCCGACACGCTCACGATCATCGACAAACCGTACCGCACCGCGGCGCGCATCTTCATCAACGCCCGCGGAACCTACAACATCATCAATGAGCTGAATCTCGAAGACTATCTGCGCGGTGTCGTTCCCGCCGAGATGGGGTCGAAGATTTACGATGAGGTGGAGGCGCTCAAAGCGCAGGCCATCGCCGCCCGCACCTACGCAGTCCGCAACCTCGGCCAGTTCAAGCGCGAGGGTTACGACATCTGCGCCGGACCCGCCTGCCAGGCCTACAACGGCTTCTCGGGAGAGGAAGCGCTCACCGACCGCGCCGTGCGCGAGACCGCGGGGCTCGTGGCCACGTACAACGGCCAGCCGATCGATGCGCTCTACACGGCCACCTGCGGCGGCGAGACCTCGGACGTCGGTACGATGTTTCCCGGCCGCAACGAGCCGTATCTGAAACGTGTCCGCTGCGTAGAGGATGACGTCATCACGATCGCCGGACGCAGTGACAGCGGTTTGCTCACGGAACAGCAGATGAACGCGCGGCTCTTCAGTGCGCTCGCCGGTTTGAGTGACTCCGGAACCTCGTGGAGCGCGCGCGACGTCGAACAGGCAGTGACGGCGGCGATGCAGACGCTCCATTTCGATCCGCGGAACGCGGCCGCGCCCACATCATCGCGGCGCGGCGATGTGCTCACGTATCTCGCCGCCACACTCGGCATCGATCGCTACGCGGGCGTCGTGACGATGCCAGAGGACCGCAGCTACTACTTCCCGCAGACCGCGGCCAAAGACACGCCGCCGTATCGCGCCGCGGCGTTTCTCATCAAGTTCGGATTCCTGCCAGCCGAGGCGATCGATAGGGCGGATCTGAATGCGGCGATGCCTCGCGATGAGCTGCTCGGTCTCCTTGGTTCGTGGCTTCGTAAACATGCGGCAGTCAGCGAAGCGACCGGGAAGATCGTCAGCGTGTCGGCGCGCAATGTGACGATGAAGATCGACGGCAAACAGACGCACTTTCTGCTGCCCGCCAACGTTCTCGTGTTTCGCAAGTTTGGCGATCGCTATCAGGAGTACCGCAACGCGCCGGTGACGATCGGAGACCGTGCCACGATCGATTCCGACGCTCGCAAGACGCCGGTGGCGCTGATCATCAATGCCTATCTCGACGGCGCGTCGTTCGACCGAAGCTCGAGCTTCGCCAGTTGGACGCGCAGCTACCGCGCGGACGATCTCGTCGTCTCGATCAACAAACGCAATCCGATCACGAGACTGCAGGGCATCCGCCCGCTGACGGTCGACGCCTCGCAGCGCATCGCCGAGCTCGAAGTGACCGCGGAGAACGGCCGCACGTTCGTGTTGCGCGGCCTTCCCGTGCGCTGGTCGCTGAACGTGCCGGACAACCTGTTCGTCTACGAGAAGACGCAGGATCCCGACGGTATGGACCGCTATACGTTCTACGGCAAAGGATGGGGCCACGGCGTCGGTTTCTGCCAGGTCGGCGCGTATGGCATGGCCATGAAGGGAAGGACCGCACAGCAGATCCTGACGCACTACTACACCGGCATCGAGATTCAGCCGATGAAGTAGGTTTCACGGCTCGCCACCCAACACCAGCACCGCCAGCGCCACCGCTGCGCGGCGATCGAGCGTCAGCGCTGGATGCAGATCCAGCACGTCGGCGCGGCCCAAAGCATCGGTCCGGCGAATGATCCATCCCGCTTCGTCCCCGTCCCAGATCAGGCGCAGGTTCGACTGGTAGGCGCGGGCGAACTTGCCGAAGAGTTTGCGGATGATGGCGCGCGTGAGCGACTCCTCGACCGCTTCGCCGCTCGATGTTTCGCCGGCCATTTTCCAGCGATTGCGGCCGAAGCCGGAGAAGAACGACTTGCGAATGCGAACGATCGGCTGACCATCCGGTGCTGACACGATCCACGTTGTCGTCGGGAAGCTGACCCCTGGCTGCTGTGCGATCGATATCACCGGTGCCGCACCTTCGAAGATCGTTACGTTCGTCGCCGGATTGAGCATGACGATCATCGCGGCGAAGGCGGCGCTGAGGATCATCGCCGCGATGGCCGGGAGCGGCCGCCGCTCCAGCAGCAGGAACAGCACGCCGGCGGCTCCCGCAACGAGTACGACTGCCGACATCAGCGCGGCGATGATTCCTACGACGCTGGCAAAGCTTCGGTACGACAGCAGGGCGTCGCCATCGTCTCCGCGGATGTACGCGGTCTCGCCCGCGGGGATGCCGCTCATGAACTGGTAGCGCGAACGAGTGAACACAGCCGCGGGCGGCGGCGGAGCAGGCGGGCTGACCGGTGCGGGCCTGGGTGGAAGCGGAGGGATGTCGCCAATCGGCTCGGTTGGCGGATCGACCGTCGTTACCGTCGCATCGTCATCGTCTACTCCGCTTTTTTTTTTAGATCTTCCTCGGAGAGTAGTTCGTGCGGTTGGGTGGAGAGGCTGTAACGTTCGAGTTGCGACGTCTGCATCGACTCGATCGCGGCGAAGGGGCCCTGGCTGCCGGTGGGAATGGGCAGCGGCTGTTCGAACGGCTCCGCGGCGGGCACGCCGTCGCTCTCGGTGGGCAGCTCTTCCGAGAACCGTCCGTACGTGTTGCCCATCCGCACCTTCGCGGCGTGGGTCAGAGGCGCTACGCGGACGCGTTTGCTGTTGATGTAGGTGCCGTTGGCGCTGGAGAGATCGTGGACGACGAAGAATCCGCGCTCGAAGATGATCTCGGCGTGATGCCGTGAGACTTTCGGGTCGCGGAGAATGATGTCGTTGCCGGGATCGCGTCCGACCGTGAACGGCCGGTGCGTCTGCAAGCGATAACTCTTCTCAGTGCCGTCGAGCCCGACGAAAAAGAGCTTGGCCATGGATGGAACGAATTGTAGCCGATTGGCGGAATGGCCCCCTAGATCGACATCAGAGGCCGCTCGATCTCGGCGACGAGCTCGTCGATCGAGACCGGTTTCACCAGCCAGCTCTGGATGCGCGGATCGCGCTCGTCGGGCTCGGGCTGCCCGCTGATCACGATCACGGGCATGTGGTGACTGTTGTGCACGCCGATCCTGCGCAGCACTTCGTCGCCATCCATGAGGGGCATGAGCCAGTCAAGGAGCAGGATGTCCGGCTTCTCGGCCATGATCCGTTCGACCGCTTCGGCACCGTTCGCGGCAAGCTTTACCTCGAAGCCGCGCTGATTGAGGCCGATTGCATAGAGTCTCCGGACGTCAGAGTTGTCCTCTACGATGAGCACCTTGGCTTTTGAGGGCATGTTGGCAGCTCTGCAGGTTTCGTGCGCATGTAGAATCCGGGGTCATGCGTGCCGGATGGAACGAATACTTCATGGGAATCGCGCACCAGGCAGCCACGCGCTCGACCTGTCCGCGCAAGCGGGTGGGAGCGGTCATCGTTCGCGACCGTACGGTGCTTTCGACCGGTTACAACGGCTCGCTGCGAGGTTTGCCGCACTGTGACGACGCCGGCTGCGTGATGGAGGATGGCCACTGCGTCACAACTGTCCATGCCGAGGCCAATGCGATTTTGCAAGCGGCAAAAAATGGCATCGCCATCGACGGGGCCGAGCTGTACACCACGGCATCTCCCTGCTGGAACTGCTTCAAGCTCATCGCCAACGCCGGAATCCGCAAAATTTACTACGGCGAGTTTTACCGCGATGAGCGCTCGCGCGAGGTGGCGAAAGAGACCGGGATCGAGTTGATTGATCTGGGGGCGGAGGTGGTGAGTCGGGAGTCGGGGGTCGGAGCGTCTTGATTCCGATCTATTCCGTGTCGGTTCCCAAGGGTTGGCTCCCCCATTCTGTGCCTGGCGGTTGCCCGAAATCTCTCCGACACCCGACCCCCGACTACCGACCCCCGCGCACATGCTGATCCTCGCCGCGGATACGTCGCTCTCGATCCTCTCCGCCGCGCTGCTGTTCGATGACGCGCTGATCGGTGCGGTTGCGCTCGAGGGAAAGCACTCGCGGAACGAGAAGCTGCTTCCGGCCATCGATTGGCTTCTGACTGAGGCGTCGATCGAGCGCTCGGCAATCGACCTTTTCGCGGTCACGCGTGGTCCGGGCTCGTTTACGGGCGTTCGCATCGGCCTGGCTACGATGCAGGGTCTCGCACTCGCACTCGGCAAGCCGGTCTGCGCGATGTCGACGCACGAGGCGATTGCTCCGGAGCATGGTCGTGCGGCGATCGTCGACGATGCGGGGCGGGGCGAGTCTTACGTTTCGGTGTTCGAGGATGGGCAGGAGGTTGTCGCGCCGCATCTGGCGGGACGCGACGAAGTCGAATCACTCGAAGACGTCACGCGCGTGCCCGATCTTGTGCAACGCAGCAACGTTGCCCTCGCCTGCGCACGCCGCGCCCGAGCGATCGTGTCGCGCGGCGACGGCGAGCGCTATCGCGACGTCACGCCGATCTACGTTCGGCTGGCCGAGGCCGAAGTGAAACTGCAGCAGAAGCGATGATCACCGAGGGCATCATCTTCGAGCGCGCCGCGATGAGCGACATTGCCGCCGTGCATGCCCTGGAGCAGCGCTGCTTCCCGGCTCCGTGGCGCCGCGAGTTTTTCGAGAGCGAGGTCATCACGCCCGGCCGCTTCAATCTCGTGGCCCGCCGTGAGGGCGTGATCATCGCCTACCTCTTCGCGGCATGGATCGTCGACGAGATGCACATCAACAAGATCGCTGTCGATGCCGGAGCGCGCCGCCAGGGGATTGCCCTGGCGTTGATGGAGCGCTGTACGGCCTTTGCCGTCGAACAGGGCGTGACGTCGATCTGGCTGGAAGTCCGTCAGTCGAATGAGGAAGCGCAGCAGTTCTACCACGTGCTCAACTTCGAGCCGGAGTACATCCGGAAGGGCTATTACCCGGACGGTGAGGCGGCCGTGGTGATGACGAGAGATCTGTGATTCTTAGTCAGTTCGCGCCTTTGTGATCCATCGCACCCGATACCTCGCCGCCGGCCGCATCTTTGCCACGAGCGCGTCGGCCACTTCGATCTCGCCGATGACGGGCGAGGTCTGACGCGGCATCGCGGCGATGAGCGCGGCTTCTTTCTCCGGATCCCCACCTCCGCCCGGCCGGATGGAAAACGCAAGCGGATCAGGAGTCACCCATCGCCCTTCCAGCGATGCGATCGCTTCGAGCAGTGACAGCGGTTCGGCGATCAGCTCACCTTCTTTGCTGCGCGTGAATCCTTCGAAGAGGAGCGGTTCGCTGGGGACGCGCACGACGATGCGCGCCGGCAGCGGGTTGAAGACCATGTCGGCTTCCGCTTCGAGCGCGTCCGTATCTTCATCTTTCGTCAGGCCGTCGATCGCCCTTCTGACGCCGTCGACGAGGTCGTGCTCTTTGTCGTCGATGAGCGGTGGCCGCGGGTCGTCTTCCTCGCGAAAGAGCGCGCCGAAGATCTCTCGTGCGCGCGGCGGATTGTCGTTCATGTAGTCGTACATCGCGCGAACCGCTTCGAAGTAGCGGACAGCGCGCCGTGAGTAGGCCCGCAACTTTTTCTCGGAGTCGTCGCGCTGCTGCCGCGTCGCGCGCGTCGAAGTGCCGGGATAAATGGCCAGCTCCGCCCAGCCATCGCCGCGAGTCACGACCGCCGAGACTGCGACGTCGAAGAAGATCTTCTGGAGGTCGGCGACGTCGATGCGGGCCACATGCTCCGCGCGGATCAGCTCACCGCGTGCGCGCTCGAAGGTGACGCGGTCCGCTTCCGGGCTGGCGTTGGCGAAACGCAGACTCCACTCGTCGCGTCCGGCCAGGATGTCTTCGCGCAGGTGCTCGTCGCGGGTTTTGTCACGCGAGTCCTTTGTTGTCGGGATCGACGTCACGGAGGCCACCGTGACGCGCTCGCCCTGGTCGTCGAACGTCAGCGTCAGATCGTGATGAACGATGTTCGCGCACGATGCCGCGAAGAAAAATACGGCCGCCGCTACGAATGTTCGTTTCATGCTTCCTCCCGGATCGCTGCGATCGGATCGAGCCGCGAGGCCATCCGGGCCGGATACCACGTGGCGATGATCGACAGCACGATCGCCACGGCGTTGACGCCGATCACATCCGACGGATCGATGGTGAGCGGCAGGTACGCAATCGGATAGATGCCCGCCGGCAACGGCACCATATGGTAGTGATCGATGAGCCACGATGCGCTGAGGCCGAAGACATTGCCAAGGATCGTGCCGGAGATGCCGATGAGGAGGCCCACTTCGAGAAAGATGACGAGGATGGTCCGTTCCGTTGCGCCGAGGGTGCGAAGAACGCCGACGGAGGGACGCTTTTCCAGGATGAGCATCGAAAGGGACGAGATCAGATTCAGCGCAGCCACGAAGATGATCATGGAGATCGTCACGAACATTACGATCTTCTCCAGACGCAGCGCCAGAAACAGCGGCCGGTTGATCTCCTTCCACGTCTTGACCTGCACGCCCGGAAACTGCCCCGCCAGCGCCGACTGAATCTCTTCGGCGCGCTCCTCCGGACCGTACATCTCGATCGATGTCGGCTTGCCGCCGGTGCCAAAGAAGCTCTCCGTCTCGCCGAGGTTGAGGATGCCGTCGGCCGACTCATCGTTGACCGGTTCGGAAGAGAGACGGGCGATTCGGTACTTTCGCCAGACCGGCATCGGGCCGAACGGCGTCAGCCGCGTGCGCGGCGAGACCACGGTGATCGTCTCGCCGGTGTCGAGTGCGATCGCGGCGGCGAAGTCGCGCGTGACCATGATCTCGTCGTCGGATGGCAGAGCGCGCGCAGATCCCGATCGGATGCGCATCGGACGTCCGCGCCGCTCGCGGTCGTTCGCACCCCATCCAATGCCGGTGACGAGCGGTCGCACGTCGGTGACGCCTAACCGCCGCGCAGCAGTCTCAATCGCAGCCGCATCATCGATCGTCGGCGACCCAGCCGGCTCGATCAGCAGTTGCGGACTCGATGCGATGAGCCGCCGCTTGATCTGCCCCTGCAATCCCGCCATCAGCGCCAGCGAGATGAGCAACGTCGCCACACCAACGGCAAGTCCAAGCATCGAGATCGATGAGAGAAATGCCGTATGCGCCCGCTTGCGAGCGGCCCAGAGGTAACGGCGGGCGATGCGAGTTTCGATCATTCGAATGAAAGAGAAACGTAGGTCGGACTCTCTAGTCCGACTGCCGGGAATGTCGGACTGGAGAGTCCGACCTACGTTTCTCGCGGCCGCATCAGCGGAAACAAAATCACATCCCGGATCGACGGCGAGTCCGTCAGGATCATCGCCAGGCGGTCGATGCCGATGCCTTCGCCGGCGGTCGGCGGCATGCCGTACTCGAGGGCGTTGACGTAATCCTCGTCCATCTGCATCGCCTCGTCGTCGCCGGCTTCGCGCTCGCCGAGCTGCTGGCGGAAGCGCCGGTCCTGTTCGTCGGCGTCGTTCAGCTCCGAGAATCCGTTCGCCACTTCCATCCCGCCGATGTAGAGCTCGAAGCGCTCCACGATCTCCGGATCATCCCGTCGTTGTTTTGACAGCGGCGAAACCTCGGTCGGGAAATTGGTGATGAACGTCGGCTGGATGAGGTGCTCCTCGGATACCGCTTCGAAGAGCTCCGCGATCAGCTTGCCGCTGTTCATCTTTGCAACGTCCGCCGGATCGCGATGCGCGCGCGTGGCGACCAGCGCTTCGAGTTTGCCGCGGTCTTCGATGTCGGCCGGATCGATCGAGCCAAAGTGCGCGATCGCTTCCTTCATCGTGTAGCGCGCGAACGGTTTCGTGAAGCGGATCTCGTTGCCGCGGAATGCAACCGTATCGCTGTTGCACGCCTCGGCTGCCAGATCGCTCAGCAACTCCTCGGTGAGGGCGATCAGATCGTTGTAGTCGGCGTAGGCTTGATAGAACTCCAGCATCGTGAACTCGGGGTTGTGCTGCGTGGAGATCCCTTCGTTGCGGAAGTTGCGGTTGATCTCGTAGACGCGCGAGAGCCCGCCGACGATGAGCCGCTTGAGGTAAAGCTCCGGCGCGATGCGCAAAAATAGATCGATATTGAGGGCGTTGTGATGCGTCTGAAATGGCCGCGCCGCCGCGCCGCTGGCAATCGGCTGCATCATCGGCGTCTCCACCTCGATGAAGCCATGCGTATCGAAGTAGTTGCGGATGCTGCGAACGATCTTCGCCCGCGTCTCGAACGTGGCCTTCACGCCGTCGTTCACGATGAGATCGACATAGCGCTGCCGGTAGCGCTGCTCGACGTCGGTCAGCCCATGCCACTTGCTCGGCAGCGGCCGCAGCGCCTTGACGAGAAATCCGAGGTGCGCGGCTTTGACGGAAAGCTCATTGGTCTTCGTGCGGAAGAGCGCGCCCGACGCCTCTACCCAGTCGCCGGTATCGAGGTTCTGATACAGCGCCCACTCCCGCTCCGGCAGCATGTCCTTGCGGCAATACACCTGAATGCGCGCCGTCTTCTCGGAGAGAACGAGAAACGCCGTCTTCCCGAACTCGCGAATGGCCATGATGCGCCCGGCGATCTTGACGGTCACCGGCGCCGCTTCCAGCTCCGCCGCCGTCTTCCCGCCATGCTTCGCTACCACCTCGGCGATGGTGGTATCAACGTCGGCCTTCGTCGGATACGCATCAAACCCCAACCCCACGATGCGCTCGAGCTTCTCGCGTCGAACGCGAATCAACTCCGATTCGGGAACTTCCGGTTGCTGCGTCTCTTCGTGGTCTGCCATGCGGGGGACATGATATTCACATTGGCATCAATGAGTACGAAACTACCTCGGAGCAAACGCGGTAGACTCATCAGAGCCCGGGTGCTCCATGCCGAAGCAATTTCAACTCACGATGAAGCGAGACAGCGGCGACGATAACGTCATCAGTGGCGCACTGACCGACGAGGAACACGCGACAGTCGTCCGCTACCTCGAGAACTACGATCGGCTCAGTGAATCAAAGCCTCTTCGTGAAGGAATTCCATGCAGTATATCAATCAACTCTACCGAAGAGGAGGGTGTAGAAGTTACTGCCAATCTCCCAGACAGCGATACGCTCAGTGTTCTTCTCCACCGTCTCCGGCCGTTCATCCTCCAGAATGAACCGGCTAGTTTCGCTACCGTCATTGCCATCGTCGCCAGGCGATTCGATGATATTCAGTTGAGACTGCTCTTGACCAAACAGCGACAACTGTACGACGGACGCAAGTCGCAGCGTCTGATCACGCTCACGTCGAATGACGTAATCGTGAACTCGGAGAAGGTGCTGTATGACTGGCTGAATGCCCACGAGTATCACGGCGACCCAGACAAGCGTGAAGTGGTGGACGGCCTATTTGACCGAATGCCGAGCGACCTCGTTCGAGGAATTTTGATAAGCATGCTTGTGGACAAAACGTTGGCAGTTCGGAATCTCGCGTCGATTCTCGCCTCGCTCCTAGCCGGCTGCTAGTCTTGTACAGCTGTAACCTTGCCGTTACCTACGTACAAATAGTTGCCATTGCCGTACACCCATTGCTCTTCGGAACCGCGGGACGTCGTCGTACGATTGATTTCTTTTGGGTTGCCCCAGCTCATCCGGGCCTGTTCAATCGTCATTCCGACGAAAACTTTCCCGCTCTCAACTGCATCCCAGATCTCCTTGGCCCAGTGGTAAGTCGTTCGCGGATCGATCTCAAAGAAACCGTCGTCAAAGTGACGGAATCCGCGCAAGATGAGGGGAACGTTCGTGCCTGAGATGCTGATGTCCACGTAGCCACTTTGCCCATTGGCCGTCTTGAGCACGAGACGGACTGGTGCTGCGTCGTCCCAACCGGCAACAACGTCTGTTACCTCGAGCGGAGAGTACTTCTTGACTTGGAATGAGCCAAACTCCTGTGTCGCCTCGTTCCATGTAATCAGAGCAAAACTGCGAATCCAGAGTGTCTTTCCAAGCCAGCGTGTACGGGCATACGCGAGATCACGGAGAGGCGCGATGCCTTGGACGGTGTCACCATACGCGATGGCGTTCACTACCCGACCATCGTCAGTCTTGAAGGCTATTTTTCGGAGGGAGCGGCCGGAGTGAACCTCACTCACTCCTGTAACGGTCAGTGTCTTCCCAACCCACTCGTTGTACGGCAATGGGGGCTCGCACATCTGATACCCAAAGCTGCGGAGCTTTTGGCGTTGAGGAAGCAAGATGAATTTCTCGCCTACCCACTCATTCAGTTCCAGCGTCTGAGTGCCACTGCCGATCTTCTGCTCCTTCTTCACCTCGCCAATTGAACCTTCCCGAACGAATGGGGACTGCTGGCCGATAGCGGCGCATGCGGCGATCAAGGCTGCGAAAATCGAAGCGGAGCGAAACATACATCCTCCAGATCCTGCCGATTCGGGTGGACTCATGCCCTCAGTTTCCACGAGCCGATGATGTAGGATAGCACCATGGCTTTCACGCTAGAGAGCACACTCGTCGGGGTGGTTATTGGCTGGGCGCTGTCGGTCGCGACGGCGTTGGCAAAATCACGTCAAGAATACCGCCGTGTCGTTGGTCGCGCACTGGCGGACCTCCTCGAGGAGCGACGTCGCTTGCTTGTTGTTCTACCACTAACTGACGATCGTTTCGCCGCAGTCGACGTCTTGCGAAAGAAACTCATCCAGCTCGGCCTGGCTCAGGTTTTCGATGAAATCGATAAGCTAAGAACGCCATTTGCTGAGACAATCGACGCCGTTGCTGGCGTTGAGCCGTTGCTTGCTTCAGATATGCGTCGGGTTGGCCGTACAAACGTCCAGTCGATCCTCAAACTCGGTGAAGGCTACAGCGGCGCCTCTGTGGCAGACGTAGAGATCGAGGTCAAGCATATCACCCGGGTGATCACATCCCTCGCGTGGCGCCACGGCGGAGCTACGTGGTGGCGAGTGAGGCGCGATCTTCACAGGCGCTTAACATATGAGGACCTCGTGAAGGGGAGCGACGCTGCGGAAGGTTTCTTTTCCGAGGAATGCGATCTGCTGAAAAAGCTCGTGGCAAGAGAGAACGGTGCCTAGCTTTGCGGAGAGACGCTGGATCACGCATTCGTTGTTTTGCCGGTCGTGACGGAGATCTTGAATCTATAGGCGAGGCGCGACGGGACAGCGAAGCCGTACCAGGTGAAGCAGGGTGCGGCAAGTGCTCACGCGCTATCGATTGGCAGGTGAGGACGATGCAATCTGAACCGCGTTATGAAGTCATCATCTACTGGAGCGCCGAGGACGAGGCGTTTATCGCCGAGGTTCCCGAGCTTCCCGGTTGCGCTGCGGATGGTCTGACGTACGAGACTGCACTCGCCAATGTCCGCGTTGTCATTGACGAATGGAACGAAACCGCGCTGCAGCTTGGGAGAACTGTCCCCGAGCCTCGTGGCCGCCTTCTGTACGCCTGACCCACCCATGGCCGCATTTACTGCACGTCAGGGAGAGTATCTGGCGTTCATTCACCGATACACGCAGAAGTTCGGAGTAGCGCCTTCTTTTGAGGATATCGGCCGTCACTTCGGTACGACGCCGCCCAGCGTCAACAACATGATCAAGACGTTGTGCGCCCGAGGTCTGCTTTCGCGCCTGCCAGGTGTCGCGAGATCGCTTCGGGTAACTGTTCCGGAGTGGCTGCTGCCGGAGAGCGAGTTCGGCGGTGGGCGGGAGAGGTCGAGCGCGCGCTCGGATACCGCTGTCCCGTCCACGGCGGACGTTGCGGTTATGGCGGCTACGGTCGTACTCGACGCGGTGATGCCGCACGTTGCTTTCGATGGACCGACCGCAGGACTGGCGGCGGCAACTGCGCAAGCAGTCCACTCGTCGCTGAGAGCTGCGGGCGCGAGCAGCGAAGAAGCGATGGAGGCTGGCCGCCGCGTCAGCGAGGAGGTGGCCCTCTGGGTGCTGCGGTGCCGAGGCGTGTCCGCTCGTCGGAAGCGCCTGCGATAGCGCGTGAGTTGCTCCGAGGCAGATTCTATTGGTTCACGCGGAGGCGCGGAGATGCGGAGTAGAACCTCCGCGTCTTCGCGTGACAAGAGAGCCGAGGATCATCACGACGAGCGTCAAACAATGCCCCTGCTGAGCTTTGCTAAACTTGAACCGCCATGAACGTCACCGTGGAAGAAGTGACGAAGGACCCGGAACGGTTTCTCCATCGCGTGATCGAAGGCGAAACGCTCGTCGTTACGCAGCATGGCCGACCCGTCGCGGAGATTCGCCCGATCGCAGCCGTACGCCGGCCAAGGCCCTTTGGTCTCGCGGCAGGGTCGTTCGTCGTGCCTGATGATTTTGATGATCCTCTCCCGGGCGATCTGCTTGACGCATTCGAAGGCAGGAGCGATTCATGACCACATCCGGGACCATCGAATTGCAGACTGAGCTCGAGGTCTTCGAGCGGCTCAGGTTAAGTCTGCTTGATCGGGCCGCGGGGAAGTACGCTCTCGTGAAGGGCAGTGAGCTCGTCGGCACCTTTGGCGGAGAGGCCGAAGCGATTCGCGATGGCTACCGGCGGTTTGGGAACGAGGCATTCCTCGTGAAGCAGATCGTCCTGGCTGACGTGCCGATGATCTTCACGTCGTTGAGATGACACCATGAACATCGAAGACGATCCAATTGTGGCCGAAATCCGTGCCGTCCGTAACGAGCTTGCGGATCGCTTCGGTAGCGACATCAACGCCTTGTGCGATTTTCTTGCGGAGAGAGAGCAGGAGAACGAAGAGAGGCTCGTCAACTATGAGCCGAAGGCGCCCAGCGTCGTCAATGGGCGGCGGAGCGCGTGAGATTGTTCTGAGGCGTGTTCCCTTGGTTCACGCGAAGACGCGAAGACGCGAAGTAGAGACTTCCTACTCCGCGTCTTCGCGTGAGAAGAAGACCAGTAAAACCTTACGGCTTCAACGTCAGCGTCAAATCCTTGCTGCCCATCGTTACTGATTCGATTTTCGCTGACGGGGCGCCGGGCTCTTTGGTCATGGCGTCGTGGTCGAGGTCGATGCGGGCTTCGACGGAGACGGTATCGGGTGGGGCGCCGCCCATCATGGAGTCCTGGGGGCCGAGGGTGAATTTGGTGGGGAAGGAGGCGACGTCGAGGCGCTTGGCGAAGATCGGATGGCCTTTGCCTTTTTTGTCGCGGGCGATGACGAACACCGTCACGGTTCCGTGCACGCTGCTCGCGGCGGATGGGTCGAGCTCGATCGTTCCGGAGAGCAGTGTCGTTGCCGGGGCTTTCGGCGACACGAGTGCCGGCGCGGTCGGCGCGACCACGCTTTCCTGCGTTCCGGTCATCGCGGCTACGTGCTCGGCCAGCGGAAACGTTTCTGTCGTCGCTGCGGCGGCGGTAGTGACTGGCGCTACCTGAGCATTGGTCGTTGTCTTTGAATTGCCGTCGTAGCGGACGGCGGCGAAGGCGAGGGCACCGATGATTGCGGCGGTTGCGACGCCGAGGAAGAAGCCGCTGCGGGCGGAGAAGCGGGACGGTTTCGGTTCGTTGCTCATGATGAAGTTCCTTTCGTGACTCTGGTGAGTGCTGCGCGGATCTCGAGTTTCTGCCGCAGTTCGCGGATGGTGTGAATCGAGTAGGCGACCAGGACTGTCCCAGTCACGATGTATGCGGCCAGAACGAAGTTCCAGCCTCCGGTAACGATGCCGTTCATGCCATCACCTCCGTCGGAATTGCGGCTGGCAGTGGCGGGGGCAGCATCTCATCTTCGAGACGGAGTAGCGCCGTACGGCCGCGGATCGTCATCAGGCCGATGACGAGGAAGAGCATCCCTGCGAAATTGAGCATCAGCGGGATGAGGAAATCGCGCGAGATCGTCGACGCGCTCGACGGCTGCTGGTGGAGCGAATTCCACCACTTCACCGAGAAGTAGACGATCGGCACATCGACGTAGGCGATGATCGTCGCCACCGCGGACCATGTGGCACGTTGTGCCGCGTCGGCGAGGAAGTGCCGTAGCGCCACGATTCCGACGAAGGCCATCAGCAGAACTGCTGTCGTTGTTAGCCGCGGATCCCAATCCCACCACACGCCCCAGGTCGGTTTGGCCCAGATCGATCCCTGAACACAGAGAAGGAAGCAGAGGAGGACGGAAACTTCGAGGGCCGCCTCGAGCCTGCTGTCCCAGCGCCAGCTTGCGCGGAAGAGAAACATCACCGCGCAGAGGAAGGCCCAGGTCAGAACGAGCATGGCTGTCCACGCGGTCGGCACGTGGATGTACATGATTCGCTGCACCTGGCCCATGTGTTGCTCGGCAGGGGCAACCAGCAGGCCGTCCAGAATTCCAGCAAATAAGCAGACTGCGGAGGCAAAAAAGAAGATGATAGGCAAGCCGATCGTTGCTCGTTTCATGACGATGCACGATACGGGTCCGGTGTCCGGCACTCAGCGGCTGCGGTCACGAAACGCGGTGACACGTGTCACCTGACAGCGGTGCGGCGGCGCATACGCGATCGTTCCCACTGACCCTACCGTATGCGCGTGATGTCTCACATGAATGTAACGGTCGTTTGGAGGACCGAATGAACAACCTGATCAGGCGCACCATTTTGATGATTGCAACGGCAGCGGTGGTTGCCCTTCCGCTACTGTCAGCCGATACCCGTACAAGGGCTGCGGCGCCCGCGCCCACGCCGGCGAAACCCCGCTTCTCCCCGAGCCAGGTCGAGGCTTATGCGACCGCAAGCGACGTCGCCTTCATTCGCCCGGGTCTGAAGATCATCGTCAACTCGATCACGATCGGCACAGATCGGAAGCCGGTCATCGACTTCAGCATGACCGACTCGCTCGACCAGCCGCTCGACCGGCTGGGCAAGACGACCCCAGGTCCGATCTCGCCGAGCTTCGTGCTTGCCTGGTACGACCCGGCCACACGTCATTACACCTCGTACGGCACGCGCGTTCAGACCACGCCGGCCAACAGCCCCCACCCGGGCGTATCGGCGACGCAGGCCGGGACTCTTGCCGGAACCTTCACCGATCTGGAGACCGGTCACGCGAAGTTCAATTCGACAACGGTGCTGCCCGCCGGTTTCGATCAGACGAAGACGCACACCCTCGGCATTTACGCGTCTCGCAACCTGACCGCGGTCGTCGGGATTGATCCCGCCCTTCAGAAGAACTACTTCTTCAACCTCGAGTACGACTTCCGGCCCGACGGCGCAGCAGTGGTTGCGGCGAACACCTGGGACAAGATGCGCGACTCGTCGACTTGCCTCAACTGCCACGACACGCAGTCCAAACTCGCGGCCCACGGCGGATCCCGCCTGGACCTCAAGCTTTGCGTCCTCTGCCATCAGCCGCAGACGGTTGATCCGGACACCGGCAACACGGTCGACATGAAGGTGATGGCGCACAAGATCCATGATGGCAAGAACCTGCCCAGCGTGCTCGCAGGGACGCCGTACCAGATCATCGGAAATGCGCAATCGCTCCAGGACTACTCGACGGTTGTCTTTCCGCAGGACATTCGCAATTGCGCGAACTGCCATGAAGGCACGGTCGCCACGAACAAAGGCGCCGGGTCGAATGTCTGGTACACGTACCCGAGCCGCGCCGCCTGCGGATCCTGCCACGACGACGTCGACTGGGTCACTGGCGCGAACCATCCGGCCGGCCCGCAGGCCGACGACAATGCCTGCGCTTCCTGCCACCAGCCGGACGGACTCGAATTCGACGCCTCGATCAAGGGCGCGCACACCGTTCCTGAGAAATCGAAACAGCTCCAGGGCCTCAACGTCACCGTCGTCAGCGTCACGAACATGACCCCGGGCAAGTCGCCGACGGCCGTCTTCAAGATCACAAACGGCGACGGCACCGCAGTCGACGGCACCAAGCTCGCGACCTTCTCCCCGATTCTGGCCGGACCGACGTCCAACTACGGACCGAACTTCCGCGAGAACGCAATCACCAAGGGCGTCTTCAGCGCCGCCGCGGGCACGACGACCTATACGTTCACAGCCGCGCTTCCCGCGAATGCGTCCGGCACCTGGACGATCAGCGCCGACCTTCGCCGCAACGTCTCGCTCAAGCGCGGCGACGGCAAGGCCGACATCGCCATCCAGGAATCCACGCTCAATCCGATCAAGTACGTTGCCGTCACCGGTGCGGTCACTCCGCGGCGGACAGTCGTAACGCTCGCGCAGTGCAACCAGTGCCACGACACGCTCGAACTGCACGGCGGACAGCGCCGCAACATCGAAGAGTGCGTGATCTGCCACAACCCCACCGCGGGTGACGAGTCGCTCCGTCCGGCCAGCCTCGGAGCACCGGAGTCGATCTCCTTCCAGCGCATGATCCATCGCATTCACACGGGCGAGAATCTAACGCAGGACTACACGATCATCGGCTTCGGGGGCTCCACGAACAACTTCAATGACGTTCGTTTCCCCGGCGACACGCGCAACTGCGCGAAGTGCCACGCCTCAACGGCTGCCTACACACTTCCGCTGCAGCAGACCAACATCGCCTCGGTCACCACACTACGCGATTACTTCACTCCGCAGGGCCCGGCCACCGCAGCCTGCCTCGGTTGCCACGACAACAAGGACGCAGCAGCGCACGCGTTCCTGAATACCGCGGTATTCCCTGGTTCGACCATCAGCGCCGAGGCGTGCGCGACATGCCACGGCACCGGCAAGGATTGGGCAGTCGACAAAGTACACGCGCGGTAAGCCAGCGCCTGGGCTCGGGGGAGACGGCATCGTCTCCCCCGGCTCTGAGGAAAATAGCGATGAGATCTCACCTGATTGGCGCACTTGCGCTGGCAGTGCTCCTGGGCCTCCCGGCGCTTGCGCAAGAGAAGCCTCCGGAGAAACCGCCCGAGCCAGCCGCCCCTGTTACACAAACCACTCCGCCCGCTACCGCTCCCGCCGCAGCAAGCGCTACGCCCGCGGAACCAGCCGCACTTCCCGCATGCAGCGACTGCCACGCCGATCAGGCCAAGGCCTTCGCCGCCAACGCCCACGCACACGGCCAGATCAAGAAGGGTGAAGTTCCTAACGCGCTTTGTGAGTCGTGCCACGGCGACGGCAAAGCGCACATCGAAGGCGGCGGCGACAAAGAAAAGATCTTCAAACCGGCCGGGCTCCTCGGGTCGAACAAGACCTGCATGAGCTGTCACGACATCAGCAACGACCGCATCTCCCGTCACGCCGGAATGCACGCCAACTCGGCCGTGGTCAACTGCCTCACCTGTCACTCGATTCACTCGTCCGAGGCGCATGCACCGCATCTGCTGGCGAAAAAACAGCTCACGCTCTGCGACTCCTGCCACATGACGCAAGTCTCCTCCTTCCGCAACAAGCCGTACGCGCATCGCATCGGCAGGGGAGGGATGGAATGTTCGTCATGCCACGAGCCCCACGGCCGGCCGGGCGCCGCAAGCTTGCGGACGACCTCCGCCGGCGAGCTGCCATGCCTCGGATGCCACGCCGACAAGCGCGGACCGTTCGTATTCCAGCACGGCGCGATCGCCGTCGGTGATTGCATGACCTGTCACGAGCCGCACGGCTCGTCCAACCCGAAGCGGCTCAAGAGGTCCACCGTGTCGCAGCTCTGTCTCGAGTGTCACTCGCCCATCAGCGGCACGACGCTCGGCTCGCAGCCGCCCTCGTTCCATAACCTCACTCTCGCTCGCTATCAGAACTGCACCACCTGCCATGTTGCGATCCACGGTTCCAACCGCGATCCGCAACTGCTCAAGTAGGGGAAGCGATGAACATGAAACGATTCGTCGCGAACTGGCTCTCACTGCCGATCCTCGCGATTGCCTTCGCAGCCAACGCCCAGGTCGTTCCCTTCGATCTCGAGATCGGCTATCGCTGGCTCGATCTCAAGGGCGACACCGGCATGTACCGCACGCAGATCAATGAGCGTGACGGCCTTTTGATCCACAACTTCACACTGGCTACCTCCGACTTCGAGGGACACAACTCGCTGACCGACCGCTTCCGCATCGACGTCAGCGACCTCGGCTCCGGCCCCGCGCAATCGGTACGGATGGAAGCCTCGCGCGCCAACGCGTACAAGCTCCGCCTCGGCTATCGATCCACCGATGCGTTCAGTGCGTTGCCCGCGTTCGCCAATCCTCTCTTCGACCAGGGCATCGTTCCGGGCCAGCACACCGAAGATCGCCGGCGACGAATGTTCGACGTCGATCTCGAGCTCTTGCCCGACCGCGCCATCGCTCCGTTCATCGGATTCACGAGCAACGACAACCGCGGGCCCGGCCAGACGACCTATCACCTCGGCCAGGACGAGTTCCTCCTCTCGCAGGATCTGCACGAGCGCGATCGCGAGATCCGCGCCGGTGCCAGCTTCCACTTCGCATCGATCTCCGGCCAGCTCACGCAGGGCTGGCGCAGCTTCCGCGGAACGGAGTCACTGTCGCTCGCGTCCGGAGCAGGCAACGGCAACGAGCCCGGAAACGTCCTGGGGCAGCCGGTTACGGCCACCTCGATCACCCGCACCGATCAGACACACGTCGATACGCCGTTCACGAACTTCTTCGTCACCGGACAAATGACGGACCGCGTTCGCCTGATCGGAAACTATGTCCGTTTCTCCGCCGACTCGAGCGGCAGCGAGGCCGAATCGTCGGCAGGTTCATTCACATCGTTCGCGATCAGCCGTTTCTTCACGGGCCTGACGGAAAGCGCGACCTCGTCCGCGAAGAACAAGACTTGGCGCGGCGGCTTGCGGACCGAAGTCAATCTGACGCCGCACATCGATCTCCTGGCCGGCTATCAGCGCGAAAAGCGCGAGCTGGACGGCTCGGCATTGATCAATGACGTCTTCCTGCAGAGCATCCTCTTCTCCGGTTTCGATCGCAAAGACATCGCCACGGTGCTCCAGGCTACGAACGGAATCGATCGCACCGATGAAGTCCTGAGTGCCGGAATCTCCGCGCACGCTGTCGGACCTTTCTCATTCCGCGGCGAAGTTCGCGAGTCGCAGCAGGACGTGACGGTGTCGCCCGATTTGTCTGAGATCGTCGTTCCGGGCAGCCAGAGCGGAACCTTCGACCGGCGTATTCACACCGTCGACCTGAACGGCGCATACACACATTCCGGATTCATGCTCGGTGCGGCAGTGAAGCACGATAGTGCCGATGCACCAATCTTCCGCACCGACTACCGCGGCCGCAATCGCTATCGCGTCCGTGCCGGTTGGATGACACCGAAGAAACTGTTCCGCGCGGGCGTCACCGCAGAGCGCACCAATCAATCGAACGACGATCCCGGCATCGGCTACGACAGCAAGCTTCGCCAGTACAGCGGCGAGATCGAAGTGTCGCCGATCGAAGCGCTGCACTTCCGCGGCTCACTGTCGCAGTTCCGCGCCGACAGCAACATCAGCATCCGCTTCCCGCAGAACTTCACGATCGGACAGTCGGTGCAGACGGAAGACGGCAACGCCCGCGAAGGCGGCGTGAGCTACCTGAAGGGCCCGTTCTCCATCGACGCCAGCCTTTCGCGCTTCCACAACCGCGGCACGCTCCCGTTCAACATCGACCGCCACAAAGTCCGCGCAACCTGGGATTTCAAGAACAAGACCGGCCTCGCTGCCGAATTGGACCGCGACAAATACGACGAGACATCCGGCTTCTTCAGCGATTTCAACGCCACCCGCTACGGCCTCTACTTCCGCTGGCGCCCGTAGCGCAGACATTCTTGTCTGCTCCCGCCGGGCGTCCCTGCCCGGCGGTGGTGTGTCGCGCTGAATTCGAATTGATCGAGGACAGGTTTTGATCGGCCCAACCGTCCGCCCCGAACCCCTGCCGGGCAGGGACGCCCGGCAGCAGCAGACAAGAATGTCTGCACTACGTGACTCGCATCACCCGGCCTCGTGACCTCCACCGCCGCGCATCCCCGTCCTCCGGAGCAATCATGAGCACCATGCGTACGCCTGACGACCGCACCTTCCCATCAGCCACGACCAGCATCCGCCGCAGCGGCCGCCTCTACACGGTGATCGCACTGATCGTCGCCGCCGGCGCCTTCATCGCCATCGCCATGGGCGGCATCAACAAGAACCTCGTCTACTACTGGACTCCCACCGATCTCTACGCCAACGGCGAAAAAGCCTACGGCGCCACCATCCGCCTCGGCGGGATGGTCGCCCCCGGCTCGATCCATCGCCGCCCCGGCACCTCAGGCGTCGAGTTCGACGTCAAAGACGCCGCCCGCATCGTCCACGTAACCTCGAACGGCGTCCCCCCGCAAATGTTCCGCGAAAACATCGGCGTCGTCGTCGAAGGCACCCTCACCCGCAACGGCAACTTCCAAAGCAACCGCCTCATGGTCTCCCACAACAACGAATACCGCGCACCAAAGGGCGGCCACGCGCTGACGAAGGAAGAGCTGCAGAAGGTGATGCGGTCGACCGAGGGGATCGACGCGAAGTAGCGGCGAAGACAAAGAAAGTCGATGTATTGCTCCAGTCTGTCTGGAGTCGTAGCATTGACCCATGATCGAAACGCTTCTAGCGCTACCCGACGACATCAGCGAGGCACTTGACCAACGCGCCCCGAACCGCTCTGACAGAGACAAGCTCGTTGCAGCAGCAGTTCGCGCCTACCTGGCCTGGCCCCGGCCCGATGAAGACGCCGCAGATCTCGCGATCATCAACGCAAACGCGGCTGAGCTGAACGCGGAGGCCGAAGACGCGCTTTCCTATCAGGTCCCACTGTGAGGCGCGGAGAGCTCTACCTTGTCCAGCACCCGACATCTCGAGATCCGCGGAAGCAGCGGGTCTTTGTTGCTGTCAGTCGTCAACTTCTCCTTGATTCCACGTTCTCGTCCGTGATCTGCGCTCCGGTCTACTCCCGTCGCGATGGCATTCACACCCAAGTCGACGTCGGCACAGATGAGGGGCTCAAGCACGAGAGCAGCATTCACTGCGACGAACTCATGAGCCTACCTAGGGCCTCTCTCACGAATTTTATCGGCTCCCTGTCCCCCGCAAGGATTGCCCTTCTCGATCGCGCGCTCGCCTTTGCAATTGGTCTCACCAGCCGAACCTTCCAGGATGGCATGCCAGGGATTGAGGAGAAGTAGTCGCTGGCGGACGCACTCGAGGCGCGTGGTGACGATTCACCACCCCTCACACGATCCAGAACTGAACGCCTTGTTGCTTGAGGAACTGTCTCGCGCCCCTTCCTTGCAGGTAGGCGAGCGTGGATAGGGTTCCAGCTTCCATGCACGTGCGGCCGAACACGGTGATCGACCGTGGGGCGCCGTCGACGGGCCAGCCGGTTTTCGGGTTGAGGATGTGGCCGAGGCGTTTTCCGCGCCATTGCACGAAACGGCGGGCGTCGCCGCTCGTGGCGATGCCGCCTTTCGGGACATCGAGGCGGTAGAGGGCGGACTTTCCTGTGCGGCCGGGATCGTCGATGCCAATTGCCCATGTCCGGCCATCTCGCCGCAAGCCCGCGGTGTAGAGATCGCCGCCGAAATTCACGACGAACGAGCTTTGCGTGCGCGATGCGATCAGCGCGGCGGCGCGGTCGACGGCGTACTCTTTTCCGATTCCGCCGAAGTCGATCTCCATTCCGACGGGGATGGTCAGGACGGGGTTCTGCCACTCGACGCGCGGCCATCCTACGTGACGCAGACACGCCTCCACCGATTGGCGCGACGGCACCTTGCGTCCTCCGTCGAACGTCCAGACCCGGCGCAGGACCCCCGAGGTGATGTCGAACAGGCCATCGGACATCACATAGCAG
This sequence comes from Thermoanaerobaculia bacterium, assembly GCA_017883205.1. Lineage (GTDB taxonomy): Bacteria > Acidobacteriota > Thermoanaerobaculia > Gp7-AA8 > Gp7-AA8 > JADGNZ01. The sequence continues at coordinate 76,551 of JADGNZ010000012.1, read as the reverse complement.
GTCGCCGCGTAGTTGATCAACAGCGCAGTCTCATGATCGACGACGACGGGCCGCCCCTCGGCGTGGTTGATCTCGTAAACGATGTTGTCGCGGCGGTACCGGCTGAATTTCTGTTCGATCCGGATCGCCTCCGCACTCGCGATCGCGAGACACTTGGCAGCCTCTGTGCGGTCGTCCGTGTCGATGAGCAGCGTGCATGGGCTGGCCATGGCGTGAAACTCGCCTATGAAGTAATCGTCGACGCGCCGGAGACCCGGCGCGTCGTTCGTTCCTTCACGTTCGGCACTGAGAGCGGTTGCCTGCAAGGGAATTCTCAATAATCGAATGAATAGCCGAGCACGACCGCCACGATGTTGACTGGCGGGGAGAGATCAAAGTTTCGCTGGATGCCGATCGCATTGGACGGCGAGCTATTGCCGAATTGGCGCATGTACTGGCCGCGTACGGTGAATTCGCCCGCCGCGAAGTCCGGCCGGAAGCTATACGTAGCGCCGGCCGTGATCGTTCGCAATCTACCCAACCGGTAATCGCTCGTCGCAAAGTCCGGCAGCGTTGCGCCTTCCACGAATCCAACTGTGTAGAAGCTGGCCGCGCTCTGCTGGTAATAGCGGAGGAGGGGTTCAATGTAGGAATCGTCACCCAAGTCGTGACGGTATTTCAGATCAATGGTGTGGGAACGGATACTCCAAGTATCCCAATAATAGCGATACGACGTATAGAGCACGTCGTCGGAAAGGTGATAGACGGAGCTCAGCAGTACGGCCGACCGGTTGCGTGTGGATGGGCGCTTGTCGGTCAGTTCGCCAATGGGCGTGCCGTTTACATGGCTCATGATGCTGATGACTTTGTAAGGCTCCGTCAGATATCCGCGCTCGAGCGTCTCGGTGCCGTTGACGGCGACGAGCCATTGACGGCTGACGATGCGGGAAGCTCCGAGCAATACATTGGTGACGTTCTTGGCATTGCTTCCGAGATTGACGACAGTCCCGTCGGATAATCCCGCTGGTGTGCCGCCGGTTGGGAATACGGTGTCGTGACTGACTCCGCCGCCGACAGTGACAGTGAGAAGGCGGCGCATCAGCTCCGTCGAGACCTTTGCGTTGATGCCGAGCGATTGGTAGTCCTTCTCCCGCGAAACGTGAAAGCCGAGGTCGGAGCTAACCAGGCGGTTTAACGGCTTGTGCCATGTGCCCTCCAGCTCCACGCGCTCATCGTGGAAGGGTGCGACCGGGATCTGCCCGGCCTTTGACGTAATGACATGGCCTGACGCGCTGGTACGGGTCTGTACGGTTCCAGAGGGTAGCGCCCCGCTGGGTGAGGCTCCGGTGATGACGTCGAATGCCAGTTGCGCGGAGACCGACTGTCCGTCCGGCAGCAGGTGCGTGAAGCGGACGACCGGCTCGACCACTTCGGTGCGGCCCTGTTCTCCGTACAGCAGTGACGTGACGTCGATGCGGTCCGAAGGGGCGGACTGAGCTTGTGCCGAGGCCGGAATCATGAGCAGCGCCAATGCCGCGCCGTGTAAGGCATCGCGCACGGAGACTTTGGGAGCCTTGCCGGGCTCTAATTGCAACCGCATCCGCCGCCTCCTGCGTCCATTCCGCCCATCGAGGCTTCTTTGCTGAAGTAGATGTGCTCATCCACCGCCTGCAGCATGGGGGAGGGATTCAGACTCATTTTCTTTTCAGCGAGAAGATCGCGATCCCACGGTTGAACCGTCGCGCATCCAGCGGCGAGCAGGAGCGCCGCCGTTGCAATGAATCGCCAGAGATACCGTCTCATTCTGATCATTTGGATAATGCCTCCTGGATCTGACTTTCGATGGTTTGCGCGTGGCCGGGATCGAATCCGGCGTATATGTGGATGATCTCGCCCGTGCGGCTCACGAGGAAGCTCGATGGCATCGCCTCGACGCGAAATCCCTCCGCGGTTTTTCCGGACGGGTCAAAGGCCACAGGGAAAGGCGGCGTAAAGGTCTCGAGAAACCTGTTAGCCGCGTCTCGCTGCTTGTCGAGGTTCACTGCGACGATGGCCAGACCTTGCGCGCCGTAACGATTCATCATGCTCGTCATCCAGGGAAACGACTGGCGGCACGGCACGCACCACGAAGCCCAGAAGTCCACAAGAACGACTTTGCCGCGAAAGTCGTGCAACGAGATCGTCCCGCTGTTTGCTGGTAGCGAGAAGTCAGGCGCTTGTGTCGGGCGTTCGCGAGGTTTAGCGAAGGCACATGGTGCGATTGCGAGAGCGAGCAGAAGCAGAACCGTGGCGCCGCGCCGGATGCGGTCATGAGCGGCTTCGGAGGTCGAACGGGGCGGGTTGGAACATTTGTGCAGGAGTGGTTGGGCGATCATCGTTCGCGATCATCTGCGCAATCTGATAAACGCGGCATTAACCGCATTTCGTAGTGGGTGCCCTGTGTTAGTTTGTTCACAGCGATGCAGAGGCGAGTGCCATGGTTGATCCCGATAGTTGCCCTTCTGCTCAGCCCGGTGGGATGCCAGCGGCGCTCGGACGCAACGATCTCGTTCAGGGAATCGCTTCGATGCGGCATGACCCGCGAACAGGTCACGCAACTGGCGCGCGAGAGAGGCTACAAAGGATCGGACCCATCCTGGCTCGCGCGCTCGGCGGCGAGCCCGTCAGGAAACAGGAAAGACCTCAGCCTCGTCGACCTGACCTTTCACGACTCGCACCTCGTGGCTTTGCGCGAAGAACGTTACGATCCGCGCGCGCGAAAGATCGTCTATCGCACGATCGATTTGTGCGGTTCGCGGGACCAGGCTCACTCGCCGTAAGGGTTCGGGGGTGGGGAGTAGGGTGTGGGGAGTGGGGGTAGGAGCGAAGGCTTTAACAAGCATTTCTCACACGCTTGGTGACCTTGCTACGCCTCCTTGCTACACCTCGTTGCTATACCTCTTCCTTTTCTTTTGGAGTGCTTTCCCATCGAGCGCCTTCTCCCCCCGCGCTTTTTGAGGGGGAGAAGGTGGCGAAGCCGGATGAGGGGGGAACGAGTGCGCAGAGCGATCAACCACGCCTCGTCCGAACTGCATCAAGACGCGGCACATGCACGGATGTCGTCTCGCCGTAACGCCCCCTCATCCGCCTTCGGCACCTTCTCCCCCACTGAAAAGCGTGGGGGAGAAGGCGCTCGATTGAAGAGAGTTGCGATAGAAGTGTGTCGTGAGCAACTGAACGTCGCCGCCGGGCTCGTTCCCTCTGGCGCGGAACGTCGCGAGGCCGTCGCCGCGCATCCGCTCATCAAGGCCGCCAAACATACGAGAGAAGTGAACGCTGAGCGAACCATGAGTCCCTCCACTCTGATCATTGGGCGCGACGAAAGCCCGCGCGCTCCGAGCCAACGCCGGGCCTCGGAACCGAAGACAGCGATGTGTCTTTCGCGCACCATGAGAAGCTGGCGGGGCTGCCAGCTTCGCTGTAGAAACGCAGCGGCGCGCCGGTTCGTTGGGTGAAAGGGAGCCGCGGCGGCTCGTGAACCATCGCTGGGTCTCCAGCCGACGCGAAATCGTTGATGAGTAGAGACATGGAAGATCTTTCGGTAGTCATCCTGCCTGGCGATTCGTGCCATGGACGTATTCGGTAGTCGCTTAGACCTATCAAAATGTGTCCATGGCAACTTTCAGTGAGCTTGATGATGTCTTGTTTATACCCATGGACATATTGTTATCCGAAGTGTCCTTCGTTTAATCAGGCTGTGGCAGTCTCTAATCATGCTATGGCAAATTTAAGTAGTCGTTTTGACTCTAAAAATATGTCCATGGCAAACGTTCAGGAGCTTGATGATGTCGTGTTTATACCCATGGACATATTTTTTTCTGAAGTGTCCCTCGTTTAATCACGCTGTGGCACCCTTTAATCATGCTATGGCAAATTTGAGTAGTCGTTTTGACTGGCGAAATATGGCCATGGCAACTTGTAGTGAGCTTGATGATGTCTATAATATACCCATGGACATATTTTGTCCGCCGTGTCCCTCCGTTTAATCAGGCGATGGCGAATTTTAATCATGCTATGGCAAATTTTAATTGTCGTTTTGACTGTCGAAATATGGCCATGGACAAATTCGGGCAGTCAATCTGCTGACGTTCGATGTCTATGGACATATTTGCTAGCCAAATCGGTGTGGATTTGGAATGTCCATGGATATATTATCCGAGCCATGACGCGATCTCGATTCGCTGATCCTGATGCTCTTCTCTTCGGAGCGATCCTTCGACGCGAGCGTCGGTCTCGCGGATGGACCATCGTCAAGCTGGCCCGGCGCACCGGGATGAATCCCCAATACCTCGGCGTCGTCGAGGCCGGCAGGAACAGCCCCACCCTCTCGACCATCCTGGAGTTAGCCGAGGTGCTCGGGGTGGAGGCGGGGGACCTGATCCGCGAAGTGGCGGCAGCGCGGAAGGCGCCGAAGCCGCAATCGTGAGTAGTGACGAACACATGGGGTGAACGCCATGACATGGATCCGGACGATCGGTTTTCCTGAGGCGGATGACACGTTGCGCAAGGCGATCGAGGGGCAGCGGGCTCTCTATCCTGCGGAGTACGCCACGCCGGGATTCCCCGGGCAGTTGCCGGGCCAGGGCATCGTGGACGCGCATAGTCTCCTGCCCGATGCACTGTTCCACGCGTTCGCCACGTTTGGCGCGCTCATGGCGCCGAACCTGCCTCTGGAGCGCCGGCAGCACGAGATGATTGCCACGGTGGTGTCGGCAACCAATCGCTGTCACTACTGAATCGTCTCGCACGCAGAGTTTCTGCGTCGGGTGACCCTGGACGAGGCGTTGGCGGAGGCGATCCGCCGCGATCACGCCAGCGCTCCTGTCTCGGAGCAGGATCACGTCATGCTGGCGTACGTATCGCAGCTCACGCGGGATGCCACAAGCATCCAGCGCGAAGACCACGAGCGGCTGCGTGCAGTGGGGTTCGACGACGTCGGAATCCTGCAGATCACGTTGATCGCATCGTGGTTCAACTACATCAATCGCGTCGCGGATGCGCTTGGCGTCGGCCGCGATTCAGGTGTGTCGCTCGATCTGCCAGGTTCCGAAACCGGCGGTGCCTGACTTCGTTTGTGATGGTTCTCTCCGCTTCTCCGCGCCTCCGCGTGAACAAAAGGTCTGAGTTTCACGCGGAGGCGCGGAGAACGCGGAGAAACACCAGCGCCGACTTAGGCGTCCGTACCCCGCGGCAGCAGGAACGTCGAGTACATCCAGCAGCCGACGCAGAAGTCGAATACGCCGTCGAGTACGTTGAAAAACAGGAGAGCGCCCGCCACCATGACCGCGATCCTGGGGGCCACGGGTAAAAGCGCCACGGTGCCGAGGGCGAAGAAGAAGCCGATGCGGCAAGCGAAACGCTTGGGCGCGGCGTCGCTCCGTTTCTCGGGGATGCCGAACGCCCGCGCGAACCCGCGTGCGAGGCTTTGCATCGGGCTCGGGTATCTGGTCCAGGCACGGATCGCGTAGTCCAGCGTCAGCGCGGCGGCGAGGATCAACGCAATCGTTCCGAGACCCGGCCACAGCACCGCCATCGCGGAGATCGCAGCCAGGGCAACGATCGTGAGGATGCACGTCACGCGGCTGGCGTTGTGATCGACAGTTTCGTAGGAGATCGGGCAGGCAGCGGCTTTGGTCATCGCGATGGCATCGTAACGCCGCAGGCGGTAGCGCTCAAGGGCCAGTACCAAACCCTTAACCACAGAGACACTGAGAGCACAGAGGTATCGCTCAACTCTGCGACCCCTGCGCCTCTGTGGTCAATGACTGGTCGGCGGCTTTCGACTCAGTGTCACCCGAGGCTGCCTTCTCTTTTTCGGCCGATAGCTGTTGCTCGATCTGAGCAACAAGACGTCGCACTCCGCGCCTGTAGCTGAACTTGTAGTACAGCGCGACCGCGGCAGCGACGATCGAAAGCAAATAGATCAGATCCAACATCAGCCTTCGCCCCTCATCCTGCGGAGAGTACATCAGGGAGTGCAGGCGTCTCGCCTGCGGCCGGCGGGCGTCTCGCCCGGCGGTGGGTACGCGCGATGCTGACGACGGGCCCCCCTCCTACGCCACCTTCGGCTGATACCCGCACAACGGATCTTCTTGGAACACGTCTCCCGTCATTGACCAGGCCCTCGCCCGTGACCCGCCGCATAGATCCCGGAACTCGCAGCGGCCGCATTTGCCTTTGAGGTTGCTGGTGTTGCGGAGGGAGACGAAGAGGTCGCTGGTGCGGTAGATCTCGCTGAGCGACTCGGTCTTCACGTTGCCGGCTTTCAAGGGCAGGAAGCCGCTGGGGAAGACGTCGCCGATGTGGGAGATGAAGACGAAGCCTTTGCCTTCGTTCACGCCGCGGGGTGCGCGCGAGGTGGCGGCGTGTTGTGCTTTGACGCCGAGGGGCATGGGGCGGCTGCCGTGGCCGAGGAAGAGGGTGGAGGCGTCGATCAGGCCGGTCTCGTGGTCGCGCAGATCGTCGATGCGGCGGCCGTTTTCCAGCGCCATCCGCTGAAGCATATAGCGGCGGTAGTGCATCGCTTCCGTCGTGCGGATGGCGAACGGAGCGCGTTTCGCCGTCTCGTAGAGAAAGCTGAAGAGATGCTCGACCGTCTCCGCGGTGACGAGGTCGCCCCGCTTGCCGCGTCCGGTCGGAACGAGAAAGAAGACGCTCCACATGGCGATGCCGAGGTCGGTGAGCAGCCTGACCATGTTGGGCAGATCGTCGATCGTGCGCCGCGTGACTGTGGTGTTGATCTGGACTGGAATCCCTTCTTTTGCCGCAGCCTCGATCGCGCGGATCGTGATGTCGAACGAGCCATCGACGCGGCGGAAGGCGTCGTGCATATCGGCGCGCGAGGCGTCGAGACTGACCGCGAGGCGCGACAGGCCGTGTTTCTTCATCCGCGAGACCGCCGCCTCGGTGAGCAGCGGCGTTGCGCTCGGTGTCAGCGCCGGCTCGAGCCCGCGGTCCTTCGCGTAGCGGATCATGTCGTACGTGTCTTCGCGCTTGAGCGGATCGCCGCCGGTGATGACAAAGACGCGCGGCTTCATCACCGCCACTTCATCGATGAGCGCGAAGCCTTGTTCGGTCGTGAGCTCGAACTGGCTCCGTTTCGGTTGCGCGGCAGCGCGGCAGTGCACGCATGCGAGATCGCAGGCGCGCGTGTTTTCCCAGATGACCACAAACGGACTGACGTTGAAATCGACTGTATCGTTCATAGAAGTCCCGTGCTCCGTGCCCAATCGCGGTACGCCTCGGGCAGAATCTCCGACGGCTTGATCTCGGCGCGGCCTCCCCAGTACACGTTCGTGTGGGTGAAGCCGATGCCGATGGCGTTGAGGTGCGCGTCGATCGCGCTCTTGTGCGCCATCACGCTTTCTTTTTTTTCGCCGTGCGCGACGGCCATGATGTTGACGTTGTTCAATTCCGGCCCGGCATCGCGCCAGTAGCAGTGCGTCAGGATCTCGAAGCGGCCGATCTCGCATCCCGCTTCGATCTCGCGCCCCGCCGGCACGGCCCAGTGAAAGAGACCGTTGAAGCTCGAGACGCGCTCGGCTCCGGCTACCGGTTTGGTGTGCTCGAGGAATGTGGAGAAGCGTCCGATCACGCCGCGGCGGTCGAGAGCGCTGGCGATCTCGAGGAACGTAGCGGGATGAATCCCCGCTGCCAGTGCGCGCCGTGACCACAATCCCGGCCCGATCTCCGCCGGTGCCAGATCGGCTTTGAGCGCCGAGAGGACGTGCCATTCAGGCTCGGAAAGCTCGACGACCGCAGGCTGCGTTGCTGCTGCGGGAAGCGGCGACATCGCGCCGATGGCCATCCCTTTGCGGCGCATGTGGCCGACGCCTAGTACGAAAGCGCGAAGCGTGGGCATGATGCGAAACTTGTGGGCGCCGATCCTGCGGCGAAGATACTCGCAGTGTCCCTCCAGCGAAAACTCCGAAGGAACTTTGATCGTCGTCCAGAGGCGCCACTCCGTTGGGCCATTCTCGCCGTTGCGGATGACGACGTGGCCGGAGAAGGGATCGCGTTTGGCGATGAATGCGAAGGCAGCGTCGAGCAGCTCTTCATCGATCTTCCAGGCCACGAGCGCGCCTTGTGCGAGGTTCGTCGCCAGCAGCGTCTGCCGTACGCGGCGAATCGTTCCCGCTTCCAGCATCGCCCGAATTCGTTGCGTGACGATAGGGAGCGGCACGCCTGACAACTCGGCGATCGTGCCGAACGGATCGCTCACGAATCCGCGAACGCGATCTTCCGACACTTCCAGGATGCGGCGATTGATCGGATCGCTGGCGCGAATGGATGGGTCGGCCGGCCCGTCGTCAGCGAACGATGTAACGTCCGGCGTTGTCACCTCGGCTTCAAGCCCGATCATTCCGGCGCCCCCGAGATGACTTCTGAATCGAGCAGGTAGCACCCCGGATCGGACTGCCAGTAGTCGCCCGTAGCAGCCTCGGCGCGCGCGCGGAAGTTGCCGTTGCAACACGACAGCCATTGACAGGTTGCGCAGCGTCCGCGCAGCAACGGCTTGCGGTCGCGCAAATTGTTCAGAAGCTGGATCCGCGAGTCATTCCAGATTTGCGAGAACGGCCGTTCCCGGATCGATCCGACCGCATGCGTCGAGGTGAACTGATCCGGATGAACGATCCCGAAGCTGTCGATCGCGGCGATGGCGATGCCGGAGCGGTTGCCGCCGTTGTTGCGCATCAGCGAGAGCGCTTCGTCCGCGCGAACCGGATCGCGGTCGAGCAGCCAGTAATAGATGAAGGGGGCGTCGGCATGATTGTCGACGGTCATCACTTCAATCTCGCGTCCCTCGGCGGTCCATCGTTCGACCTGTTCGAGGAGCTTGTTCATCAACACGCGCTTCTGCTCGGCCTCGAGATCGATTCCTTCGAGATATGAGCCGCGGCCTGAATAGACGAGGTGGTAGATGCAAAGCCGGCCGATGCCTTCGTTCTCCACGAGACGGAAAACGCTATCGACTTCGTCGAGGTTGTCCTGCGTCACCGTGAAGCGGACGCCGACGCGGATGCCGGCATCGCGGCAGTTGCGAATGCCGCGCAGGGCATCTTTGTAGGCGCCTTCGCGGCAACGCATGCGGTCGTGACGCTCTTCGTCGCCGTCGACGCTGATGCCGACGTAGGTCACGCCGATGTCGGCGATCTTCTTCGCCTTTTCTTTCGTGATCAGCGTTCCGTTCGTCGAGAACGTCACGCGAACGCCGAGGGACATCGCGTATGCGGCGAGCTCGAAGATGTCGGGGCGCACGAGCGGTTCGCCGCCGGAGATCAGAAGCGCAGGCACATTGAGTGCCGCCAGATCCTCGATCATCGCCTTCGCTTCGGCTGTCGTCAGCTCGTTCGCGAACTTGATGGTCTCCGCATCCGCATAGCAGTGAACGCATTCGAGATTGCACGTTTTCGTGGCGTTCCACACCACGACCGGTCCACTGCCAGGGCGCGCGCCGCTGGTCTGGTGCGCTGATTGATCGTGATAGCGAAGCCGGTCACCAAAGTAAGAGGAGCCACCGAGTAGTTTCGTCACGCTGATCATGTCGTCTCCGTTTGTCAAAGGAATCATCGGACCGGCGTGAACAAGAGAACGTGACGGTATCTACGCCGCCCTGTGATGTGCGACACATTTGACGGGAGTCGGGTGGTGTCGGGGGTCGGGGGTCGTATTTTGCGGCTGTCGGCCGTGGACTAGCATTCGGATCGACCATTGCCTGGCTCCCGCACGGGAGCCCGAAAGCGAGAACTCCACGACCCCCGACGCCCAACAACACAACGACTCCCGCGCACCAGAGTGGGTGACAGGGGTCATCGCCGCTGAACCGCGCGAAACCTATTGTGTGGAACGAAAGGAGCGACCAATGTTCACACGCAATAAGTCATTCGCAAGTCTCGTGTGGGTCTTCGCAGTCGGAGCCGTCGCTGGAGCCGCCGCAGCGCTGCTCTATGCACCGATGACGGGCCAGAAGATGCAGAAAAGGGTCGCCGACGTCACCGATAAGGTGATCGACAAAGTCGACGACATCAAGAGCGCGGTCCTGAAGGTTGCGAACGGATAGCGCGCGATTCGTAGTGGTGTCGGGGGTCGGGAGTCGTGTCGTCGGGAGTCGTAGTAGTGTCGGGAGTCGTAGTAGTGTCGGGGGTCGGGAGTCGTAGCTTTGTGGTTCTGACTCCCGACCCCACCCCCGACTCCCGACTCCCCACACCCGCATCACGCATCGATGTGACGTCCATCATGCGGCTGGCGGCGCGCCTGCGTCAGCGTAACGCTGATGAACAACTTACTCATTCTCGCTGTCGGCTTTGGTGCAGCATTCGGAACGACCATCGCCTGGCTCCCGCAGGTCGGACGTACGTGGACCACGCGCAGCGCGCGCGATTTCTCGTGGGGATACCTGGCCCTCTTCATGATGGGCGTCTTCCTCTGGACGATGTACGGCGTGCTCCGCCACGACGTCGTCGTCATGGTCGCCAACGGCGTGACGCTGTTGCTCGTGATGTCGGTGGGGCTGGTGAAGGCGCGCGAGAGTGAGTCTTTATCCGCAGATGACGCGGATAGAACGCAGATGGAGCAATAGCGCGTTCAGGTGTCGCGCTCGGGTTGGAGTCACTTCGCGTCTTCGCGTGAGCGGATCGCACTACAATTCCACCCGCATGACGCAGCGCGACTTCGCCTTCATCCAGACCGCGCCGGGGCGGGTCTTCATCGGATGGGGGCCGTTCGAACAGTTGCCGTTCCGGCGGCCCGGCCGGCCCGCGTTCTTCATCGCCGATTTTTTTCTCGACGATCCGCATCCGTGGCGGCATCCGGCGACGTGGGAAGAGACGACCTTCGACGATCTCGCATCACGTTTCGAGGATCGTGACGCGCCGCGCGTCGTATGGGATCCGCCGCCGCTCGATGACTTCCGAGCGCTCTTCGAATCCGCGCGCGCGGCCATGGCCCGCGGCGATTTCCAGAAGATCGTTCCCGTCATCTTCGAGTCCGGCCGCTTCGCCGAGCGCGGCGACTACTGGCACTGGTTCTTCACGCGTCTCGGCGAGTTGCCTCACGGCCTGCGCGCGTACGGCTACTCGTACGGCACGCACGGCTTGGCCGGCGCCACCCCCGAGCTGCTCTTCGAAGGATTCGCGCGCGGCTACCGAACGATGGCGCTGGCCGGCACGCGTCCGGTCGCGCAGGCCGCGGAGCTCCTGAACGATCCGAAAGAACTGCGCGAGCACCGCTTCGTCGTCGACGATATCGTCCGCCGCCTTTCTCCGTTCGGAAACATCGAAGTCGGTCCGCTGGGCACGCTGCGCATGCCGAAGATCGCGCATCTCATCACGCCGATTTTCTTCAGCGAGAGCGGCGGCTCCGAGCGGATGTCCTTCGCCGAAATGATCCGCCGCCTTCACCCCACCGCCGCCCTCGGCGTGTCGCCGCGCAACGAAGCAGGGGAGCGATGGCTGCGCGAAGCCGACCACGGCGTGAAGCGCAGAACGTTCGGCGCGCCGTTCGGCCTGGAGCGCGAAGACCACTCCGCGCTGGCGCTCGTGGCCATCCGCAATCTGCAGTGGGACGGCGAGCGCGTGCGCGTCGGATCGGGCGCAGGCCTCATCGCCGAGAGCCGCGTCGAGCGCGAGCTCGAAGAACTGCGCGAAAAGCGCGAGCAGGTGAAAGCACTCTTCGGCGTCACCGCGCACGCCGAAGCATTCGCATGACCAACATCGCCGAAGCACGGCGCGTGATCGAAGAAGCGGTAGCCCGCGGCGCAACCGATTTCTGCGTATGTGCGGGATCGAGGAATGCACCGTTGCTGGCAGTTCTCGGGGCAAGTGATCTTCGAGTCTTTTCCTTCGTCGACGAGCGCTCCGCCGCCTTCTTCGCTCTCGGCCGCGCCAAACTCACCGGCCGCCCCGCCGTCGTCATCACCACCTCGGGTACCGCAGTCGCCGAGCTCCTCCCCGCCGCGATCGAAGCGCACTATTCCGCCATCCCGCTCATCTTCATCACCGCCGACCGCCCCGCGCGATACCGCGGCACCGGCGCCCCACAAGCCATCGAGCAGGAAGAGATTTTCGGCGTGTACGCGCGCGGATCGGTGCAACACATCAACATTGAGTTCGATGAGCCGTTGATTGATGATGAGGTCTCCTGGGAGCGCGGGCGTCCCGCCCGCCGTCCCCCGCCCGTTGCGACTGCGGCGCCACCGCTCCCAACTCCAGCATTCACTCACCCGCTAGTGCTACTCGGCGGTCTGGCGCCTGCGCACCGCGACCGCGTCCGCAACTTCGCGCTCGCTCTCAACGCCCCGATCTACGCCGAGCCGCTCTCCGGCCTGCGCGAAGATCCGGCGCTTGCACACCTCATCATCACCGCCGGCGAGCGGATGATCGGACGCGGCGATTTCGATGGCGTCATCCGCATCGGCAACGTGCCGACCGCACGCTTCTGGCGCGATCTCGACGAATCACGCCGCGACCTGTCGCTGGTGAGTTTCAGCGCACTGCCGTTCACCGGATGCAGCCGAGGAGAAGTGCATCCGATCGAAGCACTGCCCCTCGATGTGACGCCGTGCAAACGCAATGAAGAATTCTTCGCCGCCGACCGCCAGCAGGCCGCTGCGATCGCACGAGTTCTTGATGCTGAGCCGCAATCGGAGCTTGCGCTCCTCCGCGAGCTCTCGTGCACCATCCCCGAAAACTCCCGCGTCTACCTCGGCAACTCCCTTCCCGTCCGCGAATGGGATCTCGCCGCCACGCGCGGCCGGCGCGGCTTTATCATCGAAGCGAACCGCGGCGCCAACGGTATCGACGGCCAGCTCTCCACCTTCTTCGGCCAGTGCGATCCGTCGCGCCCGAACGTCTGCGTCATCGGCGACCTCACCGCCATCTACGACAGCAACGCCCCCTGGATCGTCCCCCAACTCGACTCCGCCATCGACTTCGAGATCGTCATCATCAACAACGGGGGAGGCCGCATCTTCAGCCGCGTCGCCTCGCTGAAGAAGCTCGACGAATCCACTCGCGAGCGCATCATCGAAAACAGTCACGACCTCCGCTTCGAACATTGGGCCGCGATGTGGGGGATGGAGTACTCGGTGGTTGCGAACGCGAGCGAACTCGCGGGTTCTCGCGGTCTCGCGGTCTCGAAGGCGCTCGATGCCCGGCCAGTGCGCGACGCGGGATTTCTGCCCGGCGGCAGAAGCGCGAAGGGTGCGGCGGCGAAGGACAGCAAAGAACCTCGCGCGGGACGAGAGGTGATCGAGATTCGCCCGGACCACGAAGCCACCCAAAGAGCATGGGCAAGATACGACGCGCTATGGTGATCACCGCCCTCCACGGCTTCCTCGGCGCGCCGAGCGACTGGAACTTCCTGCGCGACGCCGGCTTCGCCATCGACACGCCTCCGCTCGACGCCATCCCCCCACGCGGCGACACACTTCTCGGCTACTCGCTCGGCGGCCGTCTCGCTCTGCACGCACTCCTCGCCGGCGCGCACTACGACCGGGCCATCTTCATCTCCACCGGCCTCGGCATCGAAGACGAAGCCGCCCGAAACGCCCGCCGTGCCAGCGACGAAGCCTGGGCCCACCGCTTCGAATCCGCGGATTGGGACAGCGTCATCAACGCCTGGAACGCCCAGCCAATCCTCGCCGGTCCCGCCCTTCCGCGCACGCGCGCCGACTACGACCCGCGCGCTCTTCGCGAATGGTCATCCGCCGTCCTCCCACCAGTCGCCTCGCGGCTCCACGAACTGACCATCCCCACCCTCTGGATCGCCGGCGCCCGCGACACCAAATACGTCGCCGAAGCGCACCGCGCCGCCTCCCTCGCGCCCAACGCGCGCGTGGCGATCGTTGAGGATGCCGGACATCGCGTTCCGTGGGAGCGGCAGGAAGTGTTCATTGAGATCGTGCGCGCGTTTGCCCGTTAAGTACTGCGGGCGTGAGGGGTCAGGTCGAAAGTTGAAAGTGACGAAAGCTGCCTGTCGCTTCTGCGCGAGATAGCCCTTCGTCACTTTCAACTTTCGACCTGACCCCTCACGCCTGTCACAAGTGTCGCCATGGCAGACTTCGGATGTCCGCAAAGAACTCTGCGATCTCTGTTAATGATTCAAGAAGATCCCTACCACCCCAACACATACCCAAATATCAGCGGCGCGACAATCGACGCATCCGATTCGATCACGTGACTCGGCGTGTCGACTCCGAGTTTCCCCCACGTAATCTTTTCGTTCGGCACCGCCCCGGAGTACGACCCGAAGCTCGTCGTGCTGTCGCTGATCTGGCAGAAGTAACCCCATAGCGGGACGCTGGTTCGTTGCAGGTCCTGGTGGAGCATGGGGACGACGCAGATGGGGAAGTCGCCGGCGATGCCGCCGCCGATCTGGAAGAAGCCGATGGAGGAATCCTTCGTCGTCTTTGTGTAGTAGTCGGCAAGCTCGATCATGTATTCGATGCCGGTGCGGACGGTGTGGACGTTGGCGACGTCGCCGGTGATGCAGTGGCCGGTGTACATGTTGCCGAGGGTGGAGTCTTCCCAGCCGGGGACGAACATGGGGAGGTTCTTCTCGGCGGCGGCGATCATCCAGGAGTTCTTCGGATCGATCTGGTAGAACTCTTTGATCGAGCCGTCGCGAAGGATCTCGTACATGAACTCGTGCGGGAAGAGGCGGCGGCCTTCTTTGTCTTTGGCCATCCAGTGTCGCAACACCGCCGATTCGATCCGGCGCATCGCTTCGCCCTCGGGGATGCAGGTGTCGGTGACGCGGTTCATGTGCCGGTCGAGCAAGGCCTTTTCATCGTTCGCCGACAGGTAGCGATAGCCCGGCACGCGCTCGTAGTGATCGTGCGCGACGAGGTTGAAGATGTCTTCCTCGAGGTTCGCGCCGGTGCAGCAAATCGCGTGGATCTTGCCCTGCCGGATCATCTCGGCGAGTGAGATCCCAAGCTCGGCGGTCGACATCGCCCCGGCCATCGTCAGGAGCATCTTGTTGCCGCCGTCGATGTGCTTGATGTAGTCGTCGGCGGCAGCGCGGAGGGAGGCGGCGTTGAAGTGGCGGTAGTGGTGCTGGATGAAGTCGCGAATCGGACTCGGCATGCCGCGGATGATATCGAAACTCTTCCGAAGTGCGTCCCGTCACATCGCGTTGTGAGCACGCTTATGGCTGCCGCGCCGCGGAGAGATACGATAGCGGGATGAAACGAATGATTCTTTTGCTGCTGCTCGTGTGTGCGACCGCGTTGGCAGATGACGCCAAGCTGACCAAATCGATCGAGACCGACATCCGGACGCTTGCTGCCCCGAACATGGAGGGCCGCGGCCTCGGCACGAAGGGCATCGGCCTGGCGGCGGATTACATCGAGGGGCGGCTGCACGCGCTCGGGTTGCAGTCGGCGTTCGGCAAGTCGTACCGACAGCCCTTTCCGGTGAAGGTTGGCGTTTCGCTCGGTAGTGGCAACAAGCTCGAGGGCGTTGATCCTTCGGCGTGGCTGCCGCTGGGGTTCTCCAGCGCCGGAGCGTTTTCCGGTCCGCTCGTGTTCGTCGGCTACGGCATCGACGCTACGCCGATCGGCTACAACGACTTCGATGGCGTCGATCTCAAAGGCAAAGTCGCGCTGATGCTGCGCTACGAGCCGCAGGAGAAGGACGACAACTCGAAGTTCGATGGCCGCAAGCCGAGCCGTTGGTCGGCGATGCGTTACAAGGTTTTGAAGGCGCGCGAGCGCGGCGCGGTTGCAGTCGTATTCGTCACCGGACCGATTCAGGACGAGGGAAAAGACAAGATCCCGCGCCTCATGAACGACGGGCCGGAGAGTCCTGCCGGCATCCCGGTCATCCAGGTGCAGACCTCGGTCGCACAGAGCTGGCTCAAGGATTCGGGCATCGACCTGGCGCAGTTTCAGAAGGATGTCGATCTCGATCTGAAGCCGCGTTCGAAAGCGGTCGGCAAGATCATCAGCGGCGTTGCTGACATCACACCGCAGTTCGACAACGGCGAGAACCTTGTCGGCGTGCTCCCCGGTCGCGGCGCTCTCAGAGAACAGATCGTCGTTCTCGGCGCCCACTACGATCACCTCGGATACGGCGGCGAAGGCTCGATGAAGCCGAACGTTCGCGCTATTCATCCCGGCGCGGATGACAACGCTTCCGGCGATGCCGGCGTTCTGAACGCGGCGGAGTTGCTGCGCGACTCGTTGGCGAACGCCAAGAACCGACGGACGATTTACTTCGCGCTTTTCTCCGGCGAAGAGCGTGGGCTGGCCGGCTCTGGCTATTTCGCCAATCACCCGCCCGTGCCGATGGACCACATCGTGGCGATGGTCAATCTCGACATGATCGGCGCGCTACGCGAAGACAAGATCACAGCGTTCGGCACCGACTCGGCGGCGGAGTGGAAAGCGCTCGTCAATGCGGCAGGCGCGGGATCAAATCTCAAAATCACCGAGACGGGCGACGGATACGGGCCGTCGGACCAGACGAGCTTCTACGCCGCGCACGTTCCGGTGCTGCACTTCTTCACCGGCGCGCACGAGCGCTATCACACACCCGAGGATGTCGCTGATTCAGTCAACTTCGCGGGTGAGGCGCGCGTGGTGAAAGTGATCGCCGCCGTGATGGCGCCGCTCGCGCGCGGCGAAGTGACGCCGCAGTACGCACGCGCTTCGACCGCTCCGATGATGCAAGGAGACAGCCGCGGCTACGGCGCATACCTCGGCACGGTGCCCGACTACTCGGCGATGGACGCAACGACCGGCGGCGTGCTGCTGTCGGACGTGCGCGGCGGCTCGCCTGCGGACAAGGCGGGAATCAAGGGCGGCGACCGCATCGTCGACATCGGCGGCACGCGCATCGAGAACCTGTACGACATGAGCTACGCGCTGCAGGATCACAAGCCGGGCGACACGGTCGACATCGTCGTGATGCGCGCCGGAGTGCGGACGACGTTGCGCGCGACGCTGAGCACACGTGGCGGCGTTCCGCCAGCCGCTCCGCCGGCCAATCCGCCTGCGCCTGCAAAGCCACTCGTCATCGGTGCAGGCAAGCCGTACGACAAGACGTTCGAAGGCGAGAAGCACTTGAAAGACATCCGCCAGCTCACGTTCGGCGGCGAGAACGCCGAGGCGTACTTCAGCCCCGACGGGACAAAGATCATTTATCAGGCCACCGTGCCCGGCGCGGAATGCGATCAGGAGTACACGATGGATCTCGTCACCGGCGAGACGAAGCTGGTCTCGAGCGGCAAAGGGCGCACGACGTGCGGCTACTACCGCTATCCACAAGGCGATCGCATCGTGTATGCGACCACGGAAGGGGGTGACGCAGCCTGTCCGCCGCGGCCGGATATGTCGAAGGGTTATGTCTGGCCGGTGTACAAATCGTTCGACGTCGTCGAAGCGAATGTCGATGGCTCGAATCCCAAGAAGATCACCACGACCGAGGGCTACGACGCGGAGATGACGTGGTGCCATCGCGGCGGGAAGATGATTTTCACGTCGATGCGCGATGGCGATCTGGAGCTGTACGAGATGGACGAGGCGAGCGGGAAGGTCAAGCGGCTGACCAACGCGCCCGGCTACGACGGCGGCGCGTTCTACAACGCCGATTGCACGGAGATCGTCTGGCGCGCCAATCGTCCGATCGGTCCGGCGCTCGTGGAAGACCGCGCGCTGCTGGCGCAGGGACTGGTCAAGCCGCTGCACATGGAGCTCTTCCTGATGAACGCCGACGGCACGAACGAGCGGCAGGTCACGCACAACGGCGCCGCGAACTTCTGCCCCTACTTCATGAACGACGGGAAGCGATTGATCTTCGCGTCGAACGTGAACAACACCGGATTCAACTTCGATCTCTGGACGATCGGGAAGGACGGGCAGGGACTGGAGCGCATCACGACCGCACCAGGTTTCGACGGATTCTGCGTCTTCAGCCCCGACGGGCAGTACCTCATCTGGGCATCCGGCCGAGCGAAGCCGGACAGCCACGAGATGAATCTGTTTATTGCGAAATGGGTGGAGTGATATTGCGCCGCCCTGGGGGCGGCGCGTTGTCGGTTGTCGGTTGTCCGTTGTCGGTTGTCCGTTGTCTGTTGAGTGCCAACTGGCGCGCTTTCCAATCGAGCGCCTTCTCCCCCACGCTTCTCAGTGGGGGAGAAGGTGCCGAAGGCGGATGAGGGGGCGTTTGACTGTCGCGTCAACGTTGCACAAACACCGGGCACGGACGTTTTTTCAAACGGGTCACGCTCGCAAAGAACTTGTTTTGTCCCATCTTGCAACGCCCCCTCATCCGGCTTCGCCACCTTCTCCCCCACAAAAAGCGTGGGGGAGAAGGCGCTCGATTGGAAGGAGCTGCGGATAAGAGTGGCGAGCTAGCCGGTCGATTGCGTTGTGCGCCAGTTGGCACCAACCGACAACCGACAACCGACAACGCGCGAAGCGCACTAACCCAACGCGCGAAGCGCTATTTTTTTCTCACCGTGATCGTCGTCGTCGAGCTGACTCGGGAGCCATTGTCGTCGATCGCTTCGACGCGGACGTCGCCGTAGACGGATGAAAAGACGCTCGTGTCGGTGATGTCTTTCTTTGGATTGAAGTGGTAGTGCAGCTCGCCTTTGGCCGGAATCGAGGTGGCGAAGCCGAGGGATTGGATCTTCGGCGCGTCGTAGGATTCGCTCGCCACGGAGATGCCGCCGCCCGCGTAGACGTTTGCGGTGACGCGGTCGATGGTCACCGGATGACCGCCGGTTTCTTTCACGACGACGTCGAGCGGGAACTCATATCCACTGCCACCGGTGTTGTTGGCAAGCACCGGGCTCGGTGTGACAGTTAGTTCGATCGCCCCATGTCCGCGCGTGGTCTTGCTCTTCGTTGTCCCGGGCTGACGCGTGGCGCAGGCGATCGGAACGACCAGCAGTGCGATGAAGGCGAGCCACCTCATGTCGTCCGCCTGGCGGGAAACATCATGGGCCCGTTCACGGATGCGACCGCGTTCGCGAGCGTGACCACGCCGCAGCCGATGCGCGGGCCGGCATTGCCAGCGGGCTGCGAGACGAGATCGTCCGGGTTGCCGTGAAGTACGACCGCATGGCCAACGACGGCGTTCGTGCCGGTGTTGATCGAGATCGAGTGCGTCGTGAAGCGCGTGTGGACCTCACCCTTGTCGTCGGCAGTTACGTTGCCGAAATCGCCGGCGTGATGCGAGACGGCATCGGGTGCGCCGTGAACCATTCCGTTGGGATTGAAGTGACCGCCTGCATTCTGCGCGTTGTTGCCGCAGTCGCCCTTCTCGTGAACATGGAATCCGTGGACGCCCGGAGGAACACCGGTGAGGTCGACGACCACTTCCACGCCGTTCTCGCCGGCATCCTGGAAATGAACCGTCCCTTTTGCAGTCGACCCGCTGGTCGAATCGATTGTGGCGTTTGCCATCGGGCCCTTGCTGTGGCCGCAGGCGAGGAAGAGAAGCGCGATCGGAACTACAAGAAGTTTCTTCATAAAGCCTCCGTCTTGCAAAATTCGAGTGATTCTAGTGCGAATGGGCTCTTTGTGTCGTGGGGAGTAGCTTTTGAGGTTCCTACTGCGACCACTTTGCGATCTTCTTTCCGACTTTACCCAACCACCCCTTCGCCACATCCTGGTAGTACATCGACGCAGCTTTTCCGAGGGCGTCGGCGAGGGATGGGTAGGGAGAGACGAGGCCCGCGAGCTGGGCGACGGTCATCTTTTTCTGCCGCGCCAGGACGAGCGTCTCGATCAGGGTTGAGGCGTTGGCGCAGAGTGCGTGGGCGCCGAGGATGCGGCCGCGTTTGTCGCAGACGAGTTTCACGAATCCCCCCGTCGTTCGATCGACGACCGCTCGGTCGACCTCGGCCATCTCGACGCTGTAGCAACGAACGTTCTCCGCGCCGAGCGCTGTCTTCGCCTCCGATTCGGTCATGCCGATGTGGCCCACCTCGGGGTCGGTGTACAGACCCCATGGGATGTTGTCGTAGCTGACGGGCGAGCGGCCGGGGAAGAGCATGTTCCGCACGAGCTTCACCGCTTCGTACGCGGCGACGTGCGTGAACTGCATGCCGCCGTGAACGTCGCCGCAAGCCCAGATGCGCGGGACGGACGTCTGCAGGTACTTGTCGACGACGACGAATCCGCGGTTGGTTTTGACGCCGGCGGCTTCGAGCCCGAGGTTCTCCGTGTTTGCGCGGCGGCCGCTGGCGACGAAGATCTCATCGACGCGCAGCTCCTTCGTCTCGCCGAGCTTGTTCTCGATGCGGACGACTTTCTTACCTGCGTCGAGACGCACGGACTTGGCGCCCCAGCCGCTGCGGATGTCGATCCCCTCGTCGCCGAGAATGCGGCGGAGGCGCGCGATCACGTCGGCGTCTTCCTTGTTGATGATCTCATCGAGCATCTCGACGACAACGACTTCGCTGCCGAAGCGGCGGAAGATCTGGGCGAATTCGATGCCGATGTAGCCGCCGCCGAGGATTAGTAGCGATGAGGGAAATGAGTCCTGATTGAGGAAGGAGACGTGATCGAGGAAGCCGTTCTCGGCCAGACCTTCGACCGGCGGGATGGAGGTGCGGGTGCCGGTAGCGATGACGATGTCTTTGGCGATGAGGCGGCGTCCGTCGACGTCGACTTCCTTTCGCGAGATGAGTTTGGCGTTGCCGAAGATGACGTCGATGCCGAGCGCGCGGAACTTGGCGGGGTCGTCGTGATGCTCGATGGAGTGGCGCTGCGCGCGCATCGAATCCATGACGGACTTCGGCGTCACGCGCACAGACTGCGGCTCGAGTCCGTAGGCATCGGCATGTCGCAGCTGGTGAGCGAGACGTGCCGAGGCCACGAGTGCTTTCGTCGGAACGCAGCCGGTCCAGAGGCAGTCGCCGCCGAGCTTCTCGCGCTCGATGAGCGCGACCTTGCGCCCGAGGCGCGCGCAGCCGGAGGCGGTCACGAGTCCGGCAGTACCGCCGCCGATGACGACGACGTCGAACGATTCAGGCATGTTCAAAAGCATTTCACCACAGAGGCACTGAGGACACAGAGTTGCATTGAGCTCTCGGTGATCTCTGTGTCTCTGTGGTGATCGTCTCTCCTCTTACCGCACTTCGTACCCCGCAGCGATCAGCGCCTCGCGGATCGGGCCGGGTC
Source organism: Thermoanaerobaculia bacterium (assembly GCA_017883205.1). Classification (GTDB taxonomy): domain Bacteria; phylum Acidobacteriota; class Thermoanaerobaculia; order Gp7-AA8; family Gp7-AA8; genus JADGNZ01. The sequence goes on along the minus strand of JADGNZ010000012.1, from coordinate 55,397 downwards.
TGTCGGTCGTGATCGTGTGGATGCCGAGTCGGACCATGTCCAGTGCGATCGACGGCTCATCGACGGTCCAGACGACTGAGCGGAGGTTCTCATCGCGCAGCCGCGTGATCAGCGATGGGGGCACGGCGAAGCTGGTGTCGATGCCGTTCAGGTCGTACTGCTTCACCAGCGCGATCAGATCGTCTTCGACGAACGTCTTCGTCACGGTGCGGAAGCCTGGGCCCTCGTCGTAGAGCACGTTCCAGCGGCCGTTGTCGTAGTCCGCTTCGAAGACGACGATGAGGAGGCAGTCGTTGTCCGGCAGCTCGTGCTTTGCTGCGATGATCGTGTCGATGTCGAAGCTGATGAGCACGACGCTCGGCGCCTTGCCCGATTGCCGCACGAGCTCCGCGGTGGGCGGCACAACCTGCGGCCCGTCTTTCAGCTCGATGAACAGCTCGCAGGCATCGTCCACGGCATGGGGCATGGCATCGAGCACGTCTTCGAGCAGCGGCAGCCGTGTTCCCGCCCACTTCTGCGCCTTCCAGCGGCCGGCGTCGAGTCCGCGAAGCTCGTTGGCGAAACGATCGCGCACCGTCCAGTTAGCGTTGGTGGTGCGGTCCGTCGTGTCGTCATGAATCACGATGACCTGACCATCTTTCGTGAGATGGACGTCGAGCTCGCAGGCGCCGGCGATCCTCCATCCCTCGATGAACGCCGGAAGCGTGTTCTCGGGGGGCGCATCCATCTGGACGAACCTCTGACCCATGCCGCGATGCGCGACCACTTTCACTGCCTGCTTAGCCATTGACATACACAGTGACCTTTCTGGCGGGCCGAGGACCGTCGAGCTCTATGAAATAGATGCCTTGCCACGTGCCGAGGATCAGTTGGCCGTTCCGATAGGGCCAGGAGAGGGATGTGCCGATGAGCAGCGAGAGGAAATGCGCATCGGAGTTTCCTTCGCCGTGCGCGAAGCGGACTTTCGGGACGAGCGCGCGCAACGCTTTCGTCAGGTCGGCAGGAACGTCGGGATCGGCGTTCTCATTGACCGAGATGGCGCACGTCGTGTGCGGCACGATGATCGTGGCGATGCCGTCGCTGAGTGTCAGCGCGCTGAGCGCACCCTGCACGTCCGGCGTGATGAGAAGGATCTGCTCCCGCGCGGTGGTGCGAACGGAGAAGGATTGCTCGCGGAGCATGGGGAGAATGGTAGCAGGGGGTGGGAGTGGGGGTGGGGAGTGGGATGTGGGGGGTGGGAGAATCAGAGACAAGAGATCAGAGACAAGAGATCAGAGATCAGGGACGAGAGATCAGAGACAAGAGACCAGAAACAAGAGACCAGAAACAAGAGACGAGAGACTCGTCAGACTCTGATCTCTGATTCCCCCACTCCCCACCCCCCACTCCCCACTCCCCACTCCCGCTATAATCCTCGCACTCATCCCCCATGCCATTCTTCTGCATCCACTGCAGGTCGGAAGTCGATTCGAAGTTCAAGGCGTGCCCGTATTGCGGGGAGCCCATCACCGACTTCCTCCGCCGGTATCTCGAACATCCGATCGACGGCAAGTATCAGATCCTGGCTCGCCTCGGCGTCGGCGGGATGGGGGAGGTCTACAAAGTCCTTCACCTCCATCTGAACGCGATCCGTGTCATCAAGCTGATGCGAAGCAGCATCGCCAGCGAGCCGGGGGCGGACGACCGCTTCATCCGCGAGGCGCGGCTGGCTACGCGCATCAATCATCCGAACGTCGCGGCGCTCTACGACTTCTCCACGCTCGACGACGGCTCGCGGTACATGGTGTGGGAGTACATCGAGGGAACCAATCTTCACGAGCTGATCGAAACGAATGGTCCGCTCACGCCGCGCTATGCCGCGAAGCTGGCCATCGAGGCGCTGCACGGGCTCGAGGCCATTCATCGCGCCGGCATCGTCCATCGCGACATCAGTCCTGAGAACATCATGATCTGCCCCGATGAAGAGGGCACGCAGCATGTGAAGCTGATCGACCTCGGCATCGCCAAGCAGGGCGACGCCACCGACGCCAGCAAGACGGCGACCGGGATGTTCGTGGGCAAGTGGAAGTACTGCTCGCCCGAGCACCTCGGCATGCTCGACGCCGGCGAGCGGATCGACGGCCGCGCCGACCTCTATTCGTTCGGCATCGTGCTGTACGAGATGCTCACCGGCGTTCCTCCGTTTCAAGCCGACACGCCGCACGCGTATCTGATGCTGCACTCTTCGGAGAAGCCGCGGGCGCTCGTCGATGTCAATCCTTCGATGCCGTCGTCACCCGCGCTCGAAGCGCTGATTTTCAAAGCTCTCGAAAAAGACCGGAAGAAGCGCTTCGCCTCGGCGCGCGAGTTCGCGCGTGCGCTCGAAGCGATCGAGCCGACACTCGACGATCAGATTGGCGCGTCGCGGCCGCTGCCGCGGGCGGTCGAGGTCACGGAAGAACCGACCAAGGTCGCGACGCCGACGCAGCTCAGCGGCAGTGCGCAGCCTAAGGCTTCGGCGATCGATTCCAAGGCGTCGACTGAGCTAACGGACCACGGAAAGCCGATCGGCAACCGCGAGCTGCGGAAGGTTTCGACGACGAACATCGTGCCGGTTCCGTCGCGGTCACGGTCCCGCACTGCCTGGTTTGCCGCGGTTGCGGTGCTGGTGGCGCTCGTCATCGTCGCGATCGTCGTTCGCATGAAGCCGTCGCCCGAGCCTACGCCTGTGAAAGAAACGCCGTTGGTTTCCGGGTCCCACGTCGTTCCGCCCATTCCCGGCCACGTGGCACTGAATGCCTTCCCGTGGGGAGAAGTGACGAGCATCCGCAACGTTGCGACAGGTTCCGCGGTCGTGCTGCAAGAGCGGCTGACGCCGCTATCGCTCGATCTTGCGCCGGGCACGTATGAGATCACGATGTCGAATCCATCCTTCGCGTCTTCGATCACGCGGAAAGTCGAGGTGAAGGGTGGGGCGGAACAGCCCGTCAACCTTCAGTTCGCCGATCCCGCGACCGCTACGCTGCCGCGATTCGAGGACGTGGCGCCATGAAGCGGGCGATGCTCGTTCTTCTATGCCTGACGGCATGGCCTGCCCTCGCGGAAGAGAAGTGGCTCGATGCCTACAACCGCGGCGTCAGCGCGGTGCGCGCGAACAACTTTCAGGCCGGCGCGCAGGCGCTGCAGAAAGCGATCGAGGAGATGCCGCAGGAGAACGCGGCGCAGCGTGTGCGCGATCAGATCTTCACGTACGTGCCGCACTTCTGGCTCGGCATCGCCAGACTGAACATGGCTGATCCCGATGGCGCGTTGCGCGAGTGGAGAATCTCCGAGGATCAGGCGGCGATCAAGAACACGCCGTACTACGCGCAGCTCCAGGAGTTGATTGGGCGCGCGAACTCGGAGAAGCAACGCCGCGCACAAGTGGCGGCGATGCCGGCAAAGCAGGAAGCGAACGCTGCGATCAGCCGCGCTCTGTCGGCGCAGATGGACGCTGTGACTGCAGGTGGCGATCGAAGCGATACCTATCACGCCGCTCAACGGAGGCTGAGAGAGGCAAAAGCGTTGAGCGACAAGGGCGGTCTGGACGTGCGCGTTTTCAAACATGCGAGCGAAATCGCTGAAGAGGCGCGAGACCTGTTCGCCAACGCCGCGGATGATGCAAAGAAGCAGCGCGCGGCGAGGCCACCGAAGAGCAATCCCGTGCCGGAGCGAAAGCCGATCGACGTGGTGATCCCATTCGACGAACAGCCGCAGCCAAAACCGTTCGTTCAACCGCCGCCGCAGCCACAACCTCAGCCAACGGTGCCGGCAAAGCAGACGTCAACCCCGCCGCTTCCGAAGACGGAAGTGAAGCCGAAGGTTGCCGAGCCGTCACCGGAGCAGGAGAGTGAAGCGCTCGTTGCCGCGCGAATCTCGGTGCAGCAATACCGCCGGCGATTGGTGTCCTTGAACATTGCGACGACCGATGCGCAACGGTTGGATCGCCAACTGACGCCTCAGAGCGATCCGAATCTCATCCGACGCGTGCTCGACGAAATTGCCGCGAAGGAACGCGATCTCGACAAGAAGGCGGCAGCGATTTCGAGCAAGCCGGTCGAGATCCCCGCCCCGGATCCGACAGCCAGTGAGCTCGAGTCGGCATACCGTGCCTATGCGGCAGGAGACCTGGCATCGTCCGACCGCATGCTGACGAACGTTCTCTCCACCCGGCAGAGCGCGGAGGCGTACCTGTTGCGGGGATGCTCGCGGTACACGCAGGCGATGCTCACGCGCGACGGTGACGCGCTTCTGGCCAGCGCCGCCTCAGACATCCAGGCGGCCCTACGCATCAACCATTCGTTGCGGCTGAACCGCGGCGCATGGTCGCCGAAACTCATCGCCTTCTTCGAAAAGGTGAAGAGCCAGTAACCTCTATTTCTGGATCACTTTGTCCAGCGCGTCCATCAGTGCCTGCATCTCGTACGGCTTCTGGATGTACGCGACGTGCGCACTGAGCACGGGCTGGAGCATCGTTTCGTCGCCGTGGCCGGTGGAGAAGAGAACCGGCAGGCCGGGCCAGCGTTTGGCGATCTCGCGGTAGACATCGAGTCCATCGATGTCGGGTAAGCCGAGGTCGAGGATGACGGCGTCGGGGCGATTGGCGGCGATGCGGGCGACGGCATCGAGTCCGAGCCGCACCCAGTCGACGGCGATGCCTTCGAGGTCGAGAATCGTCGCCAGGCCGGCGCCGACCGACTCGTCATCTTCGACCAGCGTGACACGCGTACCTTCGCGTCCAGGCTCCTGCTTTGAAAGCGCGGCCGCGACTTCCGGCGCGGCAATGGTCTTTGGCGCCTGGGCCGCGGGAATGAGAATGTGGAACGTTGATCCTTTGCCCTGCGTGCTTTCTGCGTAGATGTGGCCTTTGTGCTGCTGGACTACCTGCGCCGCAACGGCGAGGCCGAGGCCGGTGCCGCCGAATCTTCGCGTGGTGAAGAGCGGCTCGAAGATGTAGCGCAACGTCTCTTCCGGCATCCCGATGCCGGTGTCCGCGATGGTGAAGTGAACCGCATCGCTGAGCCGATCGCTGCGGTCGCGAAGCGTGTCGGACATCACGCGGATCTCCACCTCTCCGCCGTCGGGCATTGCGTGCTGCGCATTCACGATCAGATTGGCGAAGACCTGGCGAAGCTGGTGTCCGTCGGCGACCATCATCAGCGCGGGGGCAGCTTCGACAGTGACCTTCACCCGCGGACCGGCAAGTTGCGCGAGCTCGGGCTCGAATTCCTGCAACCACGTGCTCACGTCGATCGTGGTTCGTGCGGGCTCGCCGATCCGCGTGAAGCGGAGCATCTCCTGCGTGATTCGCTTGCCGCGCGCCACCGCGTCGGCGATTCGCGGAGCGGCCAGGGCAACCGTGGGATCAGCGCCGGCGCGGCGGTTCAGGAGATCGACGAAGGGCTGGATTCCCATCAGAACATTGTTGAACTCGTGTGCGACCGACGCTGCCAGGCGCCCGAGGCTCGACACGCGCTCGGCCTGCAGCAGGCGGCTTTCCAACTGGCGCCGTTCCGTCACGTCCTGCAGCACGCCTGAGAGGCCTGTGGTTTTCCCAGCCGAACCCATCACGCTGTATCCGCGCATGTTCAGCACGAGATCGGTGTCGCCGTTCGTCCGCAGGCGGAGCTCGATGTCGAGCGGGAGGTTTTCGCTCCGCGTGCGGTTGAAAGCTTCCCCGACGCGCTCGCGGTCGTCGGGATGGACGAAGCGCGCCAGCAAATCAGTGAGGGTGAGGCCCGCCGACGGGTCGAGCTTCAGGATGTCCCACAGTTCCGGCATCCCTTCGATGGCATCGCTGTCGATCTGCCATCGCCACTCGGCGATGCAGGCGATCTTCATGATCTCGCGGATCTGCGTCCGCTCATTTCGTAACTCTTCCTCGGCAGCGATTTTCGGCAGCTCGAACTGATCGAGCGGCGTAGCGAGCACGGCGAATCCGCCCGCCTTGCCGTCTTCCGCGGGCAGCGGCGAGCCGGTCAGCAAAACCACGGAAGGCGGCCCGTCGAGTGGACCGGAGCGCTGCGTTCCCGACCACGAGCGGCCCGCGCGCAGCGCCTCGAAAAGCAATTCCGCAGCGAGGGGATCGCTGAGTATCAGCACCTCGGAGAGCCGCTTGCCGAGGACCTCGGCTGCACTCCATCCGTACAACTCCTCCGCAGCGCGGTTGACGAAAACGATGCCTTCCGTGTCGTCGGTTGCGACGACCGCCTGTTTCGAAGAGTTCAGAAGTGTTTCAGCTGCAAACATCAGGAGCGCCCGGATAGGCTGTCCTTCGCCGCGGAATGCGTCATATAATTATAGACGTAGTGAGCCCAGAACGCATCCTCATCGTCGAAGACGACCGTGCCGCGGAAATAATTCTTCGCCTCCCACTGGAGCGTGAAGGTTTCCTTGTCGACTTCGTCGAGGAAGGCTACGCCGGGATCGAGAAGCTGCAGGCGTACGAATACTCCGCGGTCATTCTCGATCTGATCATCCATCGCGGACTGAACGGATTCGGTGTTCTGAACTTCATCGAGATGGAGCAGCCGAAGCTTCTCAACCGCGTCTTTCTCATGACCGGGATGTCGGAGCAGACGGTGATGAACACCGCGCCGCAACTCCTTTCCCGCCTCTTTCGAAAACCATTCAGCTACCGCGCGCTCGTCGCTGCCGTCGTCGCCGCGGTGCGTCCGGCGGTCTCGCAACCGAATCCGGCGGAGCGGAGTCTGCTGGTCGTCGATGACGACAGCATGGCCGCCGAGCTGGTGGCAATGTTCGGCCGGCGCCTCGGTATGGAAGTCGCGATCGCCGAGAACGGCCGCAGGGCCATCGAGAAGATTGCCGGCAAGACCTTCGACACCATCGTGCTCGATCTGCTCATGCCAGGAATCGACGGCTTCGGCGTCCTCGAGTATCTCAAGCGCTGCCGGCCGGAGTTGCTGTCTCATACCATCATCTCCAGCGGGCTTCCCGAGAAGTATCGGGAACGTGTCGCTCAATACAACGTCTGCGGTGTCCTGCCCAAGCCGGTCGATCACCGCGTGCTGCAAGAGATGATCGGGCACTGCATTTCTCCGCCTGACCGGGTCCAGAGTGGCGACAGACGAGCGAACAGCTTGTGAACCTCGAGTCAGGTTAGGCTGCATCTCTCACGCTTGTACGAAATCGGCGCGTTTCCGTCGAAGCCCTTCTCGCGTTTATCGTATTTTGCAACGCCCCCCTCATCCGGCTTCGCCACCTTCTCCCTCCCGCAAAAAGCGCGGGGGGAGAAGGCGCTCGACGCAAAGGAGTCGCTGAAAGGGTTTGAGAGATGCGAGTTGGCCTTGAGCGAGTTTGCATTTCTCACACTTGCAGCGAATTGGTAGCAGCGGGCCTCAATCGAGCCCCTTCTCCCCCACGCTTTTTGTGGGGGAGAAGGTGGACCGAAGGCCGGATGAGGGGGCTGAAAAGTTCGAGAAATGCGATTCAGTGCGCTGCGCTCTGTGACTGGATGCGCATTCCGTAGAACGAGCGGTAGACGAAAATCATCGAAATGATGAAGAAGATTACCGACAGGATTCGCGTCAATCCCTGCTGACCGTTCTTCGTCATCTCCACGGCCAGCTCGACGGCCAGAAGACCGAAGAGTGTCGTGAACTTGATGACGGGATTCATGGCCACCGACGACGTATCCTTGAACGGATCGCCGACCGTGTCGCCGATGACGCAGGCAGAGTGGAGCGGCGTTCCCTTCTCCTTCAACTCCACCTCGACGATCTTCTTCGCGTTGTCCCACGCCCCGCCTGCGTTGGCCATGAAGATGGCCTGGTAGAGACCGAAGAGCGCGATCGAGATCAGGTAGCCGATGAAGAAGAACGGCTCGAAGCATGCGAAGGCCAGCGTCGAGAAGAACACGGTCAGGAAGATATTGAACATGCCCTTCTGCGCGTACTGCGTGCAGATGGCGACGACTTTCTTCGAGTCTTCGACGGAGGCCTTCGTGGCGCCGGCATCGAGGTGCATGTTCTTTTTGATGAACTCGACCGCACGATACGCGCCGGTGGAGACGGCCTGCGTCGATGCGCCGGTGAACCAGTAGATCACCGCGCCGCCGACGACGAGTCCGAGAAGGAACTGCGGGTGCATGAGCGAGAGCTTGTCCATGTCGGTCGTGAGCTTGTGGGTGAGCATCACGATGATGGAGAAGATCATCGTCGTCGCGCCGACGACCGCCGTGCCGATGAGCACAGGCTTGGCCGTCGCTTTGAACGTGTTGCCGGCACCGTCGTTCGCTTCGAGGAAGTCCTTGCCCTTCGCGAATGACGGCTCGAAGCCGAAGTCGCGCTTGATCTCGGCTTCGATGCCGGGCATCGTCTCGATCGTCGAGAGCTCGAAGACGGACTGCGCGTTGTCGGTGACGGGACCGTACGAATCGACGGCGATGGTCACCGGACCCATGCCCAGGAATCCGAAGGCGATGAGACCGAACGCAAAAATGGCGGGCGCGATCATGAGCGCGCCGGCACCGACCGGGAACATGCTGCTGATCCACGCGCCGACTCCCATGAGTGCGGCGATGGTGATGCCCATCCAATACGCGCTGAAGTTTCCGGCGATGAGTCCGGCCAGGATGTTGAGCGAGGCGCCACCTTCGCGCGATGCGGTGACGACTTCCTGGACATGCCTGGAATCCATCGACGTGAAGACTTTCACGATCTCAGGGATGATGGCGCCGGCGAGCGTGCCGCAGGTGATGATCGTGGAGAGCTTCCACCACATCGAGGCGTCGCCGCCGAGCGTGGGGATGAGAACATACGACACGGCGTAGGTCACGCCGACGGAGAGGATCGAAGTGATCCAGACCAGCGAGGTGAGCGGCGCTTCGAAGTTCATGACGTCCGCGCTGCCGTACTTTGCACGGGCGATCGCGCCGTTGATCCAGTACGAGACGGCCGAGGTGATGATCATCAGCACGCGCATGACGAAGATCCAGACCAGGAGCTGCGTCTGGACGAGCGGGTCACTGACGGCGAGGAGGATGAACGTGATCAGCGCCACGCCGGTGACGCCGTAGGTCTCGAAGCCGTCGGCAGTCGGGCCGACCGAGTCGCCAGCGTTGTCGCCAGTGCAGTCGGCGATGACGCCGGGGTTGCGGGCATCGTCTTCCTTGATGTTGAAGACGATCTTCATGAGGTCCGATCCGATGTCGGCGATTTTGGTGAAGATGCCGCCGGCGATGCGGAGCGCGGCCGCGCCGAGCGACTCACCGATGGCGAATCCGATGAAGCAAGGTCCGGCGTAGTCGCGCGGGACGAAGAGCAGGATGAAGAGCATCAGCACGAGCTCGGTGGAGATGAGCAGCATGCCGATCGACATGCCGGCTTTGAGCGGGATGTCGTAGGTCGGGAAGGGCTTGCCGCGCAGCGCGGCAAACGCCGAGCGCGAGTTGGCGAAGGTGTTGACGCGGATCCCGAACCAGGCCACGCCGTAGCTGCCGGCGATGCCGACGAGACTGAAGATGATGATGATCGCCGTCCGCGTCAGGCCGTAATGGCGCAGCACGCCGAAGTAGAAGATCATGATGATGCCGATGAAGACCTCGAGCAGCAGGATGAATTTACCCTGCGTCTGCAGATAGGTCTTGCAGGTCTCGTAGATCAGCTCCGAGATTTCCCGCATCGAGCTGTGAACCTCTAGGTTCTTCAGCTTCACGTACATGACGAAGCCGAAGAGCAGTCCCAGAGCACAGACGACCAGTCCGAACATCAGAAGTTTCCGGCCGTTGATGCCGCCGAGGAACGAGACGCTGCCGAGATCGGGCAGCACGAGGTTGGCCTCGGTCTGCGTTTCCGCCGGCGCGGGCACACCCGGCTGAGGCGCTGCCACCTGCGTCGTGGCCGCGGTTTGTGTCGTGTTCGAGGTCTGCGCGTTCGCGACACCAGCGATGCAAACGATCAGCATCGCCAGGACCAGCGTGCGCATGATCCATGACTTCATAGGTCCTCCAGACGTGTTTGCTAGTGAGTTTGCAACTGAGCGGGCGCTCAGAGCGCGCGGATTGTAACAGACGGGGAGTGGGTGTGGGGGGTGGGAGGGGGGAGGGGGAGGGGTGGGCAGGATAGCTTCGCGGTAGAGGAGTGCGGGCGTCTCGGCCGCGGCGTCGAGGCGTCCCGCCTCGGCGTACAAGTCGCGAGCGTTCCGAACGATTGGTAAAATTGAGGTCACGGTTGGCCGGACGCGAGGTTGAACGAATGATGCGAGCTCGCCGGATCGCCCCGTCAACCACGCGTTGACGAAGCGGGCTGTTTATTGAGACGCATCAGCCCGGTCAAAAGTTTCCCTATTCGATGAAAAAAGATTCTTCCGCGTCGTGCGGACCATTTCGGGGGCTCGTCAGCGGCGTGGCAGAGGGGTCGTTTTGAGATCGAGGGGGGTCGTTTTAAGAATCAGAGGGGTCGAAACGAGATTCGGAGGGGTCGATTCAAGAATCAGGGGGGTCGATTTAAGAAATGGGGGGGTCGAAACGAGATTCCGGGGGGTCGTTTTGAGTTTCGGAGGGGTAGCGATCTCAAAAAAAGAGATCGCTATCTCCCTTCGCGAGATCGTTTTGAGAAACCGATAGATCGCTTTGAGATTCGGAGGGGTCGTTTTAAGAAAAAAACTCAAATTTCTGAGATCGGGAGGGGTCGATTTAAGAATTGGAGGGGTCGAAACGAGATTCCGGGGGGTCGTTTTAAGACTGGGAGGGGTCGAAACGAGATTCGGGGGGATCGTTTTGAGATTGGGAGGGGTCGTTTTGAGATTCAGAGGGGTAGCGATCTCAAAAATGGAGATCGCGATCTCTTCGGAGGAGATCGCGACCTCGGGGAAGGAGATCGCGACCTCGGGGAAGGAGATCGATTTGAGATTCCGAGGGATCGTTTCGAGATTCTGAGGGGTCGCGATCTCTCGAAACGAGATCGATTTGAGATTTCGCGAGGTCGTTTTGAGAAGCCGAGGGATCGCTTTGAGATCGGGAGGGGTCCATTTGAGAAGCTGAGGGGTCGAAACGAGACTCCGAGGGGTCAGTTTAAGAAAGAGGGAGATAGCGATCTCAAACCTGGAGATCGAAACAAGAACGGAGGCGATCGGGACTTCGGGGAAGGAGATTGGGATCTCGTGGAGAGAGATCGCGATCTCGCCGGGGGAGATCGGAACCTCGGGGAAGCAGATCGGCATCTCGTGCAGGGAGATCGGGATCTCGACGAAGGAGATCGTGACTTCATGGAGGGAGATTGCGACCTCGAGGAAGGAGATTGCGACTTCGTAGGTGGAGATCGCGACCTCCTGCCACGAGCGAGACGCTTCGGGTCGGAGCGTCTGTCTCCGGCGAGTGCCGGGTAGTGGCTAGTTGGCCGTCATTTTCTAACACCTTTGCAGGTCATGGCGGGTTACTGCCGGTCTGGGTCTGGGTCGCCTGCCGCGTTGGACAGGATCTCGGGGAACGGGAGTGAAGTGGCGGCGTAAGTGTGTAAAGTGTGAGAGCTAAGTACCTATGTGTCAATAGGTTAACGAAGCTGGTAGCCGTGGTAGCCAACCCGCGCCTTGTTACAACTCCCCTTCAAACTAGACCAGGCGATCGCACTCCTCCTCAAACGAAAAAGGGCGCCCTTGCGAAGCGCCCTCTCGGTTTGACGATGAAAATCTAGGCTTGATTGGCCCGGATGCGGATCTCCACGCGGCGGTTGAGCTGGCGGCCGGTGGGCGTGTCATTCGTTGCCCTCGGGTACGATTCGCCGTAGCCGATCGTGTCGATGCGCGAACCTCTCACGCCGAGGGATTCGATGTAGCCGGCGACGGACCCGGCCCGGCGCTCGGAAAGACGCTCGTTGTACGACGCGGAGCCGGTCGAGTCGGTGAACCCCAGCACGGCGATGGTCGTGTCCGGATACTGCTCGAAGACATCCGCCATCTCGCGAAGCGATTCGCGCGATGCTGGACGCAGGCCTGCCGAGTTGTAGTCGAAGAGCACGTCGTTTTTCACGGTGACCTTCAACTCGTTGTCTGCCGTACGGGTTACGGCGACGCCGCTGACCTGACGAAGCTGGCGTTCCTGCTTATCCATCATCGCTCCGACGATCGCACCCGCTGCCGTCCCGGCGAGCGTGCCGACGATGGCTCCGCGCTGGCCGCTGTGGCCGTTGCGGTTGTTGCTGATGACGCCTCCGGCGAGCGCGCCCGCAATCGCTCCGATGATCGCGCCCTTCTTGGCTTTTGCGTGATCGTCAACGGTCTGCGCGAAGATCGGAGTAGCGAGCAGAAGCATTGTTAGCGTTGCTGAGATGAGCTTTTTCATGGTTCCTCCCCTGGATACTTCGTTGTTGCCCCTGATATCGCAACGGAGGTGCCATGGGCGGAAGGGGTCAGGTCGAAACCGAAACTGACGAAATTCGTCTGTCGCATTAGCCGGGACCCTCTTTCGTCAGTTGCGGTTCGACCTGACCCCTTCCGCCACGGTGTACGATTCGGGTTAATGCCGGAAGAGCGATCACTCCTCGATGTGTTACGCAACTCACTGAGTAGTAGTGACTTGCCATTCAGAGATTTCGTCGAGCTGGCGCTGTATCACCCTGAGTTTGGCTACTACGCGCGCCCTCGATCGCCGATCGGCAGAGAAGGCGATTTCATCACCTCGCCGCTGCTAAGCCCGCTGTTTCCCGATGTTCTTGGCAGTCTGATCGACGAATTCATGAGCCGCGCCGGAGACGGGGTGTCTCAGGTGGTGGACATCGGATGCGGTGATGGCGGGCTGATTCGCGCGCTTGCGCGGGGGGTGGGGAGTGGGGGGTGGGGGGGGGGAGAAGCAGAGATCAGAGATTCAGAGATCAGAGATACGAGAGATCAGAGATCAGGAGATCAGCGATCAGCCGATCTATTGGCCTCCTCCTCGGGTAGTGGGCAGCCACAAAGCACGACCAGACCCCCCTCTCCCACCCCCCACCCCCCACCCCCCACCCCCCGCTTCTTCGGTCTCGACCGCAACCTCGCCCGCGCCGTGCCCGATCCGCGTGTCACGTATGTTTCCTCGCTCGCCGAGATCCCGCCGGCGGACGCGCGTCTCATCATTAGTAATGAGCTGTTCGATGCGCTTCCCTTCGCCCGGCTCGTGCAGCGGGACGAACATCTCCACGAACTATGGGTGACGGAACGGGATGGCGCGCTCGATTGGACCGAGCATGAAGCCGGGGGACGGTACGAGGAGTACTTCGCCGAGCGTGGCATCGTGCTGGAGCCCGGACAGTTCGCCGATGTTTCGCTGGAATGGTCTGCGCTCTACGACGAGCTTTGCCGTTTCGTTCCGCGCGGGCTCATCGTCACCTTTGATTATGGTCTCCCGCAATCGAAGCTCTTTCGCGGACGGATGCGGCGCTTCGGGACGGCGGCGGCATACTCCGGACATCGCGTCAGCCGCGACCTGCTCGCCAACCCGGGTGAGCAGGATCTGACGGCGCACATCAACTTTGACGACTTGATCCGCATCGGCGAGACGCTAGGTCTGTCGACGCTGTTTTTCGACATGCAGGCAAAGTTTCTCCTCGCTCAAGGCGCGGCAGAGCATCCGTTGCTTGCTCCGATCGGGGAGGCGGCGATCGGGAGCGCCGAGGAGGGAATCGCGTTGCTCGATGCGCGCGAGGACGCGAAGAGGCTCATTCTTCCTGACGGGATCGGAGCCGAGATTCGCGTCCTGGTGCAGGAGCGCGGGATGGGCCAGGACGGCTGGCGTTTTCAGACGAAATTGTTCTGAGTCAAGGGGGTGGGGAGTGGGGGGTGGGGCGTAGGAGGAGAAGCACACGGCGTGCGCCGATCCAGCAATCGTGCGGGTTCTCCTCGCTCCCACACCCCACACCCTACTCCCAACTCCCCACGGCTCAACGAATGATTGACTCCTGTCAGTCGCCGTTTACAATACCGCGGGCTTTCGACAGGAAAAAATGGCGAACTATTCAGTACTGCTGGTGGCTGCTCTCATCGTTATCTCGCTCCCGGTATTGACGTTGTTCATCATCACGCCGCTCGTCCGGGCCGCCGGTGGCGGCAAGGTCAAGCTGGAACCATATGAATGCGGGATTCCGGCGACCTCCGAGGCGATCGATCACCGCTTCTCGGTCCGCTACTTCCTGATCGCCGTTCTCTTCATCGTCTTCGACGTCGAGACCGTTTTCCTCTTCCCCTGGGCGATCCGATTCAAGCAGCTCGGCTGGTTTGGCGCGATCGAGATGGCAGTGTTCCTGGCGATCCTGATCGTCGGGTATGTTTACGCGTGGAAGAGGAAGGTTCTTTCATGGGTCTGATCGAAAACCGCTTCGATCCAAACGTCCTCACCACCTCCGTCGACAAGTTTTTCAACTGGGCGCGCAAGTCGTCCCTTTGGCCGATGCAGTTCGGGCTGGCTTGCTGCGCGATCGAGATGATGGCCGTTCTCGATCCGCGCCACGACATGGCCCGCTTCGGCGCGGAAGTCTTTCGCGCTACGCCGCGCCAGGCCGACCTGATGATCGTCTCCGGCACGGTCACCGAAAAGATGGCGCCGATCGTCCGGCGCCTCTGGGATCAGATGCCCGATCCGAAATGGGTGATCGCCATGGGCTCCTGCGCGACGTGCGGTGGTCCGTATGACACGTACGCCGTCACGCAGGGCGTCGACCGGCTCATCCCGGTCGACGTCTACATTCCCGGTTGCCCGCCGCGCCCCGAGGCGTTGATCTGGGGGCTGATGGAGCTGCAGAAGAAGATCGAGAAGATGCACGTCATCCGCAAAGGCGGCGAGTCGTACGACTTCGCGCGCGCGGCGGTGCGCGATTCGATTCGCCCGGTGCACGAAGGGCCGGCGTTGCGCGCGGAACAGGCGAAGGCGCAATTGAAGCAGGCGCCGATCTCCGGCATCAAGCGGACGCCGATCGAAGAGAAGAAACCGAAGGCTGCTGCGGCGCCCGTGGCCACGCCGGCGGCTTCGGACGTACCTTCCGCCAGCGAACCCGCCACTACACTCAGCGAGACTCCCGAAGCCGACGAGATCGAGAACTGATTCCCAGACATGACTGACGTTCCTCAACAGCCATCTGCGACTGCGCCTAAACCGGCCGCTCCTGCGAAACCGGTGGCGCGCAGCCTCGACGAGATCAAGCGCGATCCGCTCGTTGCGCGCGCCTGCGAGCGCGCGGGCGATGCCATCATTTCCGCGAAAGAGTTCGCCGGCGAGATCTCGCTGACCGTCGACCGCGAGCGCATCGTCGAGGTGGCCAAGGCCTTTCGCGACGATGGCTTCAACTATCTCGTCGACCTCGCCGGCGTCGACTACTCGAGTTATCCGAACTGGACCGGTGACCGCTTCGGCGTCTCGTACATGCTCTACTCGTTCTCGAAGAACAATCGCGTCCGGCTGAAAGTCACGACCGACGAGAACACTCCCATCCCCTCCGTCACCTCGGTATGGAAGACCGCGAACTGGCACGAGCGCGAGACGTTCGACATGTTCGGCATCATCTTCGAGGGCCACCCGAATCTCGAGCGCATCCTGATGTGGGATGGGTTCAACGGTCATCCGCTGCGCAAAGACTTTCCCATTCGCGGCATCGACACCGGCGCGCGCATCTACCCCGAGGTCTTTCCGGAAGGGGGCGGACCAAAGGCGGGATCGACCGGCAAGGATGTGAAGGACGTCAACATCTACAAAGGCGACTGGCCGCACTACGGCACCTGGCCTGTCGCGGAGATCGCGGCCCGCGCCGCGGAAGGCGGGATGCCGCCGGCGCCTGAACTGGCCGGCGTCGTCGCCGACACGGCTAAGCCGACCGAGGAAGCGCCGTGGCACGATCCGGAAAAAGCGCTGCCCGAGCGGATGGAACTGGCGAGAGCCGGCAACCTGAAAGACAAGCTCTTCGCCGCGATGGCGCAAACCGATTGCACCGCCTGCGGCTGGGATTGCGAAGGCTACGCGGCAGCACTGGCGTCAGGCGAAACAACGGACATCACGCTGTGCGTGCCCGGCGAAGACGAGACGGAATCGATGCTGAAGCAGTTGATGGCGGGGAAGGCATGATGAATCTTGCGGGAGTCGGGAGTCGGGAGTCGGGTGTCGGAGCTGCGCCAAGCGTGGCTGTCGGCCGTCGGCTGTCGGTTGCGCGATGCGCGGTCACCTTGCTGGATTCCCGTCGGTCGTCACTCAGACCTGCGCGAAGGGCCCTTGTGACTCTCCGACCCCCGACCCCCGACCCCCGACACCCGTCTCCACACCCCACACCCCACACCCCACACCCGGGGGGCCGCCATGTTTGACGTACACGAAATGGAAGTCAACTTCGGTCCCCAGCACCCGTCGACGCACGGCGTGCTTCGAGTGATCCTGAAGATCGATGGCGAGCGGATCGTCGACGCCAAGCCGATCATCGGTTATCTCCATCGCGGCACCGAGAAGCTCTTCGAGAACATGTCGTATCCGATGTGCATCCCGCACACGGACCGCATGGATTACGTTGCCTCCGCCACCAACAACCTCGGCTTCGTCGAGACGGTCGAGAAGCTGATGGGTATCACAAAGCAGATCCCGAAGCGCGCCCAGCTCATGCGGGTCATGCTCAGCGAGTTGCAGCGGCTCTCCTCGCATCTGCTCTGGCTGGCCACGCACGCCATCGACATCGGCGCGATGACACCGTTCTTCTATTGCTTCCGCGAGCGCGAGCAGATCCTCGATCTCTTCGAGGAGTACTGCGGCGCGCGATTGACGCTGAATTGCATGCGAATCGGCGGGATGCCTGAGGATCTGCCGCCGGGCTGGCTCGACGACGTGGAAGCATTCGTCGACAAGTTCGATGCGGCGATCGACGAATACGAATCGCTGCTGACCAACAATCGCATCTGGAAGAAGCGCACCGTTGGCATCGGCGTCATCTCCCCGGAAGAGGCCATCGACTGGGGCATCACCGGCCCGCCGTTGCGCGGATCGGGCGTGGAATGGGATCTCCGCCGCGCGCAGCCGTACGAGTGCTATCCCGAGTTGCAGTTCGAGATCCCCATCGGCAAGAACGGCGACACGTATGACCGCTACCTCGTCCGGATGGAAGAGATGCGGCAGTCGAACTGGATACTCAAGCAGTGCATCCCGCTCGTGAAGGCCACGCCGGCGGGCGACATCAAAGCGAAAATCTCGCGCGTTGTGAGGCCACCCGAGGGCGAGGTGTATCACTCGATCGAATCGCCGAAGGGCGAGTTGGGCTACTACATCATCGCGGACGGCAAAACGCAGAACGCGTATCGCTGCCACGTGCGTCCGCCATCGTTCGTGAATCTGCAAGCGCTGCCGGCGATGGCGAAGGGACACCTCGTCTCGGATCTGGTGGCGTTGATCGGGACGATTGATATTGTTCTGGGCGAGGTGGACCGGTGATTCAAAAAGCTTTTCACCACAGAGACACAGAGCACACAGAGAACCTCTGTGATCTCTGTGTCTCTGTGGTTCATGGTTTTTTTGGAGGTGCGCGCTATGCCTGAACCCCTCATGCGCTACCTCATCTGGCCGCTGGTCAAGTTCCTGGTCGCCTTCCTCATCGTGCAGGTGATCGTGGCGGCGATGAACTACATCGAGCGCCGCCTGCTCGGGTTGATGCAGGCGCGGCTCGGACCGAATCGCGTCGGCAACGAAGTCTTCGAGAAGATCACGCCGCGCAGTCTGCACCGCTTCATTCCGGGCGGACTGCTACAGATCATCGCCGACCCCATCAAGTTCATCCTCAAGGAAGACATCGTTCCGTCGAGCTCCGAGAAGGTGGCCTACTTCCTCGGGCCGATGCTGCCGCTGATCCCGGCGTTTCTGGTTTTCTGCCTCATCCCCTACGGCCCGCCACCAACCTTCGTCGTGACGCATGTGAACGTCGGACTGCTGCTGATCCTGGCGCTCACCTCGACCGGCGTCTACGGCATCATCCTCGGCGGCTGGGCGTCGAACAACAAGTACTCGCTCATGGGCGGGCTGCGCTCGGCCGCGCAGATGGTGTCGTACGAAGTGCCCTTCGGCCTCTCGATCGTCGGCGTGCTGATGCTGTGCGGCAGCTTCGATCTCGTCCGCATCATCAACTACCAGGCGGATCACATCTGGAATCTCTTCCCGCAGCTCATCGCCGCGTTCATCTTCCTCGTGGCCATGAACGCGGAGAACAACCGCACGCCGTTCGACTTGCCCGAAGCGGAGTCCGAGCTCGTGGCCGGCTATCACACCGAGTACTCGGCCATGAAGTTCGCCTTCTTCATGCTCGCCGAATACTCGTCGATGATCGTCAACTGCTGCCTCATGGTCAGCCTCTTCTTCGGCGGTTGGACGCTGGCCATCAACGGCTACGGCCTGACGACCGGCGTTCTGCGCGGCTGGGGCCTGGCCGGCGGCATTCTCGGCGCCGTGATCTTCATCAGCAAAGTGATGCTCTTCATGCTGATGTACATCTGGTTCCGAGCTACGTTCCCCCGCTTCCGCTTCGATCAGCTCATGGACCTCGGGTGGAAGTGGATGATTCCGCTGGCACTGGCGAACATCGCCGTGACCGCGGTCGTCGTGCTCCTCGGCCTACAGTTCAATTTCCAGGGAGAGGTCGTCCTCTCGATCGCCGGAGCGGCGATCATCGCGTTCACACTGTTCCTGCTGCTCCGGCCGCGCGCAAAGGTGATCCATGCACGTCGAGTATCAGAAGCCTAGATGGTCCGATAAGTTTCTGCTCCTCGATATGCTCGAGGGGTTGAAGACGACTCTTCGCGAGTTGTTCAAGCCGAAGGTGACGATTCGCTATCCCGAAGAGCGGATGGAGCCGGCTAATCGTTTCCGAGGGATGTTCAAGTTCTCGTTCGACCGCTGCATCGCCTGCAAACTCTGCGCGCTGGCCTGTCCCATCGACATCATCTACATCGACGTCCACGACGAACAGCGTGAGATCGATGGCAAGATGAAGAAGCTCAAGGTTCTCGACCGCTACGACATCGACGTCAAGCGCTGCATGTTCTGCGCGCTCTGCGAAGAGGCCTGCCCGACCAAGCCGAAATCGATCTGGCTGACTACGAAGACATACGAGCTGGCCAGCTACGACCGCAAGGATCTCTACTTCAACATGCAGCAGCTCGAGTATTGGGAAGGGCGGCCGGAGTACGCCGGTCTTCCCGCCGACGAACCGGAGCCGAAACAGATCGAGGGAGGGATGCCTTGAGTCCTGCCCTGGTCGTTTTTCTCGTCATCGGCACGATCGCGGTTGCGTCGTCGATCCTCGTCGTGGCGATGCGGAACCCGGTTCACTCCGCGTTGTTCCTGTTATTGACCTTTCTCTGCGTGGCTATCCTCTTCGTGATGAAGGGAGCGGAGTTCGTCGGCGCTGTGCAGGTGCTCGTCTACGCCGGCGGCATCATGGTGCTCTTTCTCTTCGTCGTGATGCTGATCAACGTCCGGCATCTGCCTGACGAGCGCGTGCTGTCGAATTTCTGGAAAGGCGGCCTGCTCGTGGGTCTGGCCGTGTTCCTCCTTTTCTTCACGATGGTCCGGCCGGGCGTTTTTCACGATCCCGTGGCGAGCGATCAGGCGCTGCGGACGACCTACACCTACCGCCATCGCAAAGTGCATCAGCCGGACGGCACGGTCGTTCGCAAGCTCATTCGCCGCGGGAAAGTCGTCGGCAATTCCGAAGCGGTAGGCATGGCGCTCTACACCGACTATCTCGTGCCGTTCGAGGTGGCCTCGCTCTTCCTGCTCGTGGCCATGATTGGCGCGATCGTCATCGGAAAGCGCGAGCTCTCGGCGATCGAGGAAGAGAACATCCCGGCCTACATGCTCGAGCGCAGCGAGACGGAGCACGAGGTGAAGGAGGCCATGAGTGCTTGAAGCAGTGCCGACCACCGAAGCCTATCTGATGCTTTCGGGGACGCTCTTCGCCATCGGTCTCGTCGGCGTGATCATCCGCCGCAACATGATCACCGTGCTGATGGCCATCGAGTTGATGATGAATGCGGTCAACATCAACCTCGTCGCCTTCTCGCACCGCTTCGCGTCGCTGGAAGGGCAGATCTTCACGATCTTCATCATCACCGTTGCAGCAGGGGAGGCCGCGGTCGGCCTGGCCATCATCATCCAGTTGTACCGCCTCAAGAGCACGATCAACGTCGACGAAGCGAGGGAGTTGAATGGTTAACGCAACCGTCCTCCTGCTCATCCCGCTCCTTCCCGCGCTTGGCGCGCTGATCAACGGCCTGCGCGCCGCGGCGTCGCCGCTTACGCCGAAGAATCGCGCGGTCACGAACGTGATCGCACTCGGCTCGACGGGGCTCTCCGCGATCCTCGCCGCGTGGACCGTCATCGCTTACGTCGGCGGCGGCGCATCAGCGGCGTTCCAGCACGCCTACTACACATGGATCCCGGCGGGACTCGGCCACGCCGCGGGGAACACGATCGCCAGCTTCGCCGTCGATTTCGCCTTCCGCATCGACGCGCTCTCCTGCACCATGCTCCTCATCGTCACGTGGGTCGGCTTCCTCATCCACGTCTACGCCACAGGCTACATGGCGCACGAAGAGGGCTACACGCGCTTCTTCACCTACCTCAATCTCTTCATGTTCATGATGTTGCTCCTCGTACTCGGAGCGAACTACATGGTCATGTTCGTCGGGTGGGAAGGGGTCGGTCTCTGCTCGTATCTGCTGATCGGCTTCTACTACGATAAGAACTTCGCAGCGGACGCGGGCAAGAAGGCATTCGTCGCCAACCGCATCGGCGACTTCGGTTTCATCCTCGGCGTCTTCCTCATCTTCAACACCTTCGGCACCGCGGACTTCGGAAAGGTCTTCGCGCTTGCCAGCGCGCACCCGCAGGCGTACGCAGGAATCGCTACCACGATCTGCCTGCTGCTGTTCGTCGGTGCGTGCGGTAAGTCGGCGCAGATCCCGTTGTATGTGTGGCTGCCCGACGCCATGGCCGGCCCGACGCCCGTCTCCGCGCTCATCCACGCCGCCACGATGGTCACCGCCGGTGTTTACATGGTGGTCCGCTCGAACGTGCTCTTCCGGCTGTCCCCTGACGCGATGCTGGTCGTCGCGACGGTCGGCGCGGTGACGGCGATCTTCGCGGCCACCATCGGCATCGCGCAGAACGACATCAAGAAAGTCCTCGCCTATTCGACCGTCTCGCAGCTTGGATTCATGTTCCTTGCAGCGGGCGTCGGCGCATTCACCGCGGCCATCTTCCACGTAATGACGCACGCGTTCTTCAAGGCCTGTCTCTTCCTCGGCGCCGGCTCGGTGATTCACGGCTGCGGCGGCGAGCAGGACATGCGCAAGATGGGCGGGCTGCGCAAGTACATGCCGAAGACGCGCATGACCATGCTAATCGCCTGCATCGCCATCGCAGGATTCCCACCGTTGGCCGGCTTCTTCTCGAAAGACGAGATCCTGGCCACGACCTACGAGCATCACGGCTTCCTCTACTTCCTCGGCATGGTCGCCGCGACCTGCACGGCCTTCTACATGTTCCGGCTCTACTTCATGACCTTCTCGGGCGACTACCGTGCCGCCGGTGTCGTGGGCTATCCCGAGTCCGAACCGGAGCATGCCGGCCACGATGTCATCCCAGGCTCGCTGCATCTCGATGATGGCGACGTGCACTCCGATAAAGCGCACGGTCATCACGCCGAGGCTCACACCCCGCATGAATCTCCGTGGAGCATGACCGGAGTCCTTTGGATCCTGGCGATTCTCGCGGTGATCGGCGGCATCGTGGGCATCCCGCAGATGCTCGGAGGGACGCATCCCACCATCTTCCAGCGCTGGCTTCTGCCCGTCCTGCTGCCGCTTGGCGGCGAGCACTTCGAGTTCGCCGAGGCTAGCAGGATGCAGGAAGCGTTGCTGATTGCGTCGTCCGTCGCCGTGGCGTTCCTCGGATGGCTGCTGGCCTACGTCCTTTACAAGAAAGATGCTGCATTCGCACGGGCAACGCGAATGGCGACGCGGTTCGCGTTCTTCCATCGTCTGCTCGAGAACAAGTACTACGTCGACGAGTTTTACAACTTCGTCTTCGTCGGCGGCACGCTCGCGTTCAGCCGAGCGCTGTCGTGGTTCGATGCGAATATCATCGACGGCATCGTCAACGGAGTCCGGAACCTGACCGTCGTCGTGCTCGGGCACGGCTCGTGGCTCTTCGACCGTTTCATCGTCGATGGTGCCGTCAACGGAGTCGGCTTCAGCGCGCGCGGCGGCTCGCGTTTCTTCCGCAGGATGCAGAGCGGATTCGTCCAGAACTATGCGCTGGTGATGGGTGGTGGCATCGTCCTCATCGCCGCGGTCTATTTGTTTACGAAACCATGAGGGGGGAGGGCGTAGAGATCAGAGACTAGAGATCAGAGATCAGGGGGCAGTCTGTTGGCGCCACCCTGATCTTTGATCTCTGATCTCTCATCTCTGCTTCCTCGGAGAAAAGATGGGCATTCTCAACATCGTCACCTATATCCCGCTGATCGGCGCGGTCCTCATTCTCTTGTTTCTCCCGAAAGAGAATGGCAAGGCTATCCGCTACACGGCCACGTTCGTTGCCGTCGCCGACTTCATCGCCTCGCTCTACCTCTGGTTCAATTTCAATCCGAAAGGGACCGGCGACGGGATGTGGCAGTTCCGCTTCATCCACTCCTGGATTCCTTCACTGAACGTCAAGTACGACTTCGGCATCGACGGCATCTCGCTCCTGCTCATCCTGCTGACGACGTTCATGGGCATCATCGCCGTCGTCTCCTCGTTCGCCGCGATCGATCACCGGCAGAAGGAGTACTACATCCTGCTGCTCCTGCTGCAGACGGGAATGATCGGCACCTTCTGCGCGCTCGACTTCTTCCTCTTCTACGTCTTCTGGGAAATCATGCTCGTGCCGATGTACTTCATCATCGGCATCTGGGGCGGCCCGCGAAAGCTCTACGCGGCGATCAAGTTCTTCCTCTACACGCTGTCCGGATCGGTGGTGATGCTGCTGTCGATCCTGGCGCTCTACTTCTTCAACTCGGATGGCATCCCGTTTCTCAACATCAAAGGTCTCGGCAACGCCGCAACGTTCTCAGTGTTGCAGTATCACAAGATCGGACACCTGATCCCGCCGACGCTGCAGTTCTGGATCTTCCTCGGCTTCTTCCTCGGCTTCGCCATCAAAGTCCCCATGTTCCCGTTCCATACATGGCTTCCTGATGCGCACGTCGAAGCTCCGACCGCCGGCTCGATCATCCTCGCGGCCGTTCTTCTGAAGATGGGAACCTACGGCTTCGTGCGCTTCGCACTTCCCATCCTGCCGGACGGAACGAAGCAGTGGCTGCCGTGGGTGGTCGCGCTATCGATCATTGGCATCATCTACGGCGCGCTCGTGTCGCTCGTGCAGAAAGACATGAAGAAGCTCGTCGCGTACTCGTCCGTCTCGCACCTCGGCTTCGTCATGCTGGGCATGTTCGCCCTCAATCCGATGGGTCTCAAAGGCTCCGTGATTCAGATGATCAATCACGGCATCTCGACCGGCGCGCTCTTCCTGCTCGTCGGCATCATTTACGAACGGCGACACACGAGGATGATCGCGGAGTACGGCGGTCTGGCGAAGGTGATGCCGGTGTACGCGACGCTCTTCCTCATTGCTGCGCTTTCCTCGATGGGGCTGCCGGCGCTCAACGGTTTCGTCGGCGAGTTCACGATCCTTCTCGGCGCGGCCAATCGCTCCATCGTCTGGGCGTCGTTCGCCTCGATCGGCATCGTGCTCGGCGCGGCATACTTGCTCTGGCTCTACCAGCGCGTCTTCTGGGGACCGCTCGACAATCCGGCGAACAAGAACCTTCTCGACGTCAACAAGCGCGAGCTCGGATTGCTCCTGTCGCTGGTCGTGCTCATGGTCTGGATCGGAATCAAACCGGGCGTCTTCTTTGACATCATCGAAGAGCCGGTCAACTACGTCGTTCGCAAAGTCGATCCGACGTACTTTGCGAAACAGCAGCTCGCGTATCCGCCGGCCGCGCCCGTTGCCGTGACCGCGGTCGAGACTAGCCGATGAACTGGAACGACATGATCTACATCCTGCCGGAGGTCATCCTGACCATCGGCGCCTCGGCGATGCTGCTCGTCCCGGTCACGGGCGGGCGCGGCGCGAAGCTCTCGGCGAAGTGGATGATGATCATCCTGCTCGCCATCACCGCCGGTGCGCTCATTTACTGCTCGCACGCGGTCGAGAACATCGATCAGTCGCGTCAGCTCCAGGCGATGTTCGCCCTGGATGGATTCTCGATCTTCTTCAAGCTTCTCTTCATCGGTGCCATCGCCATGCTGGTGATGCTCTCGGAAGACTTCCTTGCAGAGGGGAAGTACTCGCCGTGGGAGTACTACTCGCTGTTGGGGTTCGCCCTCTGCGGCATGATGTTCATGGCCTCGGGTGTCCACCTCATCACGATCTACATCGGACTCGAGCTGCTTTCACTTTCGAGCTACATCCTTGCCGGCTTCTACAAGAGCGAGCTGAAATCGACCGAAGCGGCGATGAAGTACTTCATCCTCGGCGCCGTCAGCTCGGCGATTCTGCTCTACGGAATCTCGCTGATCTACGGCGTCTGCGGATCGCTCAATCTGCTCGACATCGCCGCGGCCATGTCGACGATCGTCACCAACGACGCGCTGATGTTCGGCATCATGCTGCTCGGCGCGGGACTCTGTTTCAAGATCGCGGCCGTCCCGTTCCATGTGTGGACGCCGGATGTCTACGAAGGCGCGCCGACGCCCATCGCGGCATTCCTCTCCACCGGTTCCAAGGCCGCCGCCTTCGCCATCTTCGCGCGCATCTTCTATACCGGTCTGCACGATTTTCACCTCGAGTGGAACTACGTTCTGGCCACGATCTCCGCGCTGTCGATGATCATCGGCAACCTGGCGGCGATCACGCAGGACAACGTCAAGCGAATGCTTGGCTACTCATCGATCGCACACGCCGGCTACGTGTTGCTCGGAGTCATCTCGCTCAACGCTCTCGGGTTGCGCGGGATCCTGATGTACTCCGTGGTCTACGTATTCGCTAACCTCGGCATCTGGGCAACGGTCCTGATGCTGCGCCGCCACCAGTATGCCGGTGAGCGTGTCGATGACTTCGAAGGCCTCAGCCGCCGGTCGCCGCTCTGGGCGTTCGCGATGGTCATCTTTCTCCTGTCGCTCGGCGGCATTCCACCGACGGCAGGCTTCATCGGCAAGTACTTCCTCTTCGCGGCGGCCGTGCAGGCCGGCTTCGGCTGGCTCGCAGTGATCGCCGTGCTCATGTCTGCTGTGTCGATGTTCTACTACCTCCGCCTCGTCGTTGCGATGTATCTGCGCGAAGGAGTGGAAGCAGAGTTCGCGATCACGACGCCGCTCAGGATCGTGGCAGGGATCTGCCTCGTCGTGACGCTGGCCCTCGGCATCGTGCCGTCGTCGTTGATCGATCAGGCCGTGCTTTCCTCGAGCCATGTCGCCGCGCATGCGGCGCTCACGCCCCATGCCGGACGATAAGGACAGCGACAGCGGAAAGAAGATCCGCCAGAACGAAACCCTGCTCGAGGCGTCGTCGATCGGTCTCATGTTCCCTATCGCCATCGGACTCGGATATGCCTGGGGGTGGGGGATGGACAAGTTCTTTCACACCAGTCCGTGGCTGACGTGGATCTTCACAGGGTTCGGCGTCATCGCCGCGTTCATCAACCTTTTCCGGATCGGTTTGCGGAATGACGACGGCTCTTCAGGATGATCCTCCCGCGGTCGTGCTCGGGCGCATCCGCCGGATCGCGCTCGCTGCGTGCGGCGTTTTCGCCATCCCCGTTTTGCTGCTGTCGGGGTGGCGTGGATTGATCGGATTGACTTGCAGTGGTCTCGTAACTATGATCAATTTCCTTTGGTTGGAGGAGATCGTCGAGACTCTGCTCCAGCCAGCGCAGCATC
Organism: Thermoanaerobaculia bacterium; assembly: GCA_017883205.1. Taxonomy (GTDB): domain Bacteria; phylum Acidobacteriota; class Thermoanaerobaculia; order Gp7-AA8; family Gp7-AA8; genus JADGNZ01. The sequence goes on along the minus strand of JADGNZ010000012.1, from coordinate 29,447 downwards.
GGCATCTCGGGAGAGTGACAATCCGTACGTTGTCTCGCTTCGCTCTCGTCGGTGCGGCGCTTTTGGTCACAATCTTCGTAGCTCGCGTCAATGCTGCAAGTGTGTTGCTGGGGTTCTCGATTGTGGTGGTGGGAATCATGGGTGAAGCTGTGTACTCGACATTCCGAAGCGTCTCCCGATAGAGGTTGATGGAACACGAAAGCTCGATTCTTTACGCGCCGTTCAATACGCTGTGGCACAGCGTGCAGCACCGCTTCGCCTGGGATGTGCCGGATCACGTGATCATGGCGCTGCTCGTCCTGGCCATCAGTTGCGTCCTGTTTCCGCTGATGTCGCGGAGGATCAGCCGCGAGAATCCCAGCCACTTCCAGCAGTTGCTCGAGCTCGTCGTCGGTGGTCTCCGCGATCTGCTACGCGACATCATCGGGCACGAAGGCGACCGCCACCTCTACATCATCGGCGGATTTGCCGTCTTCATCTTCCTCTCGAATATCTTCGCGCTCTTCTTCTTCCTGCAGCCGCCGACGAGCAATCCCAATACGACGTTCGGCCTCGCTCTCTGCGCCTTCGTCTACTACAACTACCAGGGCATCAAGACGCAGGGCATCGTGCACTACCTGAAGCACTTCATGGGACCGATGCCGATCCTGGCGCCCCTGATGATCCCCATCGAGATCATCGGACATCTGGCGCGCATCCTGTCGCTCGGGATGCGCTTGTTCGGCAACATCTTCGGCGAGCATGCCGCCACCGGCATCTTCATGGGGATGCTGCCTTTCGTTCTTCCCTGGCCGATGATGGGCCTCGGCATCTTCGGCGCCTTCCTGCAGACCTTTGTCTTCATCATGCTGACGATGGTCTACATCGGTGGAGCAACCGTGGTGGAAGAGCACTGATCCGCAAAATCGACTGCAACGACATCTACAGAACGTAACGAGATTTCAGGAAAGGAGAAAATGAAATGAGCAAGTTCAAACCCGTCATGATGGCGCTGTCCACGGTGCTGATCGCCGGCGCCGTGTTCGCGCAGGATACGGCCGCAACGACCGCCCCCACAGGCGTGCGTTGGGGTGTTCTGGCCGCGGCATTCGTTCTCGGGATCGCAGCAGCAGCGGGCGCCATCGGCCAGGGCCGCGCCATTGCCGCTTCGGTCGAGGGCATCGCCCGCAACCCGGGCGCGGCCGGCGCGATCCGCCTTTCGATGATCATCGGTCTCGCCCTCATCGAGTCGCTGGTCATCTACGCGCTGGTCATCGCGTTCCTCGCGTACAAGCTGTAGCCTCGATCACTCTGCGTGCAGGTAAAGGCCTGGCGGATGACCCGCCGGGCCTTTGTGTTTGCGGATCAGATGCGCGGCTTCGCCTTCGCCACCGAGGCGATGACCCCGATACCCACCAGCGCCAGCGCGCCGATGCCAATCCAGATGTTCGGCACATGCAGCTTGTAGGCGGCAATCGCCAGCGCCGCGATCAGAATGACCCAGCCCACGAACGAAAGATTGAACCAGTTCACGGAGTACCTCCGGGACGAGGTTCAGCAATGGCGGTGCCGGATCGCTGCTGCGGCGGCTAAGAAGCATCGAATTGTGGACTCGGCGAGGACGTTGACGCCGCGCCGTTCCTGCCCCGTTGACGCTTGCTCGTATCTCCGCGGGACACCGAAAACAAAAAGAGCCGGCGAACGTCGCCGGCTCTTCGCATCGTGGATCGTGCGTGAGGATTGCTACTGCGTACTCACCATCTTGTCGAGCGCCGCGAGGGCCGCTTCGGCTGAGAGCTTGTTGTCGATAGCGATCGACTTGACGTCGCTCCACGTTCCGTTTGCGTAGGTGATGTAGTTGAGCGAGGTGTCTCCGGCGTTGGCGAACGCGAGACGGTCGCCGCGCTCGATGACGCTGATTGGCCCCTTCCAGTTGGAGCTGAAGCTGGGTGGCGCCGCGAGGCTCATAGGCTTGCCACCGCCGCCAGGTCCGCCACCGCCGATTCCCACCGGAATATGCACGCGCGTATCAGCGATGGGATGGAGCGTTACACCGTGGATCGTGTTGGTCTTCGTGTCACCGAAGACGACATCGACCGCGCTCTGCATCGGCGAGCTGACGATGGCAGGATGGCGCAGGATTTCCGTGTTGAAGCTCGGATCGACCGCGTTGTAGGCGTCGCTGCCGGAGGCCACAAATTCTTCGAGCGAATGGGTTTCGATCGAGGAGACGGCGCCTTTCTCTATCAATAGCGCTGCGTACCGTGCATCCTGACCGTGACCTGACTCCTCCCACCAGACCGCGTGCAGCACAAGGGCTGGAACATCGGCGTAGGAGCCGTCTTTCTGAAGCTGCGAAACGCGACGCGTAATACCGAGACGAAGGTTATAGCGATTGGTATACCCCTGGTCGTCGACCGAGACCGCGGGCGCCCAGTTGCCGTCGCGATAGGAGGCAAGAAGTAGTTCGCTCGACATCGCGTTCGGCATGTAAATCCAGAGGACGAAGAGCGTCTTGGAATCTGAGTCGTAGGCCAGCGCGCCGCCGAACGACAACTCGGAGTCCGGTACGTTCACGCGGCTGATGTTGCTGCCGTTTTGTATGGTGAGCACAAGCCGCGGGGCCGCATCCGTGTTGCCGTCCGCGGTCGGGGTCTTCGTCTCGACCGTGTAGACCGTCCCGTCGAGCGTGACGAGGACATCACGGTCAGCAGCCTGCGCGAAGGCGGCGGTGGCGAAGAGTGAGAGGGCGAACGAGACCAGGAGACGTTTCATAGTTTTAGGTTAAGCATCGACCGAAGGTCGATCGCAAACAGAAGACTCTTCAGATGGCGGAACTGCGGGTAGAAGCGCGCGAGATGTTCGAAGTGCTGCTCCGCCGCGTCGACGTCACCCATCTTGTAGGCGGCCTCGCCGAGGAGGTAATGCGCGTTTCGGACTTGACGGGGCTCGCACGCGAGCTCGAGGCCGGTTTCACCGAGGTGACGTGCCTTTGCGTAATCTTGCAGGTCGAGGTAGCCGTAGCAGAGATCGATGTACGAATCCGAGAGCGTGCTCCGGACCTGGACTTGATCGATGATGCTCTCGATCATCCGAATGCCTTCGACCGTGTCACCGATGATCACACGGCTGGAACCGAGGTTCTGGCAGATAGCGACCCGCGAAAACTGTTGCTGCGATGCGTCATCGAGGGTTGCGATCAACGTGAGGGCCTGCTCGAAGTGCTCAATCGCCTTCCCGAACTGCGAGTCACTCTCGTAGACGATGCCGAGCTCGTTGAGAGCGGCCAGCTTCCAGAAAGTCTGATCGGCCTGATTTGCCGCCTCGAGCGCAATCTGCCCGTAGAAGATGGCGCGCTTCAACTCGTTGGTCAGCCGATGCGTGTACAGCAACGCGTACGACGAGAGAAACGTGTGATGCGTGTTGCGGCGGCGCATCAGGATCATCGGAAGGGCTTTCACTTCCGGGCCGGTGCGCTCGGCCGCGATCAGGGCATGACCTTTGTTGATCGTGAGGAGCTCACGGACTTCTTCATCCGTGGCCAGCGCGAGCGCGTCGTCGTATAGCGCTAACGCCTCGTCATATTCTTCCGAACGGACCTTCGCCAGGGCGTCCTGGCGCAGTTCCTCGATGCGGCTGTTCAGCTCAGACATCGTCACCCTCGCTCTCCCCACCGTCTGAATCCCACGAGCCGTCTTCTTCCTGGGCGCGTTTGAACTCGATGAAGCTCTCCACTTCCTTCTGCGCAGTCGGGCTGAGGCTTCGGTACTTCTGAACCACGGTCTCGGTCCGCGCCCCTTCGTCGAAGAAGTCGCCGATGCTCAGGTCGAACGTTCCCAGGATCTTCAGCAGGGTGTCGAGGCCGACTTTGTACTCTCCCTGCTCCATCCGCGAAAGGTCGGATTGGTGCACGCCGATGCGATCGGCAAGCTCAACCTGCGTCAACTTGCGCTGACGTCGGAGCTGCCTGATCTTGCGCCCGACGAGCTCGAGCTGGGCTGGCTTATTCATTGGCTTTTCGTTGACTTCTATGCTGCTGAGACCATAAACTGCGCGCCAATCTACGGGCTTACTGCCCGGCTGTCAAGTCCAGAGGACCAGAAAACGTTCAAGAATGTCCACCTCCTCCGCGAGCTCGTCAAAAGAGACTTTCACGCGCGGTTCTCAGGTTCGGTCCTCGGCATCCTCTGGGCTGTCCTCCAGCCGCTGAGTCTCGTCGTCCTTTATTGGTTCGTCTTCACGTACATGTTCAGCCGGGGTCCGGCCGCGGAGAACAGGCACTACATCGAATTCCTGATCGCCGGCCTGCTGCCCTGGCTCGGATTGAATGAAGGCATCGTTCGGTCGACGACGAGCATCGTCGACAACGCACCGATGGTGCGCCGTCTGGCCTTTCGCAGCGAGCTTCTGATCCTGGTCCCGCACACGACAGCTCTGATCTTCGAGTCGATCGGCCTCGGTCTTTTCGGAGGATTCCTGCTGATCCGGGGCGTTACGCTTCGCTTCGTTTGGTTGCTGCCGTTTGCGCTCCTGCTGCAGTTTGCTCTGCAGGTGGGCCTGGGATGGTTTTTGGCCGCGAGCTTCGTCTTTTTCCGCGATCTGGTGCCGATTCTTGGTTTCGTGCTCTCCGTACTCTTCTACCTGAGTCCCATCCTTTACCCCGTCACTGGCCGCTTCGAGCGGTTCTTTGCATGGAATCCGATGACGCCACTCGTCGGTTTGTTCCGAAGCGCCATGCTGTCGGCGGCGTTACCTGCGGCCAGTTCGATCGTATTCCTTCTAGCCGTCGCCGCCGCGACGTTCACAGGCGGACTGTTGTTCTTCCGTCGCGCGCAGGGAACGCTGGCCGACTTGATCTGACTGATTTCGCGAATTCCAACCAGGAGAGACGAATGTTCGATAGGAAGTTCATCCTTGCAACGTGTGTGGCGGCGGCGCTGATGCCGGCGGCGTTCGCACAAACGCCGGCCAAGCCGATTGCGGTGCCGCAGCCGGCAGCCGCGCCATCCAACGAAACGGTTCCCGACGGCGGCATGCCGGCGTGGATCAAACCAGAGACTCCGGAGCATCGCCGCGAACGTGTCGGCACACACCCTGACCCCGGAACGAATCCTGATCCGTCGGTGCACTTCTGGCGTTTCGGCAAGTCGTTTCACATTGAACGATACGATCGGAAGTGGGCGGCCTACGACCGCGAGGAAGGCACCGTCCGTCCGGTGGCGACCGTGAACTTCGCGTTCGAGATCTACCAGCAGAACGAAAAGTACGTATGGGTCTGGGTCGGCGATCCTGACCCACAGGAAGGGCTGCAGCCGGTCACGCCGGTGCCAAGCTCGCGCTACAGCGAGTCCGACTTGAAGTTCTTCAATGTTCTCAGGCCGCAGTTCTTTCCGCTCGATCCGCCGAAGAACAACCGGACGATTCGCTTCAAGGAATCGTCTGATGGTCTGCCGCAAACAGGCTCTTTCCGCCACTCGATGGCCATTGCCGACATGAACGAGGATGGTTTCCTCGACCTCGTTCTTCCGCCGCAGCGAGGAGGTGGCGAAGGTCTGCCTGCGATCTATCTCGGAGATGGTAAGGGTCACTGGACAGGTTGGCCGGCAACCGTTCCACACGCTCTCGACTATGGGAGTGTCGTCGTAGCCGATTTCAACAAAGACGGCCATATGGACATGGCGTTCAGCGTGCACCTCACAGGTGTTTTCGTATACCTCGGCGATGGCAAGGGACATTTCTCTGAAGTTTACGAGGGCCTTCCTCGCGACTTCCCCACGCGCCGTCTCGTGGTTGCAGACATCAATGGAGACGGTTACCCGGACCTGGTGGCGATCACCGAGGGCCCGACGGCGCGTCCGGCCCAGGGAGAGCCGCGCGGTCCGCTCATCGCGCTGATCAACAAGAACAAGGGGAAGTCCTGGCAGGTCGAAAACATCGTGCCACCTGGCGTGAGGACTGGCGCAGACTGGCTTTCCGCCGGTCAGTTCAACGAAGACGGGCGAACGGACTTCGTTCTCGGCAGCATCTATCTCGGCAGCCGGGACATCTTCTATCTCAGCAAAGGCTCGAACGAATGGGCGGCACTTGAAAACGACCAAGCCCGAGATCTCATCCCCTGGGGTGCCTACTTCTATGGCAATGCCGCGGGAAAGATCACATCCAAGAAGCGGGATGACGCGATCATCAGCTACGTTCGCTCCTGGCCGTCCGATCTCGACCCGAATACCATCGGACGGCCGCCCCTGGCGGACGAGACGGCGATCGACCGTGTTTCGTTTGCAGAGGACGGCACTGCAACCCGTTATCCCATCGTGCGTTGGGGCGGCCACAGGCCGGTGACGGGACTCGCGCTCGCCGACGTTGACGGCGATGGCAATCTCGACGTCGTTTACGCGGACGCCACCAAGCAGGAACTGGTGATTCTTCTCGGCGACGGCAAGGGTGGGTTCACGCGCGCGAATACCGAGGGTCTCAAGCTGCTCGGACTTTCGATCTATGACCTCAAAGTGGTCGACGTGAACGGCGATGGGAAACCGGATGTCCTCGTCATGTACGAGTCGGGCGCCAGCACGAATGCGGCAAGTTCGGGAGGACTCGCCACACCCACGTTCGGAGCTCAGAATGGCTCGGTGCATGTATTTCTCAACCGCGGGTTTTCGAAGGCTGAAACGCAGGTTCGGAAGTCGTCGAAGTAATGAAGTAATATCGAATGAGCGCGAAGTGTTCGAGCCGGACAGGCCCAGCGCCTGTCCGGCGTCGTTCGCGCCGGGCATCGATTGCGCATTCCCACCGGCGGCATGGCGACTTGAGATCTGTCCTATCGTGGCGTTGTTCCTTAGGTTGCCGGCTCGATTACCACCTGCTTCTGGTACGATCTATGGTGTAGCGGCATAAAAAACATGAAAAGGGCTTGACTTCGAGTATTTTCCGCCATACTGTTACGCGCAATTGGAATAGAACGACAATTTTCAAAATCCGACGCGGGAGGTGATCGTATCGTCGAGAGAGGGTGACCGCAGTCCGCAACTACGTTCTAAACAACATCTAATGTGTAGGAGAACAGCATGAAAAAACTCTTGGTTCTGGCCATGATGGCCACCCTCCTGATGGCGGGCTCCGCGTTCGCGGTGAATCGGAATCTGACGCCGATTCCGGACGCGACCTTCCAGTTCGGAGCGCCCGGCGTCGCAGGCGGGCCGACAACGACGAACAACGACGACTCGTGCGACATCGGTGTCGCACCGGCCGCCACTCTGCTTCTGCCGTACTTCGAGGTGGATCTCACCAACCGTACGCAGGACACGCTTTTCACGATCACGAACGTGACCCGCTTCCCGCAGATCGCCCACGTGACCGTTTGGACGGACTGGTCGTTTCCGGTCCTCGACTTCAATATTTACCTGACGGGCTATGACGTTCAGGGTATCTCGATGAACCAGGTTCTGAACGGCCTCGTCGCTCAGGCCCAAGGCACCGGTCCGACCACGGCACAGTCGCCGCTCGGCTCGCTGTCGTCGGGCTACACTAACAACCCGAACTTCCTTGCTAGCGGCATCCTCTGCTCGAGCCTTCCGGGACCGCTTAACGCCACGCTCGTTGCTGCGGTGAGAACCGCTCTCACCACCGGTGTTTACAATCCGGGCGGTTCAGCCGCTTGCCCGAATCCTGTGGGCGGCGTTCACGCGAATGCGATCGGCTACGTCACCGTCGACGTCGCGGCGTGGTGCACGCTCGCTCTGCCGACCAGCTCGGCTTATTACCAGAACGACATTCTCTTCGACAACGTCCTGATCGGTGATTACCAGCAGCTCGGTCCGGCTGCGCAAGGCACGACGGCGTCGTCGTTTGATGCCGGTGGTAACGCGATGGTTCACATCCGCGCCGTCCCTGAGGGCGGTCCGGCTGGAACGCCGCTTACCGGTATGCAGACGAACCTGCCGTACACGTTCTATGACCGCTACACCCCGGCGGCCACTCGTACGATCGATCGCCGCCAGCCGCTTCCGGCTCTGTGGGCAGCTCGCTACATCCAGGGCGGCACGGGTGCTTTCGCGACGAACTACAAGATCTGGCGTGAAGGCTTCGGCGTCGGCGCCTGCGGTACGTCGCTTTCTTTGAATGGTGTCCTGCCGATAACGGACATCGTCCGTTTCGACGAGCACGAGAACACGACCACGACGACTCCCTGCCAGCAGTCGCCATGCCCGACCACGAGCAATCCGACGATGCCGGAAACGTCCATCCAGAACACGGCCTCAGGCAACTTCCCGACGATCAGCTCCGCCGATGTCGGTGGTTGGATGTACCTCAACCTGAGCAATCTTGGCAGCCTCGGTTACTCGGTTACGCGTAACGTTGGCGGCGCTCCCTTCACCGTCACCAATGGTCCGAGCGCTCTCACGCAACCGGGCGGAACCGGCCCGCGTCCCAGCCAGAACTGGGTCGTCGTCGAGATGTTCGGTACCGCCGCCAGCGGTAACCGCCTCACCGTCGACTTCGACGCAGCGTGGCTCGGCAACGGCTGCTCGGCCGGTGTTGGTGTTACTGGTCTTCCCCCGGGAGCGACCCCGGTCGGTCCGGCCGGCGGTACTCCTGTCTGCCCCGCTAACGCGCCGCCGGCTGCTTGCATAGCTGGTGTTGCTCCGTACACCGGTACGAACACGACGCCTCTCCCGTAGTCGATATCAACACGCAGTTGCTGTGAAGCGGGCCGGATTTTTCCGGCCCGCTTTTTTTTTGCAAAGATTCTTCGTGACACCGCGTCAAAACTGAGTAAAATAACAATTCACTTTCGGCAGCGTTTCATCGTCGCTGGCGGAGTCGCTCCTGGTGCGGTATGCGCCACTACAACTCCTTTTGGGGGAAATAACGTGAACTCGATTCGCTGCAGGTCGTTACTTTTTTGCGTTGTGCTGCTCGTCGCCGCTACGAGCGCCGTCGCCCAGAACTATGCGTTTCCGGCCTCGACGCCGAACACTGACGTGAAGTGCTCGTTGTGTCCGGGCCGCCAGACGCTGCTGACGATCGGTTATCCTCCGGTTCTCCGGTTTGTCGGACGTTGGAGTGACGCCGAAAGCGCGAGGGACTATCAGGGGAACTTCCGCACGGCGCGAGCCGAAATGGCCCGCGTCGTCCCCGCGCGGAACCGCATCTACACGATCCTCGGCAGCGCGCTGGCCGTATACGACACCGACCGGTTTTTTTCACGCCTCAACGCCAGGCCGCAGGAGGCCATGGTGCCGGCGACCCAAGTCCCGGTGAACGGAGGCAACAAGCGGGACGTGGAATTCGGTCCGCCGGAGGTCTTCCTTTGGTGGGACACGTTCTTTTACGCGGAGAACGGAGGCGGATGGGTAACCCCCTTTCAGGATGGTCAGCAGCGGCTCTTTGATTTCGACTGGGATGATCGCGGCTACGTTTATCTGGCCTACTCCGTTTTCGGCTGGGGCATCGTCAAGGATAGCGGCGAGATGGGTGGCTGGCTCCCCAGCATCTCCCAGACGCTCGGTCCTAACCCTGATCACATCCTGTCCCTGAAGACGAGCGATGGCAAATATTACGCAGCCATCAGTGACAAGAGCTCGCCCGGGCTCCTGCAGATCTGGGATGTCCAGAACCCAGGCGCGCCGGTCAAACAGCCCGATATCACCGGCCGCTCCTTTTATCTCTCGGCGAAGGATTCGAGTGGTTCGCACGTGGGGATCGTCGAGTACGCCGGCGGGCTTTCGATCTTTACGCCGGACGGGTTCGTCCGTACCGGTACGCCGCTCATCCATTTCGATGCGGGTGGTGGCGGGTTCAGCATGATCACGAGCGACGGGACCAACTTCTACGCCTATGGCGTGGCAAACGCCGGCCCCTTCATCGATGTGATCTCGCCCTCCGGGAACACGTATGTGGAGACGCGCTATCGCACAAACGGCTACGGCCTCCCCCAGGGAATGCATTACGGCGACGGCTACCTCGCGGTTTATGGAGTGGAGCTTGCGCCGGTCGGCACATGGAACATCCGCGTCTACAAAGTGGGACCGGGAACGTTGGCCGAGATCCCGTTTGAGATGGCAGTGCCGGGGAACGGAAGCCGCCAAGAGCCTTTCTGGTCGATGTACTACTCGGCGAATGCGCCCGCGGGCTATACCCATCCGACTATCAACGATTTCCTGGACGTTACGCCGGTCAAGAATGGCTCCAAGGTCTACCTCATCGTCTCAGCCCACGGGTTGGGAGACGTGTGGGAGCTCAAGTCGAGCGACTCTCTCAGCGCACGGCTGAGCGCGTCCGCTGAAGTGCCCAATCCGAATTCTGCTGCGGCTCCCGGGAGCGGTCCGTTCTACGGCGATCGCCAGGCGTTTACGAGCGCGTTGGGCTCCGGGAATGTGGCGAACGTCAATTGGGACTTCGGCGACAGCACGAGTCTCGCGTCGGTCACCGGCGGGACCGTCAAGCATCAGTACGGCGGCGTCACGTCGGCAGCCTCGCTTCCGCTGGTCCGCCAGGTGACGGCCTCCAATGCGGCCGATCTGACGATGACCGACACAGTGCCGGTGACTCTCGCTTCCCCGCAGCCTCGCTTCCAGCTCGCGAATACGTCATTCCTGTTCCGCCAGGCCGATGCCAGCTCGACTGCGCCGATCGTCTCCGGCGACTCATTCCTGGATGCGTCCGACGGAGCAGTCGAAGGCCACTACACCGATTGGGTTCTCGACGGCGCATCGAACAAGAAGCTGCCGAGCGAGGCCTTGGGCGCCGGCGCCTGCGGCGCGCATTCGCTCGCCTTCAACACACATTACGGCCCGTACAGCGGCACCGGTAGTGCGATCACGGCGCCCAGCGACCTCCCCTTGAGCATCTCTCCGTTCAATTACGCCGTTCGTCCGTACGTCCTCACAGTTCAGGAACCGACACCTGCATCCATCAGTGATCCAAACGCAGTATTCACCACCACTCTCCGTGTCGGCAGTGCGAGTGATGTTCCGGGCGGCACCGGTACGGCCGTGACCTACAAGTGGGAAGTGATCGATGCGAGTCAGGCGACCGTCACCAGCGCGAACGGTTCCGCCACGCTCGGCACAATCCCGCCGTTCAGCGTGCCGCGCACCACGTTCAATACGCTCGGACTGCGCGTACGTCTTACGACCACCGTCGCCGCGTCGGCCGTTCCTGGCGCCGGCTGCAGCAGCCTGGCCACGGCCGTTGCACAGAGCAGCGTATTGAATGGTCCGGATCCGGTGATCGTGAAGACCGGCTGCCTGACAGTCGGCAGCCCTTGCTCCTTCACTGTTACCTCGGCACAAAACCCGACGTTGGCCGGGTGGTCGTTCGCCTGGACCGTCAACCCGACCGCGACCAACTCCGGCACGAGCGCGTCCGACTTCAAGCCGCAGTTCACGACCACGGCGGACTACACCGTCGGCGTCTCCGTTACCAACGGCATCGGCAGCAAGTCCGCTACTCTCGCCGGCCACATTGACAAACCATTGTGCTCGAGCGCGCCCGACAATCTCAACACCGCCATCGGACCCTTCACCAGCTCTACGCCCGCCCCGGGCGACGCGGTCCCCTTCCACATCTTCCCGATCGGTTGGACGCCCTCGGTTGAATGCGACAAGTTCGAGTGGTCGTTCGGCGACGGCGGCACGTCGACCGATATGTTCCCGACGCATGTGTACACTAACGCCAACACATACACCGTTACGCTGAAGCTGACGGGCGCGCTTTCCACCGGCAACTACACGACCAGCGTCACCATCGCCACCCCCGGTGGAGGTGGCCCCCCCGGTGGAGGTGGACCCCCCTCGGGAGGCGGATGCACTGCGCCCCAGGCCAATAGCGCGTACGTGGCGTACGTCGGTCTCGTCTCCAATTGCACCGCGGTTTCCGGCGCGTGTAACCCGGGTGAAGCGGTGCAGTTCGTGCTGTCGTCTGACTCGGGCTACAACTTCAATTGCGGCACTACGACGGTCACGTGGTCCTTCGGTGACGGCACGGGCGGCAGCGGCTTTACGCCGGTGCATACGTATGCCTCGGCCAACATTTACCACTCTCAAGCCATCGTCTCCAACAGCGGCGGCACGTTTACGTACACGCAGGACGTGCAAGTCGGGAATGTGCAGCCGAAGACCTGCGCCACTCTTACGCAACTGAACGTCTCCCTCGGCTGGTCCGGCACCAGCTGTACCGAAATCAGCGGCGCGTGCAACCCGCTGAACGCGGTCGCGTTCCACCCTGTTAGTACGGGCTACGACTTCACTTGCACCGGGATCCATACCTACGACTGGGACTTCGGCGACCTCTCCAGTCACTCAACCGCTGCGCAGCCAACGCACTCCTACGTGGGGCCGGGCAATTTCAACGTCAAGATGTTGGTCTCGAACGGCACCTCGTCGACGACGATCACGCGTATCCTGACCGTCGGGTCGGGCGATAGCGGAGCTACCGGCGCCTGCGGCACGATGACTACCGACAACGTATACATCTTTTTCGACGGCGACGGCTGCAACGCGGTATCGGGCAATTGCTCCGCGAAGGCCGACGTCGTGTTCGTGGTGGCGGCTAACGGCTATGACCTCACCTGCGGGCCACCCACCTATTCCTGGGACTTCGGTGATGGGGGCCACTCTACCGACAAGGCTCCATCGCATAGATACACCGCCGACGGTACATATAACGTGAAGGCACATGTCTCGGTTGGAACGGCCGGGATCGACCTGACCTCGACCGTAAAGGTCGTCGGCGCGGCGCCCAAGGACAACAGGCGCAATCGCGGACACTAACGCCGGTCAACGTAGTCAATGCAACGTGGCGGGCTCCGGCCCGCCACGTTTTCTTTTTGGGGCTGCGATGATTTCGGCCCACGATCCGTACAATGTCGAGGATGACCACTGCGGTTCGTGCTGTCGAGCTGACGAAGCAATATGACATCTACCGGCGCCCGGCCGACCGGTTGATCGAGTTCGTGACGCGCCGCGCGAGGCACACCGTGTTTCCCGCTCTTCAGGACGTGACATTCGAGGTCGAGCGAGGCGAGACGATCGGGATCATCGGTCAGAACGGCGCCGGGAAAAGCACGCTTCTCAAGCTGCTCTGCAGCGTTACACGGCCCACGAGTGGTCTGTTGGAGACGAAAGGGAGCATCGCGTCCATCCTCGAACTGGGCACCGGTTTTCATCCGGAATTCAGTGGGCGCGACAACGCCGCGCTGAACGCCGCCATCCTCGGGCTCGGGCCAGCCGAGGTGAAGCAGCGGCTTCCCGCAATTCTGGAGTTCTCCGAGCTCGGCACGTTTCTCGACCGGCCCGTGAAGACGTACTCCTCCGGGATGTACATGCGCCTCGCCTTTTCGGTTGCGGTCAACGTCGCTCCTGACATCCTGGTCATCGATGAAGCGCTCGCCGTTGGCGACGGACACTTCCAAAAAAAGTGCGTCGACAAGATCCGGGAGTTTCAGGAAGAGGGGAGGACGATCCTCTTCTGTTCGCATGGCCTCTATCACGTGAGCACGATTTGCCGCCGCACGCTGTGGCTCGACCATGGACGTGTGATGCGCTTCGGACCCTCGCTCGACGTGGTCCACGAGTACGAGACCTTTCTCCTGCAGCGCGACCGTGATCGACCTGCGAGCGAAGGAGAGCCAGAGCATGAGCGCCCGCCCTCTCCTGTGCGTATCCGGGAAGTGGCCATCTGCGATCGCAGTGGCCGGCCTCGGGATGTCTTCGAGCGCGGCGAGGACATTCACGTGAAGCTGCGCATTCACTCTGAGGTCGCCTCGCAGCCCGTGCATGTGATCGTGGGCGTCCATCGCTCCGCCGATGATCTTCAATGCTTCGCTGTCGGCACCCATGCAGACGGAGAGACGCCGCCTTCGGGCCGCAATGAGTACGAGCTGGTTGCGCAGCTCAGAAACGTACCGCTGAACCGCGGCGAATATTCGATCATCGCTTTTGTCGGGGACGAGGCGGCCATCACGGTGTTCGACCGCCGTGATTTGCGCCGCGCATTCTCGATCACCGGCGAGCGCTTCGAGGTCGGATTGATCTCGCTCGATCACACGTGGTCGTTGCTGCCGTCGGAAGTCGAAGTCACCGCAGCTGCCGGCAGATGAAGCGTTCACTCGTGCTCATCAACTATCGGTCGGCATCGCTTGCAATCGATGCCATCAGAACCGCGCGCGCTTCATCATCGCAGCCGCTGCAGGTGGTCGCGGTGGACAACAGCCCCGACGCGTCCGAAGCGAGCGCGCTTTGTTCCATTGCGGACGTGGTGATCGCCGCTCCTCGGAATCTCGGTTATGCCGGCGGCATCAACGCCGGACGCCGCGCTTGTGACGGTGACGTCATCATCGTAACCAATCCTGACATCCGGTTTGGAGGGAACGCGATCGACGCTCTGGTTGACGCCGACGCAGCCGTCGCGGGGCCTGCACTGTTCTGGGATGAAGGTTACGTTTGGCGACTTCCTCCTGCCGAGTTGCATACCGCGCGTCAGGTGGCGAGCCGCGCGCTCGCCAGTCGCTCCCGAGCGTGGGCGCGCGCGAGAGACCGGCGGCGCTTCTTTGCACGTGTGGCTTTCTGGTCGCTCGCTGCTCCATCACGCGTCCGCACGCTCTCCGGCGCGGTTCTGGCGATCAAAGCAAAAGCATTCGACGACGCGCAGGGATTCGACGAACGCTTCCAGCTCTACTTTGAAGAGAATGACTTTCTCCGCCGCGTCGCGGGCGACATCGTTTATGTGCCGGCAGCTCGCTGTCACCATCTCTACAACCAGAGCGCGGGCGAGTCTTCGGCGTCGGCCGCACTGTATGCGCAGTCCGAGAGCCAGTATCTGCGCAAGTGGGGAGGCGGATTCGCAAAGCAGTTCGAGCGTAGACGGGACTCTCCGGTTCCACCGATTAGCACGGATCGGATGCACGAGCGTGGCCCGCGTGCCTTCTCGGGCGGCGTGGTGATCGAAGCATCGCCGCTACCCACGTTCGAGACTGCGGCCGGTCATTTCGCGACGAACTTGATCTCTGATGTTCCTGATGACGTCTGGCGCGTCTATCGCGGCGACGTTCTCTATCTGCGTGCCGTCGACCGGCGCAGCGGTCGAGTGCTGGAATCGTGGGCAAAAGCTAGAATACCAGCATGAGCTCGACCAGAGTCTCGGTCCTTGTTCCGCTGGTTGGACCGTCCGCCGAGCTTCCATCGACACTGGAGGCGATCGAGAGCTACCTGCACGCGACCGGCTTCGAATTCGACATTCGCGTTCTGGACCGCCGGGACGGTGCTGGTTATGGAGCCATGCTGCGGCGCGGTGTGGCCGAGGCAGGTGGCAGCATCATCGTGATCGTTGACCATGATCTGCCTTATCCGATGAGCGCCATCGGCGATGCGGTCGCGCTGATCCAATCGGGAGCAGCCGAGGTGGTTTTCGGGCGACGCGAGGCGCGGCCTGGCGATCTCTTGTTGCGAACACTTCTTGTTCCGATTCTTCCTGATCGAGCGCTGCACCTGAAGGCGTTTTCCGCCGACGCGGCGCGCCTGATACTTGGCGAGACCAGACTTCGAAAAGGGGGATTCGATCTCGAAGCGGCCTACCTCGCGAACAAGTACGGATTCCGCGTGGAGTGCCTGACCACGCACGGCGGGAAGTCTGCTTCGAAGGCGACGTTCGATATCTGGTCCGGCCTCGCCGCTGCCGCTGCGATCCGGATGACCGATCGAAGGAATGGTTATCGCCCACCGAGGCGCTGTCTGGTCTGTTTCTCCAGCGAAGTGTGGAGCATCGATCAGATCCCCGGTAACGTCGTGCGGTCGTGCAGCCGTTGCAAGTGCCGTTATCTTGGACATTTCGATGTCGTCGACGATGCCGGTCCGGTTCGCCGCGTCCTGCGTGGCCAGATGCCGCCTGCCGATCCTGGCGACGAGACGATTCACCGCGGTGTCGCAAGGGAGAGGACGAGTCAACGGCGCCTGGCTGCGTTGCGCAGGCATCTCACCTCGCGGGCTCGGATCCTTGAAGTCGGCGTTCGCGATGGCAGCTTCGGCGCTGCGGCAGCAGCCGAGTTTGAGTATGTCGGAATCGACCGCGCTCCGAGCGTTGCTCGCGCGGTCCGCGCCCGCGGGCTGGAAGTGTATTGCTCCACCGTTCCAAACTTCGTCAATACGGGGCCGGCCTTCGACGCCATCGCGCTCTTTCATGTCTTCGAGAACATGGCTGATCCGCACGACGCGTTGTCGCGGATGAAGGATCTGCTGAAGCCGGGCGGTGTTTTACTGCTCTCGACGTTCGACACCGAGGGATTGCTCTATCTCATCACCGAGCGGCGATGGATGACGCAGAACTTCCGGACGCATCTCATTCTCTACTCGCGCTCCGCGCTCATCGAGTTGCTCGAGCATTCCGGCTTCGAGATCGTCAGCATCGGCGCGGAGCTCGAGTACCGCGACCAGCGCTTTCTGCGGCATTCCGTGGCAACGCGGTGGCCGGCGCTGATGCCCGTGATGCAGACCTTGTTCAGGATTCTGCCGGATCCGCTGCTGGTTCCGTCGGGATCGATCCGCATCGTGGCGAAGCGGCGAGTCGGATCGCCGGTCAACTTCCGGGCGATCCCATCGGTCGAGCCGACACATGCCCGTTGACGCGTGCTTCACCATTCGCGGGTTTCGCGAGGGCGATGAAGCGCAGATCTTCGCTCTCTTCGCGCGAGCCTTTCCGCACGCCACCCGAGGGCGCGAACATTTTCAGTGGGAGTACCAGAGCAGTCCGTTCGGCAACGAGCGCATTTCGCTGACGTTCGATGATGCTCAGCGCCTGGTCGCGCAATACGCCGGCTATCCTGTGCCGCTGGTCGATGACGGACGTGTACTCGTCGCCAACCAGATCGGCGACATCATGACCGATCGCTCCGTGCGCCACATCGGCCGCGGACCGACCAGCATTCTGGCCCGGACGGCGAGTCACTTCTACGACACGTTCTGCCGCGGCAAGGTGGCGTTCAACTATGGCTTCACGACGGCCGCGCACCGCGAACTGTCGGTCCGCTTTCTCGGGAGCGACGCTGTGGAGCCGGCGCCGTACCGCGTGCGCGATCTGACGGTGAATCCGTTCCCGCGCATCGGCCGGCGCGAGCGCTGGCCGCGCGGATGGCAGCTCGAGCTGGTCCGCGGCTTTGACTCGGAATACGACGACTTTTTCGAGCGCGTCGCTCCGGCGTATCGCTTCCTCGTCCGCCGCGATGCGCGTTACCTGCGCTGGCGTTACCTCGAATGTCCTGACGTGCCGTACTTCGTCGTGGCCATCCGCAAGTGGCGCCGGTTAGTGGGCTGGAGCGTGTTTGGCGTGCGTGGCCGAAGGCTGGCCTGGGGTGACGCGTTGTTCGATCCCCGTTATCCGCACGCCGTGCACGTGCTCCTTCGTCATGTCGTGCCGGCCTATCCTGTCGATCGCATCGACGGTTGGTTTCCCGCGCGGCCACGATGGTTCGATGGCGTGCTGCGCGAGCTTGGCTTCGAGTCGCGGCCCGACCCCCAGGATCTGTCGCTGATGTGTGTGCCCTTTGATGAGCCTGACGCGAGCGCGCGAATTGCTGAGCGGCTGTACTACACGTACGGCGACAGTGATCTATTTTGACGCGGGGGTCGTTAGTCGGGGTCGGGGGTCGGAGCAGAATCCCCCTGAGGGAGTCGCTGTTCGGGAGTCGGGAATCGGAGAAAAGCAGCGTCTACTCCGACACCCGACCCCCGATACCCGACACCCGCGCAGTGGCCAGCGTCCTGCATGGCAGCATCAGCAGTCGGTAGAATGCGCATGGCAGCCCGAAGACGGTATGAGCGAAATCGAGCATCACGATCCGGACTACGAGAAGCGCGTCGCAGACGTCGACCGCAAACGCGTCCTCGTCATCGACGACGATCTGCCGTTGCGCGGAATGCTTGCGGCTGCGTTACGGCAGGCAGGGTTTGACGTGCTGCTTGCGTGCGACGGAGACGAGGGACATCGCGCTCTGACGCTTCACCGGCCCGACGTCATCCTCCTCGACCTGGCGATGCCCGGCACCAATGGCTGGGATTTTCTGCAACGGCTCAAAGAGACGGGCTACCTCGGCACCGTCCGCATCATCGTTCTCTCTGCGCACCTGTACGTGGAACCGAAGGCCATCCTGCAACTCGGCGTCTCTGCAATTCTGCCGAAGCCGTTCAACCTTCCTGAGTTGATCGACCTCATCGAGCATCTTTCGCCTTGACGGTCCTGGTGCCGAATCGTATGAGCAGCGCTGGCCTTGCGGATCGAGTCGCCGCTCGCTATCCGACGCGCTTTCTTCGCATTTATGTTCGCGCGAAGATCCGCACGGATCCCGTTTACGACGCGGTCTTCGACCGGCTCGAAGGTAGCGACCAGCCATTGCTCGACGTCGGATGCGGCATTGGCGTCCTTCCGAGCTACCTTCGGGAGCGCGGTTTCACGGGGCCGATATGTGGTCTCGATCACGATGAGCGAAAGATCGGCATCGCCCGGCAGGTCGTGCCCAACGCAACGTTTGAGGCTGGTGATGCGCGCGTGGCGATGGATCGTGGCGGCACTGTTGTGCTGCTCGATCTGCTGCACTACTTCACGTCGGAGGAGCAGTCGCGAATCCTTGCAGCCGCTGCCGCACATGCCACGACGGTGATCATCCGCGACGCCGTTCGCGACGGAAGCTGGCGCTACCGGCTGACGTACGCGCAGGAGATGTTCTCGCGATTGGTGCGCTGGCTTCGGGCGGAACGTCTGCACTTTGCGACGCGCGACGAGATCCTTCGCCCATTCGCGGGCTTCGACGCCGAGGTCGTGCCGTTGTATGGCCGGACGCCGTTCAACAACTACCTCTTCGTTTTTAAACGCTCGGGCACAGGAACGACGAACGAGTAGCCCTTCGCTTGCAATGCGCGGACGACACCGGTCACGCAGGCCACCGAAAAGCCGCGTCCCTGATGCATGACCACGATCGAGCCGGACCTGACGCGCGGCACGATGCGTTGCACGACGCGCTGCACGTCGTCGCCGAATGAATCGAATCCGCGCACACTCCAGCCCACGATCGTTATCCCTCGGCGCGTCAGAATCGGATGAACGAATGGGTTCTTCATTCCGACCGGTGCCCGAAAAAGGCGTGAGCGCGCGCCCACCATCTCCAGCGCAGCGCTGCATTGATCGATCTGCCAAGCCACCGAGCTTGGCGGAAGGCACCAGAATGCGCCCGAAGGATGCGTCTGCGAGTGGTTCTCGACACTGTGGCCGCGGGCCAGCATCGCACTCACGAAGTCGGGTCGCTGCTCGACGAGAACGCCTTTGACGAAGAACGTCGCCTTCACGCCGAGCGCGTCGAGCGCGTCGAGCAGCGCTGGTGTGTCGTCCGTTGGCCCATCGTCGATCGTGAGCCAGACTTCGTTGGAGTCCGTTTCGAAACTCGTCATCACGGGACCGAGCCACTGCGAGTTCGGTCTGAGCGTCGGCCAGAGCACGAGCCCATGAGCGAGAGCGAGAACACCGATGGCGATCGGCCACCATGGCGGAAACATCAGCAACAGAAGGATGGGGACGATGAGCGACGCGCCGAGCGCAAACGCTAGGATCAGCGTGCGCATTGATTTTCCTCAGCCTGCACCTCGGCGCGCAGCAACCAGAGAATCAACGCGGCGATCGCGTTGCAGGCCAACACGCCAAAGAAGAGCCAGGCCACGATTCGCGCCCAGGAATCGCCGTGTGTGACGTAGAACGACCAGACGATCAGCAAGGACATCGTTCCGACGGAGACGATCTTGACGTGATCGTTGTCGCCGAGAAGAAGCCGGAGCGTGAGGCCTCCGACGACGATCGGGATGTGAATGACGATCGATGCCAGAGGAATCGCCGCGAAGATGGCCAACGGCAGAGGCAGCGGCAGGACCGCTACGAGGTATGAGGCGACGGTCAGGAACACCCAGACCGCAACCGCGTACGACTCAGCAGCGCTTTGATCGCGATCGATGGGAAGGATGAGATGGTCCGGACCATCTGCGTCTTGTGGTTCGCCTCGCCGCAAACGTGCGAACGCCACAAGCTGCGCCAGCGCAAAACGATGCCGCGACGGCAGCCATCGAACCGCGGATCGGTTGATGATGACGTTCGTCGTCACGCCGCAAGCTCCGGCCAGTACGGCTCGAACGTGAACCACTGAGACCAGCGGTCGCGGATGACGTGCTCGAGCTCTCCGACCCATTGCTCGACCGCACGCCGGAAGTCGTCATCGCGATCCTGGCTGCGTACGAGCTCGATCGGGCGCGCGGTCATCAGTCGATACCGGCGCCTGCCGAGTCGGACCACGAAGACGGGATAGATCGGCACGCGCGCCGCGAGCGCCAGAGCGAAGGGGCCGGCCGGAACGCGCGTCGGACGGCCGAACACGGTCGCGGGCAGGAAGCCGATCTCGCCGGTGACACGGTCGCCCTGAATGGCCACGATGTTGCCGTCGCGGATGATGCTGAGGAGATCGATCGCCAGATCCGTAGATCGCGTGTTGAACTCGATGCGAAGACCTTCAGCGGCGCGGCCCTGTTCAAAGGCGCGCGTTTCCGGGTCGGTTTCGGGAGCACGCACCATGACGATTCGACGGCTCGAAGTCTCGGAGAAGAGATGGGCGCCGAGGTCGTAGCTGCCCATGTGAGCGGTGAGCAGGATCGCGCCGTCGCGTTCCTGCATCTCCTCAAAATACTTCCAGCCGGTGAACTCCCAGTCCGGAATCGTGCGCAGCTCCTTGAAACGGACGTTGTCAGCGATCGTCCATGCGTAGTTCCAGAAGACGCGGTAGCAGCGAAAGAAATTGACGAGGGCGAATGAGCCCGGTTTGATCACCGCGAGATTGCGCATGACACCGCGGCGAGCCGTTCCCCACATCAGGAAAAACAACGACCACGATGCCATAGCGATCGGCTCGAGCCAGGGCGGCGTGTTCAGAATGGCAAAGCGGAGAACCTGCCGCCAGAACACGCCTCGCGCGTGAAAACGATGCCACCAAGCCGGCTGCTGCGTCACGGGCGCATGATAGCGGACAGCGTCCGCTCGACCTTCGGCAAAGACGGCTGAAGCATCCGGAAGAGCGCACTGCGCATCAGGCTCTCGTCGCCGGGATAGGTTGGAACGATCAACAGCGGAAAGCGCTCGAAGATCTCGCGGTCGCTGCGCTTCCGCAGGTTCTGAACTGCGGCGCGCTTTTCGGCGATGCGCTCTCCATGAGCGACAGTCCATGCGAAGGCGCGGAACTGCATCGTGGTGAGCGGATCATCGATCGTCGCCAACGGCTTCGCGCCGAACAGTTTCCGGCGTACTCGAGCCAGAAATCCGCGCGAGGTCTTCGACGTCTTCGAGAACGGCTCGCGGACCAACTCGTCCGCGTTGTCGTTGCGGGTCGACGCGTAGTGATGGAGCCGCGAGAGGAAGGTGAAGAACAGCGAGCCTGCGGCGTCGTTGAGGTTCTCGTAGTTCTTCATCGCGGTCTGCAAGGCGTTGCGCTCGAAGAGAACGCCTCGTTCGAAATCACCCAGCCGCTGGCTTGTCGCGCTCGATTTGTGGCGCGCCACTGCGCGCGGCTCGAACAGAACGCGATAACCGGCCAGCCAGGAGCGCCAGCCGAAATCGACGTCTTCGAGATAGGCGAAGTAGTCGTCGTCGAATCCGCCGAGGGCGAGGAGCGGCTCGCGGCGCGAGACCATGTTTCCGCCGCAGGCGAAGAGAATCTCCGCGCCGGACTGCGGTTCGTCAACCGAGGCAAGCGGATAGCGGAATCCGTTCTGGAAGGCATGGCCGTCGAACGTGAGCGCGCCGCCGATAAAATCGATGAATTGCCCGGTCGGATCGACGATCTTGCCGCCGATCGAGATCACGTCGTCCGGCGCTCCTTCGATGGCGTCGACGAGCGCCTTTAGCCATCCTGCTTCCGGCACCGCATCGTTGTTGAGAAAAACGACGTTGCGCGCGTCCGATCGCGCCAGGCCCGCGGCGATGCCGCCTGTGAATCCATGGTTTGCGCCGAGCGGCAGGAGACGCACGGCCGGCCGCAGCGCAGCGATCGCGCCGATGCTCCCATCCGTCGAGCCGTTGTCGACGACGGTAATCACCGCGTCACCGACGTCGGCAAGCTGCGACGCGACCGCCTCGATGCAGGCCATCGTATCCGCGCGGCTGTTCCAATTCACGACGATGACATCAACAGCCGGTGCGGTCAGAACGAGCCTCCCATGCGGCGCTTGATGCGATCGAGAAACGAAGGAGCGTGTTCGGGCAAACGCAGAGTCGCCGCGAATGCCTCTTTGGACGGGTCAACGCGCGGCGCGCGAACGAACTCGACGAGCGGCTGCAGCGCGCGGTCCCACTGGTGCTCGTCGACGAAGCGTCTCGCGCCCGCGCGCATGCGCACGTGCTCGTCGCGCAACACGCGCACGAGGGCGGCTGCGAGCTCGGCGGGCGAGCTCGAAGGAATGACCGTTCCCGCGCCGTATCGCATCAGAAGCTCGTCGGTGCCCGGCGCGGAGCTCGTGACGATCGGCAGACCGCCCCAGATGTAGTCGTAGACGCGTGTCCGCATCGAGAGATCGGTCTCGATCGACCGCGGAAAGGTCATGAGTGCGGCGCCGAAGCGGGCGAAGAAAGCTGCGCGCTCTTCATAAGCGACCCACGGCTCGAAGTGAACGAAGTCATACCTCTTCTGCTTGACGACCTTCATCGCCTCGGCCAGTTTTCCCTGCGGCGTCAGCGAGGGATTCGGATGCGTTGTGAAGGTCAGTGTGATGTCGGGCAGCGATCCGCGCGCGATTGCGACCGCTTCGATGGCCAGGATCGGGTCATACCAATCGTAGATCGCCCCGAAAAGCACCCCTGGGAGCGCGGGCGTCTCGCCCGCTGTTGGTTCTGATTTCCGCGACAAGGCGGGCGAGACGCCCGCGCTCCCAGGGGGTCCCACACCAAAGGGGGCGATGCGCAGGAGTGCGTCCAGGTTCGGATCGCTCTCGAATGCGATCGGGTTGACGCGGCCTGTCGCGAGCAGGGCGCCGAGGTAGAAGAGGCGTTGCGCCTCGGACGCGCATAGAAAGAGATCGCCGCGCAGCAGCGACTGGATCAACGTGGCGTGATCGTGCGCGAACACCTCGGCTCCGCGCAACGGGTAGTAATGCAGGTTCTCGACGATGAACGGGTCATACAGATCGACGACGGTGGGGATCGTGACAGCGTGCGCGAAGAGCTCATTCGCGGCATGTCCCTGCACGATGGCCACGCCGGCCTCCCGCGAATATCGCTCCAGATTCTCGGGCGTGATCGCATCGACGCGGCAACCGGCAACACTGCCGGCGTCGCGCGAAAGGAGCGTGACCTCGTGTCCATCGGCGAGAAGCACTCTGGCCATCTCGATAAAGCGGATGCCGATGCCCGCCGGCTGCCGGTGACCGAGGGGCTCGGGGCAGACGAGCAGCGCGCGGGTCATCGTCCCTTCACCCGCTCAACGATTGAATGCAGCTTCCACGTGCGTGATTTGAAGATCGTGTCGAGCAGGCTCTGCAGCCGCGCCACCTCGGCATACAGCGCCTGGTTCGTGCGCTCCGTCTCGGTCATCGCTCGTTGAATGTCATTGCGAGCCGCCTCATTCACGGCAAACGCTTTTTCAACTTCGCTAATGCGGGCGATGGCGGCGTAACGTTCGTGATTTGCGCCATCCAGGGCGCCGCGGATCTCGGCGTTCGCCCCTTCGAGGTGGCTGATGCGCATCATCGTCTCGTTGATCCGTTCGCTCAGCGCGCCGATCTGTGCGATGAGCGATTGCTTGTCGCGCTCGAGTCGCGCGACTTCAAGCTCTGTTCGGCTGCGCGCTCCGCGTGCTTCGACAAGTTCGCCTTCGATTGCGACCGTGCGGCGCTTCTCGCTCTCGAATACGTTCGCGAACACGTTCTCGCCCATCAACGCGGCATGTTTGCGCCACACCTGGAGCTGCGCCTTTCGGAATGCAGGTGAACCCTCCGGATTTGCCGCCACGATCGATCCGCTGTTCTTGATCTGACGCACTTCGCAGGTGATGCGAGGCACTCGGATGAAGTCGCCGCGCTGCGCCAGCCGGATGAGGAAGTCCCAATCCTCGAAGAGGTCGAACGCTGGATCGAATCCTCCAACGTCGAGGAAATCGGCGCGGCGAAATAGGAGAGTGGGAAGCGGGATGTAGTTGTCGACGAGGAGCAGCTCGCGATCGAAATCGCGAGCGTAGATGCGCATCAGTTGCCGGCTTTCGCCCTCGATGAAGGCAGAGACGGCGTCGCTGTACCATGCTGCGGCGCTTGATCCGCGAGCGGCATTCGACAGCGTAGAGAGATGCTCGGGGTAGAAGAGATCGTCGTCATCGAGGAAGGCGACATAGACGTTCTTCGCCGCGCGAACCCCGGCGTTGGCAGCTTCGGAGCGGCCGAGGGACGCGTCATGCTGGATGAGCGTCACGTCCTGCACATCGGGCCGTGTACCGCCGTCGTTCACGACAACGATCTCTGCCGGATAGCCGGTGGCGCGGATCGATGCAACCGCTTCGGCCAGGAGCGCTAGCCGATCCTTCGTTCGCACGACCACGCTGACCGGCAGCGGTTCATGCACGACATCGATCCGCTGCGGGCCCATCGCTTCGCGTAGCGCGCTGAATGGGGTTGTCCGCAGCAACGGCAGCTGCGTCGTCCAATACGCCTCGGCGAACGCAACTTCCGTGGGCAGGGTCATGGCGCGCCAGACGTTGAGCCCGCGGGCGTACGACGTGTAGTTGCGGATCGCGGCCTGCGAGGCGTGTGCGTCGATCGCCGTGTACTTTGTTTCGGCGACGGCGGTGATGTCGACCAGGGCGTTTGGACGGATCGGCGCGCTGACTTCGTAGAACGCAACGTGAGCGACAGCGAGGTCGGCGAAGAGCGACGGATCGCGCGCGATGAGGTCGCAGAAGGCGCGCGAAAGCGCGATGTGATCGGGATGGATCTCGAGCGGGCTGGGAACTGCGATGAGATCGGGCTTCTGCTGGCGCAGGACTGCGGCCAGGCGTGCGTCGAGCTCGGCGGCATTCTCCAGTTCCCGGTCGGGGAAGCGGAGAAACTCGATCGTGGCATCGCCGAGGAGGGCGAGTGCTGTGCGCGACTCCGCCTCGCGCTGCGCACCGTCGCCGGCCTGCGCCCCGTCCGTTGCCACGACGACATGCACCGGCCGTCCCTCGCGAAGGTGGAGGGCGACCAGGCCGCCGCATCCGATGACCTCGTCGTCGGGATGGGGTGCCAGCACCAGGAGGCGCCCGCCGCGTAAGTCCTGCGGCTCGAATGGAATCGCCTCCGCCTCACGAATGGTCATGGTTCGAATTATAGGTGGTACGGATTTGGGGAGTGGGGTGTCGGGTGTCGGGTGTGGGAGACGGTGTTCCGTCAACTGTCAATTGTCCATTGTCAATTGCCCATTGAGGACCGCGTCGTCCGTATAATCATCAATTCCCAGGAGCCAGCAGAATCCCGAGAGCCGGCAGAAGACTCTCCGACCCCCGACACCCGACCGCCGACACCCGACAACCACCGTGAGACGTGACAAACAGCAGCCGATTGCCGGAGTTCTGTCGCTGATCCGCGAGCTGACCGGCTCCGCTACGCGCGCTGACAACATCACGGATCTCTTCGTCTCTTCGTTTCGTGCTCTCGATCACGCCATCGATTTTGATCTCGCCGCGGCGGTGATGGTGGAGCAGAACCTCGAGCTCTACGTCGTCACGCGGCAAGGGGCCGCTTCTCTCATCGGACCTCCGCTCATCGACAGCATCCGCCGCACACTGGAGACGATGATCCCTGTCTCCTTCGCCGCGTCGGACGTCATCGTGAAAGCCGAGCGAAGCGATCTGCCGCGTGCAGGCGGCGGCGACAGCCTGAGTCATTCCACGCATTCCGTCATCACCGTCGACAATCACAGCAGCGGCATCCTGCTGGTCTATCGGAGCGAGCCGTTCGATGAAGAGGAGCAGCAGATCGTCGAGATCTTCGCCGCGCAGGTCTCGCTTCTCATCGGCCAGCTCAGCGCGCGCGAACAGATCCAGGGCCTTGCCGACACCGACGACCTTACCGGCATCGCCAATAAACGTCATTTCCGCCGGCAACTGCCGCAGGAGATCGAGCGCGCACGCGTTTATTCGCTACCCCTGGCACTGCTGATGTTCGACGTCGACGATTTCAAAGAGATCAACGATGGATTCGGCCACACCATCGGCGATGTCGTGCTTTCGGAGCTCTGCGGCGCGGTACGCGAGACGCTGCGTCCACCTGACCTCTTCGCCCGTTTCGGCGGCGACGAGTTCGCGATCATTCTTCCCCACACCGACCTCGACGGCGCCTGCTCCGTGGCCAATCGCATCCTCAATCGCGTGCGCGAGCTGACGATTCCGACTGACGACGAGAGCATGATCCAGTGCTCGATCTCGATCGGGATCGCCAGCTATCGCTCGACGGACAAAGCCGCCGGTGATGTCATTCGCCGCGCGGACGAGCAGTTGTACGAAGCCAAGCGGGAAGGGAAGAACCGGTACGCCGCCTCGCAGCCATCGTGACTGGCGATAGACTCACGACCATGCCGAACCGTTATCTCATCGCCAATTGGAAAATGAATCTCCCCCCCGAGGGGATCGGCGCCTTTCTGGGCGCAGTGAATGCGGATGGCATCGTCGTCGCGCCTCCGTTTCCGTATCTCCGCGAGGTTGCCGCGGGTGCGCCGAAGAGCGTTGCCGTTGCCGCCCAGAACTGTGCGGACCAGCCGGCCGGTGCTTTCACCGGCGAAGTTTCGGCGCGCATGATTCGCGATTGCGGCGCGCGCTTCGTGATCCTCGGCCATTCGGAGCGGCGCAACATCTACGGCGAGAGCGACGCGGTCGTGGCCAAGAAGACTGCGCTGGCAATCGAGAGCGGCCTGACACCGATCGTCTGCATTGGCGAAAACCTCAACGAGCGCGAACGCGGCCACGCGATGGCGGTCTGCTCCGGCCAGATCGCGGCACTCGGAATGCCGCAGCTCGCAAACGCAGGAGAGGTGATCGTCGCGTACGAGCCTGTCTGGGCGATCGGCACCGGACGCAACGCCACGAGCGCGATGGTGGCGGAGATGGCGCGTGCCGTCCGCGATGCGCTGATGCGCTACTGGCCTGCGGAACTGGCCCAGCGCGCGCCGGTCCTGTACGGCGGGAGCGTGACGCCGGAGAACGCAGGCGACCTCGTCGCGCACGGCGGGATCGACGGTTTCCTCGTCGGCGGCGCCAGCCTCGATTCGAAGAAGTTCCTCGCCCTCGCGGAGTCGATGAATCTGCTTTCGAGCTCGCAGAACGACGTGATGATTTGAGGTTCGCAGCCGAGGCGATGCGCCCTTTCGGAGCAGCCTTGACACCCACTCCCTTTCCGGGAAGAATTCGCCCCCTTGCGCCGTTAGCGCCATCGCTTCGGAGAATCCATGACCGTATTTCTTGTCGTTCTACACGTCATCATCAGTCTGTTCCTGATCCTCGTCGTCCTTCTGCAGCAGGGGAAGGGAGCGGATCTGGCAGGTGCATTCGGTGGCGGCGGCTCCCAGACCGCGTTCGGCGCGCGCGGAGCGACCACGCTTCTGCACAAGCTGACCACCGCGTTCTTCGTCCTCTTCGTCATCACCTCATTGTCGCTGGCGATCCTTCAAGCTCGCCCGCGCTCTTCCGTAATGAGTGGCAGCGCTCCCTCGGCGCCCGCAGCTCCAGCAAAGAAGTAGCCGTTCTTTTCAAGCCCAAGTGGCGGAATTGGTAGACGCGCACGTTTGAGGGGCGTGTGGAGAAATCCGTGCCGGTTCGAGTCCGGCCTTGGGCACCAAAGGAAAAGAAGTCAGGCACCGCGGCAGTGGACGATCATGACAACCGCTGAAGCGCGCTCAAAGCTGCACGACCTCGTCGAATCGCTTCCCAGCGAAGACGTTCCTACCGCCCTTCGAGTTCTCGAAGCGCTGAGCTCCAGTTCCGATCCCGTGCCGCTGGCGTTGCGCGACATCCCGATTGACGATGAACCGGAGACCGAAGAGGAACGCGAGGCCGTCGCCGAAGCACGTCGCGAGATCGAAGCGGGGAAAGGAATCCCGCACGATGAGGTCATGCGAAAGTACGGATTGTGAAGTGGGCAGTCGTATGGGCCGCCACCGCCGATCGAGATTTCGGTAAGCTCGATCACGATACAAGGCGCCGAGTCCAGTTCAGCATCAACCGCTACGCAGCGATTCTCGCGGCGATGTTCTGCGCCTTCAGAACGTCACGCCGCCCGAATATAGGCTTCGAGTCGGCAAGTGGCGGGTTCGATTCCGTCTCGACCACGATCGCGGCACGATGCAGATTCTGCATGTGCTCCGCCGCGATGAGGCGTACTGATGGCGTGGGGCTGAAGGCTAGACCGGATCATCGAAGAGCTCCAGAGACGGACTCTGGCGCCCGCGCATTCCGGCATCGGTCCGATTTGGACCGGCATCGATCCGATTTGGACCGGCATCGATCCGATTTGGACCGGCATCGATCCGATTTGGACCGGCATCGGTCCGATTTGGACCGGCATCGGTCCGATTTGGACCGGCATCGATCCGATTTGGACCGGCATCGGTCCGTTTTGGACCGGCATCGATCCGTTTGATTCCGACTTATTACCGCCCCTTCCCGTCTTTTAGTCCGCATTTCTCACACTTGCACTGGAATTGCCGGTGCCCCGCTCCCAATCGAGCGCCTTCTCCCCCACGCTTTTCAGTGGGGGAGAAGGTGGCCGAAGGCCGGATGAGGGGGCGTTCTGGAGAGCAGGAGATCAGCGCATCTCCCGCGTTTTCAAGCAGTTCGCACGAGGCTTGGCCGAGAGTCGACCTACGTTGTGCCGGTCGCGCGATCGAAACCGACGATTGCGACATCGAAACCGTTGCTTCCGGCATCGGAACCATTGCTTCCGACATCGGAACCGTTGCTTCCGGCATCGGAACCGTTGCTTCCGACATCGGAACCATCGCTTCCGGCATCGAAACCATTGCTTGCGATGTCGAAACGATTGCTTGCGGCATCGAAACCGTTGCTTGCGATATCGAAACCGTTGGTTGCGGCATCGAAACGATTGCTTGCGGCATCGAAACCGTTGCTTGCGGTATCGCAACCGTTGCTTTCGATATCGGAACCAATCATTGCGGCATCGGAACAAATCATTCCGACTTATTACCGCCCTCTCCCTCTTCCAGCCGCTGATTCCGGGTTGTCCGTCTTTTCGTGCCTTTCTTCCGTCGCGTAACCTTTTTCCGGGTCGCGCGTCTCAATTTATGTCTGAGCCGTTTCAGACAACGCCGCCGGCGTTTTCGCCGGCGACGTGTTTGGCAGGCCCGTGGCGGCCACACGATGGATGACGACACGCGTTGTGAGCGCGTGCCTTAACCGGAGATGACGATGTCAACCTCTAACG
>JADGNZ010000059.1 GCA_017883205.1 Thermoanaerobaculia bacterium | reverse complement strand
CTTCGCTCCGAAGGTACAGCTGCGTCTCACGACGAGCCCTCTTCTTAACGATCGATGAAGGAGCGTAGAACGGTGCAGGAGCACCTATAAGGATGACACTAACGCGGGTCTGACCCCCAACTGGGACGCACTACTCGTTCAACGCCATGTCGGGATGCCGCTGGGTGCTTTCTGGCCACGTTGTGACTGTATTACGATCGCCTAAACTGAAGAGGGCAAGAAAATGAGCGATCGCTTTTGGATTTCAACTGGCGATATCTCCGAGCCATACGACGCGGTCGAGATCGTTTTCGGATACGGAGCATCAGACACGGCATTCGGCAACGCCAACAATCGTGGCGCCATGAGGTTCGCTATTGATGCGATGGCGATTCAAGCGCAAGGACTCGGCTGCAACGGCGTCATCTGGATCAGGTTTGATCGGATTGTCGAGACGGTAACATCCTTTCGAGTTTGGGCTGCTGGAACAGCGGTTCGCGTCACGCCCCGCGGCGGCGCGTGAAATCACAAGATAATTTTCGAACTGAACCACTACCGACGTCCCACCGCGCATGACGAGACGGTGCCATCGGAAGGACTCGCTTGACCTCGTGGCCATTGAGTTTCAGGAGTTTGGTTTGTTCGCGCGTAATTCGCTCGCACCCCGCCAACGATCACGAGAGTTACGACGAGGCGAGACGCCTCATCGTCCGCGGGCGAGACGCCCACACTCCTTACACCCTGCGCAGCACCACCATCGCATACGCCTCAACCACGACCTCTTCGCCGGCGAGCAGCTCGCGATGGTCGCGCAGATCGGGGACTGGATGGCTCGTGTCGATCACGGCTTCCCATCGATCACCCCATGGGCCGGTGGGCAGGCGGAACGGCATTGGCTCGTGGTGGGCGTTGAAGAGGATGAAGAAGCTGTCGTCGACGATCGGCTGGCCTCGCTCGTCGGGCGCGGGGATGCCCTCGCCGCTGAGGAAGACTCCGATGCTGCGGGTAAACGCGTTCTGCCAATCGTCGTCAGTCATCACGCCGCCGTCCGGCTTGAACCAGCCGATGTCGCTGACGTCAACACCCCGCAGTGGACGGCCGTAGAACCAGCGCCGGCGTTGAAAGACAGGATGTTCGCGGCGAAACGCGATCACGCGCGAGACGAACGCGAAGAGCCCGTCGTCGACGTTCTCCCAATCGAGCCAGGAGATCTCGTTGTCCTGGCAGTAGGCGTTGTTGTTCCCGTGCTGCGTGCGCCCGAGCTCGTCGCCGCCGCAGATCATCGGCACGCCTACCGAGAGGATCAACGTCGTCAGGAAGTTCCTCTGCTGCCGCGACCGCAACTCATTGATCGCCTCATCATCCGTCGGTCCCTCGGCGCCGCAATTCCACGCCCGGTTGTCGTCCGCGCCGTCGTTGCCGTTCTCGCCGTTGGCCTCGTTGTGCTTCTCGTTGTACGAGACGAGATCGCGCAACGTGAAGCCGTCGTGCGCGGTGATGAAGTTGATCGACGCGTACGGGCGCCGGCCGGTCCAGGCGTAGAGGTCGGAGCTGCCGGTCAGGCGGTTGGCGAACTCCCGCAGGATCTGATCGGTGCCGCGCCAGTAATCGCGCACGGAGTCGCGATAACGCCCGTTCCACTCCGACCAGAGCGGCGGGAAGTTGCCGATCTGGTATCCGCCTTCGCCGACGTCCCACGGTTCGGCGATGAGCTTGACCTGCGACAGAACCGGGTCCTGCTGGATGATGTCGAAGAACGCGCTGAGCCGGTCGACATCGTGCAGCTCGCGGGCGAGCGTCGACGCCAGATCGAAACGGAATCCGTCCACGTGCATCTCCAGATGCCAGTAGCGCAGCGAGTCCATGATGAGCTGCAACACGTGCGGATGCCGCATGTTCAGGCTGTTGCCCGTGCCGGTGTAGTCCATGTAGTAGCGGGGATCGTCCGGCATGAGGCGGTAGTAGGCGGCGTTGTCGATTCCCTTCATCGACAGCATCGGCCCGAGGTGATTGCCCTCGGCGGTGTGGTTGTAGACGACGTCGAGGATCACCTCGATCCCTTCGGTATGCAGCGTCTTCACCATCTGCTTGAATTCGTTAACCTGCTGCCCCGCGGCGCCGCTCGATGAATACTCGTCATGCGCAGCGAGGAAGCTGATCGAGTTGTAGCCCCAGTAGTTGCGAAGACCGCGCTCGATCAGCAAGGAGTCGTGAATGAACTGATGGACGGGGAGGAGCTCGACGGCGCTGACGCCGAGGGTCTTGAGATGGCTGATGGCCGCAGGGTGGGCGAGACCGGCGTACGTGCCGCGCAGCTTCTCGGGAATGTCGGGATGCCGCTGCGTGAAGCCCTTTACGTGAAGCTCGTAAATGATCGTCTCGTGCCACGGCGTGCGCGGATAGCGGTCGCCAGCCCAGTTAAAGAGTGGATTCGTGACGACCGAGTGCGGCATGAACGGCGCCGAGTCGGCATCGTTCCTGACATCGGGATTCTCGAAGTAGTGCTCGAACACCGCTTCGTTCCACCGAACCGCGCCGTCGACCGCTTTACCGTAAGGATCGAGGAGCAGCTTCGATGGATTGCAGCGCTGTCCCGCTCCCGGTTCCCACGGTCCATGCACACGGAATCCGTAGCGCTGGCCGGGACTGACGTTCGGAACGTAGCCATGCCAGATAAAGCCGGTCATCTCCGGCAGATCGACGCAGTTCTGGTTGTCGGCATCATCAAAGAAGCAGAGCTCGACGCGTGTCGCCACCTCGGAGAAGAGCGAGAAGTTGGTTCCCGCGCCGTCGAAGGTAGCACCCAATGGATACGGTGAGCCCGGCCAGACCTCTACCGTCGATTCACTGCGGCTTCCTCGGACCATATTCACTGGTGAGTCCGGCAAGTCGTGTGCCATGGTGGGGTGTCGCGGGTCGGGAGTCGGGGGTCGGAGATAGTTCGGGGCGGTACTCGTGCCGACTGTCAGAACCTACTCACGACTTCGCTTCGGTGCCGGAAAGGCTCGGAGCACGCATCGCTGCTCCGACACCCGACGCCCGAAAACCGACACCCGCTGCGAGTGATGCGCGTTTGATGCGCTCTCCCTCACGCAGGTGACAAGATCAATCAAAGTCAGAGTGTGATCCTGGCGCGGGCAGTGCTGATCGCCATCTGGACGTGACACAACCGGCGCGGACGGAGGGGGAGAAGACGGGCATGGCTCTCCTGTATTGCGGAGAGTCTACTATAGGGAATGCCGTCTGTAAATCAGGTTCTACGCGTCGAACGCTTTGAGCGCGTCGGCCTCGGTGTCGTAGACGCTGAACATCGGAAGCAGATTCGTCAGCTTCAGCGTCTTCTTCACGCGGTCCTGCGGTTTGAGGAGGCGGAGCGAGGCACCGTGACGGCCGGACACTTTGAGGCTTTGCACCAGTTCGCCGAGGCCGTTGCTGTCGATGTAGTCCATCTCGGAGAGGTTGAGAAGGATCTTGCGGTTGCCTTCGTTGAGAAGCTGTTCGATGAGGCGGGGAAGAAGGTCGTCTCCGACGCCGACGGCCAGCCGGCCTTCGAAATCGACGATGACGACGTCACCGTGTTTGCGGGTCTCGATGTTCATTGCCGGCGCATCATACAACGTCGGGAACGACGTCGAGCGCGAGTCTGGCCGGCTGCGAGCCGGCTTGTGCGAACCATGTGACTCCCTGGGCGACGCAGTCGATTTCGAGCACGTAGTTGCCGGCGCTCAAACCAGGTAAGGCCATGCGAACGTTTACCGTCTCTTCGGGTGCGATCTCGCGGGGTGGGTCTGTCAAGTCTTGCCAGTGAAGGTCGAGCTTCAGAAGTTTTCCGGCCGTGTCGTAAAGATGAACGCCGAGGGCCACACCGCCGACCGGATCATTGGAAGCAAGCCACGTGGCGGTGCCGCGGTTTGAAACGGTGACATCGATCAGCACCGGTTGGCCGTCCTTCGCGGGCGTTTCGGCGAGTGACGCTTCGATCTGACAAACGAGCCCGCTCGCGCTGCGGCTGTCGAGACGTTCGAAACCTTCGCGATAAAGATAAAAGCTGCGGACGTTGCGCAGGAAGGCGCGGGTGGACGCCATCCATGTCGCGCAAACGGCACCACCGGCGAGGAGATCTTCGTACTCTTCGAGCGAGATGTGGAACGGCGTTCCGTGGAAGACGATCATCTTCAGATCGCGGAAGCCGCAGGTCTGGGCGGTGCGCCAGATCGATTGAATGTCGACGTCGTTCTCGATCACTCCGTACGTTCGCATCTCGAATTGCGATAGGGGAGAGCGAGAGTGGTGAGGCCCAGGCTCGGCGAAGGCGGCGATCCCGCCAGGCTTGAGCACGCGCCCGAACTCGCGCAGCATCGCGTCTGGATTGGGCGAGTGGTGGAAGGCGTCGAAGCAGATGATCCGCTCGACGCTGGCGTCGGGAAGGTCGATGCGCCGCCCGTCGAACTCGAGAAACTGTGGCGCGGGGCGCTCCCCGATCGGCGGCTGACGCTCGTACAGAGCGCGCGCGATCTTCAGCGCCGTTGCGGAGACGTCAAGCAGAATCACGCGGCAGCCGAGTTGCGTGAGGAATCGGGACAGCCATCCGGTGCCGGCGCCGAACTCCAGCACGGTCGTTCCCGGAGTGAGCCGCAAACCCTGCAGCAGCATCGACACATTCAGCAGAAGCGCGGGCGTTTCATCGGCCTTGCTGAACGGTTTGGCGAGATGGTGCTCCCATTGCGTGAGCGATGCGAAGTACTCCTCGGCAGTTCGATTGAGGTCGTCGATCGACGTTCGCGCAATCAGGTCTCGAACATTGATGATGGCGTCATCCGGCGTTGCCGTGAGCGAAGGCGTGAAGTCGCTTTCGATGGCCGTGAATGACAGCGGCGCCTGGACGAGAACGATAGCGCCGGTCGCCTCGTCGTTTCGCTCGAAGACAACGTGACTGGCGAGGAAGCCAGCATCGTCAAGGATGCGAAAGACATCGTCGATGTCGTAGGTGTGGCTGGGGATGAACGGCTCGTCGAGCGCTTTGCGGCGAGCGAGATTGGCGACTGCATTGATGGCGGGCAGCCGCTCGCGTGCGAGACGCGTCCACTCGACGACTGAGGGCGTCGCGCTGCGATACAGAAAGTGGAACGCACCGACTCCACCCGGGCCGAGGCAGCCGAGGAGTTTACGGAAGAGGGCAAGTCCGGCTGCGGGGCGAAGTCGCTGGAAGACGTGATAGCAATTGACGAGATCGAACTTTCGCGGCTCGGAGAAGAAGTCGCTGGCGGGCTTGAAGGCGATATTGACGACTGTCTGCTTCGCCGCCTCGCGCTTGGCCACGTCGAGCATGGCTGGCGAGCGGTCGACCGCAGTGACCGAGCCGACACGGCGGGCGAAGGGGATTGCCAGCCGTCCGGGGCCGCAACCGTACTCGAGGACCAACTCGGGGTTGAAGTCGGGTGCCAGCTTTCGCTTGATCGTGTAGAAAAGCGAGTCGACGAGTAGCTCACCACTGTCGAAGAACTCCCGCTCGCTTTGCGGGGTCCGGTTCGCGCTGCGGAATCGCGGATCAGTGAAGACCGCGTAGTACGGCTCGCGCGCGGCGAACGCTTCCCAGCGACGGTCTGGCTTCATCGGCATGCGAAGGGATTATCGTTGCAACCGCCGTGAACCTGATCCTCCTATTTGACGACGACTTCATCACCGCGACGCGCGTGAGGCTTTCCGGGCGCCGCCTGGAGCATGTGACGAACGTGCATCGTGCCGCAGTTGGTGATGCGCTGGTGGTTGGCGCGACCAACGGTCACATTGGAATCGGAACGATTGCGCATCTCGACCGCGAAGCGATCGAGATGGACGTCGTGCTCGATCGCGATCCACCGCCTGCGCTGCCGCTCACGCTGATCCTTGCGCTTCCGCGACCGAAGGTTCTCAACCGGGTCATCGCCAGCGCGGCGTCGTTGGGAATCAAGCGGATCGTGCTGATCAACGCCTGGCGCGTGGAGAAGAGCTACTGGAAGTCGCCGCGCCTTTCTCCCGAAAACCTGCGGCATCAATCCATCCTCGGCCTGGAACAGGCGCGCGATACGGTGCTGCCATCGATCGAGACGCGCCGTTTCTTTCGAGCGTTCGTCGAAGACGAGCTGCCTTTCCTCACACGCGGAACGCGCGCGCTCGTCGCGCATCCGCACGCACCCGAGGCGTGTCCTCGCGATGTCCGCGAGCCGGTCACGCTAGTCATCGGCCCGGAGGGAGGGTTCATCGACGCCGAGATCGCATCGCTGCAAGCAGCCGGATGTACTCCGGTAACGATCGGGGAGAGGATTCTGCGGGTGGAGACGGTGATGTCGTATTTGGCGGCGCGGTTGTTTTGAACGCTGGCCGAGGTAATCTATCTCTCGCATGATCGAAGTCAGCATCACAGAAGCGAAGCGGCAGTTCTCCGGCTTGCTCGCCAAAGTCGCCGAGGGAGAGGAAGTGGTCATTACGCGACGCGGAGTGGTGATCGCGAAGATCGTTGCCGTCGTGAAGCCCCCGAAGAAGCGAGTGCTCGGGCAAGAGCGCGGCAAGGTCGTGATCTCCGACGATTTTGATGACCCAGTCGATCCGCTAACGTGGCGTTGATGAACGCGTGACTGTTGAGATCAGTGCGAGGACGTCTTCGATCTCTTCGTCGCTGCAGCCTTGAAGCTCTTGTCGGGCTTCCGCGGTGATGGACTTTTGATGGCCGGCGACGCCACTTTGTCGGAGGTCCAGACGATTTCTCTCGCGGCCAATGGAACCTCACGCAGGAACGCCTTCCATTGGCGTGGCATTGGCGCGCTCACCGGCAACGAGACTTCGGCTTCGCCTGACGTCTTGCCGTACACGACGACGGCATACGGTCCGCTATCGAGTTGAACAAGCCCGCCAATCGACGGCTCCGCGACCGAAAGAGGATCGGTGTCAGACATCTCGACGGGAAACAATTCTTCGAAGCGATCCTTCGACAAGCGAAGAAGCGCGATCGGCCTCGCGTCTTCGTTCAGCTCTTCGGGACGGGCTCGTCGCATTCGTCAACTCGCTTGGAATCACACGCTCCACTCGTCGATCAAACTCGCCACCAGCGCGGTCCAGCCTGTCTGGTGCGAGGCGCCGAGGCCTTCGCCAGTGTCGCCGTTGAAGTATTCGAAGAACCAGATCAGGTCTTTCCAGTGCGGGTCGTGCGCGAAGAGCTCGGCTTGTCGCTTGCCTCTGGGGCCGTGCGCGGGACGGTAGCCGTCGGCGTCGGGGAGGAAGATGCTGGTCATTCGTTTGGCCAGATCGGCGGCCAGGCCGGTGAGTGTGGTCGTGTTTTCGGGCGGCGGAACGGGAACATTCGTCAACGTCATGCCGCGGCGGCGCGGGCGGGCGGCGCCGGCGCCGAGGGCTTCGTCCGCGCGCGTGTCGGCGAGTGTCGTATCGGGATCGTTGTGCGGCGGTGTGTAATGTGAGGGATCGTGTCCATTGCCAAGCGCGATCCGCACGTTGCCGCTGTAGGCCTTCTCCAGCTTGCGCAGCGTCTCGATCATCAGGAACGTCGTCGGGAACCACACCGGGCCGCGCCAGTTGCTGTTGCCTCCCTTGAGCTTCGTTGAGGCCTCCGCCGGCTCGTAGGTCACGGACGCGCTGCCGAACACGAACGGCTGTTGCTGGTGCGCTTTGCTCAGGCTGCGCAGGCCATACGTCGAGAGAAACTCGGCCGGGTCGGCGACGCGCGCAAGAAGATGCTGAAGCTGGTTCTGATCGACGACGGCGAGAACGTGCGTCGTCTCGCCGTTGTGATGCACCGTGGTGACGGTGTGCTCGACGATGTCGGCGCGATGCTTCATGAACCAGTCGAAGTTCTCGCGGAAGACCGCGAATGGCTCGATCCATTTCCGCTCCAGCCGCTCGACCGCGTAGAGCGGAATCAGTCCCACGAGCGAGCGGACGCGGAACGGGACATTCGTGCCGTCGGGGAAGCGCAGCAGGTCGTAGAAGAAGCCGTCGGCGTCATCCCACAGCGTGCGGTCGCCGCGCATCATCTTCATGGCCGCGCCGATGTAGACGTAGTGCTCGAAGAATTTGGTGGCCAGCCCTTCGTAGGCCGGATTGTCTTCGGCCAGCTCCAGCGCCATGCGCATCATGACGAGCGAGAACATCCCCATCCAGCCGGTGGCATCGCTCTGTTCCAGCGAGGCGCCGCCGGGAAGTGTTTCGCTGCGGTCGAAGACGGCGATGTTGTCGAGCCCGAGGAAGCCGCCTTCGAAGACGTTGTTGCCTTCGCGGTCGACCTTATTCACCCACCACGTGAAGTTCAACATCAGCTTGTGAAAGCACTTTTCGAGAAACGGCCGGTCGGCGCCGTTGCGGATCCGGTCCATGTTGTAGACGCGCCAGACGGCCCAGGCGTGCACGGGAGGATTGAGATCGGAGAACTCCCACTCGTACGCGGGAAGCTGCCCATTCGGATGCTGGAACTGCTCGAACAGCATCAGCCATAGCTGCTCTTTGGCGAAGTGCGCATCGATGAGCGCGTGAACGACCGTGTGGAACGCGAGGTCCCAGGCAGCGA
Organism: Thermoanaerobaculia bacterium; assembly: GCA_017883205.1. Taxonomy (GTDB): domain Bacteria; phylum Acidobacteriota; class Thermoanaerobaculia; order Gp7-AA8; family Gp7-AA8; genus JADGNZ01. The sequence continues at coordinate 27,167 of JADGNZ010000059.1, read as the reverse complement.
ACCACGGGTACTCCCACTTGTCGGGCATCGAGAGGATGCGCATCGAGTTGAGGTGGCGCCAGCGCGAATTGCGTCCGTGCTGCCGTTCGTTGGGTGGTGGGTGATTGGGGTCATCACCGTCGAGCCAGATGTCGACGTCGAGCAGGTAGCTCTGCTTGGACCACAGCAATCCCGCGAAGGCCTGGCGCTGGATGTTGCGCTCCTCGGCGGTGGCGCGCGGCGGGTGAATGCCGTTGTAGAACTCGTCGGCCTCGGCGCGGCGAAGATCGATGACGGCGGCAACGCTCTGATCCAGCGAAGCGGCGTCAACGTGCGCTTCACTCGGTCTCAAACGCATCGACATCGTGTGTGATGCGCCCGGCTCGATCTCGACGCGCGTCCATCCGCACGCTTTCGAGCCGGTCTGCTCCGGATTCACGGCGTCGTGCTCGCCGTTGACGATGCGCCGGTGAAAGGCATCTTTCACGAAGCGGCTTCGCGATTGCGCGCCCGGTCCCCATACCCGAGGACCATTGGTCTCGTTGTCGGTGAAGAGGAGCTGCGTTCCGGCGGGAAACTCGAGTGTGTGCGGACCGACGTGCGCGTTGTGGAGCAGGCCGGCCAGCGCGGGTGTGTGGGTGTCATCGGCCAGAACCGCCGGGTTGCCACCTGCGCCGGCGGCCGTGATCGTCGGCGCCGCGACTTGCTCGCCGCTCCAACTCCATGTATTGCGGAACCAGAGCTGGGGGATGAGATGAAGCGGCGCACGTTCGGGGCCGCGGTTGTGGGCGGTGATGCGAATCGCGAGCGAGTCAGCATCTTCCTTGGCAACCTCGATGATGACGTCGAAATAGCGTCCGTCGTCGAAGATGCCGGTGTCGATCAGCTCGAATTCGGGATCGTGCGAACTGCGGCGGCGATTCTCCTCGATGAGCTGAACGTAGGGATACTCTCGCTGCGGATACTTGTAGAGGAGACGCTGGTAGGAGTGGCTCGGCACCGCGTCGAGATGGAAGTAGCACTCCTTCACATCTTCGCCATGGTTCGCTTCGCCCGGGACGAGCCCGAAAAATCGTTCCTTGAGGATCGGGTCGCGCTCATTCCAGAGCGCCAGCGACCAGCAGAGAATCTGGTAGCGGTCACAGAAACCGGCAATGCCGTCCTCACCCCAGCGGAAGGCTTTTGACCGCGCCAGGTCGTGCGGGAAGTACGACCAGGCATCGCCATTCGCGCTGTAGTCCTCGCGCACCGTTCCCCAGGCACGGTCGGCCAGATACGGCCCCCACTTGCGCCAGCGGGCGATGGTGTGCGCTTCACCCGTCAGGCGTGAGCGCTCCGCGGTCATGGGTACAGAAGGTTGAACGCTCAACGCTGGACCTCAACGTTCACCATCGGTGATACGCCGGATGCCCTTCCTTCACCGCCACGAACGTGCCGCGGCAGGTGTCCGTCACCTTGCCATTCGATTCGATCGATGCTTCGACCACGGCGCGATCATCGGACACCTCGACGACCTTCGCGCGAACGCGCAGCGGCGCCATGGGCGTGGGACGTTTCAGGAAAACATGAAAGTCGGATGTGACCGTGCACGGCGGCGCGGCGCTTTTGTTGCGCTCCATCAGCACCATCGTGGCCGCCCAGTTGCTGTGGCAGTCGAGCAGAGCGCCGATGATGCCGCCGTTCAGAACGTTATCGAAGGCAGCGTGATGCGGCTCCGGCGTCCAGTCGCAGACAAATTCGTCGCCTTCACGAAAACTGCGGATGCGCAATCCCTTCTCGTTTGACGGACCGCAGCCGAAGCAGCGGTTCTGCGGAGCCCACGTTTCCTGAATGCTTTTTTCGGTCACGTGGAGAATTGTATGTCGCGGGAGTCGGTGATCGGGAATCGGGTGTCGGAGTTGGGCGGATTCGCGCACTCTCCGACGCCCGACCGCCGAATCACGACCCCCGCAACGCCATCACATCGGGGAAGAACTCGTGAAAGAGCCGTTCGAGCTCGGCGCGCGTGTGCGGATCGGTCAGGAAGTGCGTCGCAGGAGCGAGGTCCGGGCGTCTCGACAATCGTCGCGAGATGCCGAAGAGAGCCATACCGATTCCTTCCATCGAACGATAGGAGGCGAGCCAGCCCTCGTCGCGCATCCGCGGATAGACGGCGCGCAGCGATCCGGGAAGTGCGTCAATGTGAGGATCGATTGTCGCGTAAACCCGCGTCAGAAACGCATCGAGGTTCTCGGGCGCATACCGGTTGAAATCGACCGCCAGGAAGTGATCGAAGAAGACGTCGGCGATTACGCGGGAGTAGTGCCCATGCTCGGGGATGAGCACGCGCCGGAATGCGGCGACCGAGGGATGTGAGTCAGTGAAGGCATCGACGCGGCGGTGATTGCGAATTCCGGCGGCGATTCCCGCGGGCAACGTGTCGCTGATTCGCCCTTTGACGAAATCGCCGGCGAGGTTGCCGATCAACGACTCGGCGTTATCCGCAGCGAGGAAGAGATGCGCGAGGTAGTTCAAGCGGATACGATAGCGGAAGGTTCGGGGGTTAGCTGTTAGCTCGTAGCTGTAGCGACTAGAGTTGTTAGTTGGTTAGCTCCGACACCCGACCCCCGAGAGCCCGGCACCCGAAAACATGAACGCCATCGAAACGCGCTCGCTGCGCAAGGTTTACCCGGCACCGGCCATCAAGAAGCGTCGCGGTGTGCCCGCGCCGGCTGCGCCGCCGTCCGCGGAGATCGTGGCCATCGACTCCCTCGATCTCGCCGTCGCCGAGGGGGAGTTCTTCGGCGTCCTTGGCCCGAACGGCGCCGGCAAGACGACGCTCATCGGCATCCTGACGACGCGCGTCCGGATCACGGCAGGGGAGGCCTTCGTCTCCGGTGCGAATGTGACGACGGATCCCGCTGCCGTCCGCAGCCGCATCGGCGTCGTCCCGCAGCGGCCGAACCCCGACCGCAGCCTCTCGGTCATCGAGAACCTCGTTTTCCACGCCACGTACTTTGGCATCGGGCGCGCGGAGGCAGCGCGGCGTGGCGAGAAACTGCTCGAACGGATGGGGATCGCCGACAAGATGCACGCGAAAGTCGATCAGCTCTCCGGCGGCCAGCAGCAGCGGCTCATGATCGCCCGCGCCCTCAGCCACGATCCCAAGGTCGTCTTTCTCGACGAGCCGACGGTCGGCCTCGATCCGCAGGCGCGCCTCTCGCTCTGGGAGATCCTGCGCGAGCTCCACGATCAGGGAAGAACGATCGTGATGTCGACGCACTACATGGAGGAAGCCGACCAGCTCTGCGGCCGGTTGGCCATCATCGACCAGGGAAAGTTGCTTGCGCTCGACACCCCCGCGGTACTCAAGACGAAAGCGCCCGGCGACACGCTCGTCGAGGTGACGTTCGACGGTGATGCCTCGGTCGCCGCGGATGCTGCCAGAGCCATGGAGGGAGTGTCGAGCGCGGAGGCGCGGGGACCGATTCTGCGCGTTTTCAGCAAGCGCGGCGGCGAGTTGATCCCCTCGCTGATCAACGCCGGCGAAGCACACGGGCGGGTCGTTCGCGATATCCAACTGTCGCGTCCCAGCCTGGAAACGCTCTTCATCTCTCTGACCGGAAGGAAACTGACATGACCGTGGAGCCGCTTGCGCCCGTGGCGCCGTCCCGTGTCTTCATCGCCATCCTGCTGCGCGACCTCACCGTCGCGCGGCGGGAGCTCCCGTACTTTCTGGTCCGGACGGCGCTTCAACCGATCCTCTTCGTGACCGTGTTCGGCTTTCTCCTGCCCAGGATGGGACTGATTCCTCATGGCTACTCGACGACGATGCTTCCCGGCGTCGTGGCGCTGAGCCTGGCCCTGTCCGCCATCCAGTCGGTGGCTCTGCCGATGATGCAGGACTTCGGCTTCACGAAGGAGATTGAAGACCGGCTGCTGTCGCCGGTGCCGATTCACCTCGTCGCGGCCGAGAAAGTGGTCGGAGGAGTGCTGCAGGGGATTGTGGCGGCTTTGTTCGTACTGCCGGTGGCGCGCCTGATCATGGGGCCGATTCCCGGACTGAGCTTTCGGAACCTGCCTCTGCTGCTGGCGGTGACGATCCTCGGCGGGACCGCCTTCTCGGCGATGGGCCTCTATCTTGGGACGGGCATCGCGCCCCAGCAGATCGGTCTGATGTTCAGCGTGATCGTCGCGCCGATGATCATGTTCGGATGCACGTACTACCCGTGGGCGGGACTGTCACACGTGCCGGTGATGAAGTGGCTGGTGCTGATCAACCCTCTGGTTTATGTTTCCGAGGGGATGCGGGCGGCCCTGACGCCCGGGATTCCGCACATGCCGTTGCTCATGATTCTGGCTGCGCTGGTGCTCCTGACAGCGCTTTTCATGTTCCTGGGGCTCCGGGCGTTTGACAAGCGGGCTATGAGTTGAAGCTGGGGTTAAGCAGCTTTTTGCTGGTTTCGGGACACAAGTGCGCGTAAGATTTCTGTGCGACTCCCCCTCGCGCCAGAATCGTCGCATTAATCGTTTCGGTTATTCAATATTGATGGACTGGAAGTCAGGGACGGCATAGACTGTTCCAAGGCTGTTCATGCAACCATGAACAGAGAAAAGGAGAGAGTGTGACACCAGCTAAAAGTAGCAATCGAGGCAGACCCATCGTTCACACCGAACCGTGGGCGAAGATCACCGTCGTCCTTCTGGATCGGCATGTCGCGTATCTTGATCGACTGGCCATCGACATCCGTTTGAGGCATGGCAAAGCGATCAGCCGGGCGGAAATCATCCGTGGGTTGATTGAAGCCGCGTTTCAGAGCGGGGTCGATCTTTCTGAGGCCGATTCGATCGGAACGCTCGTCGAGTTACTGACGGGCTCGCCGATGAAGACGCCCAAGAAGCCGAGCTCGCGTTAGGCGCGGGGCGCAGTTCGCCTCCTGCTCTTTGATCGAAGCTCGCCCGCGGCGAGTTGAGCGATCTCGTACTCACTGCTAGCGGCGGTGAGATCGATGTTGCTCTGCTCAATGCGGTCGAGGATCGTTCGGATTGCCTGGGGCCATCCAAAGGCCTTAGGCATCGCGGGGTTGATTTCATTCGACATCTTCGCCAGAAACGAAGCATGTCGCTTCGAGAGGACAATGGTCTCTGTCGCCGGCGCCGTGCCGGCGACACTTCTTCCTGTGGGGGTCAGTCTCATAACCTGGTACTGATAGGGGAGTGTCGCGAGACGACCAATTCCCTACCCCCCACCCCAAAAAAGTTTTTTCTGGCCCTTTTCTTGGGCTCGCTGCGGCCGGCCGCCGGACCTCAAGCGGAGACGGAAACCGTCTCGGGCACCAGCATCACGGGAGTGTCGACCTTCCGGATGATGTCCTGCTTCAGCGTGCTGATCTCGTGCGATCCGGCGTTGAGGAACAGCGCGTCAGCGTCCACGGTCCGCGCGTAGCGCGCCAGCTCGGCCTGGACATCTTTCCCCTGCAGCACGACTGGCCGGATGTGAGCTCCGTCAAACGTCTCCCTGCCCATCGCGTCGAGAAGGTCCTGAGCGGCAACCCGCTCCGGCTCCTCGCAGACGATGATCAGATGGATCTCGGAGTTCTCACGCCGCGCGATCGAGGCCGCGAGCGCCGCTGCCGCAGTCGATTGCTGCTTCAAATGTACCGGCACGAGGATTTTTTGCAGACTTCGGCGGCTGGGGATGCCGTAGCGGATGGCCAGCACCGGCAACGAGGCGCCCGAAAGGACCTTGAGCGTGGTCGATCCAATGATGAGATGGGCGACATGGTGCCGCGCGTGGGTGGAGATGACCATTAGATCCGCGTCCTCGTCCTTCGCTATACGGCAGATCGCGGTGCCCGGATCGGGTGCGCGCTGGATGACGAGGCGCGTCGTAACCCTGGCGTTGGCCCGGCGCGCGTGGTCGCGAAGCTTTTCGAGCTCGTGTTGCTCGGCGTACTCATAGAGCGAGTCGTCAGCGGGAAAGCGGAGCTCGTCCGGGTTTGAGGGACGCGTCGCGCGCACGTGAAGAATGATGAGCTCGGCGCCGGTCGTTCCGGCGATCTGCACCGCCGAATCGAACGACCATTCGGCAGCCGTCGAGAAATCAGTCGGGATGAGGATGCGGCGCCACGGATACATAGACTCCTCGCGCAGGCCGGACTTCAGCCTCCTGCGCTCTACTCCCGATCGAACGCGTTTGTTGAAGGGGCGGCGGGCTTCGGCGTCTGCGCCTGTGCAGACTGAAGCGGCTGCGGGGTAATCACGTAGCGGATGACCGTCTTCGGCTCCGCCTCCGTCTCGGCGATCTGCAACGTGATCTGACGGTCTCCAGGCTTCAGCATGTCACCCGGAATGAAAGGATCCTGCATGGCCTGGTTGAGCTGGACCTCGAGGGTCCGCCATGTCTGCGTAGCGGGATAGGTCGACTGCGAAGGGTAGGCGCGAAACTGAGCGAGATAGGTCGTGTAGTAGTGGTAGACCTGAGGGAACGAGTCGTCCGTCGCCAGCGTGTACACCTCGGCGTTCGGTCCGTACTGGTTCTTGATCATGACCGAGTCGCGCCGGGTGAGGTCGTCGCGATACTTCGCCCCCGCATAGATGGGGATCGCCGCGTTGATCGACCGGAGAGCAGCCTTCGCGTCGACTTGTGGTGGGTCTGAAGGAGCGGCAGTGCTTGCGGTTGAAGCGATGCCGTTTTTCCGCGGAGTCTGTTCCTCGGCGGCATGGCTCTCCTGCCCGCCGGTGCAGCGAATGAAAAGCGCGCCTGCGATCAGGAGTGACGCGACTGCGGTGGCCCGGCGACTGGTCATATCACCATCAAACAGCAAGGGATATGCCGCTCGCTTCAATTGCTATCCGCCTTTCGCGCGGCGAACGCGACCGGTGGGCGCATCCCACCGCTGCGAAGACAATCGATCGCGGTCTCGCCCCCGTAGCTGGCCACGAGCTTTTCGTCGTATTCATCGGAAACGTTGGCGACGACGTCGAGCGATGCGATGAGTTGTTCCGGACGGAGACGGCGGCCGAGGAATGAGTGCGAGAAGAAGACGCTCTCGCCTTGCATGCTGAACGCACCGAGGGGAACCTCGGCGTTGACTCGCAGCAGCTCCTGCATCAGCTCGAACGACGGCTCGACTCCCTGGACGCAGAAGGCCAGCACCTCGATGACGGCGTCGTCTTCCTGATAGGGATCGATCGAGATCTCCAGCACGGTGGACCCGTACTTCAGATAGAAGTCGCAATGCTCGGCATCGTCAAAGTGCTCGTCCACGAGCTCGTCGAGATACGACTTCACCTGCCGGTAAACCTCTTCCTGGCAGGCGGTGTTGAATTGCTTTTCGCGCTTGGCGGGCATCTCGCGTTTGATTGTAAAGCAAGAACCGGCCCGCAAACCGGAATGCCGGCGCTCTTTCTCGAGCGCCGGCATTCATCAGGAGCGATTAGTGGGAGGGACGATGCTTCGGTGTGACGACCAGCGCGTCGACCGCGACGGAGTCAACCGTGCCGCACGAATTCGTCACGCGCACGAACCACGTGGCGTTTCCTTCCGGGTTGGTTGTGTACGACGAAGAGTCGGTTCCGACCGCGTTGGTCGTGCCGTTGCCGTGATGGACGAACCATTGATAGTGCAGGTTCAACCCGTTGGCGGTCACCGTGAATGTCGCGTTGCTTCCTGGATTCACGATCTGACCGAGCGGCTGTACGGCAATCGTCGGAGCGCTGCTGATGGCGATATCCGCCGACGATGTTGCGCTGCAATTGCTGGCCGTGAAGACCGTCGCGATGAGATGAACATTGCCGCTCGCTCCCGCCGTGAAGACGACGGCGCGGGTACCGATACCGCTGGTGATCGTGCCGCCCGTGATCGACCAGCTGTAGTTCGCGCCTGCACCGGCGTCGGGGACGCTGGCGTTGTTGCCGCTCGAGAGCGCGCAGGTGCTGGTACCACCGGTCGTAATCGAGGCTGAAGGAAGCGGATTGAAGACGACGGTGGTCGGAACCGGAGTGCTGCCGCCGCAAGGACCGGCCGAAGTTACGATGACCACGTACGTACCGGGCTGCGTGACGCCGGTCGGATTCTGCTGCGTCGAGGTGAAGCCGCCCGGACCGCTCCACGAGTAGCTCGTGCCGCCGGAGGCGAAGAGGTTGACTGTGCCGCCTGCGCACGCGGGACCGCTGTTCGACGCGCTCGGCGCGGCGACCGGCGGGCAAGTGCCAGACGTCGATGCGCTGCCGGTGATCGATGGCGTCCCGATATCGGTCGCGGTGATCGTCTGCAAGCCGCTGGCGTTGAGCGTGACGCTGAATGTATGCGCGCCGTTGTCGCCGGCGACGAAGGTGTAGTCCGATGGAAGGGTTGAAGAACCTGCCGAGGTGGTGAAGTGAACGCTGCCTGCGTAGCCGGTCACGGTCGCGTTCGAAGCATCGAGCGCGGTGACGGTCACGTTGAACGGCGTGCCGGGAGCAAAGCTGCCGGGAGCGGTGACGCTGAAGTGCGTGGCTACCGCGGCCACGGTCGTGTTTGCGGTGCCGGTGATCGACCCCGTGACCGTGTCCGTCGCCGTGATCGTGCGCGATCCGTTCGATGTCAGCGTGACGCTGAATGTGTGCGCGCCAAGATCGCCGGCGGTGAACGTGTAATCGGAAGGCAGCGTGCCGGACGAGGAACTGGTGAAGTGCACGGTGCCGGTGTAGCCGGTGGCCGCGGCATTGGACCCATCGAGTGCGCTGACGGTGACGTTGAAGGCAACACCGTTGGTGACGTTCGCCGGAGCAGTGACGCTCAGGTGCGTCGCGGGTGGCGGCGGGTTGACCGTCACGTTGACCGTGGCGGTCGTGCAGAGCGAATCTGCCGATCCAGCGGTCGTGCCGTTGTCGCAGACGGTGTACGTGAAGCTGGCCGGACCGCTATAGCCGGCAGTCGGGGTGTAGGTGATCTGGCCGCTGGTAAGCGTCGCCGTACCGTGGGTGCTGCCGGTCGGCGTTACCGATGTGACGGTGAGCGTCTGGCCGGCTTCGTTAGCGGGTCCGGCTGAATCGTTGGCCGTCAGATCGCTGCTGGCGAAGGTCAGCGCGACATTCGCGGTCGTGCTCTTGCTGTCATCCACCGCGGTCGGTGGATCGTTCACCTCGGCCACCGTGATGGTCATGGTGGCCGTGTTGGAGTTGTTCGTGCCGTCGTTGACGCGCCACGTGAATGTATCGGTGCCGTTGAAATCGGGGGCGGGTGTGTAGGTCTGGTTCGCTCCAGTTCCGGTCAGGCCGCCATGGAAGGGACCGGTAAGGATCGTGTAGGTGAGCGCGCCGCCCGGCGTCGCCGCGTCCAGCGTGATCGATTTCTGCACGTCCTCGTTGGTGCTCGTCGATTGGTCGGCGGCGCCTGGCGGGTTCGTGCCGTCGACTCCCGCCTCGATGGCGTTCTGAATCGCGGGTGGAACGTTGGAGAAGAGGTCAAATCCGGTGAGCGCTTCCACCTGGTCGACACTCTTGAGGTAGATGTGCCAGTCGTCATTCCGGATGCCCTGGATATTGGGCATGATCACGCAGATCGTCCGCGTCGAAGCGGTGACGCGTGCGAGGTCGTCGCCGGATGCTTTTGCTAAAACCAGCGCGCACTTCCAGGTGCTGGCCGGGACGGTAACGTGGCCGTTGGCGACGGTGTTGGTGACGCCGCCGTTGCTGCCCGTGCCGCCCATACCTGCCGGGCCGGACACGATGTACAGCTCATCGGCAGGCAGAAGAGACCGCAGATAGTTCTCGAGGTTCGCCCACGGTCCCTGATTGTTGTCCGGTGCCTGGGCCACCATGTTCGCCATGAGGAACGTTGCCTGGTTGATGGGGATCGATGTCTCCTTGTCGCGGTCCGCATTCGGCGTCATGTGACCGCGGTCGAAGCCGGTGAGGAAGAAGTCGCTGGCCAGCACGCGATACCAGGCGGCCGGTACGTCCGGGTCGGGCCGGAAGCTGTCGACACGGGTCAGCGAGCCGACCCACTCATCGGAGAGATGCCAGCTCACCCAGTTCGGACGGCCGAGGTCACGGTTGTAGCAGACCGAATTCTCGGGCTTCAGCATGAGGTAGCTGTTCGGAGACGACAAGCTCGTCGTGCAAACGGACGGAGTGCCCATCGTCAGATGAACGGATGCCGGGTAGGGAGGGGCAGTTCCTGTCGAGACGGTGAACGTCCAGGTGTAGTCGGCCGATAGCGTCGAGTTGTCCGCCGTGGAGTGGAGGAAGTCCTTGAAGACGGTCACGGCACACTGTTCGGCCGCCTGGAAGTTCGTGTTGGGCGTGATCACCCAGCTATTGGGCGCTCCCTCGACGACGGTGGCGTCGTTATGCAGGCCTGTGGAGTTGCAGTTGATGTTGTACCAGCCGGCGCTGACGTCGACATGGGTGGTGAAGGTGACGATGACACTGTCGTCGCGGGGTGCATTCGCGCCGTTCGACGGCGGATCGGTGTTCACGACGGAAGGAGTGATCGGAGCGATGACGGCCGTGCGCCTCGGATTCGGAGCTCCGGTGAGGAAATCGTTGCCGTTGACGTTGGTGTCGGTGTTGCCGCCGTTCTTGCGGAAGTCGGACGTCGTGTTGCTGGGCGCCGGCGCGTTCGTGCCGCCTTCGTTGCAGTTTGCGGTGCCGTAGCCGACCAGATCGACGATGTCGGTGTCGAGAGCCGTTTCTGAGCAGGGACCGGGCACCGGCGTGCCTGTGCTGACGAGAGCGACCTTGCCGGTTGTTCCGCTCATGTTGATGCTGCCGGAGACATTGGCCGGGGGCAGATCGGCGCCCACAGCGCCTCCCGAGGCCAGCGCGATCAGGTAGTACTCGCCCGGCCCGATGGTGCCGCCGATGGGCTGGAGGCCGGAGAAGGCGCCGGTGTTCGTGGCCGATGAATACTGCACGCTCCACCCGGCCATGGTGACCGGTGAGGCGGTGGGGTTGAAGAGCTCGATGAAGTCATTCTTATAGGTAGCGCCGGAGTTGCCGCCGCCACCGTACAACTGGCTGATGACGACGTGATTCGGCGTCGCGCCGGCAGGAAGGACGTTGATGTTCACGGCCTGGTTGACGGGCGGGTTGACGTTGTCGGAGAGCGTGGCGGTGAACGTCGCCGTTCCGTTGAAGCCTGCATTCAACGCAACGGTGTACGTCACGGTGGCCGTGCCCTGGCCGGCGGTGACGTTCACGCTGGCCACGCCGGTTCCCGGAGTGGCGCTCCAGTTGTAGATGCCACCGTCATCGGTTCCCGACACGTTCACCGTGAAGGGAGCAGGATCCTGCGCCACCGTGGTGATCGGATTCGCGGGCGGTGTGATCAGCGGCGGATTGTTGCCACCGCTCCCGGTGACCTGAATGTTGACTGCCTGGTTGACCGCTGCGTTGATGCCGTCGCTGAGCGATGCGGTGAAGGTCGCCGTTCCGCTGAACCCGGCCGTCAGTGTGACGGTGTAGGTCACGGTTGCGGTGCCCTGGCCAGAAGTGACAGTCACGCTCTGCAGGCCGGTGCCCGGAGTGGCTGTCCACTGATAGACGCCGCCGTCGTCGGTACCGCTGAGATTGACGGTGAACGGCGCGGCGTCTTGCGCCACCGAGGCGATCGGACTTGCGGGTGGAGTGATCGTCGGCGGGTTGTTGACGACGCCGCAGATGTTGACCGGTGAGGCGCTGTTGCGCGGATTCGGCGCGCCGGCCGTGAAGTCGGAGTTGTTGTTGTTCGTATCGGTGCAGCCGTTGTTCTTGCGAAGTGCGGCCGTCGTGTTGGTGAGCACTACCGTCGGGCTGGTCTCGGAGCAGGTGGCCGTTGGGCCGTAACCGACGAAGTCGGCGATGAAGGTGCCTGTCGGGCACGAGCCGGTCAACACGGTGGTGTTTCCGACCAGCGCTACCTTGCCGGCAGTCGCGCCCATCGCGATCAGTCCGGTGGCATCAGGGGTGGGGAGGTTCACCGTTCCGCCGGCACCTGGACCCTCCTGCACGAGGTAGTAGTGTCCCGGAGCGATCGTTCCGGACAAGTTCGTCGGCGAGTTCGCCGTCACCCAACCAGTTCCGGCTGCCGAGGTGTATTGAACGGACCAGCCGTTGAGGGAAACGGTTTGCGTGCCGCGGTTGAACAACTCCATGAAGTCGTTCTTCAGCGTGGCGCCTGCGTTGCCGCCGCCGCCGTAGACCGTGCTAAACACGACGCCGAGCACCGAGGGCGTGTTCGGCGTGCCGCTCACCTCAGTGGAGTTGGCGCTTTCTGCGGGTGAGAGCGCGGTAACGACGTAGTAATACGTGGTGCCGTTGGTGACGGTCGAGTCGGTGAACGTGGGCACTACGGTGTTTGTGGTGACGGTGTACGAGCCGGTGGTCGTTCCGCGCTTGACGTTGTACGACGTCGCTCCGCCGACCGCGGGCCACGACAGGAGGACCTTCGCATCGCCGACGGCGATGCTGACCGGTCCGGGTCCTGCGGCTGGTACCGCGGGTGTGGCCGTCGCTTCGCTCGAGTCGGGACCTTCGCCACGGCCGTTCGTGGCGCTGACCATGTAGAAGTACGGCGTGCCGTTGACCGCTGACGTGTCGTCGTAGTTGGCGACGGCGACGCCGGTGATCAGGTTCGAATAGCCGGTTCCGCTCGTGAGCGAGCGCTTCACGGTGTAGGTGTCCGCGCCGCTGACTGCGTTCCAGGTGAGCGCGATATGCGCGTCGCCGGGTGTGGCCACGAGGTTCACCGGCGCCGCCGGCAGACCCTGAATCGTGTAGCTCGGGCCGCTTGTGTAGCTCGCGGCACTGTTGCCGGCTCCGTCGACGACGGTACCGTTGCCGGTGAGGTCGAGTCGCAGCGAACCGCTGCCGTTGCCTGTGGCCACAGTGACGGTGTACGTCGTTCCGCTGCCGGTGACGTTCGAGACCGAGGTACCGGTGAGGCTGGGCGCGGTAATGGTGAAGTCGGCGGTGTCGACGCCGGTGACGCTTTCGGTGAAGGTAACGGTGAAGTCGACCGAAGTCGCGGTCGTCGGATCGGTGCTGGCTTTGACGATCGATTGCACCGCCGGAAGCGTCTTGTCGATCGTGTCGGCGTCGCCGGTGGTGAAGCTCGGGGTCAGTGCGTTGCCGGCGGCGTCGTTGATCGTTGCCGATCCGGCAATGACGTCGAGCCGGATGGTGCCGTCGCCGCTGCCCGTATTCACGGTGACGGTGTACGGCCCGCTGCCGGTGACGCCGGTGACGCTCGCTCCGGTGACTCCGCCCGTGGCCGTGACGGTGAAGTCGGCGCTGTCGACGTTGAGCACCGGCTCGCTGAAGGTGACCGTGAACTGTACGTTCGTCGCGTTCGTCAAAGCGGCGCCGATGCGCGTAATCGACTGCACCGTGGGCGCGGTCTTGTCGATGGTGTCGGTGTCGCCCGCCGTGAAGTTGCCGTTGCCCGAACCTGCACCGCCGAGCTGGTTGCTGGCGGGATCATGGATCGAGTCGTCGTCGATGAGGTCGAGGCGGATGGTGCCGTCGCCAGACCCGGTATTCACGGTAATCGTCCACGTCGCGCTTGCCGTGATTACCGGGGTGGTGGGGTGAGGCCCGCCTCGTATCGCCGAGACGCGAGGCCGGAGGGCGGTCAGGAAACTCTGCGCGTTACTGATCGAAGCGCCGGAGACGCCGCTCGTCGTCAACGCGAAGTCGCCGGTGTCGACACCCAGGACCGGTTCGCTGAACGTGACCGTGAACTGCACGTTCGTTGCGTTCGTGGTGGCGGCGCCGACGCGGGTGATCGACAGGACCGTAGGTGCAGTCTTGTCGATCGTGTAGACCTCGCCCGTGGTGAATGTGGCGCCGAGCGGGGCGTTGTTGGATTCGCTGAGGATCGATCCGTCGTTGGCGACATCGAGACGGATCGTGCCGTCGCCGGTACCGGTGCCGGCGCTGACGGTGTAGACCGAGCTGTTGACTGGAGTGACGCTGATGCCGCCCGGTGTGATTCCGCCGGTCGTGGTCAGCGTGAAGTCGCCTGAATCGACACCGGTGACGCCTTGAGAGAATGTCACGGTGAAGTCGACCGAGGCGGCGTTCGTCGGGTTGGTGCCCGCGCGCGTCACCGATAGGACGGCCGGGGCATTGGCATCGACGAGCACGCCGGTAGTGCTGCCGACGGAGTTGAGCGTGCTGTTGCCGTCGTTGCCGAGCGCGTCGCGGATCGTGGCGCCATTGAGGTCGATGCTGCCTGCCACCACGATGCCATCGGGGTCGGAGTCGCCGGAGACGACGGTGTAGCGGAAGAGCAGCGCCGTGCCTGGAGAGCCCGACACGTAGCTCGCGTATACGGTTCCGCTGTTGAGCGTGAGCGCGATGCGCGGCGTGCCGCTGGCTACGGTGGCGTTCTCGTTGAAGTTGACGGTGAAGTCGAGATTCTGTCCGGTCGTGTAGGTGCTGTTTGCCGGCACGGCGACCGAGGTGACATTCGGGCCGATGTGATCGAGGGTGTAGAGCTGGCCCGTCGTGAATCCGCCGTTCAGCGGATTGCCCGGGAGGTCGGTGATGCCGGTGCCGGAGGCGTTGACGTCGAGGCGAAGCGTCCCCTCGCCGGCGGCAGAACCGACCGTGACGGTGTAGGTGTGGGCGTTGACCGGAACGACTGCGGTGATGCTTCCCGAGGCTCCGCCGCCCGCAGTCAGCGCAAACGCGCCTGTCGTCACTCCGCTGACGTTCTCGGAGAACGTAACGGTGTAGTGCAGCGTAGAAGCATTGGTCGGATCGGCGTCGGCGCGAACGCTCGAGGTGACAGTCGGCGCGATGCCGTCGACGAGAACGCCGGTGGTGGATGCAAACGTGACGGCGGTGGCGGCGTTGTTGCCCGCGCCGTCTTTGATCGAGCCGCCGTTGAGTGAGATCGAACCGGCGGTGGTCACGCCGTCGTTGTCGGCGTTGCCGGAGGCGATGGTGTATTGGAATGCCAGCGTGGCCGTGCCGGAGCCGGAGACAAGGTTTGCCTGCACCGTGCCGCCGGTATTGAGCGTCACCGCCACCGAGGGAGTGCCGGTCACGAAGACCGGCTCACTGAACGTGATGCTGTAGTCGAGGGTCTGTCCGGCGATGTGCGTTCCGTTCGCCGGGACGGTCGATCCCGAAACGCTCGGGGCGATACCGTCGACGAGGACACCCGCGGTCGAAGCGAAGCTCACCGCGAGAGCGGCGTCGTTGCCGAATCCGTCCTTGATCGTCCCGCCGTTGAGTGTGATCGACGAATCGACAGTGATCCCGTCCGGATCGGCGTTGCCTGAGGCGACGACGTAGCGGAAGGTGAGCGTGCCCGTGCCGCTGCCGGTCAGGTAGCCCGCCTGCACCGCGCCACCGGTGTTCAACGTGACGCCGGCGTACGGATTGCCGGTGACCGTGACGCTCTTGTTGAAGGTGACCGTGAAGTCGAGATTCCCGCCGATGCCGTAGACGCCGTCAGCAGGGACGGTGGATGACGTGGATGTGGGAGCGATGGCATCGACGAGGATGTTTGTCGTGCTGCCGACGCTGTTGAGCGTCGTGACGGCATCGTTTCCGGCGCCGTCTTTTACCGAACCGCCGTTGGGGTCGAACGCACCCGCGACCGAGATTCCATCGGGGTCGGCGTTGCCCGCCGCGACGACATAGCGGAAGAGAAGCGCCGAAGTGCCGGTGCCGGAGACGTAGTTGGCGAAGACCGTACCGCCAGTGTTGAGCGTGATCGGGATACGTACCGGACCTCCGGCAACGATGACGTTCTCACTGAAGTTGATGGTGAAGTTGAGGTTCTGGCCAGTGCCGTAGGTTCCGTCGGCGGGAACGGCGACGGAGATGACGGAGGGTGGGGTGGTGTCAGGGGCTTCGCCGACGGTCCAATCGGAGAAGCTGCTGACGCCGACCAGTGTGGCGGAATGGCTTGCTGGAGTGATGACACTTGCCGGGAAGGGTGTTGGTACTCCGCCGCTCACGCGATAGATGGTGTAGTTGGCTTCGATTCCCTGGACGTCTCCGGCCAGATACTGAAACGTCAGGTCCGCCGTGAGCGCCGTGGCCGTCAGGGTCCAGTACCGCAGGATGGACTTGCCTGCCGGCATGCTTGGCTGTGCGGCCTGCGTAGCGCTGATTGTCAGATCCGCAGGGAAAGTTCCCGCGGTGGCGTTGGCCGTGATCGGTGAATAGCCGTTCGCGGTTCCCACTTCGAAGGTCTTGCTTCCCGCAGCCGCAAACGTCTTCTTCAGATTGCCGATGACGTAGCCGGTGGTGCGGGTGAGAGTGGCTGCCGAGGCGACTGCGAAGGTGTTCGCTCCGGTGGTGATGCTGCCAGCGCCGAGCGGAAGCGTGCCGCTGCTCAGCGTGACGCCGTTCGTGTTGGCAACGGTAAGAGTCTGGAGCGCCGTCAGCGCGTTGATCGTGCCCGCATTGGAGATGGTCTGAGCGGAGGTACCGCTGAAGTTGAGATTGCCCGTGACGGTTGGGTTGAAGCCGAGCGTTGCTCCGGAGGCAACGGAGAGATTTCCTTTGAGATTGATGGTTGCGGCGGTGGCAGGGGTGAAGCTCAGCGTTCCGCCATTGACCGCGATGTTGCCGTTGATCGTGTGCGTGCCGGATGTCGGCCCGGTCAGGTTGAAGTTCAGCGTGCCGCCGGTAATGGTGAGGTTGTCGATTGCTACTGCGCTACCTCCGGTAACGGTAGCGGTGCCGGACACCTGCTCGAAATTGGCGAACGTCCTGCCGCTGAACGAGGGAGCGGCAACTTGGTTCTTGTAGAGACTGCCCGTCTGAAACACGACGACGGAAGATGGCGCAGCGGCGCCAAATGGATTCGATCCAGCGATGGCGATAAACGTTGATCCGCTTGCGAAGACAATCGAATTAAGGTTCGTCGTGCCGAACGGATTGCCTGAGAGCGAGGTGCCAGCCGTGAATATCGACCCGCTCTGGAACGTGATGCCACTTGCGTCTGCCGCCAGTAACCTGTGGGCTGCAGCCGACGACAGCGTCATCGAGCCGGTGATCGTTCCGGTGCTCAACGTGGCGACGCTGATCGACAAGTTGCTGGCGGGAGCGGTCGTTTGTCCGCCGCTGATATTGAGCTGGGATCCCGCCGCCACCGACAAGGCACCTGCGCCGCCACCGATGGTCAGAACTGCGAGAGTGCTGGCCGCCGGTTGCAGTGTGACCGCCGTGTTGCTCGAGACGGACAGCTTTCCAATCGTCTGGATTGGCACGGCTGTGACCGTTGTCGTCGCGCCGTTGTTGAACACGAGCACGTCGTTCGTCGCTGGCGTCGTGCGTGTCGGCGTCCAGTTCGTACTGGTCGCCCAGGACGCCGTGCCGGTCTGGTTCCAGGTGTACGTCGTCTGAGCCGACACGCTCGTGGCGACGAGCGTCAGGCAGAGAAACGTGAAGGCGAAAACGGCACTGCGGACGACGGTTGAGCGAACGACCGCGTTCGAAACGTTACGATTCGTGTTCATAAACTCTCCTGGCATCGCACCATTCGGTCAGGAGAGTGACAGAGTGTCCGGGCAGACTCTCCGATCAGCGAAGTCATCCCGCACACCGCGCACCGAGGAAGTTGACGAGCTGAGAACCGAGGGTTTCGAGGGCTGGCGCGGAGAGTACGAATAAACATGCGCGAACGCAACTAAAAAGATGAACGGGGCATGAATCCTCGGGAATGGAAGCAACCGTAGCGCTTGCTTCAAGCGCACTTCTCACGTTTGCAGGGCCTGGTGGCAGCGCGTGGCGGAAAGTGGTGAGAATTGCAAGCCGATGGTTGCGATATCGGAACCGCGGATTGCGGCATCGGAACCGTTGCTTTCGATGTCGAAACCAATCATTGCGATATCGAAACCATTGATTCCGATGTCGAAACCAATCATTGCGACATCGAAACCGTTGCTTTCGATATCGAAACCAATCATTGCGACATCGAAACCGTTGCTTCCGATATCGAAACCAATCATTGCGGCATCGAAACCGTTGCTTTCGATATCGAAACCAATCATTGCGACATCGAAACCGTTGCTTCCGATGTCGAAACCAATCATTGCGGCATCGAAACCGTTGCTTCCGACATCGAAACCGATCATTGCGGCATCGGAACCGCGGATTGCGGCATCGGAACAAATCATTCCGACTTATTACCGCCCCCTCCCGCCTTTTTGACGCATTTCTCACGGAAGGGGTCAGACCGAAAGTGAAAGTGACCTAATAAGCGGTCACGCCCTCTCGTAACCCCTCAGCCCCAGCGCCTGCACGATCACCGTCGCCAGCCGCCACTCTTCCTTCGCGATCGTCTCGATCAGCTCGTAGTCGCGGCCGAACTTGATCATCGGACGGTTGAAGTGCTTCTTCACGAGCCGGTCATCGATCGCGCGCATGACGCGCAACTGCTTGGCCTGCAGGTCGACGACGTCGAACGCGGCAATCAGGTTCGGTTCCAGCGCCGGCGCTACCTCGGCATGCGCAAAGAGCCGCTCCGCGAGAACCAGCTCGTTCGACCGGACCCAGTAGCGCTCGCGGCCGGCGATGTTCATCGGCTCGACCAGCGGCGGCCCGAACAGCGTCATCGGCTTCGACAGGAACCCGCCCGTCCTGCGCTTCACGATGACGCGCGCCGGCGAGGCAGTGTTCATCGTCAGCAGCAGCCGCTCGGGCGTCGACTTGTAGCGGCCCATGTGCCGCATCTCCACGTCGAGTCCCTGCCACCGCCCGCGGATGGCGCCGCTCCACCAGATGCGGCGCGGCCCTTCCCATCCGAAGGTCGTGACCAGAACCGCCAGCCGCGCCGAAAGCGCCGACGATTTCTTCGAGATCACCACCAGGCTCACCGCTGCGATCAGAAGAGAGGCGCCGATGACGATGAAGGGAATCTGTTGTTCCGTCACGGCGACAGCATAGCGGAAGGGGTCAGACCGAAAGTGAAAGTGACGCACCAGTAGTGGAAGGGGTCAGACCCAAAGTGAAAGTGACCTATCGGAAAGGGTGACAATCATTCACCATTCCTGGTGCTTCACTTTCACTTTCGGTCTGACCCCTTCCGGTACGATGCGCGGCGTATGAATCATTTCGAACCTGCCAATCGCCGCATCCTCACGCTCAAGCCCGGCAAAGAGCGCCTCGTCGCCAACCGCCATCCCTGGATCTTCGCAGGTGCGATCGCGCGCGAGAGCGGGCCCGCTAACGCCGCCCTCGCCGATCTCCTCGATCCCCAGGGCCGCCGCATCGCCTCGGGATTCCATTCGCAGCATTCGCAGATCCGCGTTCGCGCGCTGACGTTCGGCGATGAGGAGCTGACCGAGGCGACGATTCGTGAGCGGATCAACGCGGCCGTCGCGCGGCGAATGGGGTCAGGTCTAAAGTTGAAAGTGCCGAAAAACGACACTCGCCTGGGCGACCGACAATCCTCGGCACTTTCAACTTCAGACCTGACCCCATTCGATAACGCGTACCGCCTCATCAACGCCGAGGGGGACGAGCTGAGTGGATTGATCGTCGATCGTTACAATGACATTGCCGTCATCGAGATCGCCAACGCCGGCGTCGAGCAGCTCCGGCCTCTCATCATTGATTGTGTGCAACAGGCGATCGCGCCGCGCGGCATCTGGCTCAAGAACGACATTCCGGCGCGGAAGATCGAGACTCTGCCGATGGATCCGGAGTGGATCGGAGAAGGGGAGCCGGCCGCCGAGATCCGCGAGAACGGACTCCACTTCCACGTCGATGCGCCGTCGGGGCAGAAGACGGGATTCTTTCTCGATCAGCGTGAGAACCGCGCCTTGACGCGCTCGCTCGCTGCCGGCCGCCGCGTGCTGAATCTCTTTTCGTACAGCGGTGCGTTCGGCGTCTACGCGGCAGCGGGCGGCGCAGCGTCCGTCGAGAACGTCGATAGCTCCTCGAGCGCGATCGAGCTGGCGCGGACGAATCATGCGCTGAATGGCTCCGAGGCCACGTTCACGGTCGCCGATGCGTTCGATTACGTGCGCAAGACCACGGCGCGCTACGACCTGCTGATCTGCGATCCCCCCGCCTTCGCCAAATCGCGCGGCGACATCGACCGCGCCGCCCGCGGCTACAAAGACATCAACCTCTTCGCCATGAAGCTCCTCGACCCGGGCGCGCAGATGCTGACGTTCTCGTGCAGCGGCCACATGTCGCTCGACCTCTTCCAGAAAGTGATCTTCTCCGCCGCGCAGGACGCCGGCCGGCGCATTTCATTCGTTCGCCGGCTGACCGCAGCGCCCGATCATCCGGTGTCGCTCTTCTGTCCGGAAGGGGAGTATTTGAAAGGGTTCCTGCTAGAAGTACATTGATGGGTCAGGTCTAAAGTCTAAAGTGCCGGCAGACGATTCTGCATCGGGCGATATTCATCCTTCGGCACTTTGACTTTAGACCTGACCCCATTCCATTTGCTGAAAGGATCGAATCATGAACACGCCAAGCGCCCTTCGCGAACACATCGCCGCACTCCTCGACAGCGGCGACGCCCATCAGGACTTTGACTCTGCCATCGCCGACATTCCCGCCGCCGCGCGGGGAAAGCGTCCTGACGGCGCGCCGCATTCGCCGTGGGAACTGCTCGAGCACATGCGCATCGCGCAGACGGACATCCTCGACTACTCGCGCGGCGACGCCACGCACGTCTCGCCCGACTTTCCGTCCGGTTACTGGCCGCCATCGCCGCAACCTCCGAACGACACGGCGTGGGACGAGAGCGTGGCGAAGTTCCACGCCAGCCGCGCCGCACTCGTGGCGATGGTGAACGACGAGTCCTTCGACCTCCTGGCCAAGATCCCGCGCGGGAGCGCCACGTGGCTGGCCCAGATCCTCCTCGTCGCCGACCACAACACTTACCACCTCGGGCAACTCGTCCTCGTGCGTCGGATGCTAACGGGGAAGTAAGAACCATCACCACAGAGTCACAGAGAAAACCTCTGTGGTCTCGGTGTCTCTGTGGTTGATTTTTTGTTCACTGAATCGCAAGTACATCGGATCGCGATTCCCAACCGTATGATCAAACCGGAGGACGTACGGATGGCACTCGCCAAGGCTCTGCTTGCGGAAATGGAACAGGAAGGGAAGTCGACGGTGCGGATGCTGGAGCGCGTGCCGTCAGATCAGTTGGGATGGACGCCGCATGCGAAGTCGATGACGCTCGGACGGCTGGCGTGGCATATCACGTCGATCCCTGCCATTGCGTTGCGCGTCCTCAGCGCGTCGACCTTTGAGGTGAGCAACGCGGGGCCGGCGCAGATGCCGGAGAATCCTTCCTTCGTCGACACGTATCAACGCAACCTCGAGGCGGCGATGGCGATGATCGGAGCGATGGACGACGACGCGCTCAAGTCGCCGTTCACACTCGCCCGCAACGGACAGGTGCTGAACGAAACGCGCAAGATCGTAATCATCCGCTCGATCCTGATGAACCATTCCTATCACCATCGCGGGCAGCTCTCGGTTTACCTGCGCATGCTCGATGTGCCGCTGCCGGCGATTTATGGGACGAGCGCGGATGAGGTGATGTAGGTTTTCGCGGTGATGTTGGGTTGGCGGCGAGGACGCCGCCAGGCCAGCCGCCGGGACGGCAGCGTTCCGATAGACTACGTCCTCATGAAGATCGTCGCTGGGGACATTGGTGGGACGAAGGTTCTGCTGCAACTCGTCGATGTATCGCAGGCGGGGCGGCTCGTGTCTGCGGAAGAGCGGTACGAGAGCAATGCGTACGCGACGTTCGATGCGATGCTCCAGGCGTTTTTCGACGCGCATGTCGCTGGTCCCGTCGCAGCGGCTTGCTTCGCTGTTGCGGGGCCGGTCTTTGGCGATCGCGCCGAGGTGACGAACCTGACGTGGAAGATGGACGCGACGGCGCTGGCGAAGACGTTCTCGATCGGACGCGTCTCCCTCATCAACGACTTCTACGCCGTCGCCCTCGGCGTTCCGATTCTCGCGCACGGCGATTTTCTCGTCCTCAATGCGGGATCGCGCGTCAACTTCGCGCCCATCGCCATCCTCGGCGCCGGCACCGGCCTCGGCCAGGCCAATCTCGTTCACGAGGGAGCCAAGTGGAACGTCGTTCCCTCTGAGGGCGGCCACGCCGACTTCGCGCCGCAGGATGAAGAGCAGACGCGGCTCTTCCTTTCGCTCCACGCGAAGTACGGCCACGTGAGCTGGGAGCGGCTCCTCTCCGGAGCGGGGCTCGTCAACATCCACAACTTTCTGACCGGTGAAGACCGTCCGTACGACGAGTCGCTGCCGATGGAGATCGCCAAATCGCTCGCTGCCGGCGATGCCGTCGCCGCCCGCACCTTCGCCATCTTCGTCGACATCTACGGCGCCGAGGCGGGGAACATGGCGCTGCGGCTGCTGGCCCGAGGGGGCGTGTATCTCGCCGGCGGCGTCGCTGCCAAGAACATCGAGCAGTTCACCGACGGACGCTTCATGCAGGCCTTTCTCCGCAAAGGCCGCTTCCAGCACATCCTT
Source organism: Thermoanaerobaculia bacterium (assembly GCA_017883205.1). Taxonomy (GTDB): domain Bacteria; phylum Acidobacteriota; class Thermoanaerobaculia; order Gp7-AA8; family Gp7-AA8; genus JADGNZ01. The sequence goes on along the minus strand of JADGNZ010000059.1, from coordinate 4,748 downwards.
GCGGAGATCCCCGTGAACTTGATCACGAACCCGAAAGTCGGCCTCCTCGGCGCGGGAGAGATGGCGGCGAGGATGGTGTAGTTGCAGAGATCAGAGACAAGAGACAAGGATGAGGCGCTTGCTGACCTGATCTCTGATCTCTTGTCTCTGATCTCTGCTTTCCTGATCTCTTGTCTCCGATCTCTGTCCCACCCGATCTCTGCCCTCCCGGAATCGCACCCGTCCCTCATCCGTTCACGCCGCGGCAGGTTGCACCAGAGATAGAAGACAGGAGATCAGAGACAAGAGACAAGAGACAAGGATGTGGCGTCTGCTTACCTGATCTCTGATCTGTCTTCTCTGATCTCTGCTTTCCTGATCTCTTGTCCCCGATCTCTGCTTCCTCAGAGGAGTCAACACACACATGGGTCTTTCAGTCGGAATCGTCGGGCTGCCGAATGTCGGCAAGTCGACGATCTTCAATGCGCTCACCGCCGCTGGAGCACAGAGCGCAAACTATCCCTTCTGCACGATCGAGCCGAACGTCGGCATCGTGCCCGTCGTCGATCCGCGGCTCGACAAGCTTGCCGAGCTTGCGCAGAGCAAGCAGACCGTCTACACCGACCTCCGCGTCGTCGACATCGCCGGCCTTGTGCGCGGTGCGTCGAAAGGGGAGGGGCTCGGCAATCAGTTCCTCGCCAACATCCGCGAGACCGACGCCATCCTTCACGTCGTCCGCTGCTTCGATGATCCGAACGTCGTGCACGTCGAAGGGTCCGTCGATCCCGAGCGCGACATCGAGGTGATCGAGACGGAGCTGTTGCTCGCCGATCTCGACGCCGTCAGCAAGAAACTCGACCGCGTCGCGCGGCTCGCGCGCGTAGGGCAGAAGGAGTACATCGCGCAGGCCGAAGCGTTGGAGAAGGCGAAGACGGCAATCGATGCCGGGACGCCGTTGCGCGCCGTCGACTTCACCGAGGAGGCTGCCGAGTCGTTGCGCGAGCTGAACCTGATCACGCTCAAGCCGGTTCTCTACGTCGCCAACGTCACCGAGTCCGACCTCGGCAAAGAGACCCCGATGCTGCAAAAGGTACGCAGCGTGGCCGCGCAGAAGAAGGGCGAGATCGTCGTCATCTGCGGCGAGCTCGAAGCGCAGATCTCCCAATTGCCGCCCGCCGAGCGCGCCGACTTTCTCAACGAGATGGGCCTCCAGGAGTCAGGCCTGAGCGCGCTCATTCGGGCCGCATACAAGCTCCTCGATCTCGAGACGTTCTTCACCGCCGGTCCGAAAGAAGCGCGTGCCTGGACGATCAACAACGGCTCGAAAGCGCCGCAGGCGGCCGGCAAGATTCACAGCGACTTCGAGCGCGGCTTCATTCGCGCCGAAACCATCGCTTACAACGATTACGTATCCCTCGGCGGCGAGCCCGGCGCGAAAGCAGCCGGGAAGATGCGCAGCGAGGGAAAGGATTACGTTGTCCAGGACGGAGACGTGATTCTGTTTCGATTCAATGTGTGAGATGCCCTTCACCATCCTCTCTGACGAAGGACTTCCGATCCGCGGCGACCTCGACGTGCCGGCCGGGGCGAAGGCGCTCGTCGTCATCGTGCATGGGTTCAAGGGATTCAAGGACTGGGGCTTCTTTCCGTGGCTCGGCGAGATGCTCTGCAACGACAAGTTCGCTGTCTGCCGCTTCAACATGTCGCGAAGCGGCATCGGCGAGCAGCCCGACGTCTTCGACCGCCTCGACCTCTTCGCGGAAGACACGTACTCGGGACAGATCGCCGACCTCCAGAAGGTCGTGCGCTTCTGTCAGGAGCGTGTCGATGCGCCGACGTTCCTGGTCGGCCATTCGCGCGGCGGTGGCGTGGCGCTCATGGCCGCTGATGGGATCGCGAATCTTTCCGGCATCGTGACGTGGAGCGCGATCGCGCGCACCGACCGTTGGGATGAGGCCACGAAGTCGATGTGGCGCCGCGTCGGATACGTCGAGGTGGAGAACACGCGCACGAAACAGATCATGCGGATGTCGACGCGGATGCTGGACGACATAGAAGCGCATCGCGACCACTTGGACATTCTCGCCCGCACGACGCAGATCGAGCAGCCAGTTCTCGTCATCCACGGCGCCCGCGACGAGAGCGTGCCGGCCGCTGAATCGATCGAGATCGCCACGTACGCGCGCGACGCCTCACGCGTCATCATCGCCAAAGCAGGCCACACCTACAACGCCATCCATCCGCTGATTCATGTCCCGTTCGAGCTGAGCATGGCCGCGGCCGTGACCGCGCGGTTCATCAGCGTGTACGCGTAGCTCATCGGAAAGACTAAGCAACCACAGAGACACTGAGGACACGGAGAGACCTCCGCGACCTCTGCGTCTCTGTGGTTAAGAGGTTTGCTACTCGGTCGGTCCGCCAGCCGGCTTCGGGCGCGGTCCACCGCGACGACGCCGGCGACGGCGCGGGGCACCACCAACCGCAGCAGGCTGCTCGTCTGGCCCATCGTCGTCGAGATCTGGTTCGAGGATCGGTGTCTCTGCCGGCTTCGCGCGGTCGTGCAGCTTGTCTTCGTCCAGGAGCCACACCCATTGCGTCGATGCAGTCTTCGCTTCGGGCGGCGCTGCTGGACGCTCGCGTCGCGGCTGCGGTTGAGGTCGTGCAGGACGCGTGTCGCGAATGGCTGGCTGCGGACGGTGTTCGACAGCAGGCGGCGCCTCGGCGCGTTTTAGGCGCACGAGCACTTCTTCGCTGAGACGGCGATTGACGGAGATGAGATCGGCCACGAGCCCGATGAGCAACGTCTGGAAGCCGATGATGAGAAAGACCGCGGCCAGGATCAGCGACTGGATGTGACCGGCGCGGTCGCCTTGCGCGAAGTGCCAGACGAAGCGGCCGCCGAGGATGGTGCCGGCCAAAAGAAGAACAGCCCCGATCGCGAAGAATGTCTTGAGCGGTTTGTAGATCGTGTAGATGCGGAAGATCGTTGCGGCCGACTTGCGAAGGTACGTGAAGATGCCGTGATAGAGCCGCGATGGGCGCGTCGGCGCGTTGGTGCGCACCGGTACTGATTGGACGCCGAGGTTGCGGTTGCCGGCTTGAATGATGGTTTCGAGCGTGTAGGTGAATGGATTGAAGACGTTGATCTGCGTCGCCGCTTCTCTGGAGAACGCCCGGAAGCCGCTGGTGACGTCGCCGACGCGCAGCCCGGAAGCGAGACCAACAGTCCGGCTGCCGATGCGCTGCAGCAGCCGTTTGATCGCCGACATGTGCGGCGACTTCGACACCTCGCGGTCGCCGACCACGACGTCCGCGGTGCCGCGCATGATGGGGGAGATGAGCTTGGGGATGTCGCTGCCGGCGTACTGATTGTCGGCGTCGGTGTTGACGATGATGTCGGCGCCGAGGCGGAGGGAGGCATCGATGCCGGCAAGGAACGCCGACGACAGGCCGCGATGGCTCTTGAGCTGAACGACATGCGTCGCACCGGCTTTTCGCGCCACGGCGGCGGTGTTGTCGGACGAGCCGTCGTCGACGACGAGGGTCTCGATGGCCGTGATGCCGTCAATTTTCTTCGGGATGTCGCGAAGCGTCTGGGCGATCGTCGCTTCTTCGTTGAAGGCTGGTATTTGAACGATAAGCTTCATGCGGTGTGTGGTGGGTCCGTAGATTAGTCGATTCGTGGAGTGATCAGTAGATTGGTGGCGAATCCACTAATCTACGCAGCGCCCATGCCCGCCGCCGTCAAAGTTTCCGTCATCATGCCTGTGGAGCGAATCGGCGGCGACGCGGAGCGCGCGATCGAGTCGGTGCTGCGTCAGGAGGCGCCGTTCGCTTTTGAGCTGATTCTTGTCTCTGCGACGCCGTTGACGATGCAGCCTGGGAACGCGGTCCGAAACGTCATCGAGCCGGATCGTAATCCCGCAACTCGAAGAAATCGAGCGGTTTCCGAGGCGCAGGGCGAGATCCTGGCCTTCATCGACGACGACGCCACGGCTGACGCTGGCTGGCTCGCCACGGCAGTTGCCTATCTCGATGCTCATCCTGACATCGCCATTCTGGGCGGCCCCGATCCCGCTCCCGCCGACTCGACGCGCGCCGAGCTCATCGCGGAAACGCTGTTGGCGACGCCGCTCATCGGCAGCGGTCTGGCCTGCCACGAGAACAGGCCAGGCGTCTTTCCGGTGACGAGCGCGAGCGACATCGCGCTGGTGAATCTGTTCGTGCGCCGCAGCGCCTTTCGCGGATTCGATGAGTCGATCGGCTACATCGGCGAAGACACATCGCTGATTGCGTCGCTCATGCCCGCCGTCGTGTATCACTCCGGCGTTCGCGTGTTTCATCGCCGGCGTCCATTCCCCGGTCCGTATCTTCGCCAGCGATGGCGCTATCGAGTAAAGACAGGGGAGATGCTGCGCCGCGGATCGGCGGCCTACGCGAAGAACCGGAAGATCTGGGCTTTCCTCTTCGTCGGAACGATCGCCATCCTCGCTTCGCCGATCGCGTTCATTCCGTACATTGTCTTCACACTGATCCTCAGCTCGCGCGTCACCCGCCTCCCGAAGCGCGACTGGATCGTGCTCCCGTTCGCCTTCGCAGCACACCACGCCGTCTACTTTGCCGGCATCGTGTGGGGAGCAATGCGCGCGAGCAGACGTTAGTCCGGCTGCTCGGCAACGGTGCGCGACAGTCAAACGCCCCCTCATCCGGCTTCGCCACCTTCTCCCCCACAAGAAGCGTGGGGGAGAAGGCGCTCGATTGGAAGGCGT
>JADGNZ010000011.1 GCA_017883205.1 Thermoanaerobaculia bacterium | reverse complement strand
CCGGGCACCTCCGTGTCTCGAGCTTCGACAACCCGATTCTACGGGGACTCGGCGGTACTTCATCCCTCTCGTTTCAAAGCTGTTTTGGACACGTGTGGTTACGATGTGAGGAATGTTGCCAGACGTAGCGAACGGCTCGCCGCCGGTTAGCGAGGCGGTTCCGTGGTGGCGCAGTGCCGCGGCGGAACAGTCGTGGGTGATCGCTGGTTCGCTCCTGTTGTTTTGCCTCTCCGTTCGCGAAGTGATTCACAAGGGTGGAGTCGGCACAGTTTCGACCATCGTTTCGCGAACGGGCTTGTCACCACGAAGCTCCGAGGGCAGCCTTTTACTTCTTGAATACGCGTCCCGAAGGATTCCTCGAAATGCTGGCGTTGCTTTCTTGAATCCGCACGATCGATCGAAGGACTGGCTTCACTACGCCGTGGCCGTCGGGCTGATGCCCCAGCAGAACGTGCTCTATCCGCACGCGATCGACTCCGATTCGTCCATTCAGTTTCTCGTTGTGGCGGCGGGTCCATTCGAGGATCCGCATTTCGTTCTGTGGCGCAGCCTGCCGCAGGGAATGCTCTTCAGGCGGAAATGACGTTCATCCTTCGGATCGTGCTCGCGGTCATCTGCGGATTGTGGATGCGATGGGTATCGCCCGTCGTTCACCTTCCCGTCACCGCGCGCGCGGGGATTTACTTTGCCGGTGGGCTGCTGACGCTGGCGGTCGAGATGTTCCTTTTCTCCGCGATTCATCTCCGCTGGTCGATCGCTGCACTGCTCGCGCTCCCGTTTGCCGCCGCAATTGCTTCCTATTGGCCGCGAGGAATCAGGATTTCTCGCATCGACGGAAAGCCGCGGTCGTTTGTGGCGATCGTGATGATCGCACTCGCTTTGATCTCCATTGCAGTATTCGCGATTGCCGTTGTTGCGGGCGAGGCCACGTCGTTCGATCTTCTTCTGTTCTGGGGTCCGAAAGGCGTCCGATTCGCTGCCGCGCGAGCGATCGACATCGGCTTTCTTGCTGCTCCCGACAATTACCTGATGCATCCCGATTATCCACCGCTCGTCCCTCTCTTGTACGCCTGGACGATGCTCGGTAAGGCGGCTCTCAATTGGTGGGGCGTGATCACGTCGGCGCCGCTATTTCTGTTGTTGTCGGCCGGAATGATCAACGGCTTTGCGCGCGATGCAAAGCCGTTGAGAGCGGATGCAATCACCGCGCTCTTCGCGTCGCTCTTCGCGTATCTCTTCATCGTGAATGCCGTCGGCGGCAACGCAGAGCCGGCGCTGATTTTCTTCGAGACGCTCGCGCTCTGCGCGCTGACGTGTACGCGAGGACGCGCAGATGAGCACGCGATCCTCGCGTCGATCGCACTCGCTGCCGTCGTACTCACGAAGGTGGAGGGAACGCCGTTTGCGCTACTGCTCGTCGGGTCCTTTCTCCTTTGCGGAGATGCGCCATTTCGTGAGCGGCTCCGTGCGGTGGCCAAGGCTTTCGCTGGGCCACTCATCGCACTTCCGGGATGGATTGCGTTCTGCGCGCACAACCACCTTCTCGATGCCTACCGGCCATCGGGAGGCGTGCTCACGATCCGCGCACTTCTTTCCGCCGCGCGCCTCGTGGGCGCGGACGCCAGCTTCGGCATCGGCTATCTTCCGTGGCTCATTCCGTTCGTCTTCATCGTCATCGGCCGTTCGCGTGCCGCGCTTCCCTACGTCGTCGCCGCGGCAGGGTATTTCGCATTCCTGATCGTTGTGTATGCACGCAGTAGCGATGCGGGTGTCTACGTTGCGTGGTCCGGAACGCGCGTGCTGTTGACGCCGTTGCTCTGCTTCGTCTTCGCGGCGCTGGCGGCGGTTAGTCCGAAGCAAGGCAACCACAGAGACGCAGTCAGGGACGCCGTCGGTCAGGCCTTCGGCTGATCTTCACAACTGCGGAGATCGGGCTGAGAGGAGATACGCCAATCATCTGCCGCGCACGGTAGCCCGCCCGAACATACGCGCGATAAACTTCCGCCCGACTAACTCGTATAACCGCTCCGTCGTCCAAGTCTGGCAGGAAGCGAGGTACCTCTCCGTGATGCGTAAATTGACCGCGCCTTTGATGGCGTCTCTGGTTGCTCTGTTCGTTCTCATTGCTCCGCTTCGCGCGGACGATCCCAAGCCGGCGGACAAGCCGGCGGACAAAGCTGCCGACAAGGCTGGTGACAAAGCAGGCGAGAAGCCTCTGGAGCCGGTCAAGTTTGTACGGCAGCATCGGATGAAGCTCGGTGGCGCGGACGTCGCCTACACCACGACCGCCGAAGAGATCTTCCTCAAAGATGCGGAGGGGAAGAACACCGCCAGCTTCTTCACGATCGCCTACACGAAGGATGGCGTGGCGCGCCAGGAGGACCGGCCGGTCACGTTCGTCTACAACGGCGGACCGGGATCGGCCTCGATCTGGCTGCACTTCGGATTGGTCGGCCCGAGGATCATCGACATCCCGAGCGACGCTGCCGATCCCGGCAGCCCGCCCTACAAGCTGCGCGACAACGACGACACGATCTTCCGCGCCACCGATCTCGTCTTCATCGATCCCATCGGCACCGGTTACAGCCACGCCATGGGCGACAAGAAGGGCGAGGACTTCTGGGGGTACGACGAAGACGCCGACTCGGTCGCGGAGTTCATCCGCAGCTTCATCACCCAGCACAATCGCTGGAACTCCCCGAAGTACCTCCTCGGCGAGAGCTACGGCGGCATCCGCTCCGCCCTCCTCGTTCCGCGCCTCCAAGGCAACCTCGGCATCGGTCTCAACGGCGTCATCCTGCTCTCGCCCGCGCTGAACATGGGAACGCTGCCCTTCGTCGTCAATGGCAACGACCTGACGTACGCAACCTCTCTTCCCGCTCTGGCCGCGACGGCGTACTACCACCACAAGCTGCCCGATCAGTGGAAGGACCTCGACACGCTCCTCCGCGAAGTGGAGAAGTTCGCCGGAACGGAGTACCTGGTGGCGCTCTTTCAGGGCGACGAGCTGCCGAAGGCAGAGAAGGAACGGATCGCCGAGCGCGTCCATCGCTACACGGGCGTGTCGAAGGAGTACATCCTCCGAGCCGATCTGCGGATCTACGCGCTGCGCTTCACGAAGGAACTGCTGCGCGAGGAAGGGAAGTCGGTGGGCCTCCTCGACGGACGCTACGTGCAGACCGAGATCGACCGCGTGGCGGAGTTTCCCGACAACGATGCGTTCAACGCCAAGACCGGACCGATCTACATCTCACTCTTCCAGAACTATCTTCGCAACGACCTCGGCGTCGATCTGGTGAAGCGATATGCGCCGCAGAACGGCGAGGCAAACCAGAAGTGGAAGCGTCCCGGCAACGGACGCGGCGCCTTCGCCGGCTTCGTCGACGTCACCGGCGCACTGGCCCAGGGAACGAAGGATAACGAGTCGCTACGCGTCTTCGCCGCCGCAGGCTACAACGACCTGACGACGTCGTACTTCGCCATGCGCTACATGCTCGAGCACAGCGGCATCGACATTAATCGCCTGACGATCAAGGACTATCCCGGCGGCCACATGATGTACCTGCATCACCCGTCGCTCGAAGCGCTGTCAAAGGACATCGTGACGTTCATCGAGAAGGGAAACGGGGGACATTAGGCGCCGGATGACAAGTCAGCTCAGCGCTGCGATCAGCTCCTCGATCCACTGTACGTCTTCGCCGCGTTTCTTACGCGACTCGGCGATGAGGCGCAGGTTGCGGGCGGTCGTTTCGCCTTCCCACTTCTCGCGCATGGCGACGAGCGCGTTGCCGAGGGAATCGGCGGCGTTCTCGCGGTCGTTGGCCAGGACCGCGAGCTCGAGCAGGGTGGCGTAGTCCCAGTAGTCGGGGCTCGAGCCGGCGATGCGGCGCGTCACCGCGTAGCGGACGACGGGAAGGAGCTCTTCGCGCTTCGGGTCCGGCGGCTCGCGCAGCTCCATCAACGTCACCGTGTTGATGCCGGGATACGCGTCGCGCCAATCGGCTTCGAATCCCTTTCGATAGGTGTCGATCGCTTTTTCGAGCAGGGCCTTGGCGCGGAACGGATCGTTGGCGTTCCGCGTGCGCTCCCATCGATCCTTGTAGATGCGGCCGAGGATGCCGTACGTTTCGCTGCTTGGTCCGCGCGTGGCCAGAATGTCTAGCAGCACTTCCTCGGCGCGGGCATCGTCGCCAGCGCGATTGAGTGCGAGCGCGAGTTGTTCGCGCACGAGGATCGTCGCCGCCAGCGGCTTGGGCATGCGCGCAGCGAGGGCGATCATCTCCTGCCAGCCTTTCACCGCGCGATAGGAAAGGAAGAGGTCGACCACCGCGGCGCTCTCGGTGGCATCGAGGTTTTCGATCTCCTGCTCCACGGCGCGCACAGCGTCGAGGCCGGAACGGCGTGCGGCGGCGAGCTTCTGTTTGATGTCCTGCGCGTATTGCACGCGCTCGCGAAAGACATCCGTCCGCAGGCGGGCGATGTCGGGGAAGAGGTAGCCGTCGAGCGTATTGGACAGCGGACTGTCGATGACGCCGGCCTGGTTCCCGCTCGATTGCGTGCGCATCGCGTCGAGCCGTGCCCCGAGGTCGGCGACTGCTTTCTCCGGATCGGCGGGAGAGCCCGCGGCGTCGAGTCGATAGGGGAGGGCGCGCAGCGGCGCGACATCGAACGGCAACTGTCCTCTCCCTTCGGCGTAAACCAGGACCGTCGAGCCGGGACGTGCCGCGTGCCGCACGCCGAGCTCGTAAAAGACGTTCGCGTTCGCAGTGGTGAGGTCGGCTACTGCAAACTTGCAGAGGATCAGCCGCTCGAACATCGGCTTGTGAATGAGGCCGCCTGCGACTTCCTCGTCCGCGCGCAAAGGCTCCAGTCCGGCCTTCTCGATCGCCGGCTGGATGATCTTGTGGTAGACGGCATCGAACGAGACGGGGCCCGCCACGTCCGTCTTGATTCCGAAGGGCATGGCCACGAAACAGAGATCGCGCGTCGGTGTCGAGTCGGACATCGGCACATCGTACTTCCTCGCCACGGCGGAGTCATCCGTCCGTCCATCCATAACTGTTGCCGCCGCGCCGGAACGGACGTATCGTTCGCGAATCCCGACAAGTTGTCTCTCTCTATTCCGGGCGGAGGTGTTCGATGTCGAAGATCGATATTGCCGCTGTTCTCGCTTTGGCAAAAGGTGCAATCGGAAACGACCCCGCCGAGGCGCGCAGGATCATCCTCGAAGCCGGCGAGCTCGATTGCAAGAGCGAGCACTACATCCCCATCCACCAGGTCCTCGCGCGCTCGTTCTACAAAGATGAGGATCTGCGCGCGCCGCAGAAGTTCGAGAGCGCGCTCGAGGTTCTGGAAAAGTATTGCGCTCTCAACATATCGACGAACGGTGAGACCCTCGGCCTCGCCGGTGCGATCTACAAGCGCATGTGGGACTACTCCGGCCAGCGGACACACCTGGAGAAGTCGCTGAAGTGGTACGCGAAGGGAGCCGGGGAGACGCCTGACGCCGACGGTTGGCTCGCCGTGAACGTTGCCTTCGTCTCCGATCTCCTCGGCGTGCAGGAAGGCGACGCCGGCGGCGCCGACGCAGCCGCGCGCAGGAAGGCGCGGTTCGATTTCGCGGATCAGACTCGCGCAAAGGTGTTGGCGAAGCTGAACGCCGCCGGTCCGCCGAAGGACGAGAACCCTTGGTACTTCCATGCATCCCGCGCCGAAGCGGCGTTCGGACTCGCGGATTTCGCGGCAGCCGCCGCTGCGCTCGACGAGGGAAGCAATTCGATCGGCACGCTGAAGAAGGAGAAGGCAGCGGCGGAGACCACGGCGCGCCAACTCGCTCTCCTCGCGCATCTCCGCTTCGAAGGCACGCCGCATTACGACACCGCGTCGGACCTCATTCAGAGGTCGTTCGGCATCAACGATGATGCGGTGAACGCGTTGTTCGGCGGCAAGATCGGCCTCGCGCTTTCCGGCGGCGGTTTTCGGGCGTCGCTGTTTCACATCGGCGTGCTGGCCAAGCTCGCTGAGCTCGATCTCCTGCGCCACGTCGAAGTGATCTCCTCCGTTTCCGGAGGATCGATCATCGGCGCGTTCTACTACCTCGAGCTCAAGAAACTCCTCGAGAGCGGAAAGACCGGGCACGACGATTACATTCAGCTCGTGCGCGACGTCGAGAGGAAGTTTCTCGAAGGCGTCCAGAAGAACGTGCGCATGCGCATCGCTGCGTCGCCCAAGTCCGGTTTCAAGATGGCGCTGCAATCGGGCTACTCGCGGTCCGACGTCATCGCAGAGCTCTATCAGGAGCATTTCTACGATCAGACCGCGGCGGAAGGGAAAGAGCCGGCGCGCTTGATGTCCGATCTCATCGTGCATCCCGCGGAGTTCCGCGGGGCACCGGACGATTTCACACCGAAGTACGACAACTGGCGCCTCGGCGCGAAGGTGCCGATGCTCGTCCTCAACGCCACGACGATGAACACGGGCCACAACTGGCAGTTCACCGCGACGTGGATGGGCGAGTCGCCGCAGGCCATCAGCGAGGCGATCGACGCCATTCCGCGATACCGGCGCATGTACTACAAGAAAGAAGCGCCGAAACCATACGACGAGATTCCGATCGGGCGCGTGGTCGGCGCCTCGGCTTGCGTGCCGGCGCTGTTCGAACCGATCGTGCTGCGTAACCTGTATCCGGACCGCACGGTGCGTCTCGTTGACGGCGGGGTGCACGACAACCAGGGCTTGTCGAGTCTTCTCGAACAGAACTGCCGCGTGATTCTCGTCAGCGATTCGAGCGGTCAGTTTCGCGAACAAGCGAGTCCGGGCGGAAGCGTCAGCGACTCCCTCGGCAACTCGAACGCCGTCCTGCAGGCGCGCGTGCGCGAGGCGCAGTTCGATCAGCTCAGCGCGCTCCGCCGTGCCGGCGCGATTCAAGGTGCGATGTTCATTCACCTGACGAAAGATCTCGAAGCGAACCCAGTATCCTGGATCGGCGCGCCGGAGAAGCCCGCGGACAAGCAGCCCGAGGTGACCAGCTACGGAATCGATCGCGAGATCCAGCTCAAGCTCGCGGAGGTGCGCACCGATCTCGATTCGTTCTCCGACGCCGAGGCGTACGCGCTGATGACGAGCGGTTACCGGATGACGGAGCACGCGCTGCTCGAGGAGAAGTGTTTGCCATCGCTGCAGCCCGCGGGAGCGCGCCAGCCGTGGCGGTTCCTCGCCGCCGAGGATGCGATGACCCGCACCGACCCGCAGGGGAGGGAGCGCATGCTCACGCTGCTCCGCGTGTCCAACGAGCTGGCGTTGAAGGTTTGGAAGCAACTGCCGCCGCTGAAGGCGCTGGCCGTCGGTTTCGGTGGCGCCGCGATCATCGGCGCCGGTTACGCGTTGTGGAAGAAGCGCATGGTCGAGCTGCCGTCACTTGGAGTTGTCTCGCTCATTGCCATCGTGTTGTTGGCAGCGAAATGGATCCTCGCGCAACTCGACAAGCGCCGCCTCTATCACAAGCGCCTCGGCGAGATGGGCCTCGGCTTCGCCATTGCCTTCGTCGGGTGGATCGTTGCTGGACTTCATCTCCTGATCTTCGACCGTTTGTTCCTGGAGCACGGCAAATGGGAGGCCGCAACCAAGCAGCCCGCGGCGGGGATTGCCACATCAGGACCACATCTTTCTGTGGCGAACAACCCACCGCCCACGAATGCGAGCAGCGATGATGCTCCATCAATGCCGGAGGCCGGAGGCGAGCGACCGCAGCATATCGTCAATTGATCTCCGTCTGAAAACCGTTTCACGTGACAAGTCTCTAATGCGCGTGCGCGTGCGACGTCTCGTGCGTGTGTCCCGGCGCGCCCGACTGACCAGTGACAACGGCACCACGACGCACCGGTCACGAAGGTTAAGGAACTAGTTGTTGCCGTTGGGTGTATCCTTGTACCTTCTCCCGACATTCGAAGCTACGGTCGTACTGATCTGCGTGCGAGCAGTAGTCTCAGTCGCGATCTCGCGCTGAAAAAAGGTACGTCACGGGCCGTCTACGACATCGGGAGATAGCGATGGCGGGAGACGCAACCCTGACACTCGGACAAGGAAGCGATCGATGGCGCTCGACCGGGAGTAGCGGTCTCCTGGCGAAGATCGCCTTTTTCGCGGGAGCGAGCGCTCTCGTGCTGATGGTCATCCCCACGTCGGTGCTGCAATCGATTGCCTCGCTCCGCTTCACGTCAAGAGTAACGAACCGCCTGATCGAGACTCGCGTGAGCGGAGAGCTCGCCTGGGCGCCGTTCCGTACTTCGCTTCCGGCTGAGTCACCGAAGAGTGGAGTCATGGCGGCGGCGATGGGAACAACGATCGGGAACGTTCGCGGAACACCGGCGCCGGCGGACCACGCCGAGGGAGTTGCTCAACTGCTCGCCGGGCACCCCAGGGCGGCGCTACCGATTCTGACGGCGGAAGCGGAAAAGTCGAATCGCGGGGAGTCCTGGAGCGACCTGGCCGCGGTACTTCATGAGACCGCGATGCGCGATGAGGCGCCAGAGCTTCTTGCGGAGTCGCTCGCGGCGTCCGATCGCGCCCTTTCCCTTCAGCCTCAGTTCCCTGAAGCTCTTTTCAATAGGGCCATCGTCATCGAGCATCTCGGTTTGAGGGATGACGCCCGCGAGGCGTGGGAGCGATACCTGGCCATCGACTCCACCAGCGAGTGGGCTGACGAAGCCCGGACGCACCGCAATGCGCTGCCGCGCGAAGAGCTCTTTCTCGAACGGCTCGACCGCCAGTACGACCGAGTAGCAACCGATCCTGCGATGGCGATGGCACTGACTCGGAGTGATCCGTTCGGTGCACGAGGAATGGCGGTCAAGGAAGTCCTCGGGCGATGGGGGAAGGCCGCGTTGCGCCACGACGAGCGAGAAGCAGAGCGTCATCTGCGCGTCGCACGGCGACTGGGCGCGGCCGTGGCGGTGGTCCAGGGCGACCGAATGCTCGAACGAGCCGTCGCCGCGATCGACGCGTCCAGCGGTACGAAACGCTCCTTGCTGGCGTCCGCGCATTCCGAATACCGCGACGGTCTGCAGGCATATGCGGAAAGGCGTCCGGGGGACGCCGAACAACTACTCCGCCGCGCCGCGGCAGCATTCGAGACGGCACAGAGTCCGATGGTTCTCCCGGCGCGTCTCTTCGCCGCGAACATGGTTTATGAAGAAGGCCATCATGAAAAGTCGGAGCGCGAAATCGAGGGACTCCTCGCGGCCGTGTCCGCGGATTTCCCGGCGTACCGCGTGCTCCTGCTCCGAGAGATCGGCAAGTGCCAAATCGCGCGAGCGGATTGGGGTGGCGCAATCAACACCATCGGGGAGTGCATATCGCGCTTCGACGGCCTCGGCGAGGTCTCAAACGCTTCCGGTATGCGGCGATCTCTAGCCTTCGTGTATGACCGGATCGGCGACCCTGCCACCGCATGGAAGTATCGCCTGGTCGCGCTGCACGGCCTGGGCGTGCGCTCGACTGCCGACCTCGAAAAGGCCGTGGCCTCGGTCGCGGACGCGGCGATTCTCCGCCACGAATGGCGCATAGCCTTGTCGTTCCTCTCACTCGAAATCGACATCGCAACCCGGCTCAAGGATGATCTGCAACTGGCAGCAACCCCGCTCATCCGCGCCGTGGTCCGCGACCAATTGGGCGATGAGACCGGCGCGTTGGCTGACATCGCCAGCGCGAAACAGGCGATGGAACGGACGAAGGATCCTGCCTATCACGCCTACCTGCGCGTTGCCGAGCTGCGTGCGTCGGCGATGCTCTCGACTACGCCTCCTGCGCAGGCCGAATCGCTGCTGAGCGAAGCGATCGAGTATCAAGCGACGCAAAGCGATCCCCTCAAACTTCCGGGCCTCTTCCTGCAGCGAGCGCGTGCGCGCCGGAGGATGGGGAACGTTGCCGATGCGATGGCCGACATCCGCCGCGGCATCGCCGAACTGGAGCGGGGTCGGAAGTCGCTGCCAGCGGGCGAGGCGCGCTGGGGTGCGTTCCATGCCGCGGAAGAGTTGTTCGATGAAGGGATCGATCTGGCCATCTCGCGGAATGACGCCGAGGCAGCCTTCCGATTCGCGGAAAGCGCCAGAGCTCGAGGCCTTCTTGATTCGTACGAACGCTCGCCTGTTCTCGACTACCGTCGATTGCCTGCGCGAACTGTGGTCGTCGAATATGCCTCGCTTCCATCGCGGCTGGTCATCTTCACGGCAGACAGGTCGGGGGTGCGCGCAACAACAGTGGAGTGCGGGCGCGAGAAACTGATGGCCGAGGCAGACGGTTTCGGCGAGGCCATTCGCCAGACAGGATCGGCCGTTCGCGACACGCGGTCAGCAGCGCTTTACCGGCGGCTCATCGAACCTGTGGCAGGGCAACTCCTCAGTGCGGCGACGGTCGTTTTCGTTCCGGATAAGGCAACGTCGATGGTGGCGTTCAGTGCCCTGGCCGATTCCCGGGGCCAGTATCTGATCGAGCAGTACCCGATCGTGATCGCAGCGAGTGCGGCGGCGTTTGTAGCGGCAGCGGAACGGAGAGGTGAAGTTACGTCGCCACGGTCGGCCCTGGTTCTTTCGGCGTCAGAGCCGGGAGCCGGTGTCGGAACGCTTGCCTTCGCGGGAGGCGAGGGACGTCGTGTTGCACGAGCCTACCGGACGTCCGCGCTTCTCTTTGACGACTCTGTGGAGCTCGATGCGTTGATCAAACGCGCGCCACAGGCCGACATCATTCACTTTGCCGGACATGCGATCGGGGACGATCGCGGCATCGAGCCTGCCTCGATCGTCTTGCGGGACAAGGGACACGAGCGGCGGGTCGGCGTCGCGGAGATCACCCGGTTGCGGCTCCGCCCAGCATCCATCGTCGTTCTGGCCGGATGCAGTACCGCGCGTGGCGAGCGCCGTGCCGCGGAAGGTGTGATCAGCGTCGCGCACGGGTTTCTTTCTGCCGGCGCGTCATCGGTGGTCGCGACGCTCTGGCCGATCGACGACCAGGCGGCATCGGTCTTTTTCCCGCGATTGCACGAAAAGCTTGCAAAGGGACTCTCCGCCGCCGAGGCGTTGCGCGAGGCGCAACTCGACTCGATCCGCAGCGGTGACGTTCCCGCATCACTGTGGGCGGCCGTACAGAACATTGGAAGTTGATCCGTCTCAAGTACTGAGAAAGGAGAGGCTCCATGTATGCGGTCAACTTTATCGGCTTGAACTATTTCAATGCTTGCACGGTCGGACAAAGAGATGTGCTGACACCGAATGGAACGCCCGGTAGCGGCAAGGACGACGATCAGGTTCCGGAGCATTTCGCAAGCTTATTCATCGATGAGGATTTGTGCGCGGACGATGACTGGTGGCCGGAGCAGAAACACGTCCGTCCGGTCCGGCTGGAGATCAAACTGGGAGAGTTCCGCACTGCCAATGTGATCGAGTTTCGCATTCCCGCCAAGCCCGATCAGTACACAGAGCCGGTCGACCTCCACTTCCCTTGCCGGGATCGGACGCTTACGAATTTGAATCTCGACAACGGACTGCCGAAACTTCAGACGATGGGCTTCGTTCTCGACGATCGTCCCGATGCCATCGCGAAGATTCCGCTTCCCGGCGGAACGCTCGAAGTCTTCCGCTTTGGCGGCGCGACGCTCGTGCGGTGGCTGATCTCGGATCACGACGATCCGATCACGATTACGGCGCACGACGGCAAGAAAGCCAGGCGGGTGATGTTGAAGAAGTCCGATGGTCCTCTGCCCGCGGAGATCGTCTTCTCCAATACCGTCGATCTTCTGGCTCCCCTCGTCATGCCCACTCAGAGCCAGAATATGGGCGTCGCCAGCGGCGGCACCATGCCCGTGATGCACGCTACCAGCGTCGCCGGCAGTATGCACAACCACGGGTCTGCCGGACACTTCGTCCTCTACGCAAAACTCGATAAGGATCGGAACGAGCAGAAATTCGAATCGCCGAAACTCCCCGATCCCATGAAACTGAAAGGGGCGCCCTTCAGTAACGCGTATCTCGCGTATCTCAGCTCGCTGGAAGAGACTCCCGATCCGCCCTGCTCGGGCGGGTGTTGCTGAGCCAAAGGAGGCATTCATGAGTGACAACCAAGCCGCAAAATCAACCGCACCTGCTCCCGTCGAGTCCTACGGACGGCAAGACCTCGTGACGGGCACCATACGAAAACTGCTCGACGAGCGCGCCGGCGTCGTCCGCAGCCTCGTCGAGCTCGACGTGCAGCTCGAGTACCTTTTCTATGACCTCAGCTCCACGAAGGACGATCCGCAGGACGTCGAAAGATACGATGGCACACTCGGTGTGACGCGCGAGTTCGTCAATGACTATGAGCGTCCGATCGGACTATTGCAGTGGATCGACCTGACGGGCCGTTTTCAGGCTGCAGGCGAGGATCAGGGGAACGTCAGCGGCCAGAGATGGGGATCGGGTGCGCTCATCAGCGACGACCTCTTCCTGACGGCCGGCCACTGTTTCCGCCAGGAGTTTCGCTCGTGGAGAGTGCCAGAACGGAACGGCATGCCGATCTCGCCCGCCGAGATTGCGCCTCTCATGTGCGTCTGCTTCGACTTCCAGATCGACGGCGACACCGGACAGACACGCCCTGAGGTTTGCTACCCGGTGATCGAGCTGGTGGAGTGTTCACCCGCGCCCGAGGACCCCAATTCCACCGTCGATTACGCGATCGTCAGACTGGGCCGGGATGAGAAGAGCGGAACGTTGCCCGGCAAGATGTTCGGAAGTCTTCATGTCGCGAAGACCGATCTGACGGTCAAGAATGCAAGCCTCTGCATCATTCAACATCCGAATCGGGCAGAGAAAAAGGTGGAGGCGGGACATCTGCTGGAAACCCGCGACGGACGGATCGCCTACAACGATATCGGCACCTTCAGCGGCACCTCGGGCGCTCCGATTCTCAACGGGATCACAGGCGAGATCGCCGGCGTCCACATCAAGGGAGGCGCATTGCCCGTCGGAGGCTTCAACTCCGGCACCGCCATCGGCGCAATCCGAGCCAAATCCAAGGCGCTGGCGAACCTCTAGAGAAATCCATCGCCCGGAGAGTCGATCTTCGGGCGATGATTTGACTCCCTGGTCTTCGACTCAGCCCAATGCCTTCTTCAGGTGATCCGCCAGCCGGATCGAGAGGGTGATGATGGTGAAGGTCGGGTTTGAGATGCCGGCAGATGGGAATACCGAGGAGCCGGCGACGTAGAGGTTGTCGAGAGAATGCACCTTGAGGTTCTTGTCGACCACTCCCAGCGCGGGATCGTTCGACATACGCGTGGTTCCGATGTGGTGGCCGTTGACGATCAACTGGCTCTTCACGAACTCCCAGGGATAAGAGCTAACGACGCCACCGAGGCTGCTCACAGACGCTTTGAATAACGCCGTCGTCTTGTCGTAGGTTTGTTCATCCGCTGGACTGAGCTGCCAATCAATGCTGGTCTGGGGCTGCTGGAAGACCGGGTCGACGCTATCGCTCAGGGTAATGCGGCTGTCGGGATTCGGTGTCACCTCGAAATAGTACTGGCCGTAGATGTACCAGAACCAACACCTCCCAATGCCGAGATTTCTGGTCGTCTCTGCGCTGGGAATGAACCTTCCTGATACTGCGACACCGTTTTCGTCCCTCCATGACCCGTTGGGGCTGTGGCCCTGCATGAGCCTCGCTTGAGCGTCATTGAGGTACGATTTCTGGGTCTGAATGACCTGCCCCTGCGAAAGCGCATGGCACATGAAGTAGCGGCCGACCTGGTCGTAATCGTTCCCGGCATTCGACAGGAGAAGTTGACGAGCGTTCGCAACCGCACCGCATGCGAGCACATAGGCGTCAGCCTTGATGGTGAACTGGGTTGCTGGCTGCGGGGGAACGCTGGTGTCCATACTGGCCACCTGCAGGCAGCTCACGCTCCCTTGCTGATGGTCGATGGTGAGCAGGCTGGCGTTCAGGATGACATCGGCGTCGCTCTCGCCGATTGTCATTTCGCCCTTCTCGCTCTGAAACGTGCGCGCGGCGAAATTCAAATAGTTTGCGCCCAGATACTGATACATCTCCACATCGAACCCATCCAGAGTGGGAACTTGAGCCTGCAGTATCCCGGCCCAATAGTCCGAGCGGAAATTGTCCCCGTTGAGACCATAGTCCCCATGGAGCACGCAGAGCTTTGATGCCAGCGCATAGTAGGGGTCGAGATCGTCGCGGGTGACGGGCCACCCCGGAAACCCCGGCCGCTGCTCGAGATCGATCGGATCCTCGGGGCGCGATTGGCCGCCCCAGTGAGTCGACGTACCGCCGTAAACGCGTTCCCGTTCCCACGCGGGGTCGTGCGTCGACATCGGCAGAACGAGGAAATCGGGCTCATTGGTTGCGAACAACCCCGTGGCCTCTCCGTTATAGAGCAGAAACTTGTCCGGCCAACTGGCCTGGTAATTCGAACCGACATCGCGGCTTCCCTCGATGAGGATGACGCGGATGCCTGCTTTCTGAAGCTCCCACGCCGCGGTGATCCCGGCAGGGCCGGATCCAATCACGCATACCTGAGTAGACAGCACGGTCCCAGTAGGGATATCTCTTCCGTCTCTGATCATGATGGCAAAAATTATCGCCAACCCGCGTGCCATCAGTCAAGCAGTATTGCCAATTTGTGACAAGGCCGCAGGAGACGGTTTGATGGGGAGCAGAGATCAGGGACAAGAGATCAGGCACAGGAGATCAGAGACAGGAGATCAGGGGTGCTAGCGTATCGTCTTCCTGATCGCTGATCGCTGATCTCTAGCCGCTGGTCTGCTGCACAATGCAGCCGCGAGACAAGCTTGGATAACGATAGACGCCTCTGCGACGGCGCCGATCATCCCGCCGCCAGCACCTCGCGAATGGCGGTGATCGAGGGTGAGAAGAAATAGCCGCCGCCGGTTTGAAAGATCCATTGCTGTTTCGTCGACGGCGCGGCGGTCTGCAGGCCGGAGCCGAAAATCGTGCAGGTACGCTCGCGCTCCTCACCGGGGCGGCCGTTCAGCCCGACGATCATGTCGTCGCCGCCCGGCATGCGCGGCGGCTTCGAATCGCCCATCCAGTTCGCGCGGAGAAACTCGAACTGATTGACGATCGAGGTCTGATACGAGACCCACATCAGGCCGCGGTTGCCGTGCTCCGGGTCGTGGCCAAACGGATCCTTGAGCGGAAGCCCGAACGGCATGCCACGCCGCAGCAGGCGGATGGCGTACGTTGCGTGCGTACCTCCCTGGTCATTCGACACGTCGCGCGTGTTCACCTTTCGGATGTGCGCCGCGAGCGGACAAGTGAGGCCGAGCGGATCGGACTTCGCGTCAGGATACGGATCGCCATTGCTGTAGCCAGGCATCCCGTGCAGCGCGGCTTTCTTCGTGTCGGAGCCGTAGAAGAAATGGTTGTTCGCGTACTGGTCGTTTCCGAGATGCGAGTCGTCCGTGTTCGGTGTGCGCGCGACCGGCGCTCCGCTTTTCCAGCGCCCGACCAGATGCGCGGCCAGCTTATCGGCCGTCATTTCTTCGAAGCCCGGTTTGGCCGCCAGCTCCGCCGCCGTTTTGGTCATGAATGTCCAGAACGCCTTCACGTCCTGACGCAGACGATTGAACGTGAGATAGGAGCCGTTCGCCGCCCATGCCGGTCCTGTGTTCTTAACGGGACCGGCAACGAGCGGATCGGGACCCTGGCTCGGATAGCCGAACACGAACTCGCCCGGCCAAACGAGGTCCTGACCGGGCAGGCCGTAAAGCAGGGACTCCACGCCCTGCGACGAGTCGATATAGCGCGGCGTGAAGTAGTCGTCCGGAATGTCGGAAAGGGTTCCGCGCGGCCCTGGCTGCGAGACACCGTCGTCGAAGCCGAAGTGCTCATGGCCCGGCAGGTCCCGCCGCACGAGTCCGACCTCTTCCCACGTCTTCACTACCCCTCGCTTCTCCGCCTCCTCGGTAAGCGCAGCAACGCGGGCGCGCAGGATGTCCTCATCGTCGCCGCCGGTGATCAGGAGGATGTCCGGGATGTTGCCTGGGCCGCCGATCACCCAGTCGCGTGGAGAGGTCGAGTCGCCCATGTGCGCGGCCCGCTCCGGCAAGCCGAGCCGGAAAGCCTCGTCCTGGAACTCGTCCGCGGAAGTGCCGGCGAGTTTGCGTAGTCCTTCCTGCGAGAAGCCGATGTTCGTGTTCGTATCGACGAGATCGGGCGGCTTTGAGCCGCCGAGGCGCTTGCGCCGTGCGCTGTAGAGCCGGCGAAACGCCAGCACTTCCTCGGCCGTGGAGATGAACGGCACGACCTCGGCCAGCCACGCTTTCGCACCAGCCACGCTGTCGATGCGGAACGCGGTGAAGTACGTCGTCGGCTTGTTGAACCCGGGGAAGATGTTCCCCTGAATGTCGTTGATCGCGAGGCGAGGTTCGGCAGGCGCCTGGGGGATCTTCGGTCCCGTGTGACGCTGCATCGCGTCGAATTTTGGAGGTTGTCGCAGCAAGTCAGATGGCGTGTTCATCATGGTCGTTCCTCTCATCAGCGTCTGCGGTAGCGGGCCATCCGCGGACGCCGCGGTGCGGTGGCGAGCATTTTCATGGTGGCGGCTCGCAGGTGATCCTGTGGCAGCGGAATGCTTCCCTGCGGGTTTCCGCCCCACGCGAACGCGTGATACATCGTCGGGTCACAGGGGACGGCGTTGTCGGACGGACGGCGCATGAAAAGCGGTTGCGAAGGATCCACGCAGCATTGTCCGATGGCCGGCACCGAGGCGTTGTGATACTTGCCGATGGACGAGCCGACGCCGACGAGTTTGACCTTGATGTGCTCGGCGATCTGCCCGCCGTAGCGGATTGGCACGCCGGCGACGGTGATGTCGCCGACGACGTAGCCTTCGCTCTTCGGCACTTCGAACACGGCGCGCTCGATCAGGCCGCCCTGCTCACTGCCCCGGACGACCTTGAAGAACTCCCGCGGTACCTGTTGTCCGGACGGATCGTGAAAACCGGTCAGGTCGATGCTGTCCATGTAGAGACCGACCGGATTGCGCAGAGTGATCGCAGCGCCGAGCCGCGCAAGATCGTTCACAGTGGAGGCGATGGTCGGATCGCTGGTTCGATTCGGGCCGCCGAGGCGTCCGGCGCAGATGAGCGCTTCGCCGAGGACGATCACGTCGTTCGCCGCGCCGTGAAAGATGACGGTCGCCAGCGCGCCCAGTCCCACCTCGGCCGAGAGCGAGTTGTTCGGCTGACCGAGATGCATGATGCCGTGCGTCGAGTTCCACTTGTTGTACGGGTTGTAGCAATCCTTCTTGTAAACGACGACGGGTGCGGCCGGATCGGTCTCGTCAACAAAGTCGAACGGGCAGCGAAGATCATCGAGCGTGACCTCGGGGCTGACCAGCTCCCGATACAGATCGAGCACCTTCTTCGGATCGCCGATCGTCGGGTATTTCGGAACCCCGTTGACGTCCGCGAGCTCATCGCCGTGTAGCGCCTGCCAGTACTCCGGCGGTTCGGAGGTGAACGTGACTTTCACGATCTTTCCCGCATCGTTCTTTTCCACGCGCCATTCGCAGTATTCGTCGAGCGGACGGTAGAAGAGCGTGTTCCAGATTGCTCCCGTATAGAACCCGGGCCGGCTTGGGTCATTCGCTTGCGTGAGGGGATACAGCTTGTTGTCCGCGAGCTCGAACGCTCCTTCGGTCCCGTAGAGCACGCGCAACATCTTCGGGAAGCCGGCCCAGATGACCTCCTGATCGAGGAAGGGCCCGGGCTGGGGATTCGTCACGAGGTTGTAGAACTGGCATTCGGCGCCAGGAGGGAGCTGCTGCTTCACCTGACCGATCATCTCGTCAACCCAGCCCGACATGGCGTCGCTCCACGCCTCGAGCTGGCCCGGGATGCTCGCAAAGTCCGTCATGTTCGCCGGTGGATCGTAGCGGCTATTGCTGGCTGTCATTCCCGCGCTCTCCTTGCTCTTTGATAGAGGAGGGGCGTGCAGCGGCGTTTCCCTACCCTCATCCAAAGGACGCTCCTGCTCCGCTTGCCCGCGGAGCCAATTACGGGTGGCCGCCGCGTGCCCGACTTTCACTCCTGCGCCGGGTTGCTCGCCGCCCGCATCGCGATGTTAAGTTGATTTCCAGACAGTTCGGAGTGCCCGGTTGTAAGATCACGTGGGTTCGAGCTCGTAAATGAAGACATCGGATGTGCAGGATTCACGCGAAGCGGAACGGTTTGTCGCCAGTAATCCGATCGAAGGGCGCTTCGGAAGGAGAGACGTCACCATTTGGGACCTTGCCGAGTGCGGTCTGCAGATGGAGCACGCCGAGCCACTGAAGATCGCCACGAAAGGACTGGTTGGATTCAAGCTTGATGAGATGACGGTGACGATTCCCGGGATCGTCATCTGGAGTCACCTCTCCACGACCACCGATGCGCACGGTCGATTACTCTACCGATCGGGCGTACGCCTGGAGGCGGACATTGAGCTCTTTGCGTCGGCCATCAACCGGCTTGCTGGCTCGGGGAGAATCCAGCCCGACG
Organism: Thermoanaerobaculia bacterium; assembly: GCA_017883205.1. GTDB lineage: Bacteria > Acidobacteriota > Thermoanaerobaculia > Gp7-AA8 > Gp7-AA8 > JADGNZ01. Next base: position 135,895 of record JADGNZ010000011.1, on the reverse strand, counting down.
CCGCGTCCCTTGAGCGCAAGCGGAAGAAACAGGTGGACAGGGATCAGGAGCTGCGCGGGCGGTCGGTCGTTCAGATGATTCACGCGGCGCAGAGCCCGTCGCCGGACGTGGTTCTCCTCGTCCAGCATGCGCGGGACCGTCTGCGTGAGAACGCGAACGACGCAATCAAGTGGTACAACAGAGCGAAATTCTCGGTTTCCGAGGACTCGTTCAGTCACGTTCACCATCGGGAAGAAGTGCTGGCGGTATGGGAGTACCTCGAGCGCAGCATCGATATCCAGACGATCGTAGATATTTTCGAGACGAAGCGGTGAGGGTGACGGATTTCGCGCGGGGTGTTGGGGGTGGGGAGTGGGGTGTGGAAGAGTTCAGAGATCAGAGATCAGAGACCAGAGATTAGAGATCAGCGATCAGGCGAATCTTCTGATCCTTGTCTCTGATCTCTTGTCTCTGATCCCTCGTCTCTGATCCCTGGAGCAACGCTGGCCTGCCGCGCCGTTCTGGACACGGCGGCGAGACGCCATCCGTCGAGACCACCCCGACTCGCGCACGGACAGGTACAATTCCTGACCATGAGAATCGCCTGGATCGTGATCGCACTCCTCGTAGTTTCCGTCTCGGTCTTTGCGCAGCCCTCGGGACAGTACCTCCGGCTGCAGGGCTTTCCGCAACACGGCTACATCGAGATCCCGCACGACGTCCTGCTCGACACGCCCGCGATGACGGTCGAGGCCTGGGTCTCGGTTCGTGATGCCCACTCGTCGACGGCCTGCTCCTCGATCGCTGGAAAGGGTTACCTCACCGGTTGGTGGCTCGGTCTCTGCGGCACGACGATGCGCAGCTATTTCAACGGCACCGCGAGCGTCAAGATCGGCGGCGTGATCCCGACTGAGCCCACCGTCTGGATCCACATCGCGGCCGTGACGGATGGGACGACACGCAAGCACTACATCAACGGAAATCTCGTGTTCCAGGCAGACGAGGCCCCTCGGTCGGTATCGACACTCCCACTCCGCATCGGGAGCGACCCGAACTGGGACTTCATGCCCGAGGGAGGCATCGACGACCTGCGCATCTGGAAGGTCGCGCGGACACAGGACCAGATTCGCCAGACGATGTTCGCCCCCTACATCCTCGCGGCGAACGACGTCTCCGGCATGTTCCAGGGGCTCGAGGCCTGGTACCGATTCGAAGGCGACGCGATGGACTCGTGGCGCACGCACCACGGAACGATCATCGGAACCGGAATCGGTTTCAGCGCCGCCCCACTCTACAGGCGTCACGCCGTGCATTGACGCTGTTCGGGCGAGGACCAATGGGTAACGTCATGACACGATTCGTTGCCGCGCTCGCGATCGGCCTCGGCTTAGCCACACCCTGCCTTGCCGCAGACACGCTGGCCGATGCACTCAGGATCATCCAGGGGAAGGAGCTTGTCGATCTCACGCACAGCTTCAGCCCGGCGACGCCGGTGTGGAGCGGCTTCGGCCAGGCGACGATGAGCGCTGCGTGCGATCCGAAAACGCACCAGCCTTACACGATCGAGCATGACGGATTCCGCACCACGTTCTATTCGATGGTGGGGCAGTACGGAACGCACGTCGATCCGCCTGCACATTTCCGCAGCGACGGCGTGACGATGGACCAGATTCCATTGAAGCAGATGATCCTGCCGCTCGTCGTGTTCGACATCACGCCGATGCTGCCGAAGGATCCGAATCACGCGCTCACCATCGACGACATCAAGGCGTGGGAGAAAGCGCATGGCCCCGTTCCGCCTGGCGCGTTCGCCGCGCTCCGCACGGACATGAGCCGAGACTGGACGGCGAATCCCGAGCACTTCAAACGCTCGCCGTTTCCCGCGTGGTCGCTTGCCGCCATCAAGTTTCTATTCGAAGAGCGGAAGGTAACGGCGATCGGTCACGAGTCGCTCGACACCGATACGACGGAGACGATGGATTCGGAGACGTGGATCCTGCATCAGAATCATTACCAGATCGAGGCGATGGCGAATCTCGATCAGGTGCCGCCCGCCGGCGCCGTCATCGTCGTCACCTGGCCAAAGGTGGATCACGGCGTCGGCTTTCCGGCGCGGGCGTTTGCGATACTGCCGTAGGTTCGGGGGTCGCGTTTCGGGAGTCGGGAGTCGGAGAAGGCAGGGCCTCGGTTTGCTCCGACACCAGACATGTAACTTCGGTTGTCGGTTGTCGGTTGTCGGGAGTCGGAGAAAGAAAGCCATGGTTCTCCTCCGACAGCCGACATACGAAAACCGACTCCCGCGAGGGTCAGCCCTTCCGAACCCGGTAGCCGAGGCGTTCAAGCTCGGCGGCGACGCGCGCGAGGTGATCGCCCTGGATCTCGATCTCGCCGTCTCCCGCCGTGCCGCCGGCGCCGCATCGTTTTTTCAACGACGCCGCGAGATCCGACAGCGATGCAGCCGTCAACTGGAATCCGCTTGCGATCGTCACGCTCTTCCCCGCGCGGCGTTTCCGGTCGATAACCACACGGATGGTCTGTTTCGACGGATCGTGATCCGCCTGCGCGTCAATCGCGCCTTCCTCGCGCAGCCTCTTGGCGGCTTCGGGATCGCTGGTCCAGACAAGGCGGGATTTCATCGGTAGTGATGATTGTGGCGCGCAGGCGTCCCTGACCGCAACGATCACACACTCCGCGCTTCAAGTAGTCCCTGGAGCTACCCTGGTAGTCTGCGGAACCACCCGCGGACGTCGTTGGTGCAAATAGCCAACATCAGACGCTTGCCGGCGGCTCGACGGCAAGGACGCGAATGGCCATCGCGTCACTGCTCTGCGGGTTCTCTCCGGTGAGGAGCCTTCGAAGATAGCCGGCCTGCCCGAGGTGAAACGCGAGATGCGTGGAGAGGTGCAGAAGGAAGAGACCGAAGGGCACGCGCAGTCCTCCAGGAAGCTCGGGAAAGTCGGTGGTGAAGTCCCTCCCCAAGAGTTTGGAGAGAACCGTGCGGACGACGTCGCTGGTCCTGGCAAGGTTGGCCTGAAGCTCCGCGCGCCCGATCCCGCGTGCACTGAACTCGCGCTCGCGATCGCGCACATAGCCCGTGCCGCCGAGAATGGCGCCGATAAAGTGCTGAAGGTTTCCGCATACATGAAGCGTCAGATTGCCCGCGGAGTTCGCGATGCCGGGGACCGTGGACCAGATCAGCGACTCATCCTCAAACAGGTCGAGCTCTCGCGAGAACGCCGACAGCTCACGTGTCATGAGAATGCTCAGCCACTCGAGGTTCACACAGTCCATGGGCTTGCCTCCTTGGAGTGCAGGTCTCGCCTGCGGCCGGCGGGCGTCCTCGCCCGGCGGTGGTTTTCTCCGATCGCTTCACGATAAAACAACACAACCGTTGTAGTCGATTGGTCGAGCCTCGAGCGATTGACGGAGTAGGGCGGGCACTCTTCTCATGACGCAGGCCAGTAGGCGAGGCAGAAGTTGCTAACATCCGGCCAGGATGACGATACGTGGCGTTCGGGCTTGCGCGATGAGACGAGTGGCGATTTATGGCCGATGTGCGCTGCTGATCGTCGTGCTTGTGGCGTGCAGGGCCGATCGTCGTTTGCCTTCGAAACGACCGGTCATTGTCCTGGTTCCGATTGGTCCGGTTCCAATGGCCGTTCTCACTCATTTGCAACGAGGATTGCCATCGATCCTGAAGCGCGACGTCATCATCGGCGCGGCGATCCCGCTGCCAAAAACAGCACTCGTCGCGTCACGCAACCAATACCTTGGCAGTGCGTTGCTCGATGATCTCGAGCGTCACGATGTCCCTCAGGCTGAGCGAGTGGTGGGAGTGATCGACGCAGATGCATTTGCACCAGGTCTGAATTTCATTTTCGGACAGGCAAAGCTGCCGGGCCGGTACGCGGTGGTCGCGTTACCCCGCTTCCGTGACTCGTTTGGAGGCCGTCCTGAGAACGTTGCCAGGTTCCAGGATCGGGCGCTCAAGGAGACAGTCCACGAGCTCGGCCATACCTTTGGATTCGAACATTGCCCGAACCGAAAGTGCGTGATGCATTTCTCGAACTCGCTTGGCGATACGGATTACAAGGACGCTCAGTTCTGCGAGCGCGAACGATTGCCGGAATGACACCATGAGGATCGAAGATGCCGGGTTGATGGTGGCTGACGACTCGCGCGGAGTCGCTATGGCACTCAGGTCGTATTCGCGGACGTTCGATGCGCCGCCGGGTTCCGTGCTCGGAGCGGATCGTGACATTGAAACTCATCTCCTGGGAAACAACTCCTCGCGAACTTCATCCCATGAACTTCCTTCGTTGGTATTGCGTTCGTAATCCGCGAGGGCAGTGTCGAGAGCGCGCAGGTGGCTCTCCGGTACCGGAAGATCATTCGAGTCGATGCTGTCCCAGAGTGTCTCGATCAAATGCAAACGCTCGGACACCGGCATCTTCGAGAATCTCGTCTCTTGTGAGGGTCTTCATCATCGGACAATCCTTCGGCGGGATCAGTTCACGCCCGCTTGCGCAAAATGACATGTGCTGCCGCGCGTCCACCGGCGACGTGCTTCACACACTCGTAGCCCAACGCGCGCAGGTCGATACCGTGAAGGAGATGCTCGCCTCGGCCGAGCAAGACAGGGGAGATGGCGAGGTGCAGATCGTCGATCCGGCCGGCCTGCAGATACTGGCGAATCGTCGCGACGCCGCCGCCGAGGCGGATGTCTTTGCCTTGGGCCGCGTCGCGAGCTTGTTGCAACGCCGATTCAATCCCGTCGGTGACGAAACGAAACTCCGTGCCGCCCTTCATCGTGAAGGACGCGCGCGGATGATGCGTCAGCACGAAAACGGGAACGTGATACGGCGGCTCCTCGCCCCACCAACCCTTCCACTCATCGTCAGGCCAGGGACCGCGGATCGGCCCGAACATGTTGCGCCCGAGGATCCAGGCGCCGATGCCGTCGAAACTCTGCGCCACAAAATCGTCGTCGACACCCGTCTCGCCCTCATCGCTGCCATGCTGCTGCTGCCACGTGCGCGAATGAAAAACCCAGTCGAACATCTCCGGTCCGCCGACACCGAGCGGATTCTGAAGATCCTGATCCGGCCCCGCGCCGAACCCGTCGATCGAGATGGAAAAACAGAGGACGCGTAGTCGTGACATGAGGGTTGTTCTCTTTCGCCGCGATGGTTGCGCGGAATGGTAACGCAGGCTTCCACAAGACTCGCAGCCCCGATCCGGCGTATCGTCCGCGTATGGCAATGTTCGACTCGATCCTCGCCTGGCTCGTCTCCGTCGTCGGCGTCGCCACCGGTGCCGCCTACATTCCGCAAGCGTTGCGGATCTGGAAGCGGAAGAGCTCCGACGACGTCTCCATCCTGACCTATCTCCTCTTCCTCGGCGGACAGATCGTCTACCTCGTCTACGGAATCCGCATCCGCCAATGGCCCCTGATCATCGGCATGGCGGCAAACATCGTCGGGAGCCTCGCAGTGATCGGGAGCGCGCTTCGGTTCCGTGCGGGAAGAGGCGGACCGAAGGAGTGAGGTTCGGGCCGTAAGGAGTGCGGTCGTCTCGACCGCGGGCACTCGGGCGTCCTCGCCCGAGTGCTGTCAGGGCGGGGGTCGAAATTCGTCGAGGTGTCTGCCCGGGAGGCGTGGGTTCGGGGAGATACTCGTGGGTGTGCGAATTGCGATGAGCGGGCTCGCATCCGCTATGACTCCAGCCATGCAGTGACCGCCGCTTTCTCGTGTTCCCATTCCTCTGTGGTCATATCAATGGCCGGTATTCCGAGGTCAGACGCGTGGCGGATGAAGTCGAGGCGTGGCATCTCGAGCAACTCGCCCGCCTTGCCGCTGGAGATTGCGCCTCGCCGATACAACTCGAGCACGATCATCTCGCTGGAGGCAAGCACACGACCTCTTCCACCGCCAGGCCGATCGACAGAATCCTGCGATCGGAATTTTGCGTGCCGGCGATCATCAAGCCGACAGGCGCGCTGCCGGGGTCGTGGCAGGGGACCGAGAGGGCGCAGCCGTCGAACAGGTTGACGATGGACGGGTTGCGCAGCATGCGGCCGTTGAGGCGGGAGTAGCTCTCGTCGTCCTTGGTGGCTTCGGCGATCGCCGGCGCGGTGTCGGGGGTTGTGGGCATGAGCATGGCGTCGTAGCTGCTGGCAGCGGCGTTGATCGCGCGGATGAAGCGATCGCGCAATTGCAACAGCTCGATGTAGTCCGCCGCGGTGATCGTTTCGCCGGGACGAATGCGGGCGATGACGCGCGGGTCGTATTGATCTGCCTTCTCTTTCATCCATTGCCGGTGCCACGAAAAGGCTTCCGCACTGGTGAGCGCGCCGCGCGGGTTTACGGCAGCGGCTTGTGCGAGCTCGATCATCGGCAGCTCGATAATGACCGCTCCGGCGGCCGACAACCGGCCAAGCGCTGCGGTGAAGGCGCTGGCGACGGCTGGTGACAAGTTGTCCTGGAACACGGTCTTTGGCACCGCGAAACGGAGGCCGCGCAGATGGGCCGCTGCCGGAATACCGCTGGTCTCGGCGGCCAGCACCTGATCGAGCAAGGCGCAGTCAGCGACTGTTTTGGCGATCGGCCCAACCGAATCGAGCGTGAATGAGAGCGGCAACACTCCGTCGCGCGGGACCCGCCGCGCGGTGGGCTTGAAGCCGGTCAGGCCGTTGAGAGCGGCCGGAATGCGGACCGATCCGCCCGTATCGGTTCCGATTGCGCCGGCTGCCATGCCGTCGGTCACCGAGATCGCGGCACCCGATGACGAGCCTCCGGGAATCCGGCCGGCAGCGCGGTCGAACACGTTCCTCGGCGTTCCGTAGTGCGGGTTGATGCCGAGGCCGGAGAATGCGAACTCGGTGAGGTTGGTGCGGCCGATGATCACCGCACTGGTGTTTCGCAATCGTTCGACGACGATGGAGTCGCGTTTCGCCGCCGGCGTGCCGACCAGTACTTTCGAGCCGCCGAGCGTGACCACGCCGGCTTCGTCGAACAGATCCTTGATCGAGATCGGGATGCCGGCCAGGGCGTGCAGCTTCGCGCCGGCGCGGCGCTGTGCATCCACGCGGTCAGCGGCGGCAAGCGCTTCTTTCTCATGGACGCTGAGGAAAGTGCGCGCGCCTTCTCCCTGCGGGTCTTTGATCGCCGCGAGCGACTGTTCGACCAGTTGCCGGCTGGTGACCTTCCCGCCGGCGAGAAGCCGCGAAATCTCAACGATGGTCATGACTGCGAGCTCGCGTCCCGGACCGCGCTGCGCAAACGCGGGCGCGACGCGCCAAAGCGCCGTGCCGGCAAGTGCAATCGCACTCAGGCGGGCAGAGTCGCACAAGAAGTCTCGCCGATCCTGGTCCATGCATAGTTACTCCTTGTCGAACGTTCGGTCCGTGCCGGCGGCCAGACGACCCGAGATCACTGCCGGGGCCGCGGGCGACATCGTATCGCTCAGCCGCGAGGCAATGAGCCCGATTGGCCATTTCTCCTAACCATCTTCGATTCGAAGTAACCTCCGGCGCCTTCGCGCGTCTAAAGAGATGGAGGCAGAACGAAAATGATCAAACACATCGCTGTTGCCATTGCATTAACTGTCGCTCCCGCAGCATTCGCGCAGATGTACATCGTTCCGGAGGGCGATTGCGGAGCGGTCACCCTCCACGTGACCCGCGGCACCGATTTTCCGAACCTCGGCGAGTCGATCAGCGCGGATCGCGTCAAGGACGCGCATGTGGTTCGGGTTAACCCGGTAGAGAGAGTCATCGTCACACCGACCGCCGGACCGCGCTCGCTCGACTTCAGCGCGAACGTCCCCGACCGCGAGGAAGTCGTCATGGCGGTCGTCCGGCTCAAACCGGTGGTCAGCGGCAACGAGACGCGGACCGAGCACGCGAAGACGCTGCTCTTCTGCGGCGCGGTCACGCCGCGCACAGACTGGCAACTCTCCACTGACCTCGGCCTCGAGATTATCCCGCAATGGAACGGGATCAGGCCGAAAATGAAGCAAGGCGACAAAATGCGGTTCATCGTCGTGGACGAGGCGACGCCCCACTTGCTAGACATTCCGATGGAGCTCTACCGCGCCGGCGCCGGTCGTATCGCGGCTGGCGTGCGCGATCAGAATGGAGGCATGGACTTTCCGTACGGAGAGCCGGGCCGCTACATGGTTACGGCGACGTTTCGCCGTCCCGATCCAAAGCAGCCGGAGCACTGGCTCGTCGACACGAGCACGCTGACGTTCGAGATCAAGTGACGCGGCCGGGAATGGGGTGAAAGCTGCCGGCGATCAATGGCGTGCAGCGCGGTGCCGGTGGTCGGCGCCCAGCAGTTCGTCGTATGCGGTCATGGTGGTGGCCGGGAGTGCGTTCACATTGAGCGCGAATACTTCGATGTACTGCGCGCGCAGGGGGTCGCTGGTGCCCAGCGGGTAGATGCCGGTGTTAAGCATCGCCAGAAACGTGCCGGCGGTGCACGGTGTCGGCTGGGGATCGCTTCGGGATCCGCAGCCGGCGCCCTGTGCGGTCACGTCCTCGTTCGTCTGGAAGGCGATCATCGTGCCGAGGGACTGCGCGGACTGAACCGTCTCCGGCTGGGCGGGGGAGTCGGGATAGAGAGAGTTGTTCTGAATGACGAGATGTCCCGGAAACTTCTGGGCGGCCAGGGTCAGGAGCGGGAGACTCGGTTGGGAGATGCTCCCCTTGATGATGGAACCATCTTCGGCGATCGGCGGAAAAGGATTGGCCGACGCGATGATCGCCACGCTGAACGACTTGTCGGGAAAATATTTCTTGAACGAGCTGGTCGTGCCGTCCCACCCCTGCAGCAGCAACGACGGCCGGTAGCCTGCCTGCTGCCACGTGGCAACGTTGTCGGAACGACAGGGAACGGACGGGTCAGCCGTCTGGCTGGGCAGATGGAGCTCGTCCGAATCCTTGTTGATGCCCGTCAGGCGGAGCAACACGACATTGTCGTACCGACCTGTGCTCTTAAGGTGCGCGGAGACCGCGGCCAGCAGCGCATCCCATTGCGCGAGGAACGCCGGATCCCATGGCGCGGGGAGCGTCTCCGTCAGGCACGTCGTGTCCGCCGGCTTGCGCGTGAATGAAAAGGTCAGCGGTTTCGCTCCGCCCCCGCCGGGCGCAGGCTGGAACAACCATGACGGCGTGTGACTCGACCCGACATAGCCGATCGTGATCGACAGATCGATCTTCTTGCCGGTCGATGCCGCCATCGTCGTCCACTGGTCGAGAACCGTCCAGTCATACTGCCCCATGGCCGGCTCGATTCCGTCCCAGCCGAGAACCAGCACCGTGCCGTTGACGCCCGGCACGTTGTACGCCGCCGCGAGCGCATCGCTGTTCGCTTTGGACACGGGGAGCACGTTCGTGACGACGTAGAGGCCGCGCAGGTCGACGACCGCGGATTGCGGAACGGTGCCGGTGCGGGGTGCAGTGAAAGATGCCCCACTCACTGCGAGCGCCGCAGCGGAGCTCGCGAGGACGATTCCAGCCACGATCAGACCGCCTCGCTGCATACACACCTCCCGACCCGGGCTGTGATCAAGGAAACCAGAGACGACCGGCGAAGTCAATCGGGGCTGGAAGAGATCGGAGACATCAGAGATCAGCGATCAGGATGGCTCGCTGGTGCTGACTCTGATCTCTTGTCTCTGATGTCTCTGATCTCTCGTCTCTGATAACGGGGATCAGCGAACAGCGAACAGGATGCCTCGCTGTGCTGACTCTGATCTCTGATCTCTCGTCTCTGATAACAGGGATCAGAGATCAGAGATCAGGATGGCTCGCTCGTGCTGTCTCTTGTCTCTGATCTCTTGTCTCTGATCTCTTGTCTCTGATCTCGATCTCCGTTACTTCCTGACGCCGCCGTCCTCGGCCCGTAGCTCTTCGATCTTTCCCAGCAGAATCGCTTCAAGATCTTCCGAGCCGACATACCCGACCCGGCGCATGCGAACTTGCCCGTAGCCGTCAACGACCACCAGCGTTGGGAACCCGGCCAGCCCAAAGGACCGCTCGAGCACGGCGCCGCCGTCCCACGCCAGGGGAATGGAATAGCCGAAACGCCGGAAATAGGCCGTGGCACGTTCCAGCGAATCCCCGCTGTCTCCTGGAGCATCGGTGATCACTCCGTCGACTGCGACAAACACGACGTCCCTCTGACCCTTCGTCTTTTCGTAGATGCGCTGAAGTGCCGGCAATTCGTGCTGGCAGGGAATGCACCATGTCGCCCAGAAATCGAGTATGACAATCTTCCCGCCGAGGTCTCGGGAGGAGATCGTCGTGCCATCCGCGAGGTTGATTGTGAATGGAAACGGCTTCTCTTTGACGTTCTTGCTCGGGACGACCAATGGCACGAAGCGAGGGCCGGCCAGTGCGCCGGCAATACCGGCGATCACGATGACCGCAGTCAACGCCCACGCCCTTGCGCGCAGGCGCGTCATGGCGATACCGGCCGAGACGAACACGAATGTCAAGGCTGGAAAGAGGATGAAGGGCTTGTTCCGGCCGGAGAAGAACTGGAGGGCGAGGACAAGCAACGGAATGTTCGTCAAAACGGCGGTCAGCCAGGACGGCAGCACGTTCCTCAAGCCCCGCCAATAGCCGACAGCCAGGGCAACCGTGACCAGCAACGGAAAGCAGAGATAGACAAGGTGAGGACTCTGGAGCAGCACGCGAGCGTCGAGAAGCGCGACCAGGACGAATAGCAGGCCGGCCGAGAGGTCGGCCAGGGCGGACAGGAATTTGCGCATTGATGAACCTTTCGCAATGCCTACGAAGAAGCGCCGTTGAAGTTGCTCCGCTCGAAGCGCTCACTCGGAATAGGGGAAGAGCAACTCGTTGCCGTCGGGATCGTCGATCTGGATCACGTCGTAACCCCACCACGACTTCCTGCTGGGAATCGAGCGCTCGGCGATCTCATCGCGAAGCTGCGCGATGCCATCTTTCGTCAGCGATAGGAAGAGGCGCCCTCGGTCCTTACGATCGGCATCCTCGCAGAGAATGATCTCGCACTCTCCGCGATGGACCTGGCAGACCTTACCGGCGCCATCGCCTTCGTGCCACGCCTTCTCGAAGCCGAGCAGGTCTATGTAAAATCGGAGCGCACGCGTGATATCGGCGACGAAGAGCACGGGACGCGTGTACCACCGGTGCGCGATCTGTTCTTGTAAGGGTTGCTCTGTCAATTCGCCCTCCTGAGATCTCACGCTACTTAGTGCGCGCCAGCTCGATGTGCGCGCGCGAGGTCTTCCCGTCGGGCATCACGTACGTCCACTCCTCGGCGTGATGATCGCCGTCGATGAACGTGAACTGCGCATGGTTGCACGGATTGCGCGAACGCAGAGACGGACAGCGGCAGGATGGCGGGAATCGAGAGGCCACGATGTTTCATGGTGTTTCTCCGAAAGAGAAGGCCCTGTTCCTTTGGAAAGCGAGCCTTGGGACATGCAGGGATCAAGTATGAGCGCGTCGGCGGACGGCGCACAACCTCCTGCTCTGGGAGAAGGCGCTCGTTGCGTGGCGCCGACGCCGGCACTCTCGATGACTCTCGGTGCGCACCCGATGACTTACCGTGCGCACCCAACGACTTACCGTGCACACCCGACGACTTTCGGTGCGCACTAGACGACTTGCCGTGTACACCCGATGACTTACGGTGCGCACTAGACGACTTGCCGTGTACACCCGATGACTTACCGTGCGCACCCAACGACTTACTGTGCACACCCGACGACTTTCGGTGCGCACTCCATGACTTTCCGCGTACACCCGATGAGTCTCCGTGCACGCTGAGCGTTGCGCAGTGGAAGCCGGGTGTTGCGCAGTGCAAGCAAGGCGGTGCGCAGTGCAAGCAAGGCGGTGCGCAGTGCAAGCAAGGCGGTGCGCAGTGCAAGCAGTGCGGTGCGCAGTGCAAGCAGTGCGGTGCGCAGTGCAAGCCGGACGTTGCACAGTGCAAGCCGGACGTTGCACAGTGCCGGCCGAACGATTCACCGGTGCGGCGAGACGATGCGCGCGCCTATTTCGCCGCTTCCAATTCGCGACGCACGGTGGCCTCGCTCATCCTTCGCCGACTTCGGCGTGCTGGTCGCTGACGCGCTCGCGCCGATGGGCTCGCGAAGGGCACTGATGCATCTACAATCCGCGAAGGGGAATCCTGACCATGCGATGGGCTGTGATTGCGCTCGTTTTCGGGGCGCTCGGGTGCGTTACAACGACGTCCGTCACGCGCACAGGCACAGGAATCTTCGCTCCGCGCGGAGACTCTGCGGACGAGGAGGAAGCGCCGCGCGGGCTCACTCTTTCCGCCGGATCCATCGCCGCCGACGGCACGGTCACCCTCGATCTGCGCAACTATTCGGAGGAACCGTTCGTCTTTTCAGGCGCGCCGGATCGGCCCCAGCTCATCATCGAGGTGCAGTCGGGTAGTACGCGCTCGCGGCACACCATCTCGCCGTGGAGCAAGCAGACGTACGAAGTGCCGGCGGGTGAGCGCCTCCAATTGAAGGCAAACATCGGCGGAGCATCCGGCCGTGTGCGCATCGGCATCCGCAGCCACGATCTGGGTTACGTTGTCTGGACTGAATGGATTGCGCGATAGGGGAGGGGTCAGGTCGAAACCGAAACTGACGACACCTGCTAGGAGCCATTCCGCTCGATGCAAGTTGTCGTCAGTTTCGGTTTCGACCTGACCCCTCGTCACGCGGCCCGTAACGGAGCTCGGCGCGCCCAAGCAACTCGAGCATGGTCTCCGCGTCGGGCGGCGCCAGGACATTGCGCGACGCGAACGCAGCGGCTTCTGGATAGGAGCTATGCCGAATTCTTGTTGCGGCCGCTTCCAGGTCGTACGTTGTGTGCCGAAGCTCGATGCCCGGACCTACGAGCAGCCAGTACGCGGCCGGTGCGCCGAACGGCATCCCCACGCTGCCGGCGTTTACGACCCGAACCTTTCCCACTGTCCGATCGAACTGCATATGAGTATGTCCGCAGACCACGACATCCGCGCCCACTTCCTCGAACAGCGGCATCAGCGCGGCCTCGGGTGTCCGGCACGTGAAGATCTCGTTGTCGTGCCGCGGCGTGCCGTGGCAGAAGAGGACGCGGCCGAGGGCGGGAATGTCGCGCCGGATCGTTCGCGGCCAGCCGGAGAAGAGCGCGATCGCATCGCGACCGATCTCCCGGGCGCTCCATCGGATGATCTCGCGAGCAGCTTCCGGCATCGGTTCCTGAGGGGCGCCTTCGACCTCCGCCAGCACGGCCACTTCGGAATTGCCAACGATGTACGACACCGGCACGTCGAGCGCCGCCAGAAGAGAAAGCACTTGCGGAACCATCGGCCCGGGCACGACATCTCCGCCGACCACGATTTCGTCGACGCCGGCAGAGCGAGTCTCCTCGATCACCGCCTCCAGTGCCGGCAGGTTGCCATGAATGTCGTAAAGCGCCGCGATTCGCATCGGGGAGGAGCTCCTACGACGGTTCATATCGAAAACAATTCATCGTGTGATCGTTCACCATGCCCACTGCTTGCATGAAGGCATAGCAGATCGTCGACCCCACAAACTTGAACCCGCGGCTCATCAGGTCCCGGCTCAGGGCGTCGGACTGCGGTGTCTGTGCAGGGACTTGCCGGGGCGTTCTCCGGCGGTTCATGCGAGGCGTCCCGCCAACAAAGGTCCACACATAGGCATCGAAACTCCCGAGCTCGCGCTGGACTGCAAGGAATGCCTTGGCGTTGCTCACCGTACTGCCGATCTTCAGACGATTGCGGACAATGCCGGGATTCCCGAGCAAACGCACGACTTGTGCCGCTCGGAACCTGGCCACCAGCGCCGCGTCAAAGCCGGCGAATGCCTGGCGATAGGCCTCGCGTTTCTTGAGAATCGTCTCCCAGCTCAGCCCGGCCTGCGCACCTTCCAGAGTAACGAACTCGAAGAGGGTATTGTCGTCATGAACGGGTACGCCCCACTCGAGATCGTGATACGCAATGCTGAGCGGCGTGCGAGCCCAGGCACATCGCGCGGGCTCCTCCTCAGTCTTGCCTTTTGCTTGAATGGCGGCCACCTGTGATTCTTCCGCGTTAAGGCAACCACAGAGACACAGAGAACACTGAGGGGGTCTCTGTGTCCTCTGTGCCTCTGTGGTGATCGGTTTCCAAATTGACCCTTCCCTAACGCCCTTGCAGCAAATCCATCAGGATCGCCGTCTCCGCGCGCATCGCTGCCTTGATCGTCGGCTCGCGCTCGGGCGCCCATAACGGCGAGTGCACTCCCGGGAGCGGCACGCCGGACTTGTGCGAGGCTTCCAGCTTCGCCGCATCGACCGCGCCGACGTGCAGCAACACAGCGTGCACGCCTGCCAGTCCGAATTGAGAGAAGTCTTCTCCGCCCATCTGGGCAGGCATCTCGACCACCTGGCCGGCGCCCAAAGCGGCTCGCGCGGCGGCGACCATGCGTTGGGTCAGCGCGGGGTCGTTGTAGACGGCGTCGGTGTTGGACTTGGTCTCGACCAGCGGTTCCTTCGGCGCGTTCGCGGCGAGCGCTTCGAATTTCGCCTGGCGCTCGATTGCGGCGATCAGGCGCTTTTGGACTGCGGGGTCGAGCGAGCGCACGGTGATCTGGAGCTTCACCTGGTCGGGGATGATGTTGGATGCGCTGCCGCCATGGATGCTGCCGACCGTGACCACGGCGGGATCGTTCGGATCGTTCTCGCGCGACACGATGGTTTGGAGGCCGAGGACGATGCGCGCGGCGATCACGACCGGATCGATCGCGCTCTGCGGATACGCGCCATGGCCTCCCTTGCCATACACCGTCATGTCGAGACCGGTCGAATTGGCGCGGAAGTAACCGGGATGGAACCCGATCACGCCGGCCGGCAGTCCAGGCTCGTCGTGAATGCCCAGCGCGTAATCGGGTTTCGGGAAGCGCGTGAACAGGCCATCGCGCAGCATTGCCGTCGCACCAGCCACAATCTCCTCGGCAGGCTGTCCGACCAGCATCAGCGTGCCATGCCAGTGCGCGCGGTTCTTCGCCATGAGCTCGGCCGTACCGGACCACGCCGCCATGTGCAGATCGTGTCCGCACATATGCGACACCGAGACGACGTCGCCGGCATCGCTCTTCGTCTTCACCGTGCTGGCGAACGGCAAGCCCGTCTTCTCTTCGATCGGTAACGCATCGAGCTCGGTGCGCAACATCACCACCGGACCGGGGCCGTTCTTGAGGATGGCCACGACACCGGTGCCGCCGACGCCGGTCGTGACCTCATACCCCAACGCCTTGACGCGCGCCGCCAGGGTCGCCGCCGTGCGCTGCTCATGAAGCGACAGTTCCGGATTCTGGTGCAGATCGATGTAGAGCTTCTCGATATCCGGATAGATCGCATCGACTTGCGCCGCGCCGATGCCATCGCCCGCGCGAGACGTTTGCGCCGACGCTGTGGCGGCGAACAACAGCGTCGCGAACAGGAGTGTCGCGATCAACCAGTTTGCGGGAGTCGTAGGATGTCGGGTGTCGGGGGTCGTAGCAGAAGCCCAGGTTCTCGATTTCCTGACGTGGTCCATGGTTTTCTCCGATCTAGGTGTGTCGTGGTACACAGCACCCGTCCTGCGAGCGTGACCCATCGGGCTCACGAAGCGGCCCAACGGCCCCAAGCTCACCGGCACAGACAGAGTAACGCACTCGGAGCACTCGCGGCGCGGTCGGCCTCCGGTGCAACACTCGTCACCGGCTCTCCAAGTACGACTCCAACTTCACTCCGAAGGTGTGAAGATCGCAGTGGTGACCAATGCTCGGCGTTATGCATCGTTATTGGTAAGCTCTAACCCTAAACGCTCCATTGCTCGGATGGAGGTACTGCAGGGCATCACACGCATGTGTGTCGCGCGTCATCCAACTCTGATGGATCCATCCGTCAGGGTTGCCATATGGCAACAGAAAGTCTGCACACCAAGGCATGCTCCGCCCTTGTCGTCTTCCTGTTTCTGGCCCTCGTGACGGGCCTGCTCCTGGTCGCAATCCCCGCGCTGGCCTCGGATGTCGTATTCGTCGATCACGGCTCCGTCTACGATCCGCCTGCCTCGAGTGACAAGGCCTACTATCCGAGTGTCCTCTATGACGAGAGCCAATTCTCCGGCCGCGGAGCGTTGCACTATTACAAGATGTGGTACGCGGATGCCCAGGGGCAGGATGAGGCCGTGACCTACTCCGACGACGGCATGAGCTGGAGCTCACCCGTCCAGACCACGGGCATCATGGCCAGCGGGTATCACGCCAAGGTCATCTACATTCCGGCTGGTTACAGCGCGGTTGGCGGGACCTACTACTATAAAATCTGGTATTGGGACTCCAGCGCCAACGTCTATTCGATCAACGCCTTGCGCACAGCCGATTCCGCGGACGGCGAGAACTGGCATAACGACCAGATCCTTACCCAGGACGTCACCAAGCCACTGGTCACTGGTGACCCCTCCAACTGGAGTGCCGGTTCGTACGGACCTGTCACCATCCTCTATCATCCCTCTGCCGCGAACGCGGGCTCCAATCCCTTCGACTACACCTTTTCCATGTATTACGACGCGACCACCGGTGGCCAGGAAGCGGTGGCCCTCGCTTTCTCGACGGACGGGATCCATTGGACGCGATACGGAAACGCACCGGTTCTGCCTCACGGCAACCCCGGCGATTGGGACAGCGACTACGCCTCCCACGGAACGGTGATCAAGGGGAGCGACGGAACCTGGCGCATGTGGTACTCGGGGAGCGGTCCCTCTGCCGGCGCGGAACAGGGGATTGGTTACGCCACCTCCGCGGACGGTATCAACTGGACCAAGGACCCCGCTAACCCCATCTTCTCGATCTATCAGGCTGTAGCATGGAGGAGCTCCCGTTGCTACACCCCCTCGGTGCTCTACAGGTCTACCCACTTCGACGGCCACGGGGCGGCAGCCGCCTACAAGATGTGGTTCACCGGGGAAGCCAGTGCCAGCGGAAACCGCACCATCGGATACGCCGATGCCGCTGTCTGTCCGGCCATCACCGTCTCTCCGTCGGCCATTCCCTCGGCGACGGGGGGCCTCCCTTATAGTCAGACCGTCACCGCTGCCGGCGGAACGGGACCCTACACCTACAGCGTCACAAGCGGGTCCCTGCCCAGCGGTCTCACCCTTTCGCCGGCCGGCCTGCTCTCGGGGCAGATCCTATCGGCAGGAGCGTACCCATTCACGATCACAGCGACAGACTCGGGAAACTGCACAGGCAGCCAGGCCTACACGCTGAACGTCACCGCTCCGACTCCCGCTCTGGCGGAGTGGTGTCTCATCCTCCTGGCCGCTTCGCTGGCCCTGGCCGGAGCCTTGATCTTGAGGAAGTGAGTCCGGAATTGGGGGTCAGGTCTAAAGTCCAAAGTGCCGAATTGGCCTGATCGCCTTAGCGACGATCGTCTTCGGCACTTTAGACTTTAGACCTGCCCCCCAATTCATAAGAGACCATGCTTCTTGTATCACGAAACGATTAGAACGGAGATATGCCATGAAGAAGGATAGTCTTGCCTGTCTGCTGCGGTTACTGCTGGCTACTTTCCTTTTGACCACTGCGCCGATGGTTCTTGGCTCTGACGGAGTGCCGGCCTTTATACCAACCGGAAGTATGGGAACGGCGCGGTCGGACGCCACGGCGACGTTGCTGCCGAGCGGGAAGGTCCTGATCGCAGGAGGTGGCGGTGGTCCCTCGAGCAATTCTCTTGCAAGTGCGGAGCTATACGACCCGGCCACGGGCACGTTTGCGCCAACGGGAAGTATGGGAGCAGCGAGGTCCGCTCACACCGCGA
Organism: Thermoanaerobaculia bacterium; assembly: GCA_017883205.1. Taxonomy (GTDB): domain Bacteria; phylum Acidobacteriota; class Thermoanaerobaculia; order Gp7-AA8; family Gp7-AA8; genus JADGNZ01. The sequence goes on along the minus strand of JADGNZ010000011.1, from coordinate 118,062 downwards.
CGTTGCTGACAAACGGAAAGGTGCTGATTGCAGGGGGAGTGGGTCCCTCGTCCAACGTGCTGTCGAGCGCAGAGGTGTACGATCCTGAAAGGGAGACCTTTGCGCCAACGGGAAGCATGCTGACAAGGCGAGAAGAACACACCGCGACGCTGTTGCCGACAGGAAAAGTGCTGATCGCAGGCGGGGAGCTCGGAAACTACGAAACGACCACCGGCGTGGAGCTGTATGACCCCACAACGGGCGCCTTCACCCCGACTGGAAGTCTGGTGATCACGCGAGCTAAGCACACCGCCACATTGCTTCCCAACGGGAAGGTGCTGATCGTGGCTGGCGGAAACTGGACTGGAGAGCGTATTCTGACCACTGCTGAGTTGTACGACCCGGCGATGGCGACCTCCACACTCACGGGGAGCCTTGCCACGGGTCGGTACTCGTTCACCGCCACACTACTTCCCAGTGGGAAGGTGTTGATCGTGGGTGGGTACAATTGCAGCAGCGCCGAGCTATATGACCCGGCAACCGAGACCTTCTTTGTCACCGGGAGCCTGGGAACGGCACGAGACGCCCACACCGCCACGCTGCTACCGAGCGGAAGAGTGCTGATAGCCGGTGGGTGGAGCTCGAACAACGGTTCTCTGATCAGTGCGGAGCTGTATGACCCGATGGACGGGGTCTTCACCGCCACGGCAAGCATGGACACGCCACGGGTATCCCACACTGCCACAGTGTTGCCAAGCGGGAAAGTTCTGATTGCGGGTGGGTCCAATGGAGCGTCTCTCGCCAGCGCGGAGCTGTACTCAGATTCCAAGTGCGATTTGACAGATGAAACCACGCCACCGGCGATCAACGCCCCGGCCAACATCGCGGTCACTGCCGGCGCCACCTGCAGCGCCACGGTCAGCGTCGGTACGCCCGTGGCTAGCGACAACTGCTCAGGCGTCTCGGTTGCCGGCACGCGCAGCGACGCTCAGCCGCTCGCTGCGCCGTTCCCCCTCGGCACGACCACCGTCACATGGACGGCCACCGATACCAGCGGCAACAGCGCCACCGCCACGCAAACCGTCACCGTCAACGCTCCGCGTTTGACGATCGGCGCGGCAAGCGCCAGCCCGAACACCCTCTGGCCGCCGGACCACAAGATGGTCGACATCACGCTCAACTACACGAGCTCGGGTGGGTGTGGCAGCGTGAATTGTGGCATCACCTCCATCACGAGCAACGAAGCACTCAAGAGCACCAGCGACGGCAACACGCCGGCAGACTGGCAAATCGTCGACGCTCACCACCTGCGTCTGCGCGCCGAGCGCAGCGGCAACAGCACGGGCCGTGTCTACACGATCACGATTACTTGCACCGATGGTGGCGATCACACCGCGACCAGCCAGGTGACCGTCACGGTCGCGCACAACCAGTAATTCCACACGACACCGGATGCACACGGAAGCTGCGGGTAGCCTCGCCGCCTTGAATGCGACGAGCATGGGCTCGAACTTCGGGACAATTAAGCCTGCGTCGTCTAACGCTGTCAGCGCGTTGTCAGCGTGTGGGGGGGCGCCTTCACCATCCCAATGGTCCCCAACCATGTTTCCACCAACCGCGGCCACTGCGCGATCGGCAGCTTGCCCGGCCGCATGCCGAAGGCGTGACCGCCTTGCGCGTACAGGTGCATTTCAGCGGGGACGCCGGCTTTCTGCAGCGCGACATAGTAGGCCAGCGACTGCTCCACGCCGTCCACGTGATCGTCCTCGGCTTGCAGTAGGAAGGTCGGCGGCGTGTCGGCGCGGACGCGGATGTCCGGGCGAAGGCTCAGATCCGTCTCGTCGCGGGTGGCGTGGTCCTCGTCCTCATGCGCCCACAGGTGGCCGGGGTAGATGGCAATGGCGAAGTCGGGGCGGCAGCTCAGCTTGTCGGCGGCATCGACCGGGGGATACGTCCGCTGCGCGAAATGCGTACTGACCGCGGCCACTAAGTGCCCGCCCGCAGAAAAGCCGATCACGCCGACTTTGTGCGGATCGACATGCCACTGCGCCGCGTGCTGCCGCACCAGCCTCAATGTGCGCTGGGCGTCCTGCAGCGCTGTCTGCACCTTCGGGTATACGCGCCGATTGTGGGCGTCGTCCCACCACGGACCCGAGCCCGGTACGCGGTACTTCAGCAGTACGCAGGTGATCCCGCGCGATGTCAGCCAGTCGCAAATCTCCGTGCCCTCCAGATCCATGGCCAGGAACTTGTAACCCCCGCCGGGGAACACCACCACGGCCGCGCCGGTGTTGTGGTCCCTGGGCGCATACACCGTCATCGTCGGCCGGCTGACATCGTTGGCCCTGGGCCACCACGCGCGTCCTGCGCCGGGACCGGCAGACTCCGGTTTCGGATGAGGTATCGCATCGGGAACTGCGCCGGGCCAGATCGGCACCTGCACATGGCCTGATGATGGTTGCCAGACCTCCGCCTGTGCCAAAGAGTGGGCGAGCAAAAGTGCAACTACAAAAGAGAAGTGGATGGATTTGCGCATTCCTGGAGCTCGGCAGATGGCGGCGTCAGCAGACAATGTGTGGCGAGGATGGCGATGGATTGGACGAGGGGAAGCACGATGGTTTATGTCGAAAGGAGCATAAGGCCCCTGTCGTAATCGATCACCGCATGGCGGCGCCACAGGACGTCTGCACCAAGGACTCCGACCACCGGCTCAACCTTGGCCTTCTCCAGTCCGGCGTTGACATGGGACAGGTCCAGAGTGAGCAACTTTGTGCCCGAAAGATCGAGATCAAGGAGCGTCAGGTCGTGCCTGGCCACGTAGTTCATCCGCATCGCCACCGAGCCGACGCCTCCGCCTTTGCGCGAAGCCGATGACAACCTGAGCTTGTACCGTGATACAGCGTGGGAATCGAGGATCGTGCCTCCAGCTCCCGTGTCGACGATGAACCGTGCGGGGCGGCCGGCTAAGCGTGCCACGACGGTGATGTGGTGGCTCTTCTCTCGAATGATGGGTATCAGTAGAAACTGGCGGGTAGTCTTCGTGGGCATGTTGATCCTTCCTTGCGGCGACAGTCTATTCCGGTGATCGCTCGCAACTTCATCCGCGCGCACGTGCGGTACGCCGTGTCGCAACGTTGCACCCCCGGAGCGCACGTGCGCACTCACCGTGTCACAGCGTGACACCCTCGGTGCACACGTGCGCACCCACCGTGCCGCAACGTTGCACTCTCGGGGCACACGTGCGCACGCACCGTGTCACAGCGTTACACCCTCGGTGCACACGTGCGCACCCACCGTGTCACAGCGTTGCACTCTCGGTGCACACGTGCGCACCCACCATGTCACAGCGTTGCACTCTCGGTGCACACGTGCGCACCCACCATGCCACAGCGTTACACCCTCGGTGCGCACGTGCGCACCCACCATGTCACAGCGTTGCACCCTCGGTGCACACGTGCACACCGGCCATGCCGCATCGTCGCACCTGTGGTGCGCATGTGTGCGCGCATGGTGTTGCAGCGTTACACCTCGGCGTGTCCCCGCATTGCCCTTGACACGTCGTCTCGACCGGCCTATATTTTTCGCTACAAAGGTCGAAGATCGTAAGACCTCCGGCTTTGGCGGCTGTCGGCGGTATGGGCGTGCTGGATAAGCACGATGTGTCCCGTACCGGCGCGGGAGTTGAGCTTGCTCCTCCTGCCGCGGGCACCCGAGGTGTGTACACACCTCGGGCAAACATCAACCGGAAGAATCGGCGCGTGGCCGGGACTTCCAGCCGGTGGCCGCTCGCACTTGTCGACGAGTCGTGACGTCACCTCCGGCCTGTTAGCTCGCATAAGGAAGGTATGTCATGAGTACTATCGTCAATAACACCCCTGCTACATCGAACCCGGATCCGGCAAAGCTGACCGCCGAAGAGGTCATCGCGCAGTTGCGCACCATGCGGTCGCAGATCGATGACGTCGCGCCGTTGTCGAAGGAGCGGCGCAAGCTGGTCAAAATGCGTCTCCGGACGCAGACGGCGCCGGTCGTCGAAGCGTCGATCAGCGTGATCGGCTCGTCGGACAAAGTGGCGCAGGCTGTAGGCCAGCCGCTCGGCGACGTTCTCCAGCTTCAGAGCGACTCTGTCCACTGGAACCTCGTCGCAGATGAGCTGCGCTCGTTCCTCAAAGGCATCGAAGGGGCGAATCTGCTACGTCGCGAGGAGCTCGCGTTCATCGCGTCGCAGGCGTACTCGTTCGGATCGCAGCTCGCGCGCAACCCGGTCAACGCCGATCTGGTGCCGCAGGTGGAGGAGATCAAGCGTCTGAAGACTCTCTCTCGCCGTAAGAAGGCGAGTCAGGCCCCTCCAACGCCGGCACCCGCACACGAAACGTCCACGGAACCGAAAAACGTAGAGTAGGGGAGGTTGTGAACCCGGGCGCGCCCACAGGCGCGCCCGGGTTCCATGACGGTCATGAAGAACGACAACGCATCCGACGTGCAGAGCCGATGGGTTGGCGTCGGATCTGGAAAGTCAACGTAACGGAGCACGGTCTTCGCACGTCTTTCGCCGCTAAGTTACTTTTCCAGATACGACCCCAACTTTATCGATGAGTTGGACCGCGTTCGTCCCGCGGAAAGAGTACCAGTACCCGGCGAGCGCTACGCCCACGATCGGCAGCATGAGCCAGCTCGACTCGATTCCCGCGGAACCACCGGTGAGCCACATCGGTCCATGGAATCCGCCGGTGAACAGCCTCGTGAGAATAGGTTCACCGCCTTGGTTTCCTCGACTTGGCGAGCCAAATACGAAGAGCGATGTGTAGTCGAGGAGCGCGTGCAGTCCGCACGCGAACCAGATGGCGCGGGTACGTTGAATCGCGTAGCAGCAGAGGAGACCGATACCGAGCGCGTTCACGGCGCCGGCATAGTTGAGTCCTGACGCGCCAGATCCCAGACCGAGCGCGGCACCCAAAAGCGAAAGTGTCACGGCCGCTGGCCAGAACCCCATCACTTCTGCGAGGGCGAACAACCCGGCGCCGTGCAGCGTCATCTCGCCGGCGAACGAGGTTCCTGCCATTGCAAGGAGCCAGGCAAAAGCGTAGCCCGTTGTCGCCGCGGGCGACATCATCGGCTGACCGGCAGCGTAGGCCCCGAGTGCGGTGGCAATGAACACGAGAACGGTCACAACGATGAATCCCATCGCGCCTCCGGCCAGCAGTTGGCGCCATGCGCCGCCGGTTCGATAGCCAAGCTCGGCGAACCCGCGTCCGCTCACGCGTGCGAGCACCGACGTTGCCACGAGAGCTCCGACAACGCCCGCTCCCTCCCATAAGACAAAGAAGGATGGTTCCCACGGACGGCCCGTCGGCACGACTAATTGGAGCTTCCGCACGAGCACCCATTCCAATCCGCCGCTGACGAGCTGTGCCACAACAAGGAAGAGCACGAACGAGAGTAAGGCTCGCAGCCGAGGGCGCATGGTCGTCACTACGGGGGACCGATCTTCGAGTTTCGCGGGGTGCGGACGCTCCTCTCAAGACGGAGGAAGGATAGCGGCTTCTCATACCTCGACATCGCGGCGAAGCCGCTCGATGCGCAACGCGCGGCCTTTGAGGTGAAGTGGATGAAGTTGGAGTATCTCGACCAGCGCCGGAGCTCGCGCGCATGCGGCTTGATCACATCTTCATCACGTCGGAATCCGTTGCGTGCGCAGCCACGAAGCGATTGCGTCCACTACGTCGGAGTCGAACTGGCCGGGCGTCCCTGCCGGTCTGGTGATGCTCTCTTCCATCGAGGCCGCCCGAGTCAGGTAGTGATCCATGCCCGCGATCGGCTTCAGCGTCCCCTGCCCCGGATGAAAGCTGTTGAGGATCGAGGCGAGATACGGATGATCGCCGATGGTGGCGACGAAGTCGGACAGGCCATAGATGATCAGAACCGGCGCGCTGACCTCCTTCCACTCCGCGGCTGGGTCGATGGCAGCCCATTGCCGCATGAACGTTACCGGCGCGGGATAGTCCACGTGCTCGCGGCAGGACGGGATCTCCTTGACCAACTGCTCCACCGGCTCCTTCTCGATCAGCAAGCGGTGATTGCAAAGCTCGTTTTCGCGCAGCCGGCGATCGATCTCGTCATACGGCACATGCCGGAGCTGCAGTTGCCGCCTCCGCGTTTCAAGCAGGTACTCGAGGAACGGTTTGGCCACTGTATTCACGACGACGACGCCTCGGACGGGCTCCCGCCGCGCGACGAGCGCAGCTTCGACCCCTCCGATGCTGAGGCCGAGGAGAAAGATGTTCCGGGAGTCGACGAAGTCGTATTGCTTCAGCGCGAGCAAACCCGCAAGGTAGCCCCGCACCTCGTTGTCCAGATCGGCGTCCGGACTCGCGCACGGCGGCCCTTCGCTGTCACCGATGCCGCTCTTTTCCACCCTCATCGTGACGAAGCCCGCCGCCGTCAGCCCGTACAGAAGCTTGGCATCGGGTGAGCTGCGGTCCAGCGACTCCTGCGAAAAGCAGCCTACGCCCGTCATGTAGAGGACGGCCGGATGCCTTCCGGGCTGCTTCGGCTTCGTGACGATGACGCGTCGCCGTGAGCCATCCGCGATTGAGATCGACGAGTACCAGACGCCGGCATCGGGCGAAGTCTCGAACGGCCGCGGCCTCACCTCCATCCGGACGTCTTTCGCCTTGCCGCCGTGAAGCAGTGAGATCGTCACAACGTCGCCGGCGTGGAGATGCCTCGCGAAATCGACGAACGCGTCGGTGCCCGCGACATTGCTCGAGTCGATTTGCGTGATGACATCGCCCGGCTGAATGCCGGCCGCCTTCCCCGACCCGCCATCGACGAGCTTGAGCACCTTGACGCCGCTCGCGATCCCCAACTCCCGCCCTTCCTCGGCCGAAACGGCGCCGACCGCCAAGCCGAGAAATCCGCCCCGAGGAAGTTCGCCGCCTTGCGCAACAACCGCCATGAGTAGAAGCGCGGTCAATGTTCCGGCCACAACGCGAGACCGTCGGGTCATCTCTCCAGAAGATCACGTCCGTGGAGTCCGGCGTGCAATGGTTCTGCAACGGAAGGGAACGCGCGTCTCCCGCGCCTCGTATCTGTCGCTCGAAATGGGGTCAGGTCCGAAGTTGAAAGTGACGAGTCAAAGATGGCGACCCGGGCCGAACTCGTGGTCCGTCACTTTCAACTTCGGACCTGACCCCTGCTCCGAACCAGACGGCGCGGCATGAAGCCTCGATCAGCCGCAGCGAACGGTCGATGGCCCGGAGCGTGCGGCGGAACCAACGGCCCCAGAAACGGCGGCGGTCCCGTTCCGTGCCGCGTGAAGACACTCCGGGCCGCGACTGCATGCCGTTCTTACGGGGGCGGGACCGGGTGTCTGCCTTTCCCAAAACGATGCCTAGTTGATTACTTAAACGTAAGACGTCGAGAAAGGTCACACACCTCTGCTAAGTTGCTGGTTTCTATGGTGTTGGGCTACTGCGTGAACCGCAATCGAGCAGACCATCAGCGGCATCCGGGGAAGCCATCGCAGGCCATGACCGATGCCATCGATGGCATAGGGGGATGCCATCGATGGTATTGGGTGTTGCCATCGATGCCATGGGTGATGCCATCGATGGCATCGAGCATGGCCATCAATGGCGTGCCGCGCAGGCGTGAATCGTGTCAGGCAGAGGCGTCGGCTTCTTCATCGCAGCCGTCGACGGCATGAAAGTTCCGGGCCCGATGCCACGCTGAGTGGGCGCGTGCGGGTCATGGTGCGGTTACGTTCGTAGTAAGCCCATCGGGAGTCGTGAGGTGAAACACGTTCTGCTTTTGGTGCAAAGTTGAACCCGGGGTCGCGAGAGTGTAGATGGGCCAGGGCACGGCTGTCCGCGTGACCCCACCGTCGGTTGACACGCTCACAAAATACTCGAGGCGAGCACCGTAGCGGCTCTGGTGGACGACAGTATTCTTCGCGACAATCCTGCCGTCGACGCTTCCGCCGTACGGGGCTCTGCCGAGCCAACTTCGAACCCACATCGCGCTGAAAAGCGCAACGACGACCACGAAGATGGCAACGACCAGCCATGACCAGACACGCTGCCACGTGCTGCGCGGCGCCCTGCGAGAGGCTGCCTTAGTATGGTGTTTTGTAGTGCGGCTCGATTGAGGACGCGCCGAGCGGGAAGCCTGGCTGAGCGCATCTCGAAATAACCACTCGTCGTTCTCCAGGCAGCAGCTCTTGTACTTTCTGCCACTTCCACAGCGACAAGGCTTGTTCCGCTCAGAGCCGTCCGGGTCGTGCAAGGGTGACACGTCAAACCACTTTGAGAAACGCTTGATCACGGTTCAGGCGCGCAGGCCGCGACCGATGATAGAACAATCCAGACGGGAGCCACGAAGCGGACCGCCTTGCCTTCAACCGCTGAGTTAGGCGACGCGGGGACGGGCGCACGTGAAAGCTCGTCTTGGCATGCTCCAGAGTTAGGCTTCACCAGTCAGAATGAGCAAATCTCCCACGAGCAGGTACGTGTAGATAACGTAGCGTTCGGCCTCTTCGCGAGACACGATAGTTGTGTGAGATCCCTTTTGTGCGGCTTGAAAAACTGAATCGAGCCTTTCGCCAAGGTAGCTGAGGTTGGAGCCGACGATCTCTTCGAAGCGAGCGGAGGCGGAGCGCTCCTCGGCGAATGCAGCGAGCCGGTTGATGTAGTTCTCGGGCCCGAGTTTGATTGTCTTCTTGCGACCGTCTACCTCTATCTCTCGATCTGCGCGTTCCGGATAGAGAGCATCGGCCAGATCCTGGAGGATACGACGGCAGCTATGTACTGCATTCGACCAGTCCTCGGGGTTTTCGGAGGCGAGGTTGTCGTAAACCGCCGTGAAACGTTTCACCGACTCGGGCACCCGCTCTCCAACGGCATGGTCAACCCGCCCGCGGAGGCGAGCGAAAACGTCCGCCGCAACACCGGAAAACTTGAGCTCGTAATGAACACGGAGTGCGTACTCGTGGATAAGCGTTCGCCTCTCCGCACGACGCTCGGTCAGCTTCCGGATGTTGGCCACGGTGTTCTCGCGTTCTTGGATGTAGGCCATGTGTGGCGGCGGGATGAACGGGCTATGCTGCGCATTGCTCGTAGTCGGAGCGCTACCGGCGGCCTGAAGTCGAAGTTTGTTGGCCTCGATCTCCTGCTCGATTTCTTCGATGGAGTCTGTGTATGCGAACTCCCTCATCTCCTTCGTCTGCGGATCACGATCGATGTAACCCCGCTTCGCTCCTACCGCGATGCTCCAACCGGGCTGCGGAACGCCCTCGGGTGTCGTTGGATAGCCGGAGGACTCAAGGCTGAACATGCGTTCACTCTCCGAATCGTTGAGAAGCCGAGCCAAGCGCACGGCTTTCAGCACCGCGCGCGAGAGAGGTGTCTCATCGAGCTCGATGTTGCGGAGGAGTTCATCTGAGAGTCGAAGCGCTTCACGGAGCGCGTCCGGGTTTGGCGGGATGTTACCGGTCAACATCGCGATAGTGTAGGCCTAACGTTCTTCGCTCAGCCGACTAGCGGCGATAGGAATACTACTGACACGCGAACCGACGAAGCGCGAGCCGCGAAAACGGCGGGCCAAAGAACGGCAGCGGGTCGGCTGCAGCGAAGAGTTAGGCAACCGGCTTTTGCGCTCCAGGCGTTGTGGTAGCTGGAGACGGCAAACCAAACTTGGACCAAGCCTCCTCGACTACTTGGCGTTCGTTTTCGGAAGGTTCGAGGCGGCGAACGAATTCCATGCCGGTGAACTTGACGGAGACTGGGTTATGCGGTGTTTCGCTGACGACGAAATCGTAAGTTAGTGCGTATAAACTATGATCCACAAACCCCTCGCCCTTAACGGCATAGTGCGACGCGATCACGACCGGCAGGTGAGCGCCCAGCGAGAGCTGTGTATAAGCTTGTTTCGTAGGCAGACTTTTCCCGATGACGGCGGCTAGGTCGAACGCCGGACTAACCACGAATACCCGAAAATCCGGAGGCAAGATCCCCCACTCCTGGTTCGACACAGCCTTCGGATAGATTACTGTCGCTGACTGGAGGGCCATCGAAGGATCTAAAGGTTTTATGACGAGCGATTCGTGTCGTTCGTCCGGCGAGGCGAGCCAGATGGGTTGACGCTCGGCCGCGAATTGCCTTGCCGATAACTCTAAAGATGCGCCGGCGATAAAACTTCCGCGGATTGCGATGACAAGCGCTGCGCACGATACGGCCATTGAGACGGCGGATACCCACACGGTAGGTTTCGCCCACCAGCGCTTGTTCAACGCGGCGGCGAAGTCGACGTCGCGATCACGACCCGAACTCACTCTGATATTTTATCGCGAACAAAGACTAGTCGACTCCAGGAAAGCGGCGGAGTGATGTTGGCGAAGCCCAAGGCGACAGTTTGCGAAATAGGGTCAGGTCCGAAGTTGAAAGTGACGGTCAGAGATGGCGACTCGGGCCGAACTCGTGGTCCGTCACTTTCAACTTCGGACCTGACCCCATTTTGCAAGCTCCGATGCATCGTTCCAAAGATCCTGCTCGGTGATCGCGACATTCGGGGGGGTAGCCGGCAAATATCGTCGCGCCAAGGTCTCGCTCACACCACGAGTATAGGTCAGGACTGGCGGATGTCTATTCCGCGAAGATATAGGCCGGGAAGTTTGGGGGTCGCATGAAGGCAGCTCGACCGCCGAGCCAACGAACGGCACCGTGGTCGGCGGCAACGTCAGCCGCCTAGGTTACGGAACCGCGAGCAGATCTAGCGACTGGCTCCAAACCTTCCGAACTGCAAGCTGATCTTGCACCCAAAAGTCATGAATGGTGTGATCGGACTCGAAGTTGACTCTCAGAGCTGCGTCGGCGAAGACTCTTCGGTAGGCAAAACATGCGAGAGCCTCCGCCTGACGGGTTCGACGAAGGGCAACTGCTTCGCGATCGGTGGCTGGTAGGTATTGAATCGTTCGGCTGAGATCGTGGACATGTTCGATATCGCTCCGCATGTCGAAGAGCTGACCAAGCACAAGACCGGTGCCGACTGACGCTGTGGTGAGTAACTTGGCCCTTGAAATTAGCTGTTTTCGAGTTTTGCCGGTTTCCGGAAGGATCAGCGCTTCGAGCGAGCGAAGAAACTGATGAAGCCTCTCGGATCCAGCGTACTCCGCCAATCCTTCAGTGAGAATGGATATGCCACGTCCGAACCGCGCAAACTCGGGTTTGCCGCGCATTTGCGCTCTGACCTGACGAGAGGCGACGGCCTCCTCCAGCCGTTGTTCCGTAACAGCAGGCAGCGGTGTTCCCCTTGTTTCGTAGAAGTGTTTGAGCTGAATAACTTGAGAGATGATGTCGCCTTGCGAATCAGCTCGGCCGAGCATGGCTGTTGCGGTTTGATATCGGAGCGGGCCGGAAAGCTGAAGCAGCCAAAAAGTATCCGTGACCTCCCGTTTGAGTTGCTCGTGCTCGTCGTCCAGGTTGCCTGGGCTTCCGTTCGGCAAGGTGCGAAGCAATAGAAAGTTTGCACGCTGCAGAGCATTCGTCCGGAGTTCGCCTATCGATTTCTGCCAGGTTGGACTAAGTTCGACCGGCAGTTTGGTTAGTGCCCAAGTACCATCCGAGAGCTGAACATCGGTTTGCGGGGCCGATACGCACCCTTCGACCGAGAGCAGGCAGAACTTGTCGCCGGAGTCGAGAATAGCCACTGTTGCCTAGAATACTGCGCAACGTCGATCTCGACGGCGGTGGCTTCGGAGAAGTCCTGGTGCTGGGCGAACTCGCGGCCGAGGAGGATGGCTTCTTCTTTCTTGGCGAAGGTGACGGGTCCGAGGTCGGACATGCCCCATTCGCAGACCATGCGGCGGGCCATGGCCGAGGCGCGCTCGATGTCGTTGCCGGCGCCCGTTGTGATCTCGCCGATGAAGATCTCCTCGGCCAGACGGCCGCCCATCAGCACGGCCAGCATCGCTTGCACTTTCTTGATCCGCTGCGAGCGAAAGCTGGGCGGAGGATTGGAATGGCCGGCATAGAATCGCGGCCACTCGCCGATTGAGAAGGAGCCGATCCGATGAAAGCCCGCCCCGACTATGCATCGGCCTCTCCCGGAGGCCTCCGCGCGATGCTCGCGCTGAACGCCTTCGTGGAGAACTGTGGACTCGAACATTCCCTGCTGGAGCTGATCAAGATCCGCGCGTCGCAGATCAACGGCTGTGCGTACTGCCTGGACATGCACACGATCGACGCGCGCACCGCGGGAGAGACGGAGCAGCGAATCTTCCTGCTGGACGCATGGCGCGAGGCTCCCTTCTACAGCGATCGCGAGCGCGCCGCTCTGGCGTGGACCGAAGCGGTCACACTCGTCAGCGAGACCCACGTTCCGGACGACGTGTACGAAGAAGCACGCCGCCATTTCAGCGAGGAGGAACTGGTGAACCTCACCTGGGCCGTCGTCGTGATCAATGGCTGGAACCGGGTCGCCGTCTCGTTCCGCGCCGAGCCGGGCAAGTACGCGGGGCGGCAGCAGTAGGGCTGTCGTTGATCGGAGAGGTATCGTCGTAACGCACGTGGGATCGGCGGCCTGCTCGCCGCTCGGTTTGGCGGTCACCAAAACAACCACAACGGCCGCCGGACCTTGACGAGGTGTGTCGCCGTTGCCCGCATTGAGCGTGCGACGAGACGGGCGCCCACGAGCATTCCACCGACAAGTACACCCATCCAGGCAACAATCTCGGGAAAGGTCGATGCCTTATCCAGCGCGAACAGCTTGCACAGAAGCACAGTCGCAAGGCCGACGACGATGAGTATGAAGGCCGACTGAACGCGCGATTCAAACGGGAAAGCAGAGTACCCGCGACACTTAGGGCATCGAAACGGCAGGCTTCGAAGCCGGATTTGAATGCGCATCGGCTCTGCGCAGTGCGGACAGGGCAGCGTATCGAAAAGGGGTGATCCGGAGTCCGACGGTGAGGGGTTCGTCATCGGCTGTCTCCTGGTCGTCCAACGGACCCAGGTTCGGTCGCGCGGACCCGCAGGCCTAATGCTACTGCACTTGGGACCCGGCAGGGCGCGGGACCACTGTCTTCACGGGCCCGCGGCTTGAGTGCATGCCGGAGGGTTGGAGGATCTGAAGGCGTCCTTCGCAAATCACTGAGTCATCATTCGAGAGGCAGACAAAGTATTTCGGAGCGTTGGCTCGGGGTACGTGGTTGGCCTCGTAATACCAGCAGCGATTGGCGCCGGGGCATGGAGACGTTGCTGCCGGGGGCCCCATTTCCTTTGATACGTCCGCGGCCTTTCGCTGATAGAGGGAACTAAGCCGGGCATCAGTGGCCATCTCCTCTTTCAGGGCCTCGCGATTTCGTTGAAAGGCGCGCTTCTGCATCTCGGATTTGGGTGATTGGGGTCTGCAGACGCAAACCACCATCGCTGCAAGAACAGAAAGCGCGACGACGAGCAGCCTTCGTCGGTTCAACCAGTATCCAGGATCAATTGTCCCCATCAGTCTTCACCCCACGCCAAGGTAGTTGGTCGGAGTGGTAGCACTCGCGCGGAGAATCATTCCGCGCTTCGCTCCATAGGATCAAAGTGAAGTGGAAATCGCTCAGGGTTCTCAATCGATTCGACGGAGAGGTCGATGTCCAGCTCGGGCCAGTTCAAGTGATCCGGTGCTGGCCAGCGGACATTCAGGACCTTATTGACAGGAGCCTCTGCGAACCAGGGAAACTCGCCAAAGTCGACGAAGAGCTCGCGTCCGCCAAGGTACAGCCAGAAGCCGTGCCTGGAGATACTGGTAACTTCAACTTCTCCTGTGCTGACGCCAGCGCTCTTCAACTTCGACATGTCGTTGTTCCAGGATACGAATGATCTTCCTTACCTCTCGCTCTGCGACCCTTGATTCTGCGCCAGTTCGATGCGAGGCTCAAGCCACACCTTGACCTCACCCTCGGGCGATTCGACGTGCACGTGCATTCGATCCTCTTCCCGGGAGTTGAAGTAAAACCGATAGGGTCCATCTCGGAAAACAGTTGGACTCATGACTCGATCGTAGCACTTCGCTGAGAAGAAAAAGGGCCGCATTGCGGCGGCCCTGACATTGCGATTCGGTTCGTGAAGCTACGACGTGCGATCGGGCACTGGCGCTGGCGCGGGGGGTTGTTGCACCGGCGCGGAGACGTCGGTTGATGGCCCCGATCCTGGCGCGATCGTCATCGTCTCGCCGGGGCTGGCTTCGGGGTAGTACTCCTTCATCTTCAGGTAGTCGTTGCCGGTTTCTTCGCGGAGGATGTCGTTGACTTCCCATCCTTCCAGCGTCTCGCGCTCCAGGAGTTTTCTGGCGATGCGGTCGAGGGACGATTTGTGAGCGGTGATGATCTCTTTGGCGTGAGCGTAGGCCTTGTCGAGGATGCGTTTGACTTCGCGGTCGATCTCGACGGCGGTGTTTTCGGAGAAGTCCTGGTGTTGTGCGAACTCGCGGCCGAGGAAGATGGCTTCTTCTTTCTTGCCGAAGGTGACGGGGCCGAGCTCGGACATGCCCCATTCGCAGACCATGCGGCGGGCCATGGCCGAGGCGCGCTCGATGTCGTTGCCGGCCCCCGTGGTGATCTCGCCGATGAAGATCTCCTCGGCTAGACGGCCGCCCATCAGCACGGCCAGCATCGCTTCGAGGTAGCGCTTCGAGTATGAATACTTGTCCTCGGTGGGGAGCTGTTGCGTGAGGCCGAGGGCGCGGCCGCGGGGGATGATCGTGACTTTGTGCAGCGGATCGGCGGCGGGAAGAACCGCGGCGACGATCGTGTGTCCCGACTCGTGATAGGCCGTGTTCTTCTTCTCACGGTCGCTCATCACCATCGACTTGCGCTCCACGCCCATCATGACCTTGTCCTTCGCGAACTCGAAGTCGATCATCTGGACTTTCTTCTTGTCGTAACGGGCGGCGTTCAGCGCAGCTTCGTTGACGAGGTTGGCGAGGTCGGCGCCGCTGAATCCGGGTGAGCCGCGCGCGATGACGACCGGATCGACATCCTCAGACAGCGGGATCGTTCGCGTGTGTACGCGCAGGATGCCCTCGCGTCCTTTGAGGTCGGGGAGGTCGACGACGACGCGGCGGTCGAAGCGGCCGGGACGGAGGAGGGCAGGGTCCAAAACATCTGGCCGGTTCGTGGCGGCGACCAAGATCACGCCGTCGTTCGACTCGAAGCCGTCCATCTCGACGAGGAGCTGGTTGAGGGTCTGTTCGCGCTCGTCGTGACCGCCGCCGAGTCCGGCGCCGCGATGGCGGCCGACGGCGTCGATCTCATCGATGAAGATGATGCAGGGGGCGTTCTTCTTGCCTTGTTCGAAGAGATCGCGGACGCGTGAAGCACCGACGCCGACGAACATCTCCACGAAGTCGGAGCCGGAGATGGAGAAGAAGGGGGCGTTGGCCTCGCCGGCGATGGCGCGCGCGAGTAGCGTCTTGCCGGTGCCGGGAGGTCCCATCAGCAGCACGCCTTTGGGGATCTTGCCGCCGAGCTTGGTGAACTTCTGCGGCTCTTTCAGGAACTCGATGATCTCGTGCAGCTCGATCTTCGCCTCATCGACGCCGGCGACGTCTTTGAACGTCACCTTCTTGGCGTTGCCGGAGAGGAGCTTCGCTTTCGATTTGCCGAAGGAGAGGGCCTTGTTGCCGCCGGCCTGCATCTGGCGCATGAAGAAGATCCAGAGGCCGACGAGGAAGAGGACGGGAGCCCAGGTGATGAGTGCGGTGATGAAGGGTGCGTCGGCGGCATGCTCGACCTGCACCTTCACGCCTTTGGCGCGGAGCTGATCGATCATGGAGGGATAGTTGGCCATGATCGTGGCCTGGAACTCCTTCTTCCCGCCGGGCGCGGTCTGCTTGGTCTCGCCGTGAACTTCGTCACCGCGAATCGTCACGCTGGCGACAGAGCCCTGGTTCACGCGGTCGAGGAAATCGCTGAAGGCGATGGTTTCACTCGTTCCTTTCGTGGTGTTGAACAGGCTCCACAGCAGAACCACGAGAACGATGATGACGGCCCAGAGAAGCACCGTTTTGAGCGTCGAATTCAATCAAACCTCCAAGGGGAGCACGCGAATGCTTCGTGCGTGCCATTGACTGCCGTGTCGAAGAACGGGGCGGCGGGGGGTGAAATTCTGGGTCGGGGGGTGGTCGGGGGGTGGGGGGTAGGGTGTGGGGTGTGGGTGGGGTGCATGGTTTCTGGGTTGCTGGGCGTCCCGGTCGCGAAACCCCGTAACCCTGCCAACAAGTTCTATTTAACGGACGCAATGTACGGCAGGTTTCCGAAACGGCCTTCGAACTCGAGGCCGTAGCCGGCGTAAGGGCCCTCGCTGGCCTCGAAAGCGCGGAAATCGACCGTCAAGTCGACGGTGCGCGCGTCGGGGCGGTCGAGGAGGGCGACCAGCTTGAGGCTCGACGGCTGTTTCTGGCGAAGCTGCATCATCAGGTAGGTCTCGATGACGCCGGTCGACACGACATCTTTGACGACGTAGACGTTCCGGTCGCGGATGTCGATCCAGCTCAGGTAGGTGATCTCCAGCGCGGCGGCGGTATCGGCGTCGGCGACGTCGCGGACAACGTCGATGAAGCCGTAGCCGGCGTCACCCGGAATCCTGCGCAGGAGATCGGGCAGGAAGCACGATGCGCCTTTGAGGATGCCGAGGAGGAAGAGGGGAGCGTCGCCGGCATCGTCGCGAATCTCCGCCGCCAGCGCGGCCACGCGCTGTTCAATCTCCCGGGCGCTGAAGGCTTTCGTGAACTTTCTCAATCGCGACCTCATAAAGGTCGGCAGCCTCGCCTGTCACTTTGAACAGATCCGAGACTTCGACGCCAGCCACCCAGACGATCGCTCCCTGCCAGATGAGGAGAGGAATGCGATCGCGCGACGCAGCGGCAATCTTACGATCAATCAGCAGATCCTTCAGCTTTTTGTCGTGGGACATGCCGAGGGGGCGGAAGCGGTCGCCGTGGCGGCGGTTGCGGATAGTGAAGTGGGGTTTGGCGCCTTTGCTTAGCTGGATGAGCTGCACGCCTGGCGGCGTGCGTTGTCGGTTGTCGGTTGTCGGTTGGATGCGGACCCTCGTTGCGATCTCCGGGATGAGCACCTCGGTGCCTGCTTCGATCTCGATTTCGAAGTCGGGGGTGAGCGTGTCGCCGTTCCGGCGACGGAGGACGATCTCGTTGCCTTCGACGAGCAGCTCGACGGATCGTGTAACGGAGGTTCGACTCGTTGACTGCACCAGCCGGGCGAGATCCTCCGCGGAGATGTCTCGCGCCTCGGGGTCGAGACGCCGGATGTGGCGGAGGAGCAGGGCCTGACGCAGCCAGGCGTTCTCCGGCATCGATCGGAATCGCGTCTCCTCCTCGGACGCGATCACATCCTCGGCGGCGTCGATGGCCTGTTCGAGAATGGGCCACTGTTGCCGCGCTTGATCGGCGACGGCGGCGAGGTTGTCGATGACGCTGTCGTCGAAGTCGCGAAGCATGGCCCGGACGCGGTTGCGGAGGAAGCGCGGATCGGCGTTCGAGCGATCGAAGCGGGGAGTGATGTTGCGCTCGGCGAGGAAACGCTCGATCTCCTTGCGTGTCACATCCAGCAGCGGACGGATGATGCCGTCGTCGCGGACGGGATGGATGCCGCGCAGCGCGGCGGTGCCGCCTCCAGTCATGAGGCGCATCATCACCGTCTCGGCCTGATCGTTCTTCTGATGCGCAGTGGCGATGAGCGCGTCGCCGGCGATCTCGCGCAGCCGTGCGTGGCGCACTTCGCGCGCCGCTGCCTCGACGCCGCGATGCCGGACGGCCTCGGGATCGAGCGTGCCATCGGCGACGCGCAGCGGGATGTCATATCGCGCGCAGAGCTCGCGAACGTAGGCCTCGTCGTCATCGGATTCGGCGCCGCGAAGGTGATGGTTGACGTGCGCGGCGGAGAATTTGATGTCGCCGATCTCCACGAGCGCAACGAGAAGCGCGGTGGAGTCGCCGCCGCCCGAGACGGCAGCCACGATCGGCCGCTGCATAAGTTCGTGTGCAGCGAGGAAACGGCGGATGGCCTCGACGATGACGATAGAGTTAACCCTCGTCAGTTGTTGGTGATGTTCGATTTGGATTTGACGATTGTGGCGTTGGTGCTGGCGCCTATCACGATCGGGTGGATGCCGTCGGAGGTGAAGATGATCTTCTCCTCACCGACAGGCGCAGCGACTCTCGCGGACGAATCGGCAGGCGCGACGTCGAACGCCTTCTTCTTCGCGTAGTCCCAACGCTTCTTGACCGTGCCGCCCGTCGCACCCTTGATCTCGATCTGCGCCTCGGGATCGCGAGTCACGTCCGTCCCCTTTGGAGCGCTGATGATCAGGTAATACGAGCCGGCCGGCAGAACGCCGAGGTCGAGCTTCCCGTCGGCGTTGGTCGTGCGTGCGGAAGCTCCTCCGCCGGGAGCCTTTCCCAGCTTGACGTCGACACCCTTGAGAGGCGCACCGGCGTGGGCCGCAGCGGCGAGCAAAGCGATCGTGGTCAGCGTCAATACAAGAATCGAAGTGCTCTTTCTTGCCGGCACGGAATCCTCCTTAAGGTTCGGAATCCAGTATGGCACCACTGCCAGATTTTTCACGCGGAGACGCGGAGACCGCGGAGTGATTTCTCCGCCCCTCCGCGTCTCCGCGTGAAACGGTTTTACTGCGGCGGATATGATTTGCGAATGACCGGCAACGTCCCCGACTCCTACAAGCACTACCCGGTGTTCTGCGTCTGGGAGCTCGGCGCGGTCATCCACGAACAGAAGACGTGGACGCAGTTTCTCTACTCGGCGCGCGATGAGAAGGCGCGGAATGCCTGGATCGGCGATCGATTCACGGGCGAGGCGTGAAAGCGATGCGTCTCCCTCGGGTGCACGGCATCATTCGTCGCAGGTTACTCGTCAATTTTCGTATCGATCCGGCCGCCGCACAGCGTCAACTGCCAGCGCCCTTCCGGCCGAAGCTGCACGCAGGTTTCGCGGTCGGCGGCATTTGCCTCATCCGCCTGGAAGGGATTCGTCCGCGCCGCTTTCCCCAGATGCTGGGGCTATCGAGCGAGAACGCCGCGCACCGATTCGCAGTCGTCTGGAATGACACTGATGGCGAGCACGAAGGTGTGTACATCCCGCGACGCGACTCCAGCTCGCTGCTGAATCAACTGGCTGGCGGGAGACTCTTCCCCGGCGAGCACCATCGCGCTCGATTCGACGTCAGCGACGACGGCAATCACGTTCGGCTCGAGATGGCGTCGAGCGACCATGTAGTAGGAGTTCGTGTGGCGGCAAGCGTCGTTTCCGAGTTACCGGCTGGATCCATCTTCGGGTCGCTGGCTGACGCCTCCGCATTCTTCGAACCTGGATCCCTCGGCTATTCCGCGACCGCCTCGGGGCACATGCTCGACGGCATCGTCCTCCGCACAACGACGTGGGAAGTTCAGCCGCTCCACGTCGAATCGGTCGAGTCGAGCTACTTCTCGAATCAGGAGCTCTTCCCCGCCGGCAGCATCGCCTTCGACTGTGCCCTGATCATGCGCAACATCGCGCACGAGTGGGAGTCCGCCGCCGCGATGTACGTGTAGGAACGCGCCCGCGACTACGTCTTCGGGATTCTTCGCCGCGCCTTGATCACGATCGACAACTCGTCGTTGCGAATGTTGGTGAATCGCAGCTTGATCCGGCCTTCTTCGTCGAGTGAGATCACGGCAGGCGTGTTGACTGAGGTCAGCATCCAGCCGGGAGGTAACGTCACGTAGTTCAATGGCCGCCCGAGGGTGCGCTTCCAAACGAGGTCGCCGCCTTCGAGCGTGTAGCCAACCGGATCGGTGTACGTCTCCTGCACCCGAATCCTCGCCGACCTTCCCTCGGACACCGGATGTTCGAGATCGCCCTGCACGGCAACGGAATCGGGATCGACCGGCGTCGGGTAATAGCCCAACGCGTTGACATCCTTGCCCGGAACGGCGTGCGTGACGAGGTCTTTGCCCGTATCGAGATCGGTCATCTTCGCGTCAGGCGAGACCACGCTGCCCTTGCGCACGAAGCTGTGTACCGACTTCTGGCCAACACGCGTCACCGTGAAGTCGTGCGAGATTCGGAATTGATGCGTGGACGGATCGAGAAGCCAGTAGCTGATCTCCCGATCCTGCTCGGCGCGATGAATCGACTCCTGTGCAAGGAGCGATGCGGGAACGAGCGCGAGAAACAGAATCAACGCGCGTCTCATGGCAGGCTCCTCGCGACGAGCTTCACAGGCAACTGATCATCGCGATCGTTGAGGAAACTGACGCGAACGCGGCCATCGGCATCGGTGGAAACGATACCCGGCGACCCGCAGCCGACCAGCTCCCATCCCTTCGGCAGCAGCACGACATTGCGCTTGATGCCAAGGGGCCGCTCGAACACGAGCAGGCCGTCTTTCACGTCGTACGACTTCGCGTCGGTATACGTCTTGATGATGCGAATCCGCGTCTGCCCACCCTTCGGCACCGGCCCCGGCAGATGAACGCGAATGAACTGCGCATCGTCAGCCGTCGTCGGTGACACGAGCCCGCTCGTCTTCGCCTCCTTGCCGCTGACAACCTCGAACTTCAGATCCTCGCCGGAAGCCCGCGCGATCACGCGCTCTTTGGTGGCGATCGAGCCCACACGAATCGGATTAAAAAACCATTCCGCCCCTTCCTTCGCCTGCGTCACGTCGTAGGTGATCGCGAACTGGTGGCTCTGCGGAGGCAGGAGCTCGTACAACGTGAATTCGTCGGCGGCGAAGAGGGGAGTGCTCAGTATCAATACGACGATCGCAGAGATGCACGTTTGACGCATTTTGGAACGATATCAAAGGCGGTCACGCGGAGACGCGGAGATGCGGAGGGATGAACAGGGGAGATTCGCTCGGAGCGGATGGAACGCCGCCGTCCCGGCGGCTGGCCCGGCGGCGTCCTCGCCGCCGAGCGCACGCGCCTGGTCGTCGCCTCTTGACAATCCCGCCGTCCCTGCGCGATGTTTCCCGCGCCCGGTGAGGAGGAGCAGTGTGGTTTGCAGGGAACAGCGTTGCTTCGCCGTCGGGCGGAAGAGGTCTCGTTGCGCGGCGCGCAATCATCGCATCGACGTTCGTGGCGTGCGCGCTCGTTGCTCCGCGGATCCACGCTGCTGACCTTCGGGGGATCTACGTCTACAGCAGCGATGTCTCGCAGATCTCCAAAGGCTACGCCAACAACGTCACCGCATCGCTCGGCGTGCCCGGAGTGGATGGCATCGTGCTCGTCATCAGTTGGAGCTCGATCGAGCCGGCGATGGGGCAATACCAATGGACGACGCTCGATCAATGGACGCATCGCGCCGTCGCCGCGGGGAAGAAGATCGACCTGACGATCACTGCCGGTACCGATACTCCGTCGTGGCTGTTTCAGGCCGCGCCCTCGGGTGCCGGGGCGAGCCCGCTGACCTTCACCATCTCTCCGCACAGCGGCGCGACCGGCGTGTGCGATACGGAGACGATCGCCGCGCCTTGGGATGCGGCGTTTCTGAACCGATGGGATCTGCTGTTGGCGGCCGTCGCCGCGCATCTGAAGGCCGATGGAACGTACAGCGCGGTTACACTTCTTCGCCTGACAGGCGTCAATCGGACCACCGACGAGTTTCGGTTGCCCGCTGAGACTCCGCAGAGCACGGGGCTGGCGTGTGTGAGCGATGCCGTCGCGACGTGGCAGCAGGCCGGCTTCCGCCCTTCGCGCTTGCTCCAGGCCTGGGATCAAATCACCAACTCGTTCGTGAAGAGTTTTCCCGACAAGTCGTTCAGCGTGGCCATCATCCCGCAGAACGCGTTCCCCCCGATCGGAGAGGATGGATCAGTCATCAAAGGCACGCCCCCCGACCAGAATCAAGCGCTTCTCGCGCAGGCAAGCCACAAGCTTCCCGCGCGGCTGGTCGTTCAGTTCAACTTCCTGATGCCCGGTGAGACAGCATCGAGCACCGTGACCCAGGCCGCCCAGACCCTCGGCACCTTCGCGGCCTTCCAGACCAACAACTATTTCGGATCGACCGGACAGGGCGCAGGATGCTCCGAGCCCGTCACGAACCCCACTCCATGCACCGACGCGACGTTCCTCAGCATGCTGGAAACCGGCATCTTCCCCCTCGGCCAAACCAACTCGCTGCGCGCTCAATACATCGAAATCTTCCCAGCGAACGCGAACGCATTTCCAAGCGCGGTGTTTCAAGCGCACGACGACTTGATCGCAGGGCAGCGGCGGAGGGCGGCGCGGCATTGAATCGCCGCGGGCGAATCGTGCCCAACACCAATCACGTGATCTGGAAGGGATAGTTGTGCGTCCGGTACGCATCCATGGAGCCTGCCGCCACTCTCCGGCGTGCAAGCGGATTTGCGAACTGGTGGTGACAGAAGTGGAGGCGCGAAACGCACGGCACGTCCGTCGAGGTGTAAAGTACTCCTATGCGGAAGGTAGATTGAAATGATGGTCACGCCGGATTCGCTTCACACGGATCTCGGCGCGCTGCACCTGCGAGCCACCCGATGAAACATCGTTTTCGCATTGATCCAACGCACTGGGTTTACCTGCTCACGCACGCGATCGTGTTTTGCGTCGGAGTCTTCCTAATTCGGCTCGAGAGCACGACGTGGATTAGCGTCGGAACTTCCCTTGTCGCGGCCGGGATCACGGGCTGGACGGTGTTCCTATACATCTTTCTGTCGAGAGACGTCAGTGCTCGCCTGCGTATTCTGAGCGAGTTTGGCCTGTCCAATATCTTCGCCGCACGATCGGTGCGGATTCGTGAGGAGTACGACAGCCGCCTAACGGACGCGCGCGAACACATCGACGTTATGGGCTTCGGCCTTCGCGCATTTCGCGAAGATTACTTCGATCACTTTGCGAGATGGCGAGAGAAGGCTCATGTCCGAATACTCCTGCTCGATCCTCACTTTCCGCACGCCGCGCCCTACGCGTCGCAACGTGACGTCGAGGAGAGGCAGACCGTTGGCACAATCACACAGGAAGTTCTTGATTTTGTGCGAGCTGTGACTCCTATCATGAATTCTTCGGGACGTCACCCCTTCGAGGTTCGATTGTATCGATGCCTACCAACCATGAACATCTTCCGCATTGATGACGAAGTGTTCTTCGGCCCTTACCTCTTGAAACAGCCCAGTCGAAACTCTCCGACGATTCTTTTTCGACGCGGCGGAATCCTATTCGACCGGATCGTCGGCCAGTTCGACGCGATTTGGTCCGACGAAACACTCAGTGTGACGGCCCTGCGTGCGGGTGAATGAAGATCATCTCCTTCCCACGCATCCACGTGGCACTCGCGGATCTCGCGGGCGCCACGTCACGGCGCTTCGGTGGTGCTGGCTTCGCTATCGAAGCGCCTCAGACCATTGTCGATTTTCGGCATGGGAACGGCCATGGTCTACTTCTTCCGGAAGGGATAGAGAGCGTGACTGTCACTCAGTTGCGGAGTCTCTGCGAACGTATGCGGCCGTTGGCGGACGATGTCCAGATCACGGTCGAGAAGATGCCACCCCAGCACAGCGGCCTTGGCTCAAAGACGGCGCTACTTCTCGCTGTAGCCACCGGCCTTTACCGGATCAAGGCGCGCAGCGCACGACGTGTGGAGTTGCAGAGAATCAGCGGCCGGGGAGGCGCGTCAGGAATTGGCGTCAACACGTTCTTCGACGGTGGTTTCCTGACCGACGGCGGACATGCAGAAGGAGTCGGCTCGCCCCCTTTTCTTCCTTCGTCCGCCTCTGACGGACATACACCGCCGCCGGTGATAGCGAGACACCCCATTCCTCTGGAGTGGAAATTTACCCTAATCGTTCCGCTCGGACGAAACTACTCGGGTTCGGACGAAATCGAGTTTTTCAGACTTCACGCACCCATTCTGAAACGCGACGCTCTGGCCACGATTGGACTGCTGTACCATGGCGTCGCGGCTGCCGTTGCCACATGTGATCTTCCTCTGCTAACTCGATCGCTAGTTGACCTTCACACCGTAGGGTTTAAGCGTAAGGAGCTTGAGGGGCAAAGCGCTCGTGTTCGTGAACTTCTCCGCTCACTGCAAGCGAACTCGCTTGCGGCAGGAATGAGTAGCATGGGTCCTCTGCTGTACGTGGTCACGCGTACGGATGCGGAGCGTGATCTTGCAACGTCCTTAGCGGCGCAGAATGGTAGCCCTGCGCTAGGCACCTTCTCGGGGCGAAACTCGGGCTTCGAGGTTTTAGATGACTGACGGTCGCCCATACCTCCGCGAAGTCTTCTTGCTCGGCGAACGCACGATCGATGTGCTATTTCACACCTCGAACGTCGACAAGTACCTTCAGGCGCGAGCCGTCTTCGAGCGTGTCGGGCTTGTGCTCCAGCATTTCAAATCGAACACCGAGCCATACGCCGAAGACTACTCTCTGGGCAAGGAGCGGCTGCTCGGTCGAGCCTTGGAGGAGATCCAAGCCCGCGTTGGACGGGCGTCGATTTTTTTTGTCGAAGACACCTCCTTGAGAATCGAAGCCTTGAGTGGCACCGATGACTTCCCGGGCCTCTCTGTAAAGGAGTGGTTCGCGGGAACGAGCTTCGATGTGTTGGATCAAGAGTTATTGCGACATGGCCGTGAGCGCCGAGCCACAGTGAAATCGGACATCGCGCTGCACATTCCTGCTCTTCGTCGCGCAGTGTTCTTTCACGGTGAGACCCAAGGTGTGGTCGCTAGTACGCGACCGACGTTCTCCCCATCTATTCAGTACCCCTGGCTGACGCCACACACATTCAACGGGTGGTTTGTGCCTGAGGGCGCCGTCAAACGACTCGGCGAGATGTCGTTTGAGGAGTCGTGGAAGCATGATTTCAGGATCCGCGCACTGCTTGCGTTGGTAGAGCGGCTCGAGGAATACGCTCTGATGCTAAACCTTTCGCCGACTGCGTATTCACGTCGGGCAAGGGTGGCCGGCAGTGGGCAAACATCGCTTTGGCAACGTGACAGGGACGTAATTGTGGTACTAGGAAACACGTGTGCGGGGAAGACCACATTCGGAGAACGCGCGGCTGAGAGGCACAGGTACCGATTCCTGGAGGCCAGTGCTGTCCTTAGAATGATGGCGGACGGTGTAGTCGAGCCGAGTCTGACGCCGTTCCAGGTCGCTGACATTTTTCTCAAGGCAAATGGGGCAGATGTTGTAGCGCGTAAGGTTCTGGAACTTCTGGAGTCGGAGGCCGAACGTAACGTGGTGATCGGCGGGTTCCGTACGGTCGAAGAACTTGATCTTCTGAAGCAAGTGATTCCCGACGCTCGGACTGTGCTAATCGACTCGACGGAGAGGACTCGCTTTGAACGCCATCTGGCGCGAGGCCGGCTCGACGGAATTAACAGTTTGCAGGCGTTTCGAAAGCTCGATGCCGAGCAGGGGATGTTTGGGCTCCTGCGGGTCGCAGACGAGTTCGCCGACATCAGAATTGAGAACGAAGGGTCGCTTGAGCAATACTGGTCCCAAGTCGATGCCGTCATAGTTCGCGATACAAAAGTGGCCGGCGTTTCATGGGATGTTCAGCCACGCCTTGGTCGTGATCGAAGTCAGGCTTACCACACGCTGAGGGTACTTGACATTGCCGGTCGGCCATTGGACTGCTATGAGATCGAAGCCGCCACTAGCGCGGCAGGCCATCCGATTCGATATAATAATGCGAACAAGGTTCTGAAGCGGATCCCGGGTCTCGTGGCGCGATTGGAAACGGTCGGTATGCGAGTCAGATATGACATTCTAAGCGCTGGTCGTGCGTATCTCCGCTACATGGACCGCGTTATCGAGCCGTCGGCGACGGTGGGTACACGAAAAGATACTCGCGTACCGAACGGCGATAAGTAGGAGCCGGAGCGAGACAGCTCTTGCGCGTGACGATATGGAGTTTGGCTCCGCGATGGAGTTCTGCGATGTCTCGATGGTGTGCGTTACTGACAAGCACCAGTGCTCCAGCACATGCTGCTCTCACAGCAGCCAAAGCGAGACGCTCTTGGTCTGACCAGGTAAAGTTGCGCTCATTGTATCGAACGAATCCGTTGTTGTCATGAGCTACTGTGTATGTAGGATCGCAATAAACCACGTCGCCCTTCTTTGCACGCAGCATAGCCGATTCGAAGTCGCAGGCGGCGAGGGTTGTGCCCTGAAGAGCTGTGGATGCAGCGCCGAGTATGTTCTTGTCCCAGAGAATGTTCGGCTTGCGGTCTCCTCCGCCGTAAGGAACGTTAAAGGCTCCGCTCCGGTTCAGGCGATAGATGCCGGCGAAGGAGGTTCGATTTAGGAACAAGAAGTGTGCTGCACGGGTAACGAGCGAGCGACTCCTGGCATCGCGTAATGTGTAGTACGTTTCCGCCGTGACCGGAATACGTTTTAGGATGGATATCACGCGTTTGTGGGAGTCGCGCACCTGCGTGTAAGTGTTAATAAGATCGACGTTGATATCGGAAAGGAGCGCTCGCTTCGGTCTAAGTGCAAAATAGAGTGCGGCCCCGCCGAGAAAAGGCTCGAAGTAGCGCTTGATTTCTTTACCTCGCAGAATCGTCAGGATGTACTCGGTTAGCCAACGTTTGCCGCCGGGCCACTTGAGGAACGGAATTGGAGTCGAGCGAGTGCGCGTCACGCGGGAATGATACCTGACCGGAGAAGTGGCGCCGCCGCCGCACGGTAGTACGCACTCGATCCTCATGGGCACGGCGCATTTGTCCATCGCCTTTGTCTTGCGAAGGGAGAGAGCCGGACTCATCACGGTTCGCCCCCTGGGGTTTGAGTGAACAGTTGCCTAGTTTGAAATCGTCTCGAAGTTCGAAGGCGGATGTCACGAGCTGCATCCCCCGAGGTAACCCGGCGACCGTGCGCTCAAGGCCTCGGGCGGTTGCGGTCAGCGAGCCCATGACCGGCGACGGGAGCCGCGGCAGTCCAGTCCGACGAGTGTCTCTTCCTCGTCGCAGTGGCCGTCAGGCTTCGTCGGCGTCCGGGCAGGTCGGCGTGACCGAAGTTCGCTTGGTGGCGGTGCCCAGAGTCGAACTGGGGACCTAGCGCTTATGAGACGCCCGCTCTGACCATCTGAGCTACACCGCCATCGGGAGGGCTGCCGGAGGATATACTCAACCCGGCGCGCGGTGAAAAATTTCGCGCCGGAGCGGCTGAATGTCCGACGTTGACGAGCGGCGATGCATCCGCTGCAGCGATCCCGAGGAGAGTACGCGGCTGGAACGCTGCGTGGTCTGCGGGAAGTACTTCTGCACCGACTGCGCTTACCGCGCCACGGGTCGGCGATTCTGTTCCCCCGAGTGTGCACGTGCCTTTTTCTACGGAGAGAGTGATGACGACGAAAACGATGACGTTGCCGGTTGAGACCACGACTACGCAGACGACGCGGCGGCCCCGCCGGCTGCGACGCACCGATTCCATCCGGGCGCTGGTCCGCGAGACGATCGTGCGTGCCGAGGATCTGATCTATCCGCTGTTCGTCGTGCCGAATAGCAGGCCGAAGATCGAGATCGGATCGATGCCCGGGGTGTGGCAGCTTCGCGCTCACGAGGCCGTTGACGAAGCCCTTCGCGCCCACGACCTCGGCATCCGCGCGCTGCTGCTCTTCGGTCTGCCCGAGTACAAGGACGGGATCGGATCGGCATCGTGGGATCCGGCCGGCCCGGTGCAATCGGCGATCGAGGCGATCAAGCGCGCCGTTCCGCAGATGATGGTGATGGCCGACGTCTGTCTCTGCGAGTACACCGACCACGGACACTGCGGCGTCATCGTCGATCACAACGGAGTGAAGGATGTCGACAACGATCAGACGCTGCCGCTGCTGGCGAAGCAGGCGGTTTCCTTCGCGGCGGCCGGCGCCGATTTCGTCGCCCCCTCGGACATGATGGACCGGCGCGTGGGCGCGATCCGCAGCGCGCTGGATGACGCCAGCCTCACCGACGTCGGGATCATGGCCTACTCGGCGAAGTACGCGTCCGGCTTCTACGGTCCGTTCCGCGAGGCCGCCGAGTCAGCGCCGCAGTTTGGCGACCGCCGCACCTATCAGATGGATCCGGCGAACGTGCGCGAGGCGATCCGCGAGATGGAGCTCGACATCGAAGAGGGAGCCGACATGATCATGGTCAAGCCGGCGCTGTCGTATCTCGATGTGATCCGCGTCGCGCGCGAGAACTTCGATCTGCCGGTGGCGGCCTACAACGTGAGCGGCGAGTACTCGATGGTGAAGGCGGCGGCGGAACGGGGCTGGATCGACGGACCGCGCGTGATGAATGAGATTCTGACGTCAATCAAACGCGCGGGTGCGGATCTGATCATCACGTATCACGCGATGGAGTGGGCGGAGCTTCAACGGCGGTAAAGTCGCCGCCGAGCCGGCGGCGGTACAGCCGTCGAGCCGACGGCGCTACTTGTCACCCGCACCATACCGCGCTGATGGCGTCCGGGTGGTCCAGCAGGTAGCCGTCGTCGTCGGCGTTGAATCCGATGATGGCGCCGTCGAGGCGGGAGGCGGACATGTCGTCGAGGGCGACTTGGATGCCGTTGACGTCGACGATCTGGTCTCCGTCGATTGGGCCGTCGGCATACGCGAGCCGGTAGCCGCTGCCGCCGCAGCCGGTGGTGAAGGCGATGCGGAGAAAGCGGCCGTCGAGGTCGCGATGCAAGTGCTCGGCGGCGGTCCGGGTGATGGTGAGGTTCATGTCCAACTCGCGCTACTCCGTGGCCGGTCCGCGCACGAGCCTTGCCTCGGCATCCTCGCGTTTGAACCAATCGCGATCGAGTTTGGTCAGCTCCAACTCGCGCTCGAGCTCGACGATGTGAGAGCGCTTCGATGCGCCGAGGTAGACGACGAAGCCGCGGTCGATGACGGTGGCGCCGCGGCCGAGCTCGGCCAGCTTTCGTTCCATAGTCCGCTCGCGGGCGATCAGGAACTCGGTGGTCTCGCGGTACGAAAGGTCACCCTCGAGGATGTCCTGGAAGGCGAGATCGTTGGCCAGCGTCACGCGTAACCGCGCGCCGTTCCGCGCGGCAATCTTCATCTCGATGAGATCGCG
Organism: Thermoanaerobaculia bacterium; assembly: GCA_017883205.1. Taxonomy (GTDB): domain Bacteria; phylum Acidobacteriota; class Thermoanaerobaculia; order Gp7-AA8; family Gp7-AA8; genus JADGNZ01. The sequence goes on along the minus strand of JADGNZ010000011.1, from coordinate 88,988 downwards.
CGTGGCGCGCTCGTCCGCCGCGAACTGCTTGAACATATTCGCCGTGAGCGGATTGGAAAGTTTTTCAGCGAGCTTCTCGAACGTCTTGTAAGCCTCGACGGTGTATTGGTAGAGGGTGTTGAGCTGCTCGCTGGTGAGTATCGCGGGGGTTGCTTCGATCGTCGTCATGTTTTCCTCGGGGGGTGGGGAGTGGGGGGTGGGTTTTGGGAGAAACGATGCGAAACCACGTTCTCCTCCGCTACTCCAAACTCCTTGGTCCCTGTTTCTTATACGTCTCGCTCATTGAAGCGTGCGGTCTCGGAACTGGAACGTGGGCGACGGATACGAATCGACCGTTCGTTTCTCCCACCCCCCACTCCCAACACCCCACCCCCCATCACTCAATCTTCGCTACTTTCACAATCACATCGCCGATCAGCTTCGATTGGCATGACAGCCGGTACGGCGCTTCGAGCTCTTTGTATGTTTCATCGGGCGTCGGCGGTGTCAGGTTGTCCCAACCGTCGACGACTTCGATCCTGCACGTCCCGCACGCACCGTCGCCGCCGCAGACGCTGCTGACCCGGATTCCCATCTCGCCGGCGCAGGAGAGGAGCGTCTTTCCCGCGGGAAACTCCGCCGCCTTTCCCTCGTCGACGAAGATAACCCGGGGCATCGGCGGGGGATTCTAACGTAGGTCGGACTAACGTAGGTCGGACTCTCTAGTCCGACAAAACCGGAGTCGGACTGGAGAGTCCGACCTACGTTAGTCCCAACCTACTTCTCAAGCGCCCGGTGCGCCATGTATGAACTGCGCACGAGCGGAGCGGATTCGACGTGATGGAATCCCAGCGCCTTCGCGGCGGCTCCGAGTTGCGTGAACTCCTCCGGGGTGTAGTAGCGGCGCACGGGGTGATGGTTGCCGGTGGGTGCCAGGTATTGACCCATCGTAAAGATGTCGACACCAGCTTCGCGCAGGTCGCGGGCGACGGAGAGGATCTCGTCTTCGGTTTCGCCGAGGCCGAGCATGAGCGACGACTTGGTCAACATGTTGACGCCGCGCTCTTCCGATGCCCAGCGCAGCACGTCGAGTGAGCGTTGGTACTTCGCGACCGGACGAACGGCGGAGTAGAGGCGCGGCACCGTCTCGATGTTGTGTCCCAGCACCTCGGGATTGGACGCGATGACGACGCGAAGGGCGTCGCGGTTACCTTCCAGATCCGAGATCAGCACTTCGACCGCAGCGCCGGTCTCCTCGCGAACGGCGATGACCGTTTGCGCAAGATGCTCCGCGCCGCCGTCAGGCATGTCATCGCGGTTGACCATCGTGATGACGGCGTGGTGCACGCCCATCGTTGCGACCGCCTCGGCCACGCGGCGCGGCTCACCGGCGTCGGCGCCGAGCGGCTTTCCTTTGCCGACCGCGCAGAACGTGCAGCGCCGCGTGCAGATCTCGCCGAGGATCATGAAGGTGGCGGTGCCGGCACTCCAGCACTCGAAAATGTTCGGGCAGCGCGCTTCCTGGCAGACCGTGTTCAGCGCCAGATCGTTCATCAGCTTCGAGACCGGAAGCTGCGCCAGATCGCCCGGCACGCGAATCTTCAGCCACTCGGGACGATGCCCGGCGCGGCGGTTGATGGGGGCGGGGGTTGGCGGGGGGACGCTCATTTTTGGGTTACTTGGTTGCTATGTTGCTCGGTTGCTGCGGTGGTTCGTCCAGCAACTCAGCAACCCTGGAACTGAGCAACCCTCTTTCCAACTGCTCCAACGCCTCGCGGTCGTCGGTCCAGCGGATCTTTTCATATGCCTCGGCGAATGTGAACCAGCCGTAGTCATCGTGCTCGTCCTTGTCGATGCGGATCGGCGCCGTGGCGCTCATCTCGATCGCGAAGCCTGTCTCGGAGGCGATGATCGGCTGCGGATACGTGGCCGCCAGAAACTGCGAATCGATCAGGAAGGATTGGTGCAGATCGAGCGCGCGCGGCTCGCCCGCGTTCCCGGTTTCTTCGATGAGCTCGCGGCGCGCCGTTTCGAGGGGCAGTTCCCCCTCTTCGATCGAGCCGGTGATCGGCTGCCAGAAGTTGCCACGCTCCGGCCGGCGATGGAGAAGGAGTACGCGCTCGCCGTCGTGAACCATCACTTTGACGAGGCGGATGCCTGCTTCGTGCGGGACGACTTCGCGCTCGAAGACGTCCGCGAACGTCGCGGCGACGACGCCGCGCACGTCGTCGATCGGCACATCGTGTCCGAGCAGACGCGCGATCGAGGTCACGCCCGTTCCGTGCAGGCCGCACGGCGTGATGAGGCGGAAGTGATCGAGGTTCGTCGTCACGTTGAGCGCGAATCCGTGCGAGGTCACCCATCGCGCGATGCGCACGCCGATGGCGGCGATCTTGTCGTTGCCGACCCAGATGCCGCGCTTCCCCTCGGCCCGCTCCGCAGTGATGCCGTACGCGGCGACCGTGCGGATGAGGACCTCTTCGAGCTTCGTTACGTACTTGCGCACGTCGCGCTTCCCTTCGCCGAGGTGGACGATCGGGTAACCGACGAGCTGTCCGGGTCCGTGATAGGTGATGTCGCCGCCGCGCGTGGTCTCGAAGAAACGAACGCGCTCGGCCGCGAGCGACGCGGGAGGAGCGACGAGGTTGCGCACGTCGCCGCCGCGTCCGAGGGTGATGACAGGTGGATGCTCGAGAAGGAGAAGCTGATCCGGAATGGCCTCCTCCTGCCGCATCTCCACCAGCTTCTGCTGCATCCGCATGCCGTTCTCGTACGTGACGAGATCGAGGTTCCGTAATTCGCAGATGCGCATCGCGCGTTCGAATACGCGCGGGAGTTGGTTGGCATTCCCTGGGGTTGCTGGGTTGCTCGACAAAAAAAGCGTTCACGCGGAGACGCGGAGTCGCGGAGTTGGGTGCTCCGCGACCTCCGCGTCTCCGCGTGAAACGGTTTTTCGTGGGGGAAGACCAGCATCACGGCTTCCACTCCGCCAGTTGCTTCTGCAGCTCCTTTGCGTCGTGGACGATGTCGGGCTCGGTGGCGGTGGGCAGGAACGCGTTGAGTGCTTTGATGGCTTCGCGGAACATGCCGGAGTTCACTTGCGCGACGATCTGCTCGTAGGCTTCGATCTGACGGTTTCTGGTTGCGGCGTGGGTCAGGTCGGCGGCTTGCTTTTCGAAGTCGCGGCGCGCATCGGTATCGCCGGCGTCGGCCGCCAGCTCTCGCACGACGGCAGCCGCTTCGTCGAGACGATTCCCGTGCGTGAGCGCGTTCGCGCGCATCACGTCCGCGCGCGCGACGACCGCACGAGCAGCGATCGCGATCTGCGGGTTGGGCATTGACTCGAGCTGCGCGAAGAGCTGGTCCGCCTTTTCGCGATTACCGCTGCGCCGGTACATGCCGAGGAGGTGAATGGGAAGATCGACGCGATTGGGAAGGAGCGTGCGCGCCTGTTCGAGCGCGGCAATGCCCGGCGTCACGTCGTCCTCGACGGTGTAGGAGACGCCGAGGTCGGCCATGACACGGCCGGTCGGAAAGTCGGGCTCTTCGCGACGACTGAAAAACGGTTGGATGAGAGCGCGCGCTTTGCGGAAGCGCCGCGTGTCGTCCGCTGCCGAGGCTTCGGTCTGCGCCGCAGGCCCGGCCTGATCCTGCATCAGCGCCTCGGCATACGTGAGCGCGACCTCGAGGTCGTTCGGATCCTCGGCGATGGCGCGCTCGAACAGCGGCATCGCCTCGGCGTACTTTGCATCGGCAACGCGCAAGGAGGCGAGGCCGGCGAGTGACGGCGCGTGCTTCGGATTGACTTCGAGCGCAGCGCGATAGTGGCGTTCGGCCTCGCCGGCCTTGTCGTCCATTCCGGCGATGAAGTGTCCAAGCTCGTACAGAACCGTGGCCCGATCGATCGCTCGCAGCGTCGCGGTCGTATCAACCTGCGCTACCGGAATCGTGATGCTCCATCCAGCGCGCGGGGCGTTTATGTAGCGAGTGAGTGCCCAATCAACATCGCGTAGCGAGCGGTGATAGCGCATCTGCAGCGCCGTGGCGACGGGAACTCCGTTCGCGACGTCGTGGACAAATGCGTAGAACTCGGCGCCGCTGCTGGACGCGGAACGCACCAGCCAATCGACGATGGCCCAGCTTTCCGCATAGAAGACGTCCTGCCCCGGCGGAAGGTTGTACGTATCGGACTCCCGCGTGATGACGAACAGCTCTGCCGGAGGAATGCGCGTCCGCTGACGGAGCGTGGCGATGTGATTCCGCATCGGTTCGCCCGCCGAAACGGAGCCGCGGCGGATCGTGGCATTGCTGAAGTACTCGGCCAGCCCTTCGTCGAGCCAGAGCGGGATGCGTGCGCCGCCCGATTCCAGAAGATCGTGGACGAGCTCGTGAAGCGGAGGACGGTCGCCACCGCGCCAGGACGAGCCGTCGTTGATCAGCATCGTTCCGCCTTCCCGTTGCGAGACGAAAACGCCGCTGACATCGGAGTTGGGCCGGTCCCGCAGCATGTCGAAGTACGGCCTGCTCTCGCGGGGGTTCGTGAAAACGATCACGCGTGTCGGCGGTCCCGACGAAGTGCTGAACGTGGCGTCCACCTTCGTCAGGGCGGCCGCCAGCGTCTCCAGCTCCGCGGCGATCGTTCGCGTGCGATTCTCATCCGCGCTGCTGATGAAGACGAAGTGTTTCGAGCGCGCGCGGAACCAGGACTCGTTAGCGGCGGGGAAGGGAATCGGCGCTTCGATCCGGCGCGACGCAGCGCCGGCGATTCTGGAGACTTTGACCGGAGCGGCATTCTGCGGATGCACCGCCAATGCGGCTGCGAACACGAGCGCGAACATGAGGATGCGGCGCATGTTGTTGCGAGAGATCATACGCGCCGCGCGATCGTAGCGCCGTCGGCTCGACGGCTGTACCGCTGCCGGCCCGGCGGCGGTTCCTCGCATGCGAACAGGGTCGCCAGCGAGCCGCTGGCGGCACAGCCGTCGAGCCGACGGCGCTACACATGTCTCGGCGCTACGCGCCTACAACGTGAACTGACCAGCTTCGATCAACGACCGGACACGCGCCATGAATTGATCGGCGACGGCGCCGTCGATGAGGCGATGATCGAAGGTCAGCGCGAGGATGCACATGGAGCGGATGGCGATGACGTCGCCTTCCTTCGTCTCGACAACGACTGGACGCTTCTTCACCCCGCCGACGCCGAGGATGGCGACTTGCGGCTGATTGATGATGGGCGTTCCGAAGAGGCCGCCGTAAATGCCGGGATTCGTGATCGTGAACGTGCCGCCCTGAACGTCGTCGGGCGAGAGCTTCTTCGTGCGGGCGCGCTCGCCGAGGTCGTTGATCGCTTTGGAGAGGCCGAGGATGTTCTTCTCGTCGGCATTCTTGACCACGGGAACGATGAGGCCCCACTCCAACGCAACGGCGATTCCGATGTTGAGATCGCGGTGGTACGTCACCGACGACTCATCCATCGATGCATTGATGATGGGGAACTCGCGAAGACCCTGCACCACCGCCTGAATCACGAACGGCAGGAACGTGAGTTTCGCGCCGCGCTCGGTGTAGGCGTCCTTGTAGCGGCGACGGAGCTTGTCGATGTTGGTGAAGTCGACTTCGAAGACGGTCGTCACGTGCGCCGAGGTCTGCTTCGAGAGGACCATGTGCTGGGCGATCTTCTTGCGCATCATCGAGAGCGGCTCGATGCGATCGCCTTCGCCCGGCGCGAAGGTCATGGCGGGGCGCGGTGCGGCTTCCGCGGGTGCCGGTCGAACTCCTTCGCTGCCGGTGGCAAGTGCGGGTGCTGGCGCTGCATCGGATCCCGGCTGCTGGAGGTAGTCGAGGATGTCGTTCTTCGTCACCCGGCCGGAGACGCCGGAACCCTGCAGGCGTGAGATGTCGATGTTGTTCTCCTGCGCGATCTTGCGGACGAGCGGGGAGGATTTAGTGCGCCGACGCTCGTCGAGAGAGGTGATGTTCTCTTCACTGGGTTGCTGGGTTGTCGGTTGCGCGGTTGCTGCGTTGCTCGGTTGCTCGGTTGGTTTTGGTGCAGGCGGCGCCTGTGGTGCGGGAGCGGCCGGTTTCGGGGGCGGGGCTGGCGCTTGCGCTTGTGCTGGCGGAGCAGACGCTGGTGCTGGTGCGGTTGCGGGTTGAGCTGATTGTGTGGGTTGAGCTGGTACCGGCGCTGCGGCTGTTTGTGCGGGTGCGCTCGCGCCGGCTGCTTCGCCTTCGGCGGCGATGCGCGCGACGACTGTGTTGACGCCGACGGTTTGGCCTTCCTGGGCGATGATCTCGGTCAGGGTGCCTGAGGCAGGCGCAGGGATCTCGGCGTCGACCTTGTCGGTCGAGATCTCGAGGAGCGGCTCATCGCGCTCGACTTTCTCGCCCGGCTTCTTGAGCCATTTGACGACGGTTCCTTCGGCGATTGACTCGCCCATCTGCGGCATGACGACATCGATTGGCATTGGTATCTCCTGGCGGGAATGCTTTTAATGCAAGTATCAGTACCGCAGCAACTCCCGCGCCGCGGCGAGAACGCGGGCCTTGTCCGGAAGTGCTGCAGCCTCGAGGGGCGGTGAATAGGGCGTGGGAACGTCGAGCGCGGCCACACGTTTGACCGGTGCGTCGAGGTAGTCGAACGCTTTCTCGGCGATGCGTGCGGCAAACTCGGCGCCGGCGCCGCCGGTGAGAGGCGCTTCGTGAAGGATGATGACGCGATTCGTCTTCGCTACCGAGTTCAGAATCGCTTCTTCATCGAACGGGATGATCGAGCGAAGATCGATGACTTCCGCCGAGACGCCGTCGTTTGCCAAGTCGGCCGCGGCATCGTCGGCAACGTAGATCATCGCTCCCCAGGTGATGATGGTGATGTCTTTACCCGTCCGCCTGACATTCGCCTTCCCAATCGGCACGACGTAATCCTCGGACGGCAAATCCTCTTTGATGCGTCGATAGAGAAACTTGTGCTCGATGAAGAGCACAGGGTCGTCGTCGCGAATGGCCGCTTTGAGCAGGCCTTTGGCGTCGTACGCAGTTCCCGGTGCCACGATCTTGATCCCCGGCCTATTCATAAACATCGCCTCGGGATTCAGCGAATGAAACGGCCCGCCATGCGTCCCGCCGCCGGCAGGACCGCGCACGACGATCGGGCATGAACTGCCCACGCGATAGCGCGATGTGGCGGTGAAGTTGACGAGCATGTCGTACGCGCAGGTGATGAAGTCGATGAACTGCATTTCGGCGATCGGGCGCATGCCCATGAGCGCCGCTCCCGACGCCGCGCCGACGATGGCCACCTCGGAGATCGGAGTGTCGATGACGCGGCCAGGGCCGAACTCGTCGATCATCCCGGCGCTGGTCTTGAACGCGCCGCCGTACGAGCCGACGTCTTCGCCGATGAGAAAAACGCGCGGATCGCGCCGCATCTCTTCGATCATCGCCTCACGGATGGCGTCGACGTAGGTGGTTACGGGCATGGTGTCCTTAAGGCTGAAGATTGAAGGATGAAGGATGAATCGCAGCGCTGTTCATCCTTCATCCTTCCGCATTCATCCTTTCCCCCAATAGCCGTCCCCGGCGAACAATCCGAGCGCTGCTTCTTCCGGCCGCGGCATCGGCGAGCGTTCCGCTTCGTCGGTGGCGGTATCGACTTCGCTGCGTACGCGCGCTTGAATCGCGTCGAAGTCGGACGTCGCGGCCAGGCCGGCGTCGACGAGCGCTTTCTCAAATCGCACGACGGGATCTTTTGCCGACCACTCTTCGATCAGCGCAGACGGAACGTAGGCCTGGTTGTCGTGCTCGGCGTGGCCTTTGATGCGGAACGTCTTCGCCTCGATGAGCGTGACGCCTTCGCCCGCGCGGGCGCGATCGACGGCGCGCTTGGCGGCAGCGTACGTGGCGAGGACGTCGTTGCCGTCGACGACTTCACTGGCGCATCCGAAGGCGTGCGCTTTGTCCGCGAGCGTCTTCACCGCGCTCTGTTTCGCCGTCGGTGTCGAGTAGGCGTAGCCGTTGTTTTCCAGAATCACGACGAGAGGGAGTCGCTGCACCGTCGCGAAGTTCATCCCTTCGTAAAACGCGCCGGTTGACGACGCGCCGTCGCCGATGAAGGCCATGCCGACGAGGTTGCGTTTCTGCATCCGGCCGGCGAGGGTGATGCCGGCCATCACCGGGATCATGTCGCCGAGCATGGAGATCTGGCCGATGAAACCGTCGCGGTCCGGATGGCCGAAATGAATGTTCAGCTCGCGCCCGCGCGTGGGCGAGTCGGCTTTGGCCATGTACTGTTTGATGATGTCGGAGGGCTTGGCGCCGGCGACGAGGATCGATCCCATGTTCCGGATCAGCGGCTGCACGACGTCACCCTGCTTGTAGTCGAGCGCGTACGCCGCAGCGACCGATTCGCCTTCCTGCCCGAGCGAGCGATACAGCCCGCCGATGACTTTGGCCTGACGGAAGAGCGCGACGAGCCGCTCCTCGAGCGTACGCGTCAGACGGAGAAAGTAGTCGATTGCGAGCAGGTTCTCGCGGGTGAGGCCGTGGGTTTCGAGTGAGAGTTCGGTCATCGTAAGTTGGTGGATCGCTTCTTGGAGATCAGAGACAAGAGATCAGAGACATGGGACTCGGAAATCGGGAGATCGGAGATCGAAGATTCGGAGATCAATGCGATCAGTCTTTAACCTGATCTCTTGTCTCTGATCTCCTGTCTCTGAAGCTCACTGATGTATCGAATGCCCGCCCACGTCCTCCGCCGCCTCCATCATCGCCTCGGACAGCGTGGGATGCGCGTGGATGGTTTTGGCGATCGACTCGCTTGTTGCTTCGAGCTCGAGGGCGGCGCACGCTTCGGCGATCAGCTCGGTCGCTTTCGGGCCGACGATGTGGACGCCGAGGAGCTCATCATATTTTTTGGAAGACACGAACTTCACCAGGCCGTTCGCTTCGCCGATGATCTTTGCTTTTGAGTTCGCGGTGAACGGGAACTTGCCGATCTTCACGTCGTAGCCGCGCTCCTTCGCTTTCTTTTCCGTGAGACCTACCGAGGCGACTTCCGGATCTGTGTAGGTGGCATTGGGAACGTGGTCGTAGTTGAGCGGGCGGACGTCGAGTCCTTTGATCTTCTCGACGGCGACGATGCCTTCCGCCGAGGCGCAGTGGGCGAGGGCGGGGGTGGGAACGATGTCGCCGATGGCGTAGATGTTCGCTTCGCCGGTGCGCATGTACGGATCGATCTGGACGAAGCCGCGCTCGATGACGACTTTTGTCCCTTCGAGCCCGCAGTTTTCCGTGACGGCGCGCCGCCCTGTGGCGGAGAGGACGACTTCGACATCGAAAGTCTGTTGCTTGCCTTTCGAGCTGACGACGACCTTCACGCCGGCGTCGTTGACTTCGGCCGATTCGACTTTCGCGTCGGTGAGCACCTCGATGCCTTTCTTTTTGAAGACGCGCGTGAACTCCTTCGAGATCTCCTCGTCTTCGATCGGCAGGAGGAGCGGCATCACTTCGACGATCGTCACCTTCGTGCCGAAGCGGGCGAAGATCGAAGCGAACTCGCATCCGACCGCTCCCGCGCCGATGACGAGCATCGACTTCGGAATCGAGCTGATGCGGAGAATGTGATCGGAGTTGATGATCCGCTTGCCGTCGGTCTTGATGTGCGGCAGGTCTTTCGGAACGGAGCCCATCGCCAGGATGACGTTCTTCGTATTGAGTCGTTGCGCGCCGCCTTCGCCGGTGACTTCGACGATGCCTTTTCCGGCCAGCTTGCCGAAGCCGGTGATGCGCTCGACCTTGTTCTTCTTGAAGAGGAACTCGATGCCTTTGGCGTTGGCATCGACGACGCCCTGCTTGCGTGTTTGCACGACGCTCCAGTCGATGGTGACGTCGCCGACGGTGATGCCGAACTCTTTCGACTTCTGGATCTTGGTCCAGATGTCTGCATTTTCGAGAAGCGATTTGGTGGGGATGCAGCCGCGGTGCAGGCATGTCCCGCCGAGGAATGGATCTTTCTCGACGACGGCGACCTTCATGCCGAGCTGTCCGGCGCGGATTCCGGCGACATACCCGCCCGGACCGCTGCCGATGACCACCACGTCGTACTGTTGTTCTGCCAAGGAAAACCTCCCGTGAATTGCGCGGCGGGCATTATATGGGGGAGTGGGTTGTGGGGAGTGGGGGGTGGGAGAGGAGTCGCTGGTGATGCGCGCGGCGGGCGTCTGATTTAGGGAAGAGTAGATGAACAGCAACGTGAACCGGCTTTAGCCGGAGGGTAGGGGGAGAGCGAGCGTAATCCGCGATTACTCCCACCCCCTACTCCCCACTCCCCACCCCCCACAAAACTACTGCGCTGGCACGTACGTCGGGTCCTGCGTCGCTGCGTCGATCACTGACCCGTACGCCGTGACACGGCCGGTGCCGCTCAGCACCTTCACGGTTACTCGGGCGTTGTAGGCGGTGCCGAGGCCGAATTGGGCGAGGGAGACTTGCAGGAATTGGTTGGCGGTGAGCGTGATCTGCGTCTTGGCGGCGACCTTCGAATCTGACGGGATGGCCGATACTTCGATCGTGACAGGATTGCCGCTCGTCTCGACGAAGCCGATGTTCGTGCGCATCTTGTCCGACGACTCGAGCTGGAGCAGTTGCAGGACGCGGTTGTCGGACAGGCCGACTGATCCCGCCGGCGTTACGGCGGGGATGAACTGACCGTACGTGCCGTTCGATGTCTGGTTGTATGTCCGCGCGGTGACGACGAGCTTCGAGCTCGCGGGCGTGGTGACGAGCATGGAGCCGCCGGAGTTGGTCAGCGTGAAGAGATTCTGCAGCGCGTTGTCGATCGGCATCACTTGGCCGGCGGGGATCGTCACCTGCTTCGTTCCGCTGGCGCCGGTGTTGCCGGGCTGGGGGAAGTAGGTCAGCGTCGCCGTCACGGGTGCGGATGTCGGATTGAACAGACGGATATCGCTGCGCCAACTTGCGAAGCCGTTGTTGATGTCGGCCACGCCCGGGATGACGTATCGCGTAGCGGACTCGGAACCCTTCAGCACAGGGAAGACCAGCAATGGGTCGTTCGTGAGATTGTCGATGACGGACGCATATGCCGTCACCTTGCCGGTCGGCGACACGACTTCGACTTCGAAACGGCCATCGGTGAGCGTGATGCCGTTCTCCGCGAGAAGGTTTCGCTGCTGGTGCTCGCCAGGAAGGAGCGACAGTGGAATCGGCGCCACGACCTCGATGCCCTGGTTGTTGAAGACGTGGACGAGGACGTTGGCCGGTTCGCCCGCTCCTTCGACGATGCCGAAGTTCGTCCGGTAGGCGGCTGACTGGGCGATCTGCTGCAGCGAGATGATCGGGTTCGGCGACGAATCGGGCGACTGGCCGATGAACTGCGAGAACGGAATGGCCGGAATGAACTGCCCGAAGGTGCCGGTCGGCGTCGAGTTGTATGTACGGCTGGAAGCGACGGTCTGCACACTCGGGGGACCGCTCTGCGTGGTCGTTGTCAGCGGGCGGATCTCCAGCACGCCGAGGGAGCTCGAGCCGTCGGAACCGTCGCCGAAGAAACTGGTCAGGATGTCGTCGAGGGCCATGGTGGAGCCGGGATCGACCTGGATCGTCGTCGACTGACCGGACTGCGTGCCGTCCGTTGCCGTCAGGGTGAAATTGAGCTGGTATTTCATCGCCTGGGCCGTGATGTTGGCGATGCGGATGTCTGACTCGAAGAGCGAGCTGTTGGCGCCGGTGGCGTGACCGACGGCGGGGATGATGAGCGAGTTGGGGAGCGGTCCGCTCTTGCCGCCGGAGGAGACGGGCGTCACGGTCGTCACCGAGACCGGCACGCTGCCGGGTGGCGTCGTGGTGTCGCTGGCGCTGACGCCGTTCTTGCTTGCTGCGCCAAAGGTGAGGATCACCGTCGCGGTATTCGTGCCGAGTTTCAGCGCTGTCGGATCGGAGACGATCGTCAGCGTCACGCCCTGCGCGCCGAGTGTTCCCGATGAAGGCGTCACTGTGGCCCACGGTTTGTCGGTGCGGGCCGTGAACGGCAGCGAGGGCGTATGGCCCGGGATGAAGATGGTCTGGCGGATGGTGCTCTGCGTGCCGATCTCGACGCTGGTCTGTTTCTCCGGCGCGTCCGGAAGCACAGTCACGATCACGATGCGCGAGTACGGCCCGCGCTCGTCGTCGCAACTGCTGATGGCGCGTACGCGGTAGCGCCACTTCTGCGGATTGGCTCCGCCTGCGTGGACGAAGCTGGCGGAGAGGCTGGTCATGACCTGGGTGGTGGCCGCCGCGAAGTCCGCGGTCGACGACTCCTGCAGCTCGTAACTCGTCGCGTTCAGGACGGCGCTCCAATGAACGGTGTAGCTGCTGTTCGAAGCCACTTGCGCGGGAGCGGTGGCTTTGGGCCGGTCCGGCGTGTCACACGGCGGCGCCGATTTGCGCACCGTGAACTTGCCGGTGGCCGACTCGAGCGACGGGCAGGAGTCGAAGAAGGCTTCGACGTGCCAGTGGATCGTGCCGCTGGGCACGCTGGCCGTCAACTTGTTGACCGTTGTCGTGCCGATGACGCTTGCATCGTCGTCATCGACCGCGGCCCAGACTTTGTATTTCGTGGCGTTGTCGATGCGCGACCACTCGAAATGAACGGGTGATGCCAGGCCCGTGCTGTCGTCTGCCGGTGTGAAGAGGATTGGCCGCGGGTTGTCGCAGCTCGTCACCGGGATGGTGAACGTCGAGTGCTTCGACTCGGCCGGGGGGCAGCCATTGAAGAATGCCACCACCCACCACTCGGTCTGGCCCTCCGGGATGGCCTTGGTCACTGCCGTACGCGTGGTCGTATCGGCCAGTTCCGTCGGTGCGCCGTCGTTGTGGCGGACGTAGACCGCGTATCCGATGGCCGTGCTGACCGGGTTCCAATCGAAGCGGACGGGCGAGTCGACATTCGTAGAGCCGTCAGCCGGTGCGGTGAGCACTGGCCCGTCGGGCGGGCAGCTCGGTGCAGGAGGAATCGTGAAATGCGATTTGGTCGAGCGCGTCGTCGGGCAGCCGTCGAAGACTGCTTGCACACGCCACTCCACCAGGCCCGGCGGAACGATGTGCGTGATCGACGTATCCGTCGTCTGCAGCACCGGCATGTCGTTGCCGTTGAGCGTCCAGATCACCCGATAGTCCGTGGCGTTTGTGACCGCGCTCCAGACAAGCGTGACTGGTGCGCTGGCCGTCGCTCCATCGGGCGGCGAGAGGATCTGAGGACCGGAGGTTCCGCAGCCGGGCGGGGGGATGACGAAGTTTGCTTTCGCCGAGACAACCACCGGGCAGTTCTCGAACAGCGTTTCGACGAACCACTGCCCGTTGCCGGTGCTCGTCCCGAAATCATGCTGGAGCTTCGTGTCCTTCGAGAAACCGATGTCGGAGAACGGATCGCCATTGAACGAGACCCAGACGCGGTACTGAAGGGCGGATGAGTCGGTCGCGGCCCAGTTGAACGTAATCGGACTCGACACAACCGCGCCGCCGGCGGGCGAGGTAAGCGTGGCCGCTTTGTGTGTGTCGCAGTTCGCGGCGGCGCTGACGGTGAAGTGGCGGTGCGCGGAGAAGGTCGAGTCGCACCCGTTGCTGAAGAGCGTCTCCACGTACCATTCATCCGCACCGCTCGTCAGTTGCACCTGCTGCGACGTGCCGGCCGCCGTCGTGCTGCGCGCTGCAAGGATCGGCGAGCCGCCGTTGACGGCAATCCAGAGACGGTATCCACTCGCACCGCTGACGGCACTCCAGGAGAGCGTCACCGGCGAGCTAACCGTCGCGCCGTCGGCTGGAGAGTTGAGCGTAGAAGTGGCTCCGCAGGTTGTCTGCGTGCCGCTGGTGAATGCCGACTTCGCGGAGACGACGTCCGGGCAGCCGGCGAATGTGGTCACGATCCACCAGGTCACCGCCCCGCCCGGCACCAACGTCGTCAGAGAGGTGGAGGTCGTCGTGCCAGCCAGATCGCCGGAGTCATTGCCTTGTGCGATGTACAACTTGTAGCCGGTGGCTCCACTGACAGCCGTCCATTGGAAGGTGACCGGTGAGGTCAGGCCGGTTGCCCCGTTGACGGGCGAGAGCAACGTAGCGGGATTGCTATTGCAGGTGGCCTGCGTGGCAACGGAGAGTGTGGAAGTCTTTGAGTACGTTGCTGTCGGGCAATCGCCGAAATCGGCTTCGACATACCAGGAGAGGCTGCCCTGCGGCACCGCGGCGGTGACATGCGTTCCGGGCGTCTTACCGATGACGAATCGATCGTTACTGCTGACGGCGCTCGTGGTTACTCCCCAGACGACATAGTTCGTCGCACCCTGCACAACCGACCAACTGAACGTGACCGGAGAGGTAACGCCGGTCGCGCCGTCGGCGGGTGAGAGGAGCGTTGCTGAGCCGGGGCTGCTCGGGCAGACGCCCGCGTTGGTGACGTTGAAGTGCGAGTGCGCCGACGTGACCGGCGTGCAGTTGTCCGCATCCGTTTCGATCCACCAGTCTACGGACGCACCGGCGGGAAGGCTGCCCTCGTAGTGGGAGTCGCGTGTCACCGCTAAGGCGGCTGCCGCGGCGCCGTTGATCGAAGCGAATACTTTGTACGAGGTCGCGCCGGAGACGTCGGTCCAATCAAAGCTCACGGGTGTATCGACAGTGGTGTTGTTCGCCGGCGTGATGAGGGACGCAGGCGCTGTCGGACAGGTGGCCGTCGCGGCGACGGTGAAGCTGAAGACGTTGCTGGACGTCTTCGCGGTCGTGCAGTTCGGTGGATAGGCATCGACCGACCAGTAGTAGGTTCCCGCCGGCAGTGCCTGCGAGAATTTGTAACTCGTCGAGTTGCCGTTGACGATCGGGTCGCTTGCGCTCGGAGCCGGCGGATTCTGCGTGCCGATGTGGAGAAGATACTTGTCCGCGTTGGAGGAGGCGGACCACGTCAGTGTCGGCGTCGAGGTGGCCGTGCTCTTGTCGGACGGAGAGGCGAGGCTGAACGAACCGGGCGGATTGCAGGTAGCGGCGGCGGTCTTGAACGTTGCGCACCCGCTGGTTGTGAACGGACACGTGCTGGCGGTGGTTTTCTTCGCTACGACGCGCCATTCGAACGTCGTCCCGGCCGCCAGCGTCGGTGGATTGAAGCTGGTATTCGACGTGGTGAATTGCGGCGTGCCTGTGCAGGCTCCCGATCCCGACACGCCGAAGTAGACGTCGTACGTGTCGGCGCCGCTGACCGGACTCCACGTCAGCGTTGGATTGGCAAAGACGTTCTGCGAACCGTCCGACGGCGACTGCACGGATGGAGGGCTGGTGAGACAGCCGACGGTGAACTGCTTGGTTGCTGATTGCAGTCCGGCGGAACAGGTTGGGATGTTGGCGCGGACGACCCAGTTGTACGTACCGGAGGAAAGACCGGCTGGCGGACCGCTGCAGGAATTGGCCGTCGAGCTGGCGGCGGAACAAACGAGGGTCGTCGAGGGGCTGCCCGTGCTGGCAAAGACGTCATAACCGGTGATGCCGGCTGCCGTCGACAGCGCCCAACTGAAGGTGACCGGCGCGTTCGCGTTGACATTCGCTCCGATGGGCGATTGCGGTACCGGAGCACCGCTGGTCGGACACTGCGCAAGCGCTTGCCCGCCGAGCGCCAGAACAGCGCACAGCAGTACCGTCGATCGTACGTTCATGGTCATTCCCTCGGTTCCCGGTTAGACGACCCAAGCCGTCTGACGTTGACGTGACTGTAACGCCAGTCGGTGCGTAACGTAGTGACTTCCCTCACGGTCAGGCAGCGCCTTCTTCGCGACGGCGGCTAGGTCCGAGGCGAAGGATGTTCCAAAACCAATGGGAACCTTCGCGAACACCCCGCGAATGGGGAGATCCGCAGCAGCGGCGGGCGATTTTCGAGTGCTGATTCTGAGAGGATCTGAGCCGGCGTCCGAAAGATTCTGCTCCTCGGAGAGAAAGTTCTGCTCCTGCTCTGAAGAATTCTGCTCCGGGATCAAAAAGTTTTGCTCCAGGAGGAAATGATTTTGCTCCAGGAGGAAATGATTCTGCTCGGGGAGGGAAAAGTTTTCCTACGGGAGGAAAAAGT
This sequence comes from Thermoanaerobaculia bacterium, assembly GCA_017883205.1. GTDB lineage: Bacteria > Acidobacteriota > Thermoanaerobaculia > Gp7-AA8 > Gp7-AA8 > JADGNZ01. Next base: position 72,916 of record JADGNZ010000011.1, on the reverse strand, counting down.
TTCCCTCCAAGAGGAGAAAGTTCTGCTCCGGGAGCAAATGGTTTTGCTCCGGGAGGACAAAGTTTTGCTCCAGTAGGAAAAAGTTTCCCTCCAAGAGCAAATACTTTTGCTCCAGGAGCAAAAAGTTTTCCTCCGGGACCAGAAAGTCTTCCTCCAGGAGCAAAAGATTTTGGTCCTGATCAGAAAAGCTCTGCTCGGGGCCTGAAAAACCCCGTCACTGGTACTTGTTTCCCCCCGTACTGAACAGAACGACGGTGTCGCTGGTGGCGATGGCGCCTGTTTTCTGCAATTCGCGAAGAGCGAGAAGCGCGGCGCCGCTTTCGGGGCCGGCGTCGATGCCCTCGGTGTGGCGCAGCTCCGCGGCGGCGGTCTCGATTTGCGATTCGTCGACGGCGATGGCGCCGCCTTTGGAATCGCGCAAGGCGCGGAGCATCAGGCGATCGCCGACGGCTCTCGGAACCCGCAGTCCCCAGGCGCCGGTCTCCGGCGATTCCCACTCGGGCGCCGTTTCGAGACCTTCGTTAAACGCGCGGACGACCGGAGCGCAGCCGCTCGATTGCACGCTGAACATGCGGGGGCGCTCGGAGCCGATCCAGCCGAGGCGTTGCATTTCGTCGAACGCTTTCCACATGCCGATGAGGCCTGTGCCGCCGCCGGTGGGATAGAGGATGACGTCGGGCAGGCGTCCGAGGTCTTCGAGGAGCTCGTAGCCCATGATCTTTTTTCCTTCGACGCGGTACGGTTCCTTCAGCGTCGAGAGATCGAAGCCGCCGTTCGCAGCGATGTACTGCGCGACGCGTTTGCCGGCGTCGGTGATGACGCCTGCGACGAGCTCGACTTCCGCTCCATAGCTGCGGCATTCATCGATGATCGATTGCGGCGTGTCGCGCGGCATCGCTACGAAGACAGGCAGGCCGGCGCGGGCTCCGTACGCGGAGAGTGCGGCGCCGGCGTTTCCCGCGGTCGGCGCGGCGAGTGTTTTCGCGCCGAGGCGTTTGGCCATCGTCACAGCGGCAGCCATACCGCGCGATTTGAAGGAGCGAGTCGGATTCTTCGACTCGTCCTTGATCCAGACGTTCTCGAATTGCGTCGAACGGAGCAGCGGGGTGATGCCTTCGCCGAGGGTGACGATCTCGCGCTCGTCATCGGCGGGAAGCAGCTCGCGATAGCGCCACATCGTGGCCGGACGGCTGCGGATTTCGTCGCGCAGCTCAGGCGCAGGCGTGAGGTCGTATTGCGCGAGCAGCGGCGCGCTGTCGTTCGGACAGAGGTTCATCAGCGCACGAATCTCGAAGGTTGCGTCGCAGCGGGAGCAGGCGAGATGGAGAGGGAAGCGGCGGGCGGTCATGGGGGAATCGTATCGCGAGGGCAGGTTCATCTGCGCACATCTGCGTCATCTGCGGAAAGGCTTGATCCGCAGATATACGCAGATGTGCGCAGATGAAAAAAGGGCCGCCAAGCCGGCGGCCCTTCACGATCGATTCGATTTTGCTTACTGCGTCTTCTTTGCGTCGGAGACCGCCTTGTCGAGGCTCTTCTGCATGTCGTCCATCGATTTCTGGGCCTCGCCGGGTTTGTCTTCGTACTTGGCGACTTCGTTCGTGATGGCGTTGAGCGCGCCGTCGTATTTGGCGAGGAGTTGCTGGTTGTAGGCGATGGCGGGGGAGATGTTCGCGGCTGAGCTCTGCTTCATCTCGGCGCGCGACTTGTCGTAGTTGTCGAGCATCTCTTTGTACATCTTCTTCGTCTGATCGTCTTTGGCTTCGTCATAGGATTTCTTCATCTGCGCGTACGCGGAGTCGAACGACGCATTCGTGGCCTCGGCCATTTTCGACGTCAGCGAGGCAGTGCTGGCGGCCAGCACCTGGCCTTTGACCCAGAGGTACTCCTGCGTGTTGTAGTGGAGATCCTTCGCGGCGCGGATGTCGGCGGTGAGCATGTCGGCGGCGGAGCCCATGGTCTTGAAGCCCTCCATCATGCCGGCGATCGATTTCTCGCCCGCTTTCTTCGCGGCATCGGCGTGCTGCTGCGCTTCCTGTCTCGCAACCTGCGCGATCGCCTTTTCGTGCTCGCGCACCTTGAGATACATCTGAATCTGCCCTTCGGTCAGTTTGCCGTCCGAGGGAGGGGTGTACTTGTCCTTCGAGACGTCCTTCATCAGGTCCAGAGTCCCGTGTTTGTCGAGGTCCTGGGAGATCTTCGCTTTGTCGTAAGCCTCTTTGGCCCTGCATCCTGCGAGTGCGATTGACAGCATGAGTACCGCGGAAAACGTCCGGCGCATTGGTATCCTCCAAATAAAAGATAGATCGTGATTCTAGGGTCAGCGGGCGGAATTGGCAACCGCCTTGGTTCATTAATCGAGGCGATCGCGCACGCGCGCGCTGAGCGCATCGAGCTCGCGAAGGATGGACTCGAGCTCGGCGCGGTGCTCGGCGCGCATCGAGTCGATCTGCGCTTCGAGCAGGCGGACCTTCTCATCCGCGTCGCTGGCGACCGCATCGGGGACTTCCGTGACTGCCACGTCCGGTGAGGGAGTCTCCTCGGCCGGTACCAGCGCGGCTGCGTCGAGCTCTTCGATTTCGTCGGTGTCAATTGGAATGGGGACATTGCCCGAGATCGTGGCTGGACGTTCCCGCCCTTCGGAGAGCAGCGATTCGAGCGAGACCTCTTCCATCCGCTCGTAGCTGCTGTCGATCTGCGACTCGGGGAAAGGAACGGAGTCGGCGAACGGATTGACCTGCGGCGTCGGGGACGGCTCGGGCTCCGGCTCCGGCTCGGGTTCCGCTTTCGCCTTCCCCTTCACGCGGACGGAATCGGCTTTCACTTTTTCCGGCGGCAACGGTTTTCCCTGCAAGCGGCTGTAGAGATGCTTGGCCGTGATTTTGGAGATGAGCTTGAACGTCTCCATCACGCCTTCGCCTCTGATCGCCGCGGCCTCGGTGTACGGATAGCCTTCGAATCCAAGGCGCTCCTGGAGCTGCTCGATGGGTAGGACGCCGGGGATGTCGCGTTTGTTGAACTGGATGACGATCGGCGTGTCGTTCGGATCGATGTTGTTCTGCTCGAGGTTCTCCAGCAGATTGCCGAAACTCTCGCGGGTCGACTCGACCATCGAAGGCTGCGAGTCGGCGACGAAGACGACGGCGTCGGCGCCCTTCAGCACCAGCTTGCGCGTCTCGTTGTAGAACACCTGGCCGGGCACGGTGTAGAGCTGGATCTTGAGATTGAACGAGCCGACTCTCCCGATGTCGACCGGCAGGAGGTCGAAGAAGAGCGTGCGATCGGTTTTCGTCGCCAGCGACAGCATCTTCCCCTTCTGCTTGGGGTCGAGCTTGTCGAAGATGACCATCAGGTTGGTCGTCTTTCCGCAAAGGCCGGGACCGTAGTAGACGATCTTGGCGGTCATTTCGCGGGTCGCGTGATTGAACAGGACCATCGGTTTTCTCGGATCGGTGTCGGGAGCGAAAGTATCGCACATAGAATCGCGGCATGGACGACGAGCCGGTGAGCGACACCGATGAGACGGACGATGAGACGCCCGATGAGACTCACGATGAGCCGGTCGAGATCCCGATCACCGACACGCTCGATCTTCATCCGTTCCGCCCCGGCGAGATTCGCGACGTGGCCTCGGAGTACCTGATCGCAGCGCGGCAACATGGATTCCGCCAGGTACGCCTGATCCACGGTCGCGGGATCGGTATGCAGCGCGAAAGCATCCGCAAGCTGCTGGCTTCACTCGACTACGTGGAAGCCTTCCACGATGCCGACGGGAGTGGGGGAGGGTGGGGCGCGACGGTGGTGGTGCTGCGGCAGGTTTGAAGTGGCGGCGATGTTACGATGACCGTCATGAAACGAATTAGTGTGAAGCAGGCGCAGGGTATCCTTGAATCTCTCATCGAGGAAGCCGCCGCTGCTCACACGACGATCGGAATCACGGGGGAGCGGGCTGCGGGAGTACTCGTGCCTCTTTCTGACTGGCAGGCGATCCAGGAGACGCTCTACATCCTTTCTGTTCCTGGCCTGCGTGAGTCGATTCGCGAAGGAATGGCTGAGCCGCTCGAAGAATGCTCGGAGACACTGGACTGGATGCCATCATGATGTCACGCACCCAGATCACCCTCGATCGTGAGACTCGTAGAAGTGCCCGCAAACGTGCCGCCGACCTCGGAGTGTCGTTCGCCGAATACATCCGCAGGCTGGTGGCCCGTGACATAGCTTCTCCGCGGGTTGCGGCCGATCCATCGATCCTTTTCGCGCTCGGCCGTTCGACTGGAGGCGGCGTGGCGGCAAATAAGGATGCGATGATCGCGGAGGCTTTTGAGCGCGGCGAGCTTTGACGTGGACTTCGGCATTTTCCGATTCGGACCTGGCCGGCGCCTTGCCTTTGAAGTGGTGCGATGAGATGCGAGCGCCGGTACAGCGTTTGCGATTTCATCATCGTCATCGAATCCGCTAGAGTCTCACCCAGACATGTCTACCTTGTTCGAAGAACTGAGCCGCGTCCGGACGTACGAGTACACGGCGGAAGATGTTCGTGAGTTTGAAGAGCTGCACGAAGAGATCCGGGCGCTGAAGAAGGAGCGCAACGCGGTCATCGTCGCGCACAACTACTACCGTCCCGAGATTCTGAAGATTGCGGACTTTGTCGGCGATTCGCTGGAGCTGGCGTTGATGGCGTCGAAGGTTCGCGACGCCGACGTCATCGATTTCTGCGGCGTTCACTTCATGGCCGAGACGGCGAAGATCGTGAATCCGTCGCGGACCGTGCTGCTTCCGAATCTTGCCGCGGGCTGCCAGCTTGCCGATTCAGCGCCGGCCGAGGATCTGCGCAAACGGATCGCGGAGCTGAAGGTGGAGCTCGCTGATCTGGCCGTCGTCAGCTACGTCAACACCACCGCGGCGGTGAAAGCGCTCTCGGATGTCATCGTCACGTCGGGAAACGCGGCGAAAGTTGTCGGTACGCTGCCGAACAAGAACATCCTCTTCGTTCCCGACCGCAACCTGGCGCGTCACGTTGCCGAGCAGGTTCCGGACAAGAACATCATTCCGTGGGAAGGGTTCTGCTACGTGCATCAGCAGATCACGCCGTATGAGGTGGCGCGCATCCGCGAAGCCGATCCCGAGATTGAGATCCTCGTTCATCCCGAATGCCGCGCCGATGTGGCCGCGCTGGCCGACGCGGTGCTCTCGACGTCGGGAATGGTGAAGTACGCGAAGGAGCGACCGGGCAACCGCTTCCTCGTCGTCACCGAGTGCGGGCTCTCCGACCGCCTGGCGATGGAAGTGCCGGAAAAGACCTTCGTCAAAGGCTGCAAGCTTTGCACGTTCATGAAGGTGACCACGCTCGAGGATGTGCGCGATTCGCTCAAGTTCATGCGCTACGAGATCGACGTCCCCGAGGACATCCGAGTTCCGGCGGAGCGGGCATTACGGCGGATGTTCGAGGCAACGGAGGGTTAACGTTCTATCCGCAGATGTCGCAGATGGAACGCAGATAAGGCGTTTCAAATCTGCGTTCCATCTGCGACATCTGCGGATCAACCTCAGTGGCAGATGAGCTGGTACACGCCCATCACGTCGCCCGAAACGTCGTCGAGATCGGCTTTCATCTTTCCGATGACGGTCTGATACTCGGGATCGGTCTGCAGCGACTGCATCCACGGATGCTTGATCCAGGCGAACCAGCTGTGGTTCCCGAGCTCGGCGGCGCGGTTGACCCAGCGCATGGCATTGTCCCGATCACCGAGCTTTGCGTAGCAAAAGGCCTGGCGCATGGCGGCCCAGTGAAGGCGGTTGGCGTCCGCTTCGAACGAATGGAGCGCCGCTTCCGCGGCCGGACGATCCCCCTTCGCGGCCGCGATCATCGCGCGGAGACTCTTGCCGAGGTAGTGCTGCGGCACGAGTTGGGAGATCCGTTGGGCCTCCGCTTCCGCGCTGGCGAGGTTGCCGATCAGGATGAACGCGTTGGCCCGGATGTCGCGGCCTGCCAGCTCCGTGTCGCGCGCGGCCAAGGCTGCGGGTGCGTTCGACAGCGCGCCCTCGGGATCGATGGCGTTGACGAACCAATAGCCGCGGATCTTGGCTTCATTGGAGTTGGGGTCGAGGCTGACCAGGCGGTCGCCGACGCATCGAACGCGCTGCGTGTCGCCGATCGAGACGAAGAAGTTGGCGACGTTGTTGAGCGCGTTGATGTCGTTTGGGTTCAACTGTAACGCCGCCAGGTTCTCGCGTACCGCCTCGCGGAAACGTTCCGGCACCCGGACGAATACGCGGCCCAGCGCGAGATGAGCGGCGGCAAGATGCGGATCGAGCCTCACGGCTTGGTGCGCGTACCAGGTGGCGCGCTCGGTCGTGTCCGGCGCGGTGTCCAACCCGCGAGCCTGCCCGAGGGACATGGCGATGGCCAGCTCGGCGTAGGCGGCTGCGAAGTTCGGATCGAAACCGATGGCGCGGCGCAGATCGGCTTCCTGCGCCTGATGATCTGCGGGTACGAGACTTCCGCTGAGTGCGCGGGCTCGGAGGTACTCTTCGAACGCGCGCGGACTCGACGACCGCGGCTCCGACGCGTTTCCCGCCTTTTGCATGCCGAGCTTCTGATTCAGTGCGGCGACTGTGCGCGACGAAACGTCGTCGATCAGCTTGATGAGATCGCCGCGTTTGCCGTCGATCGTGTCGGCCCAGACGTTGTAGCCGGTTCGCGAGTCGGTGAGCTGAAGATTGACGCGCACGAGATCGCCGGCGGCCAGGAAGTGTCCTTCGAGCACGCTGTCGACGTGGAGCTGCTCGGCGGCAGTCTTCATGTCGATTTTCTTCTTGTGAAATTCGACGATCGCCGACGTTGGCCGCACCTGCAGCGACGGAATCTGCTGCAACTTCGTCACGAGCGCGTCGGCGAGACCGACGGAGAGGAAGTCATCGTTCGCGTTGTTCGCGATGTTGTCGAGCGGAAGCACCGCCATCGAGCGGATGGGAGGCGGGGGAGTGGCCGGCGCAGGAACAGGTTCCACCCGCGTGTGACGATTGAAGTAGACGATCGCCGCTGCGCCAGCCGCGAACGCGACGATCGTCAGGATGAGCCGGGTCCAGCGTGGCCGCGGGCGCGTTCGGCCGATCGACGAGTGCGTCGGTGACATCGAAGCCGAATATCGGGCGGTCGGCGTGTCGATGTCATCGAGGTCGCTCAGAAGGTCGCGAGCGGTCTGGTAGCGGTCCTGCGGTTCTTTCTTCAGGAGCTTGCCGATGATCTTCGTGGCAGCGGCGGGGAAGGCGGGATCGCGCGCGACGAACGGCTCCGGCTCGGAGTCGCGAATCTTCTCCAACACCATCAATGGTGCGTCGGCGTTGAACGGAAGCTGGCCCGTCGCCATCTGATACAGGATGACGCCGACCGAAAAGAGATCGGCGCGCTCATCGGCCGGCTGGCCGCGCACCTGTTCCGGCGCAAGATAGTGCAGTGTTCCGAAAAGGCGTCTGCTCGAGGAATCCGTTAATCGGGGTAGTTGTGTCGGAAGTGCCTTGGCCAGACCGAAGTCGAGGATCTTCACCTGACCCGTCGGCTCGATCATGATGTTGGCCGACTTCAGATCGCGGTGCACGATGCCGCACTCGTGCGCGGCGGCGACGCCCGCTGCGATCTGTTTGGCAATCGAGAGAAACTCAGCCGCCTCGGGTGGCCGGCGCCGCATCCGCTGCGACAGCGTTTCTCCTTCCGAGTACTCCATCACGATGAACGGAACACCCTCGGGAGTCTCGCCAACCTCGTAGATCGTGGCGACGTTGGGGTGCCGGATTGCCGCGGCCGTCCTCGCTTCCCGCATGAATCGCGTGCGCTTGTCCCCGTCGCCCATGTCCTCGGCGTGCAGGACCTTGACTGCGACCAGACGGTCGAGCCGTTGATCGCGGGCCAGATAAACCGTCCCCATCCCGCCTTTGCCCAGGATGCGGATAACGTCGAATCGATCAACGTTTTGGGGCAGGTTCGGCACGCGGTCGGTATTGTACTTGACAGACGAGTGGTCAACTTTCTGACCCGCGATGGAACATTGCCGGGTTAATATTTACACCCGTAACAGAAACGTAATGTGACCACCGAGACATGACGACCACACTTGAAGCGCTGCTCGCGCCCGACCTTTCCCTTCCTCCGCGGTATCAGGTTCGCGCGATCCTCAAGGAAACGCCGTCGACTTGTGTTTATCGCGTGTTCGACGTATCAGACCAGAGGGACGAAGCGATCAAGATCCTCCGGCACGAGTTGTCGGAGCCACAGCAACTTTTACGGTTCAAAACAGAGTTTTCGACACTTGCCTCGCTCGAGCACGAGAGCATCATCAAAGTCTTCGACTACGGTCTGCTGCCGAACTCCTACCCGTACTTCACGATGGAGTACTTCGCGGGAAAGAAAATCTCGGAGTACTTCGACGGACACAGCTGGTCATCACTCTACGATGTGATTCTACAGATCGCCTCGGCACTGCATCACATCCACCATCTTGGGATCATCCACCTCGATCTGAAGCCGTCGAACATCCTCGTCGATGAGGGCGGCAAGGCCAAGATCATGGATTTCGGAGTGGCGATCGAGAGCCGGCAGGTGCTGGACCGGCAGATCCGTGGGTCGCTGCACTACATGCCGCCCGAGGTGCTGAAACAGGATCGCGTCGACTCGCGGGCTGACCTCTACGCGCTCGGCATGACGCTCTACGAGACGGTTACGGGCGCGCTGCCAGGCTACGGCCGGCCTGCGATCGAGGTCATCCGCATGCATCTCGACGAAGAAGTGCGTCCGCCTTCGTCGATCAATCCGCGAATCCCCCCGGAGCTCGAGCAGATCATCATGAAGTTGCTCGAGAAGGATCCGCGACAACGCTTCGCCTCGGCAGCGGCGCTGCTGCAGGAAGTCGCATCAGCGGCGGGAAAGAAAGTCGGCGCCGGTGAACTGCTCCTCGGCAGTGGAGAGCTCTTCGCGGCTCCGCTGATCGGCCGCCGGGCCGAAGTCGCGCAGCTCCGGTCGTTGATTGCCGAGGCGCGCGACGGACGTGGCAACGGCGTGATCATCGCCGGCGCGGAGGGAATGGGAAAGAGCCGCATTGTCCGCGACGCCAATCTGCGCGCACAACTCGACGGAGCGCGCGTTTTCTGCGGACGTTGTCCGATCAACCGCAAGACCGCGTACGCGCCGTTCTTCGAGATTTTTCAGCAGATGGTTCTGGCGGTGAATCCTGGAGCAGATGTTTCCGCCGAGCTTCGCCGCCTGCTTCGCTCGACAGCGCCAGACGGATCGAGCGACGAAGCGCCTCCGGCGACCGGCAAGTACCAGCTCTATAACCGCATCGTGCAGGCGGTGCAGGATATGTACGGCTTCCTGAGCGCCGGTACCTCGGAAGGGGAGTCGAACGCATCGCCGCTGATCCTCGTGATCGATGACGTGCAGTGGGCGGATCCGCCGACGACGGAGCTTTTCTCGTTTCTGGTCGGGGAGGCGAAACAGAATCGCCTTCTCGTCATCGGGACTCTCACGATCGATTCCTCCACCGAAGACCCCGCGGAGCAGGGCACGAACTTCACTGCCTGGGAGCGCCGCGCGCGCGAGGGAGCGTTCCCGATCATCCGCGTCGAGGCGCTGAACGAGCCGCTCGTTCGCGAGCACCTCCAGTCTCTCCTCGGCGAAGAGAACATCTCCGACGAGCTGGTGCGCTGGACTCTGTGGGAGTCGGCAGGATCGCCGCTGAACATCCGCCGCGTCGTCGACTATCTCATCGCTCACTCCTATCTCTACTGGACGGCCGGCGGATGGGTCGCGGATATGGATCGCATCGAAGGATTACGGATTCCGGGTGGTGCGGGGTCGATCCTGATGGAGAAAGTTGAAGCGCTTCCTCCGGAGCTGCGGTCGGTGATCGAGGCCGCCGCAGTATTCGGCGAGTCTTCCGGCGTTGACGGACTCACGTCCGTCGCCGGCGCTTCAGCGGAGGACGCCTATGTAGCGTTGCGCGGCGTCGTCTCGCTCGGCCTGCTCGACGAGTCCAACGACGGAAAGACGATCACGTTTCCACAGATTCACTTGCGCGAGGCGATCTACAACGCGATGACCGAACGCCGTCGCACGGAGTTGCATCACCGCATTGCGGCGGTGCTGGAAACCGCACTGACGGCCGGCGCGACTCACATTCTCGGCGAGGTTGCCTACCACTACGCCAGAGCCAACGAGCAGATCAAGGGCGTGCACTACTCGGTTGAAGCGGGCGATCTGGCGATGCGCACGATCGCGCATGAGGGTGCGACGGAGTTCTATCGCAGCGCACTCGAATTGATGGATCTGGCCGGAGCGGAAGAAGCGAAGAAGGCAGAGGTCCGGGAGAAACTGGCCGACGCCTACTACCGCAGCAGCGATCACCGCGCGGCGATGCAGGCATACCAGTTCCTGCTGAAGAGCATTCAAGCTCGCAGCAAAGACGACGCCCCGAACGCCGATCTCGCCCGGGTCATGAAGAAGATCGGGAAAGTGCTGGCCAAGCGAGGCGAACAGGAAGCAGCGCAGTCGTACTACCAGAACGCCATCGATCAATTCGAAAAGCTCGGCAGATGGGATGACGTCGCCGAACTGCTGAACCGCATCGCGTGGCTGTATCGCGAGCGGGACGACTATGCGGCGGCGCGTGCGTCGTCCGAGCGCGCGCTGGCTCTTCTTGATCCGAGTGAGCCGACCGTAGTCTTCGGGTACGTGATGAACACGCTTGGCTGTCTCGAGTTCAACCTTGGCAACTGGCAGGCCGCACGCGAACTCCTGCTCGAAGCGCTGAAAGTGGCTGACAAGGTCGGCTCCGAGCAACTCTCCAAAGTGGCAACGACGAACATCGGCAACGCTCTCTGGAAGCTGGGCGACTGGATCAACGCCCTGCAGTACTACAAGATGAACCTGGCGCTTTCGGAAGCGGAAGGCGATCTGTGGGACCTCATCACGGCCTACAACAACGTCGGCATCATCGAGTTCAGCCGCGGCAATTTTCAGGTGGCTGCCGAATTCTTCGAGAAGAGCGTTCGCATCGACGAGAAGATCGGCGCGGTCGAGAATGAAGCGCTGGCGCGGGAGAACCTGGCGGAAGCGCTGGAGATGCTGGGCCGCTGGAACGACGCGCTCGTGCAATACAACCGTTGTCTTTCGTTGCAGGGCTTCGACGAGACGCGCGCCTCCCGATCATCGGTGTACATCCCGTTGGCGCGGTTGATGGGAAAGAAGGGCGACATTGCGAAGGCGATGTCGTACGCGCAGAAGGCGCTCTCCGCGGCGGAGCGCGCCCGCGACGAGGATCTCATCGCCGAGGCGTCGTACGTTCTGGCAACGATCGAGGATGAGCGCGAAAACTACGGCGAGGCTGAGCGCCACCTGGCGCGCACGTTGTCGATCTTCGCGTCGCACCAGACCACGCAAGGACTCTCGCGGGCGCACACGGCTGCGGCCAGCATGGCCTTCACGCAGCAACGGATGGACGAAGCGTGGCGGCACGCGGAGCTGGGCGCAACGTACGCGCGCCAGCTCGACGACCGCTTCGCGCTGGCGAAGAACGATTGGATGTGGGGAAAGATCCTTTCGTCGCAGGGTGACCGTGACGCCGCGAATGCCAAGTTCGAGGCCGCCCGCGCGACGTTCGAGCTGCTCGAGACTCCGTACGAGCACGCACGGCTCCTTTTCGACATCGGCCTTCTCAAGGATGAACCGGAAGAGGCGACGCAAACGATTCGCAGCGCCATCCGCATCTTCGAGCGGCTGGAGGCCACGCACGATCTCGAGCGCGCGCGCGGCGCTCTCTTCCGCATCAAGCCGGCCGGCAAGGCGCCGGACAGTGGCGTGGTCGGGCTTTACGAAGTGGTCAGGATCATCAACTCGACGTTGAATCTCGAAGAAGTGCTCAACCGCGTTCTCGATGTCGCCATCCGCCGCGTGCGGGCCGAGCGCGGCATGATCCTCCTCCTCGATCCGATCACCAGCGCACTGCGGACGCGCATCGTGCGGAACATCAAGGACACCGAGGGCGGGTCGCGGCGTTCGCCCCAATCGATCGTGAAGGAAGTGATCCAGTCAGGACAGTCGGTGATCTCCGCCGATGCCCGCGCGGACGACCGCTTCACCGAATCGGAGTCGGTCATCGCCGAGAACATCATGTCGATCCTCTGCGTCCCGCTCGTGATTCGCGAGCGCATCGCAGGCGCGATCTACGTCGATCATCGCGAGGCACGCCACCTCTTCTCGCAAAGGGATCTAACCTTTCTCGAGGCGTTCTCCGATCAGGCGGCGATCGCGATCGAGAACGCCCGGCTCTACGAAGAGCTCGAGTCTGCGCGGGCCCGGCTGTCGCTCGAGAACGAGTCGCTGCGCCGGGAAGTGCTCGTTGAGAAGCATCTCGACTCCGTCGTCGGCGGTTCGGAGGCTGTGGCCAGGATTCAGTTCGCGGTTCGTAAGGCGGCCACCGGACACTCTACTGTCCTCGTGCGAGGAGAGTCCGGAACGGGCAAGGGGCTGATCGCGCGGATCATCCACAACGTTTCGCCGCGCCGCAACGCGCCATTCATCATGTTCAACTGTGCCGCCCTTCCGGAGACGCTGGCGGAGTCGGAGCTGTTCGGACACGAGAAGGGCTCGTTCACCGGAGCGGACCGCCGCAAGCTCGGCCGCTTCGAGCTGGCCAACACCGGGACGATTTTTCTGGACGAGATCGGCAAGGTGAGTCTGGCGATTCAGGCAAAGCTCCTTCGTGTCGTCGAGGACAAGGAGTTCGAGCGCGTTGGTGGCACGCAGACGATCAAGACCGATGTGAAGATCATCGCAGCGACGAATCTCGACATCGAGAAGGCGATCGAGGCGGGGACGTTCCGCGAGGATCTCTATTACCGCCTGAACATCATCCCGCTGGTACTGCCGCCGCTTCGGGAGCGAAAAGACGACATTCCGCTCCTCGCCGAGCATTTTATCCGCAAGATCTGCAAGGATCTCGGCGTGGAAACGAAGCGCCTCGAGCCGGGCGTCCTCGATCTCTTTGCCCGCTACAACTGGCCCGGAAATGTGCGCGAGCTGGAAGCGACGATTCATCGCGCCATCGTGATGTCGAACGATGAAACCATCACGCGCAACGATTTCTATAGCCTTTTCGGGGATGTCGGCGCGGCAGCATCGCCCGGCCAGCCCTTGCCGATGCCCTCGTCGTTGCTCAATCCGATGGTGGGCAGGATGGAGATCACGAGCGATGTCTACGACGAGGTGATGTCGTCGGTCGATCGCCAGCTCATCGAGCGCGCCCTCGAAACGTCGGGCGGACGAATCCGCGAGGCCGCGCGCCGCCTCGGCCTCGCGAGAAACACGCTGAAGTCGAAGATCCAGAAATACAACATTGTTGCGACGAAGGATTGAGTCTCCGTGGTTCATGATTCTCCCGGTCAATTGAATTACTCTGGAGAACGATGACCGAGACCAACCCACGTCCTGTGGAGCTTAAAGAAGACCGCATTCCGATGGCAGGGATCGAAGAGACGATCTCGAATCTGATCGATCTGTACGGCGGCGAGCTCACCTCTTCCGGCGCGAACGAGCGCCGCTTCACGCTTCCGCTGCGGCGCGGACTTGCCGCCGCGGGCGGCATCGAGTGCACCATCTCCTGGGCGCCTTCCGATGTGGGCGAGGCCATCGTTACGCTGGTGTGCAACCGGGACGTCGATGCGCCGAAAGCGCAGAGGGTCTTTCTTCTGGTCGCCGGCGTCATCGGCTCACTCCTCTTCATGATCTGGCCGTTCTTTCTGCATTCGCGGGAGCTGGGGACGCTGGCCTGGATCGGTGGGGTGGTGGCGTTTGCCGTCTACTTCATGACTCTGCGAAAGACGAGCGGGGGCATCGCGTACGATTTTCTGCGGCGTCTGTCTCGGGAGCAGCGGTCACGTCAGGCCGCGCACGAATGATCTGGATCATGTTGCCGTTACTGGCGTTCGTCTTCTTCGGGCTTTACGTCCGTCGGGAAGCCGACCGCATTCGCGCAGAGGATGGCACCATCGTGCGAGGACGCGTGAAGAACTTCGCCGAGCTGCCGCACGTGGTCGTACGGCTGAAGCTCGCGGGCTCGCGCATGGCGACGCTTGCGGAGGTCCACGTCCGGCAGGGGATCGAGGACGAGATCGAGCGGCGCGGCATCGGCTCAGTCGCAGACGCCGGCTCCGGGAAGGGGTGGGCGCACGTGAGCGTAGTGGTCGCAAATCCGGCGGAAGCGGCGGAAAAGACACGGGATCTGCTTCGCGAGCGCGGTCTGCTCGGCTCAGCCGAGGTCGAAGCGTCTACAGACGGCCCGAGATGATCGACTTGGCGATCGTCGAAAGCTGCATGTTCGACGTTCCCTCGTAGATCTGCCCGACCTTGGAGTCGCGCCAGAACTTCTCGACCGGATACTCCTTCGTGTAGCCGTTGCCTCCGAAGAGCTGTACGGCGAGCGATGTGATCTTCTCCGCGACCTGCGACGAGAAGAGTTTCGCCATCGCCGCCTCGCGGAGGAACGGACGTTTCGCATCTTTGAGCCGGGCCGCGTTGTAGACCATGAGGCGTGCTGCTTCGAGCTGCGTTGCCGCTTCCGCGATCTGGAACTGCACTCCCTGAAACTCCGAGATGGACTGTCCGAACTGCTTGCGCTCTTTCGTGTAGGCGATGGCGTGCTCGAGCGCGCCGCGAGAGACGCCGATCATCTGCGCTCCGATCCCGATACGCCCTTCGTTCAGGGTCTCGATGGCGATCTTGTAGCCCTTGCCGGGCTCGCCGACGACGTTCTCTTTCGGGACCTGGCAGTCTTCCAGGATCAGCTCGCAGGTCGAGGATGCCCTGATCCCGAGCTTGTCCTCTTTCTTGCCGACCTTGAAACCGGGGAAATCGCGCTCGATGAGGAAGGCCGTGATGCCCTTGTAGCCGGCGTCCGGCTTGGCGTTCGCAAAGACGATGAAGATGTTCGCTTCGAACGCGTTGGTGATCCAGAGTTTCTGCCCGTTGAGGACCCAATGATCGCCGCGGTCATCGGCCTTGCAAGCCAGCCCAAAGGCATCGGACCCGCTGCCGGATTCGGAGAGGGCATAGGCGCCAACGGTGTCGCTTGCAAGCATCGGCAGATACTTCGATTTCTGGTCCTCGTTGCCCCAGCGCAGGATGGCGTTGTTGACGAGCGTGTTCTGCACGTCGACGAGGACGCCGCAGGAGGCATCGACGTGAGAGAGCTCCTCGACTACGAGAACAGCGTTGAAGAACGAGGAGCCTGAGCCGCCCCACTGGTCGGGAACCTCGATCCCCATGATCCCGAGCTCGAAGAAGCTCTTGATCAAATCCTTCGACATCAGGGCGTCGTGGTCCATTTGGTGAACCAGCGGCCGGATCTTCTCGATGGCGAACTCGCGCACGCTCTCCTGAAACATCTGCTCCTCTTCGGAGAGGATGGTCAGCGGGGCGCCTGAACTTGGGGTGATGGTTTCGGTGGTCATCCGCGGATCATATCGGAACGGTGGTGCCCCGGGCCGGACTCGAACCGGCATGGCCTTTCGGACCGAGGGATTTTAAGTCCCTTGCGTCTACCAAGTTTCGCCACCGGGGCGCGGAGCAACGGTAACACGTTGACGTTCCGGCCGAGTGGGATTACCTTGACGGTGCACAAAGTCTTAGGCACCGCCGCGAAGAGTAAAGCGTTGATCAACGGATCGGAGGCGAGCGGTGGCGACGCCGCCCGCGAATCCCGCGTCGAATTCTCTGCCGTTGATCAACGCATTCGCGGCGGTTGTGATGGGGAGTGTGGAGATGGGCGTCTGCAACTGGTGTGGGAACGCGTTCCCGCTGACTCGGTCGACTCGGAAGTACTGCACCACCCGCTGCAAGACCAACGCATGCCTCGGCCGCAAGCCGAGCCGGATCCGAGCCGCCGAAGTCGAAGCGCTCCACGAACTGCTGCACACCGACCTGCCGGGCGCCGAGCTGTTTCGCGAACGGCTGCGGGCGATCATCGCTCCGCACTTGCCGCCCATTGCCGTCGAAGGCGCTGCGTTCGTTTCGCGACTGGATTAGAGCGCTTTTCTCACCCTGTGCTCGAGCCATCGGGCGACCGATGAGCAGTCTTGTGGTGGCATGACCCCATAACGCGATCTTCTGCATTCGAGCAAAACTCTATCGCTCACGACGCGTAATAGGGTTCAGGAGGTCCTACCATGAGCGAACGCCTCATCGCCAGCGAACGGCGAATCCACCTCTTGATCGTTTTGAACATCGCAGTCCTGCTCGCACTCGCGGTCGCCTCCTGTCGAACGACGGCCGCGAAAGATACAAAGCCTCAGATTCTCACCCTCTCGGAGATCGACATCGTCGATGCCCATGGCGTCATTCGCGCGCGGCTGGGCGGCGATCTGCCCGACGCGGTCCTCAACGGCAAACGCGTGCCGCGCGGGCAGAAGGCGTCCGGCCTGCTGCTGTACGACGACACCGGGCAGGAACGCGGCGGATACATCACATTTGCGCCCGGTCGTCAGGTCGCGCTCACTCTCGACGCGCGCGATCGGCCGGGACAGGTCGCGATGCTCGTCGCCGATCCGGATGGAGCGTCCGCGCTCACGCTGTCGAACGGCAACAACCGGAACGACCTGATCGAGTTGCGCAATGACGAGGAGCTCGGCCCCAGCGTTCACGTGATGCAGAACAATCGTGTCGCATTTCACCAGCCGCCGCAGGCGATCGACCGCATCGAAAAAACTGAAATGTGCACCGAAATGCGCGGCGCGTTGAAGAGCATGACGCGCGATCAGGTGCTCACTATCTGCCGTCAGCGTGCCTCCGAGGAAGCGTGTCAGGCGTGCCTCGGCCAGTGATGGGATTGATGGATCACAGAGACTCAGAACCTGAGTTGGGTCGCTGCAGGCCGAAAATTGGGCGCGCGGAGGGCGCCGCCACCAAAAGAAAAAGGGCGCCGTTTAACGGGCGCCCTTCCGGGGTGGAGACCAGCCCTTACGAGCCAACCCCCTGAGTTTTACTAGGACAATCCATCGAAATTAGTACCTCCTCCCCCATGAATTTCCGGCGGACCCGCAACTAGCGCCGCTGCTAATGGATCAGCAGCCCACCTCGCCAGCGTCACGGACCGGATCGACCGCTCCTACTCGCCCTGTGGTGGAAGGGAGGAGCGGGATCTTGATGTCCTGTCGTTAAGCTTCAAAGAACGATGAGGCCAATTGCCTCACCCAGACCGTATACTCCAAGGCAAACGCGTAGCGCGGCTGAATCTTCCAGCCCATCCCACCCGTAACCTGTCGAGCATGGATAAGATGATACGTTTTTCGTCCCCAATAGCAATACTAAATTTCAGGCCAACTGCCGGGTCCACGGACTTGCTGATGCGCCCAGGAGCGTGTGCTACGATGACGCCTTTCCGGAGCCCATTGAGATGAAACGACTTCCAGCCCATCTCGCGGCTTGTCTCATACTCGTCGCGCTACCTATGGCGGCGGCCAACGTCACCGGAAAAGTCGCGTTCGTGACGAAGCGTGGCCAGAATCCTATCCCCGCCGAAACGCTCGTCTGGCTCGAGCCGGTGAACGGCCGCGTCGTCCCCCGCGCTCCCGGGACGTTTCAACTCGTCACCAGGAACAAGACGCTGATTCCTCACGTGCTGGCTGTTCCCGTCGGCTCGACAGTCAGTTTCCCCAACGATGATCCCATCTCGCACAACCTCTTCTCGCTCTCCTCGAACAACGCCTTCGACCTCGGGCTTTACCGCAAAGGTGCCGGCAAATCGCAGAAGTTCGCATCGCCCGGCATCGTCAACGTCTACTGCAATGTCCACCCGAACATGTCGGCGGTCATTCACGTGCTGTCGACCCCGTACTTCGGCTTTGCCGATGCCAACGGAAACTTCTCCGTCGGCGATGTTCCGCCGGGCAAGTACCGCCTCGATGTCTGGAACGAGCAGGGAGGCACGAGCGAGGCGCCGGTGGTCGACGTCACCAGCACGGGGCCAAGCCAGGCCGTGACGCTCACACTCGACAGCCGGAACTATCGAGCGACAGTCCACATGAACAAGGTGGGCAAGCCGTATCAGCAGCCGAGGGACTACTGAGGTGACTGCGGAGCCTCTCGCCGCACCTACGCGGACCGTGACCGGCGAGTTGCCCGTCCGCAAGGCGCCCGTCGTCGAAAAGGCAAAGTTTCCGCTGGTCTGGAAGCTCTTCGGCCTGACCGCGCTCCTCATCGTGATCGTCGTCGGAATTGCGATCGGGATCACGATTCAACGAGCGAACGCGATTGCCAGAACGACCGTCGACAAGTCGATTGCCAGCGCCGCGAAGCTGTTCAAAGAGTTGGAACGCCAGCGTCTCGGCAGACTTTCGCTCAGCGCCGAGTTCCTCGGCCGCGATCCGTCGTTTGTGGCCTACATGGAGCACGCCATGAGCGGGACGACCGATGTTGCGACTGCGACGCCGGCGGGCGCTCCAGCGGAAACCAAGCCTTCCGCTGCGCCGTCAGCCACGCCGGCAACCCCGGCCGCACCCGCGATCGATTTCGCGGACATCCTCGACCAACTGAATCAACAGAAAGAATCGCTGCACAGCGATCTGATGATCGTGCTCGACGGTCAGGGCCGCGTTCTGTCGCGGACGGATCGTCCGGCCCTCTCCGGCGACAAAATGGAAGACCTCTACGCGTCGACGCCGATGGTGAAGCAGCTCGTCGACGACGCCTCGATCAACGTCGTGACGGGTGTCATCACGACGGGCGGTCATCTCTATCACGCTGCGATGGCCCCGATGATCCTGGGCGCGAACAACGTCCGTAAAGGCTATCTGATCAACGCTTACGCCATCGACGAGGTCTTCGCAAACCGGATCGCCGAGTCGACCAATGCCGGGGTCATCTTTGCTCCGGCGGACGTCTCCAGTCCTCCCGTCCGGTCGACGGATGCGCCGATCTTCAACATGGCCCAGATGAAGAGCGTCGATCCGATTCTCAAGACGGGCAAGGATGTCCAGCCTTCGACCGTCGAGATCGAGCGCAGCAAGTACGTCATGACCGGCGGACCGCTGCAGTCGGTCGTCGTTGCCGATGAAAAGGGCGCGCCTGTCAGCCCGCCGGCCGGAGCGGCCGTGTTCCTTCGCTCACTGGACATCGAGCTCAAACCGTTCAAAGACATCGAGAGCGCTCTCCTGGCCGGCGGCGGTGGCGCTCTCCTCCTGGCGTTCATCTTCTCGTGGCTGATCGCAAAGCGGCTCACGCATCCGATCGAGGAACTGGCCGGCATCGCGCAGGCGGTGACGGGCGGCGATTACACCGTTCATCCGCCGATCGATCGACGCGATGAAGTCGGCATTCTGGGGCGTTCCTTCGCCAAGATGATCACCGCTCTTCGCGACAAGGCTGAGATCGAAGAGCTGTACGAGCAGATGGCCGCCAAGTCTCAGGAGCGGGAGGCGGCGGGTGCACAGCCGCAAAGCGAAGCAGCCAAGCTCGACGAAGGGACTCTGCTTGTCACGGATCTGCGCGAGTTGCCGGCCACTGTCGGCGAGGGCGATGCTGCCAATGTCATTGCCGCCGTCAGCCGGGCGATGAAGCTTCAGGAATCGGAAGTGGCGCGGCAGGACGGTTTCGTCCGCGAGATCATCGGGCACCGGCTCGTCAGCGTCTTCCGCGGCGACCGCGGCATTCTGCACGCCATCCGGGCCGCACGAGCGATCAACGAAGAACTGGCCACGATGGGCGAGGGTCACATGACCATCGGCGCGGGCATCGCCACGGGCGAGTTCGTGACCGGTTCCGTCGAGCTCGAAGGGGACACCGGCATCGCCATCGTCGGCAACGCGCCGCTGCTGGCAATGCTCTTCGCCTGGCACGCGCCGACCGGCTATGCCTACATCTCCTACGAGACCGCGCAGGCCGCTGGTGGCGAGATCCTCTCCTCGTCGACAGCGGAGCAGGTTCAACTCAAGTGGCTTCCGCAACCGCTTCCGGTGGCATCGCTGCCGCTCGTGGCGCTGACGACGAACATGATGCGTGCGGTAGGGCAGGCGTCCAGTTCGATGGCGACCATGCGCATCGGAGAGACGATGCCGGGCCAGACCGCTCCCGCGATTGCTGCCCAGGAGTTGATCCCCGGGAACTTGTTCGCCAATCGGTACCGCATCGATCAGATCATCGGGCGCGGCGGGATGGGAGTCGTCTACAAGGCGGTCGACACGCAGCTCGACGAGACGGTGGCGATCAAGACGCTGCCCGGAGACGTGATGTCGCGCTCTCCGGAGGATTTGGAGCGCTTCAAGCGCGAGATCCGGCTGGCCCGCAAGATTACGCATCGGAACGTGCTCCGCACCTACGACTACGGCGAAGCGGAAGGCGTCTACTTCATCTCGATGGAGTTCGTGCGCGGGTACACGCTGGCAGAGCTGCTCGAAGAGGCGGAAGCGCACCAGATGGCCACGCGTGTAGCGATGGGCATCGGCCGGCAGATCTGCCGCGGACTCGAAGCCGCGCACGAGCAGGGGATCATTCACCGCGACATCAAGCCGCAGAACGTGCTCATCGATCACAAGGGCGAGGTCAAGCTCATGGACTTCGGCATCGCCCGGATGGCCGAGGCGCATGAAGGGATGACACAGGCCGGGTTGATCGTGGGAACGCCGCATTACATGAGTCCGGAGCAGGTTCAGGGCAAACAGCTCGATCCGCGCAGCGACGTTTACTCGATGGGCGTCATGCTCTACGAGATGCTGGCAGGACAGAAGCCGTTCACGTCCTCGTCTCTGACCGGCGTGCTGACCGCCCACATCACGGAGACGGCCCGGCCTCCCATCGAGCTGCGCCCCGAGATTGGCCGCGTCGTGAACGCGATCGTGATGCGCTGCCTGGCGAAAGATCCGAAAGCGCGCTACGCCACCGCCGGAGAACTGCTCCACGATCTCGATTCCGTGCAGATGCAGCAGCGGCAGGCAGCGGCGTAGAGGCTAATTCGGTAGATCGAGTCTGACGTCGCTCTTCAGCGTTCGCTCCGTCGCCGCGGGGATGCTGCTCGTCTTCCTAACGCGCCGGACGCTTCGGCGAAGTGATGGGTTGCGGTTGCGGGGTTGCGGACTCTCGGGGTTGTTTGCCTATCTCCGAGGAGTCGGGCGGTGATGCGGGTTGTACCTTTTCATCCAGGAGAGCCGCGATTCTGGGATCTGGCGGACCTTGGCGAGTATATTCATTGGCCATCACTGCACCTCCAACGCGCGGACGTTACCCATCATAGATTAGTCGTCCCTGAGAATTTAAGTTCGTAGAGAGTCGACGTATTCCAACCTTGTTTTTCGGGTTTCGTGATGTTTCTGAAGTAGGTCTGCACAAGCACGAAGCGTACGGCCCATGGCGCGAATAGCTCGAATTCAAACGAGGCCGACTCGCCCGACTCGATCTCGTTCCCGCTCCAGTTGCGCCTCCTCGTGTCAATGAACGGCCACGCGAGCTCGGACTGGTCCGAAGCCCCCAATGTGCCCCGTGCCTTTAGTGCAGGTCGTAACTGGTCGTGAAGGGGCACCACCTGTTGAATTGCACCAACCGACTCTTCCAATCGCAGAAGCACGTCGCCGACATTCTCGATTGCTATCGTAACCCGCACGAGATAGGTGTCGTCGTCAAGCGGAACATGCGACACGAGGTGCTTGAAGTTCGCACGTGGATACGTACGCCGCCGGCGAAGCACCCACCATGCGCCAACCAGGAGCGCGATGATGGTCGCTACCGACTGCACCGTCGCCGCCGCGTCTTTGGTGCACTTCAAGCAGCCTGGATAATCGGCGATAGCGACGCTCGCGATCACGCGGGAACTGGAGTGGTAGTGGTAGTCCATAGCACCGCCGAGGATCCCTCGGAGAGACGAGACGTCCGAGGAATCTGCGATCTGTGGAGGAAAGCGCTATCCGACCTCCTCGGAATGGAAAGTATCGCTACGGGACGTAGGGTGGGAGGCCCGCCCCCAACCCGTAACGGGCGGGGGGCGGGATTCGGATCAATCCTCGTCGTCGCTGACGGCGTCGAGGGCCTTGCGGAAATCCTCGGGGAGGTCGTCGTCGGGGGCGGTGTTGCGGTTGGCGAGGTTCGGGGCCAGGAATCCCTGGGCGCCGGGCGGCGTGGTGGGCGGGGCGGGCTTCGGCGCCGCGCCTTTGCGGAGGTTGATGCTCTTGCGGACAGCCTTCTGCATGATGGCCAGGTACGGACGGACACCGGCGCCGGCAGGGCTCTTGGCGTAGTGCTTGACAAATGCGTAGCCCTGCAGCGCTTCGGTGCTCGTGCCGGCGAGGCTACTGTCCAGCGTGAACTCGAAGCCGTCGAGGAGGGCGGACAAGCGGTGGGCGACGGGGCGGAGTGCGTTCTCGGATTGCAGCATCCTCTTCGCGCGCTCGGCGTCAAACACCCCCCGTTCGGCCAAAGGGGCGAACGAGGTCACAGCGGAGATCATCGCCGGAATCAGCTCCCTGCCAAAGCGGGCGGCGGTGGCGACGCGGCGGATCTCTGCGGCATCGTGGGGCTGAAAGTCGGGAATGAGGCTTTCGAGCTCCTCGATGAGGGCGACCATTCTTGCGGCGCGGGTTTCCGGGGAGTCATCGGCGGACGGTGGTGTGGAGGGAGAGAGGGTGTTGTGATCGCTCATGGTGGTGGTCAAATCTCCGTTACTGGTTGAACCTACATCGACTCGTACGCGACGGCATCGGACGCGCTGCCGGGCGGGCTCACATTTGTGCTCCAATAGTTGGACGCGGGAGGTGCCCGGAAGGTTTCGCGGCGTGTCCAAGGTCTCGGTCGATCGGACCACGCGGCCTCGGAGATGCAAAGGTCCGCCTCTGAGCTAAATAGCTCGGCTGCGGAGCTCGACAGTTCGGCCGGGGAACTAAATAGTTCGGGCCCCGGAACTAAATAGTTCAGCGTCGGAACTAAATAGCTCGGCCGGGGAACTATGTAGTTCGACGGGGGAACTAAGTAGTTCGGCCCGGGAACTAAATAGTTCGACCGGGGAACTAGATAGTTCGACCGGGGAACTAGATAGATCAGCCGGAGAACTAAATGGTTCGGCCGGGGAACTAGATAGATCAGCCGGAGAACTAAATAGTTCAGCCGGGGAACTATTTAGTTCGACCGGGGAACTATTTATCTCGGCGCGGGATATGTGTAGTTCGACTTCCGAACTATGCAAACTACTGACTCGACGTCAGTTGTCTCACGCGAAGGCGCGAAGACGCGAAGGAACGTCTTGGTTCTCGCTTCACTTCCAGATCGAGTCGAGCAGCGGCGCTTTCATGTAGAACGTGCCCGTCTTCAGGGCGTCGTCCTGACCGTCACTGTTCCAAGTCACGCTCTTCAGCCGGACGAGCTGCACTCTCTCGTAGCGGCGGAAGTTCAGCTCGACGTAGAGAGGCATGCCGCGGACGGAGCCGATCGCTGCTGCGGTGGCGGGGGAGATTCCGCGCACGAGCTCCATGATGACCGCGCGAAGCTGAGGGTTTTCGGGGATTGTGTCCGTCGTCCAGACGTCGATCCAGGCTTGGGGTCCGTACGAGAGGCGATGGCGGAGGGCCGGGATGCCCTTTACGTTGCCGCTCATCAGCGTGATGCCGGCCGGCGCCGCATTCTCGACGCCGCTCGTCGATAACTTGCGCACCGTGGCGCTGATCTGAGCCACGGGAATCTCGGTGTACATGCGCCCGAGGGGGTTCTCGACCGTGACGGTGCTCGCTCCGTTGCGCGTGAAGCCGCTGAGCCAGAACGTCTCCGCGCGGATGCCGGCGGGATAGACGTGGAGGGTGACCGTTCCGAATTTGCCGAGGAAGGGAAAGGGCGATGCCGGATTCGCTTCGATCTCCAGGTGGTATGCCTTCGGAGGCGC
Organism: Thermoanaerobaculia bacterium; assembly: GCA_017883205.1. GTDB lineage: Bacteria > Acidobacteriota > Thermoanaerobaculia > Gp7-AA8 > Gp7-AA8 > JADGNZ01. Next base: position 49,016 of record JADGNZ010000011.1, on the reverse strand, counting down.
GGCGTAGAGACTTCCCGCGAAGGCACCGAGGAGGATCAATCGTTTCAACAGGAACATCGGCAAACAAAAAGGGCGGCCGATGAGGCCGCCCTTGCATTCTATGCGGATAGAGGTTGATCAGAACGTGGAGTCGAGGAACGGACGGAGCTTCTTCGACCGCGACGGGTGCCGCAACTTGCGGAGCGCCTTCGATTCGATTTGGCGGATCCGTTCGCGGGTGACGTTGAACGAACGGCCCACCTCTTCGAGCGTGTGCTCGGAGCCGTCGCCGACGCCGAAGCGCATCTTGAGAACCTGCTCCTCCCGCGGGGTGAGCGTGCGCAGGACCTTGCCGGTCTGTTCCTTGAGGTTCGCGACGATGACGTGATCGATCGGGGAGATGACGCCGCGATCCTCGATGAAATCGCCGAGGTGCGAATCTTCCTCTTCGCCGATGGGCGTCTCGAGCGAGATCGGCTCCTGCGCGATCTTCATGATCTTGCGCACCTTGGCCACCGGCATGTCCATCCGATCCGCAATCTCCTCGGCCTGTGGCTCGCGGCCGAGCTCCTGCACGAGGGCGCGCGACGTGCGCGTGAGCTTGTTGATCGTCTCGATCATGTGAACCGGAATGCGGATCGTGCGGGCCTGGTCCGCGATGGCGCGGGTGATGGCCTGGCGAATCCACCAGGTTGCGTAGGTCGAGAATTTGTAGCCGCGGCGGTACTCGAACTTCTCGACCGCCTTCATCAGGCCGATGTTCCCTTCCTGAATGAGGTCGAGGAACTGCAGCCCGCGGTTGGTGTACTTCTTGGCGATCGAGACGACGAGGCGGAGGTTGGCGACGATCAGCTCCTGCTTGGCCTGATCGGCTTCCTCCTCGCCGGCGCGGATCTCCCGGATCGTGCGGCGCAGCTCATCGTGAGGCGTTCCGTAGAACGTCTCGAGCTCGCGAAGCTTCTCCTGGTACTTCTGCAAACGGCGGCGGTAGAAGTCGCGGCGCGTCTTGTCCTTCTCGCGCTTGAGGGCGGCGTCGTCCTTGCGGACCATCGAGGCCGTCTGTGCCAGCTCGTTATCGATGTCCTTCAGCTTGTTGATCATGCGGTTGCGCGTCTGCGGCGTGAAATCCACCCCGCGCAACTCGGTCGCCAGCTCGATGGTGAGCCGTTCGATCGAACGTTGGGTCTGCTTCAGCGTGCGCTCCGAAAGCTTCTTCGGCTCGATCAGCTTCGTCTTCGCATCCTTGATCTTCTTGTCGTGCTTGGCGACCTTCTCGAAGATGGCCATGATGTCGGCGATCTTGTTGATCGTCGCTGCCGGCAGCTTCGGCTCGCCAGTTTCATCGGAGGCGACGGCGATGGTCTCGTCTTCCGGCATCGCCAGATCGATCATCTCTTTGATGACGCGCGGGTCTTTCTTGGCGCTCTCGTAGATCTTCAGGATCTCTTCGAGAATGATGCGGTTCTGGGAGAGCGACTTGTAGACCTTCCGCTCACCCTTTTCGATGCGCTTGGCGATGTCGACTTCGCCCTGACGGTCGAGGAGCTTGACCGTTCCCATCTCGCGCAGATACATGCGGACGGGGTCGTTGGTCTTGTCGACGATGCCGCTGGAGGCCGCGATGATGTCCTGCTGGACCTCTTCGCGCTGATCCATCTCCTTCTCTTCGATGGTGCCATCGATGGTGACGATGGACTTCGAATTAGTCGGAAGCGGCTTTTCGGAATCCTCGACGACGTCGATGCCGAGGTCCGCAAAACGGATGTAAATCTCGTCGAGCTCTTCCGGGAGCGAGGTGATCTCCTCGGGAAGAGTCTCGTAGATCTCGTCGTACAGCAGGAAGCCTTTCTCTTTGCCCACGATGATGAGCTGTTTTACTTCCGCGTACTTTTCTTCGACACTCAACTCGCCGACCCCCTCGTCAAAATTGGTCTCCTGTTCGAGATTCGCTGTCCGCAGGCGTGTCGTCATTTCGTTCTTCGCTCCTCAGATTCAGCACCACAGCTTTTGGTCCGAACGAGACCTTGACGCGACGGTCAGAAGCGGGCTGACCACCCCGTCAAATCATCGTCCGCGAAGGACACCAACGTAATCGGCAGGTGACGATAATTATTTCGCTTCGTTCAACATACGGAGGATGCGCACCTTCTCCATGCCCAGTTGTGCCGCCTGTTCGCCATCCCCCTGGCGCTGTGCTTCGCTAATGGCTTGTTGGATTTCCAGATTGCGACGCTCGAGGAACGCCCGCTCCATGGGGCGAAGGTTTTCATCGATTCTTTGGAGGATCTGATCGTCGATGTCCTCGGTGAGAGAGATCTCCGAGAGGAGATTGAGCTCGGCCTCGCCCTTAAGATGGGTCGCAACCTGTTGAAAATCAATAGGCGCACCCGACAGAAGGTCTGCTTTCATGATGGAAAAGATCGTCTTGCAGGCCGGTTCCTCGAAGTATTCCTCTCGCAGGCGGGCAAGATCAGACGCTACAAGTTTCCCTTGAATTGCTGCGGTCAAAATTGTCTTTTCCGCGCTCGCCGTACGGCCGGAGGGCTGCCGTTCGCGCTCCGGAGCGGTTGACGCCTTCCCGCGAACCCGCGACCAGATCGTCTGGAACTCCAGCCGGAAGGCGTCCGCGATCCGCTGAGCTGCGTCATTTCGGACCACCGGATCGGAAACTGCGGAGAGCAGCGGTACGAATTGCTCAACCCGCTCCGATTTCTCGCGGCCGGTGAGTTTGGCAACGTCCGTGCCCCATTCGCCGAGGGCGAACTCGAAAATGTCGGTGGCGCTGCCGAGAATCTCCAGGAAACGGTCGACGCCATGCTTCTGGACGACCGAATCGGGATCCTTTTCGCCCTGGAGATCGAGGGCGGAGACGCTCAGTCCGGCAGCGAGGAGCACCGGTGCTGCCCGAAGCGTGGCCATGCGGCCGGCATTGTCCCCGTCGTAAGCGATGACGACGCGCGTCGTGAACCGCCGCATCAACGATGCCTGTCCCGTCGTCAGAGACGTTCCCATCGACGCCACCACCCCCGGCACGCCGGCATGATCGATCGAGATTGCGTCGAAATACCCTTCCACGAGGATGGCGCGGTCGATGCGCCGCATCGCATCCTTCGATCGGTGCAAGTTGTACAGCAGCCGAGACTTGTTGAAGATCTCCGACTCCGGCGAGTTGAGGTATTTGGGGTCGCTGCCGTCGAGCGATCGTCCGCCGAATCCGACCACCGTGCCACTCTCGTTGTGAATCGGAATCATCAGCCGGTTGCGGAAGCGGTCGTAGTAGCCGTTCCCGGTTTTTCGCGGCATGGCCAGTCCGGCGGTCTCGAGCTTCTTCTCGCCATGCTTCCGCGCCAGCCGCGTCAGGATGTAATCCCATGAATCAGGCGCGTACCCGAAACCGTATTTGTCGACAATCTCCTGCGGCACGGCGCGCTCCGTGAGGTAGCGCTTTGCCGGGTTGTCGCCCCATCCAAGAGCCTGATGAAAGGCCTCGGAGGCCTCATCCATCACTTCGAGCAGGTCGTCTTTGTCGCTATCGCGCGCCGTTCGCTTCTTTTTCGGCAGCTCGATTCCGACCCGCGAGGCCACATGCTCCACCGCCTCGGGGAACGTGAATCGCTCCGTCAGCGTGAGGAACTTGAAGACGTCTCCGCCGGTGCCGCATCCGAAGCAATAGAAGAGACCTTTGCCTCGGTCGACGGTAAACGACGGCGTCTTCTCGCGATGAAACGGGCAGAGGCCTTTGTAGCTCTTGCCGGCGAGTTTGAGCGGCGTGACCTGCCCGATGAAGTCGACGATGTCGGCGGCCTGGCGCACCTGCGCGATGACGGAGTCGTTGAGGTCGGAGAAAGCCATGGTTTCTTAGTTTACGTAGCAACCCGACGGATGGGACCGATCGGACCGATCCGTCCGATCGCTCATTCCAACACCGCGATCGTCGCCCCGTCGCCGCCTTCATTCTCACCGCCCGGACGCCACGATTTCACCGCGGGATGTTTGCGCAAGTGATCGCGGAGCGCCTTTCGGAGCGCGCCGGTACCGAAGCCGTGAATGATGCGCACGGCCTGCTTCCCTTGCATGAGCGAACGATCGAGAAACTTGTCCGACTCGTCGATGGCGTCGTCGACACGCTGGCCGATCAGGTTCAGCTCCGCGGAGACTTCGGGGACGAGGGTGTCGGGACTCGGCTGCCTGATGCCGGTCTTCTTCGACTCCCGACCCCCGACAACCGACTCCCGCGGAACAAGATCCTTCACTTCGACCGTCATCTTCCGCCCGTTGACGTTCAGCACAGCTTTCTTGCCGTCGATCGAGACGATCGTGCCTGTGACTTTGAACGAGCGGTGCTCCGCTTTTTCACCGACGTGTACTTCGCGTTGTTCAACGGGAAGAAAGTCGAGGGCGCGCTCGACGGGCTTGGTCAATGTCTTGACGATCTCGGCGGCGTTGGCGCTCGCGCGCGTGTTGCGGTCCGATTCGCGAAGGTTCTTCAGCTCCGCAGCCACTTGTCTTTGCACGTCGTCGCGAAGACGGTCAAGCTCCTCACGGAAGGAGCCACCGAGTTTTGCGCGCTCTTTCTCCAATCTCCCACGCTCCAGAGCCAACCGTCCGAGCTCGTTCTCGAGCGAGACCTTCAAACCGGAGGCTTCATCGCGCGCGGAAAGCACCTCGGACATTTTCTTCTGCAGCTCTGCGATCAGCGTGTCGGTCTCGCCGTATCGGTCGCCGAGGTGCTGCCGGGCGCGGTCGATGACGGAGGAGGGGAGACCGATGATCTGCGCCACGTCGATGGCGCGGCTGCGGCCTGGGATCCCGGCGATCATCCGATACGTCGGCGCCGCCGTCGCGGAGTCGAACTCCATCGAGGCGTTGACGATACGGGTGTCGTTGACTGCGAAACTCTTCAGCGCGGAAAGATGCGTCGTCACGATCATGAGCGCGCCGGTGGCGAGCAGGTGCTCGATGACGGCCGTAGCGATCGCCGATCCCTCCTCGGGATCAGTGCCCGAGCCGAGCTCGTCGAGCAATACGAGCGAGCGCACCGTCGCGTTCTCGAGGACGCGGCGCAGGCGCACGAGGTATGCGGAGAACGTCGAGAGATGCTCGAGGACGCTCTGATCGTCGCCGATGAGGACGTGAAAGTCGTCGACGATCGGAATGATCGTGCCGTCCGCTGCGGGAACCGGTAGCCCGCTCATGGCCATGGCCACGAGCAGCCCGGTCGTTTTGAGCGCCACTGTTTTGCCGCCGGCATTTGGTCCACTGATGACGAGTGCTGTGCTGCTCCGGTTGAGGCGCACGGAGATCGGCATGACTCTGCGATCCGAGGGTTCTTCGCCGAACGCTTCGGCTCGCGCGGAGGCGAGACGCTCGTCGAGGAGCGGGTGACGCCCGTCGATCATTTCGAGAACGTGATCGTCGCTGAAGACCGGCCGCGATGCTCCGACGGTCTGATGAAATTGCGCGCATGCCTGCAGAGCGTCGAACTCGCCGCCGACGCGCGCCGCATCCCGAATGTCCTCCGCCTCCTCGGCGATGGCCGCGGAGATGAAACGCGTGATGCGGGCGATCTCCTCGCGCTCTTGGATGAGCAAGTCGGCCAGGTCGTTGTTCAACTCGATGGCCTGCATCGGCTCGATGAAGAACGACGCGCCCGAGCCGGAGCGCTCGTGGAGGATTCCGGTGACGGCGTTGCGATGATCGGCGCGAACGGGGATGCAGTAGCGGTCGCCGCGCATGACGATGAGCGGCTCCTGGATGGCGTCGGCGCTGCGGTTCATCACGTCGTTGAGGACGCGCTGGATTGCCGAGCGTTTGCCCTGCATGCGCTGACGGATCGAGCGCAGCTCCGCCGACGCTTCTTCGCGAAGCTTGCCGTCCTGCGTGAAGTACTTGTTCAGCTTCGAGATCAGTGGCCCAAGGTCGGGGATGCCGTGGGCATGGGCAGCCATGCGGGGAAACGTGTCGGTGCGGAGGAACGTCTCGCGAATCGCCTGGGTCGCGCGCACGCAACGCACGACGATCCACGACTCGTCGATATCGAGGATCGAGTCGCGATCGAGCAGGGGAGCGACATCAGTCAGCCCGGCCAGAGGAAGCAGTCCGTCCGTGAGGAAGAAGCGCACCATCTCGGCGAGATCGGCCTGCGCTGCTTCGCACGCGGCGAGCGTTCGATGCGGCCGTCGCCGGGCGATGCCTTCTTTGCCGAGCGAGCTCTTCGCCTCCATCGCGATGAGCGTGAGGACGCGGTCGAGCTCGAGTTGCTGGAGTGGGAAGGGGTTCACTCGCAGTTGCTAGACGTGGTAGTTCGGCGCGCTATTCCGTTATTGCGCTTCGCGCGTTGTCGGTTGTCGGTTGGTTGCGCTTCGCGCGTTGTCGAAGCAAGACTAGGACACCCAGGTGACCTGCTCACCAGTCTGCACCCACTTTCCTGAGCGTTTTTCCAGAATGTAGTAGACGCCTTGTCCGCACAACCATCCACAGGAAAACTCGACGTAGATGAGCGCGCGATTGCCGAAGAGGTTGAAGCCAACGCGGGACAGAGTCAGGTATCCCACGGCACCGCCTGTGGTTCGCGAGAAGTTATCCCAACCGTCGTTGCGATCCTCGAAGGCTCGCTCGAACTCACGTTCGCGCATGAAATGCGAACGTGACGGCAGTTGGACTTCGATAGTGGCCGGTTTCGTGGCCTTGATCAGAAAATCCTGAAGCGCCGTGGCGGCTTCGGGATTGCCGCCTTCCTGCGGAGACCATCCCTCGTTGATGAGGAGCGCAAGATCGTGGGGCGATATCACGGCACTCTTTCGCCATTGAGCGACAGGATTGACGGCGATGGGGACGACCGTCCTGTGAGGCCCGTGCGTGTATTCATCGATTACGAACTTCCAGACACCTTCCTCCGCCTCCGATGGCTTTCGCGCAAGGACAAACCCGGCGCGCGAGATCACGGGCCACGCCACCGATTCGGCATCGAACATGATTTCTGCAAGCTGATTTCGCGTTGCTGGCCAGCCAGCGAGAAAAACGAGGACGGCGCCAACAATGATCGCGGCGCCGGCAAACCCTGAGACAACGAGTCCGATCGCCCGGATCCTGGTCGGCATCCGATTCATCATAACGCGATGCATCTCGCGCGATTCGGAGGCCGCTGCAAACAGGCCCGGTGTCTCTGACAACGCGGCGAAGCCGCAATCAACCGACAACCGACAACGCGCGCAGCGCAATAACCCAGCGCAAAAAAAACGACCCGCGTTTCCGCGGGCCGTTTCGTTTTGGTGATTGGATGGATCTCAGTAACCTGTACGACGTTCTTCGGCGAGTTTCCGCAACACTTTCTTCCGCGCAGCGATCGCTTTTCTCTTACGCTTCATGCTCGGCTTTTCGTAATGCTGCCGTTTCTTCAACTCGGAGAGGATCCCCGACTTCTCGCATTTCCGTTTGAACCGGCGAAGCGCGTTTTCAAAGCTCTCGTCCTCTTTGACGTGCACCAGAGGCAATCCCAATCCCCCCCTTCTGCGTAGCGGTCCCGTGGATGTGATTCTAAAAGAGCACCGTGGCAGCGGGCAATGCTTTCAATGCGGCTACGGCAGCTCACCGAAACGACCGGAGAGCGCCTCTCCATTCCGGCCTCCTGTTAATTTTGTAAGCTGCTGCAAGACCGTCGTTTGCGGTTGGCAGGAAAGCGAATAACTATGCGAGGAGGTGTTCGACCCTCGAAATGATGGCATCGAGCGCGACCTGGTTCTCGCCCCCCTCCGGGATGATGAGGTCGGCATGGCGCTTGGACGGCTCGACGAACTCCTCATGCATCGGACGGACGGTAGTCAGGTACTGATCGATCACGGACGTCAGGCTTCTTCCCCGCGATTCGATGTCGCGCGTGAGACGCCGCAGGAAGCGGATATCGGCCGGCGTGTCGACGAAGAGCTTGATGTCGATCCGTTTGCGAAGCTCCGGTTCTGCGAGCACGAGGATGCCTTCGACGATGATGACCTTGCGCGGCTCCACGCGGTGCGTCTTGTCAGGATTGCGCGAGTGCGTTGCGAATTCGTAGACGGGTACATCGACCGATGATCCCTTCGCGAGCACGTCGAGATGCCGCACGAGCAGCTCCGTCTCCAGCGAGTCGGGGTGATCGAAGTTGATCTGATGCCGCTGCTCGGGCGAGTAGCCGTCGAAGTTGCGGTAGTACGAGTCGTGCGAGATCCATTCGATGCGGTCTTTCCCGACGCGGTCGTAGATGGCACGCGCCACCGTGGTCTTTCCCGATCCGGTTCCGCCGGCGATGCCGATGATGACGGGAGTCTTCATGGTCCGGTGTTCTCTTCGAGCTCCGCTTCGGTCATGAAGTCGGAGATCTCGTCAGCGCCGCAGATGTTGCAGATGGCCGTGGCCAGCTTGCCGTTGGCGTATTCGAACTGATACGTCGGACTCTCGCACTGAAGACAGATGAGGTACTCGGGCTCGTCGTCCATGAATGCGAAGAATACAGAACCGGGCGCGCGTTCTCTACTGATTCTGCGCTTGACCGATCAACGGAGCGCCGATCGCGGGTTGGATGAAGTGCGTCTCGTTCGTCTGGTTGTCGATCACCGATGCGTAGATGTAGGTGTCGGGAGAGCTGGTCTCGACGATGACGATGAAGTCCTCGCCCTTGGTGATCATCGGAAAGAGCGACTGCACCGCGGTGTGGATGAGTGTGTTGGCGCCGACTGGGAGTCTCGTCACGGCCAGGTTGCGGCCCGGCACTCGCTGAATGGCCAGCGTGAAGAGCGCTTCGTGCTCGCCGAGGTTGGCCAGGCCGATGTTGGTGCGAAATGCGTCGCTGAAGGAGAGGCCGTTCAGCGTCCGGAGTGGACCATAGCTGGGCCCGTATGTCACGGCGATCGGCGCTGGGGGGGAGACGTCCGCATCGCGAACGCCATAAACCGTAGCCAGGACGCGGACAGAGCGCGCGCTCTCGATCGTGACGATTTTGAGCGGCGAGAGGGTCTCACTCATTCCGAACGTTTCGGCGACGATGTCGCCGAAATGCTGCCCGGAGGCCGGCGGGATAGCCACGAGAATGAACGGCTGATCGGGCGCCGTCGGCAGCGAGAGCATCACGTTGGCTTCAACACGGCTGTCGTTGTAGAGATCGATATCGGTCTTCCAGCGGACGTTGTTCATCCCCATGACGCTCCCGACGATGGGAACGAGCACGCTGACGCTCGGCGGTGGCGGCACTTCGGCGGCGCTCGCTGCGGCTGCGCCGAGGATCAGGAGAAGCGATGCGAGAAGACGGGCCATCTCATATCTATGACGAATCAGATCGTCGCACGTTTCAAACGAAGCGAGGGCGAACGAGACGCCGTGCGACAACGATGATCTTCTCAACACGGCTGAGCGACAGCCGCTTCCGCAGTACCACGAGCGGGTTGCGGCGAAGTCTGGCCAGCACCGTCGCGTAAATGCCGCCCATCAGCAGCGTGGGGAAGCGGGCATCGAAAGAGAGCTCGCGAACGAGCGGCTCGGCGGCGCGAAAGTAGCCCGACGCGCGCTCGATCTGGAATTCGATCAGGCGGCGCATGGCATCGTTCTCTTTCCGCGCGAAGAGATCGGACTCCGCTACGCCAAACCGCGCCAGCTCTTCCTGCGGGAGATAGACGCGATCGCGATCGAGGTCGTCGCCGACGTCCCGGGTCACGTTCGTCAGTTGAAGCGCCGTGGCCAGGTTCCGGCCGTACTCGAGCGCTGCCGGTGTCCGATAGCCGTAGATGGCGAGGGAAATATCGGAGATCGATGACGCCACGAGTTCGCAGTACTGCAGCAATTCATCGAACGTCTGGTATCTCGTTTTGATCATGTCCTGCCGGCAGCCGTCGATGAGTGCGACGAACGCGCTCTTCGGGATGGCGAAGTGCAGGAGCGCGTCGGCCAAAGCGATCGTGATCGGATGCGATGGACTGCCGGCATACGTCGCGTCCAGCTCGCTTTGCCACGCGGCCAGCCGATCGAGGACAGATTCCCCGGAATCGCTTGGCTCGTCGGCGATGTCGTCGGCCCAGCGGCACCATGCGTACGCGGCGTAAACCGCCTTCCGCTTCACCGGCGGCAGGAAGCGGAATCCAACCGAGAAGTTCGATCCGTAACGGTGCGCGATCTTGCGGCAGAGGGCGTATGCCTCATCAACGGTCGGCGAGACCGGCAGCAGCAGCGCCTCAGGAGTCATAGGGCCTCGGCAGTCATCGCGTTTCGACAGGGCCGAGCGGCGGCACCTTCATCTCCGTGTCGCGCGAACGGCACCAATGGATGCCCGGTTTATGTAGACAGCGCCCGTCGTGTTTCCAGAACCTTTTGACGGCGGGAGAGAGCATCTTCTTCCACCAACTGCTGCGATGCCATCCGCTCAGATAACGATGAAAGTCTTTCGCGCGCGATGCTTGGCGGACGAACATCGACAGGCCGAAGTTGCCGCCGCTTTCGTAGAGGAATCGATTGACGAGGCTGGTCTCCTGCTTGGTTCCGAGCTCGTGCTGCCATAGCTCATCAAAATCGCGCTCCTCGAGGATGCTGCGCGCCGCGAGCGAGCCGCTCGTGAGCGCGTAGCGGATCCCAAGGCCGAAGAGATAGTCCTGAAAGCCCGCGGCCTCGCCGACAAAGCGCGAGCCGTTCGACGTCGATTGCTGCTTCAGGTGAAAGTTCATGTACGAGTAGCCGGTGCGCGCATCGGCAGGAATCTCGAGATTGTGCAGCCTCTTCGCGGCCGCGAGCGAGTGATCGAAGTAGGAATCGATCCGCTTGAAATCTGCGACGATCGCACAACCGAACGTCGCGACGCCGTCGAGGATAAAGAGGTACGAGTAGCCGCCCGGGGCGAGCTTGTGGTTGAAGTAGACGTCGATGAGCTCGGGGGATTCAGGGGAACGTAGGTCGGACTCTCCAGTCCGACTGTTTGCTGAGTCGGACTGGAGAGTCCGGCCTACGTTCCCTCCCACCCGCCACGTCATCTCCTTCGCCAATCCATCCGGCGAAGCCGGTCCGGTGGCGACGATGTCGGCTTGATCGGGCAAGAGGCGGCTGTTGAAGATGACCTTCGCGCCTGCGGCTTGCGCTTGCGCGAGGAGGCCGCGGTCGAGCGTTCCTTCTTCGGCGCCGCGATGGATGAACCAGCCGTAGGGCTTGTCGCTGCGGATCACGCGGCCTTTGTTGCGGTGGTCGTAGAACGTGGCCCAATTCGCGGCCCGGAAGTAGAAGTTGCGCTCGATGCCCAGACGGTCGAGAAAATCGGGGACAGGCTCGCGCTCCGATGCTCCTTCGATGATCTGCAGGTCGCCGATGAAACGCGTGCCGACGTCGCGTTTTGCCTCATGAACTTCGACGTTGCGTCCCGCACGCGCGAGCGCGATGGCGGCAGCGAGACCCGACGGTCCAGCACCTGCGATCCGTATCAGACGATCATTTGGCATCACTTCCCGGTATGGTACCGCGCGATTCCGGCGCGAATTCCGCAGTAGGCTTGCGCTTCATCGATGAGCATCGATCCGATCAACACGAACATCCGGCCGAAACCGAAGCCGCGCGCGGCAGGTTTTGCGGTCCTCGTCGCCGCCGGGATTCTCCTCAGCCGCATCGCCGGTCTCATTCGCGTCCGCGTGTTCGCGCACTACCTCGGCAACTCGCCCGCCGCCGGTGCCTACAACGCCGGCCTCAAGATCCCGAACTTCCTGCAAAACCTCTTCGGTGAAGGAGTTCTCTCCGCGTCGTTCATTCCGGTGTATGCGCGTTTGATCGCCGAGGATGACGATGAGATGGCGGGCCGTGTGGCGGGCGTAATCCTCTCGCTCCTCGGCGTGATCGTCATGATCATCGTGACGGTCTGCGTCTTCATCACGCCGTGGATCATCGACCTCATCGCCCCGGGCTTTCACGGTGACGTGCGGCAACTGACCATTCGCGTCGTGCAGATCCTCTTCCCGGCAACAGGACTGCTCGTCTTCTCTGCGTGGTGTCTAGGCGTTCTGAACAGTCATCACAAGTTCTTCGTCTCGTATGTCGCGCCGGTGGTCTGGAACGCGGCGATGATCGCCTCGCTCCTTTTCTTCGGCGGACGGACGTCGCAGAGCGGCCTCGTGATCGCGCTTTCGTGGGGCACCGTCGTCGGCTGCGCGTTGCAGTTCGGGATTCAGGTGCCGTTCGTTATCAAATACGCGCCGCGGATCAAACTTTCTCTGCAGACCGCGCTGCCGCCGGTGCGGGCCGTCATCCGCAGCTTCGGGCCGGTGGTCATCAGCCGAGGCGTCGTGCAACTGAGCGGCTATGTCGATCAGATCATCGCCAGTTGGCTTGGCACCGCGGCCGTAGCCGGGCTGTCGTATGCGCAGACGATCTACTTTCTCCCGATCAGTCTTTTCGGCATGTCGGTGGCCGCCGCGGAGTTGCCGGGGATGTCCGGAGCTATCGGCACGGACGAAGAGATCAACGCCTTGCTGCGCAAGCGCCTCGAGCGCGGGTTTCGGCAGATCGCGTTCTTCGTCGTGCCGACCGTCACGGCGTTCATCTTCATCGGACGAGTGCTCGTCGCGGCGCTCTACCAGTCGGGCGAGTTTCACGGCGATGACACTCTCTACGTCTGGTACATCCTCGTCGGCTCGACCTTCGGGCTGCTCGCCGTGACCCTCGGCCGGCTCTACTCATCGGCGTTCTACGCGCTGCGCGATCCGAAAACGCCGCTCCGTTTTGCCATGCTGCGCGTGTCGCTCACCGCCGTTCTCGGACTGCTCTTCGCTTTTCCGCTGCGCCCGTACATCATCGACCTGATCGTGTTGCTGCACATGCCCGTGCCGAACCTTCCGGAGGGGCCATCGCTTCTCGGCGTGATCGGTCTCACGGCGTCGGCGGGAATGGCAGGATGGATCGAGTTCGCGATGCTGCGCCGCGCGCTCACGCGACGCATCGGCAGCGTCAAGCTCGCGCCGTCGTTCCTCGGGCGGCTCTGGATCTCAGGATTGAGCGCGGCGCTGGCCGGCGTTGCCTTCCATCGGTACGTTGCGCCGCGCATCACGCCGCATCTGCCGTTCCGCCACATCAGCGAAGCAATCCTGGTCTCCGGTACCTTCGGACTCGTCTACTTCGGCGCCGCGATCGCCCTCGGTGTACCAGAGGCGCGAGCGACGTTGCAGCGGTTCACGCGGCGTTAGTTGGTCGAAAAAACCTTAACCACAGAGACACTGAGGACACAGAGGTGAAGCCTTCTCTGTGACCTCTGTGACCTCTGTGTCTCTGTGGTAACAAGGGTTTGCTTGTCAGTTTCGCTAACGAGGTTGCTCGGGCTCGTCGGGCTCCGGCGCCATGCTTCGACGTAGTCGAGGGATGTCTACGAACTTCGAGGCGTGGTCAATATCAATGTTCAGAGGACGACCTGACTTGTCGAAGTCGATCACGAAGCCGTCGTAGATCTCCTCGGACTCATCGTATTCGCCGTCACGGAGGCTGATGAAGAGAGAATCGCTTTCAGCGTCGTAGTAGTACTTCATCGTCGCCTCCTTTTCATCTCCCCGAGGATACCTCGGCGTCCCTGACACCATTCTTGCTACGATCCGCTTCGCGTGACGGAGCAGCCGATGACGGGGAGCGTGCAAATGGGGCAGCCATTGGGGTTGCCGGGCGCGCGCGTGGCTGATGCCGGCGTCGATCCGCGCGAGTCCATCCTCGAAGTCAGGAATCTCCGTACCTCGTTTCCTACAGGGAGTGGATTCGTTCACGCCGTCGACAATGTCTCCTTCAACGTGCGGAAAGGGGAGGCGTTGGCGCTGGTCGGCGAATCGGGATGCGGCAAGAGCGTCACGGCCATGTCGATCATGCGCCTCGTCGCGCCGCCGGGACGGATCACGGCGGGTGAGGTTCACTTCAAAGGGCGCAATCTGGCGGAGCTTTCGGAGCGAGATATGCGCACCGTGCGCGGCAACGACATCGCCATGGTGTTTCAGGAGCCGATGACGTCGCTCAATCCGGTGTTCAAGATCGGCGCGCAGGTGGCCGAGGCCATTCGGATTCACAACAAAGTGTCGCGAAAGCAGGCGTGGAAGCGGGCGGGGGAGATGCTGGAGCTCGTATCGATTCCCGATCCGATCAAACGGCTCGACGACTATCCGCACCAGCTTTCCGGCGGCATGCGGCAACGCGTGATGATCGCGATGGCGTTGTCGTGCGATCCCGAGCTGCTCATCGCCGACGAGCCGACGACGGCGCTCGACGTGACCATCCAGGCGCAGATCATGGAGTTGCTGGCGTCGTTGCAGCAGCGACTCGGGCTGGCCATCCTTCTCATCACTCACGACCTCGGCATCGTCGCCGAATTCTGCGAGCGCGTGATCGTGATGTACACCGGCCGCGTCGTCGAGGAATCGCCGGTTCGCGAGCTCTTCGCGAGGCCCGCGCATCCGTACACCCGCGGCCTGCTCAAGTCACTGCCGAGTGTCAGCGCCGGCGATCCATCGGCGCCGCACCGGTTGCCAACGATCAAAGGGATGGTTCCGTCGATCTCCAATCTTCCACGCGGCTGCAAGTTCAACCCGCGCTGCCCCGATGTGATGGACATCTGCCTCGGCAACGAGCCGGCGCTGATGCTCGTTAGTCCCGGTCACGACGCGCGCTGCTATTTGCATGGCGATGAGGCGGACACGGAACGGTTGGAGAAGAACTGAATGGTGAAGCATTCCTCACGCTCTTATCGCGACTCTCTCCAATCGCTCCACGCAATGAAGCCGCGAAAGGTGTGCGCAATTCGGGCTAACGCGGGAGCCCGCACATGACCGTCGCCGCACTCGAACCGGCGTCCACTCTCCCACTCGGTATGGGCCAGCCTCTTCTCGTCGTGCGCGATCTGACGAAGTACTTCCCCGTCAAGCGCGGAGTTCTCTCGCGCGTCGTCGCGCAGGTGAAGGCGGTCGATGGCATCAGCTTCGGCGTAAGCCGCGGTGAGACGCTCGGCCTCGTCGGCGAATCGGGATCGGGCAAGACCACCGTCGGACGGTGCATCCTCCGGCTGATCGAGCCCACATCGGGCAGCGTCGAATTCGACGGACAGAATGTTCTCAATCTCGACTCCGGCGACATGCGCCGCATGCGACGCCACATGCAGATCGTGTTTCAGGATCCGTATGCATCGCTCAATCCGCGCATGACCGTCGGCACGATCATCGCCGAGCCGCTCATCATTCATGGCGGGATGTCATCCGGCGATCGCGCGTCACGCGTTGCGCAGCTCCTCGAGACGGTCGGGCTCAGTCCGGACTACCAGAAACGCTATCCCCACGAGTTCTCCGGCGGCCAGCGGCAGCGGATCGGCGTCGCCCGCGCTCTGGCCACCAACCCGAAGTTCCTCGTGCTCGATGAGCCGGTCTCCGCGCTCGATGTCTCCGTGCAGGCGCAGGTCGTCAACCTGCTCCAGGACCTGCAGGAGCAGCTCGGGTTGACCTATCTCTTCATCGCTCACGATCTTTCAGTCGTCGAGCACATTTCCACGCGCGTGGCCGTGATGTACCTCGGCAAGATCATGGAGCTGGCCGGCCGGCGCGAGCTCTACGCCGATCCGCTGCATCCATACACGAGGGCGCTTTTGTCCGCTGTTCCGATTCCCGACCCGACCAGGCACAAGAGCCGGATCATTCTCCGCGGAGACATTCCGACGCCGCTCAATCCTCCGAGCGGCTGCGTGTTTCACACCCGTTGCCCGATCGCGCAGTTCCCGATCTGCAGCGATGTCGTACCGCCGCTCATCGAGCACAAGCCGGGTCAATTCGCGGCCTGCCACTTCGCCGGCGAGCCTGTCGCGCCGGCCGCGGCATTGCCTTCGTAAAACGACATTCCACGTTTCTTTCCGTCAAACGTACCGGCAACGAATACAATGCGCCCGCCGGAAAACGGTCCGCTTGGCCATCGCTCAGGCCGCGGCGCGCGAGCGAAACAATCCATAGAATGATGCGTAGAAGAGGCGTGTCCAGGAGGGTTTACATGAATACCGCTGTTCGACGGTTGCTGATCATCATCTGCGTGACGGGCGCCGTGTCGCTGTCAGCACAGACGACGAAAAAGACGACGACTTCGACGCCGCAGCCAGGTACCGTCACCACGGATCAGGCACAGGCGAATGCCGATATCCCCAAATCCGATCAGGCGGCAACCCCGCCGGTCACTGCTGATACCGACAAGGATGCCAGCGACCCGCGTGCGATGCGACTGTCGCTCGACGACGCCATCCATACCACGCTGGAGAAGAATATCGGCGTGCAGCTTCAGCGCTACGACCTGGGGATGGCCGGCGCGGCGGTGACCGGGGCGTATGGGGTCTTTGATCCTTTCGCCAGCGCCACACTCAACCACTCGAGCAGTCAAAGTCCCGCCACATCGCAGTTCGTGTCGACGGGCGGCGCCAGAACAGAGGCAGATGTATCGCTTCGGGACACCATCCCGACCGGCGGAAACCTGCTGCTGTCGGGCTCCAATGTGCGGAAAACGACCACGAGCGGGGGCGCCTTATTCAGCCCCGAGTTCGATACGGGCCTCGGCTTCACGTTCACGCAGCCGCTGGCGCGAAACTTCGGAGTAGACATCACGCGTCGCGGAATCACCATTGCCCGTGACAACCTCGGAATCGGCCGCGAGGCATTTAAGGTCGTGCTGCTTGACACCACCTCAGCGGTCGAACAGGCGTACTACGACCTTATCTACACCCGCCGTTTCGTCGACGTGGTGAAAGAGGCGCTCTTCCTTGCCCGTGACCAATCGCGCATCACGCAGATTCGCATCGACGTTGGCGCATCGGCACCGCTCGATATCCTCCAGCCGCGAGTGCAGATTGCCACCGGCGAAGAGAATCTCATCAATGCGGTGGCCGCTGTCCGCGCCGCCGAGGACCGGCTGCGCGCGCTGCTCAACGTCGCTCCCGACGAATGGGATCGCCCCATCATCCCGACCGACTCCATCGACTACACGCCGATGACCATCAACCTCAATGAGGCGGTAGCCCGCGCGTATGAGCTTCGGCCGGAGATCAAGGAGCAGCAGATTACGACCGACATCCGCAAGGTCACGTACAACTACGCACGCAATCAGGTCCTGCCCCAGGTCGACTTGAACCTTGGCTACAACCTCTCCGGCGTGGCAGGAACACCGGTATCGACAACCTTCGGTAGTTCGACGAATTTCTCGAACGCGGTGAACCAGATCGTCAGAAACGATTTTCCCGGCTGGAACATTGGGCTGACGGTCGGAGTGCCTGTCTTCAATTTTGCTGCTCGCGCCGAAAAAACGCGCGCTCGACTGGACATGGAGCTTTCGCAGGCAGCCGAAGCGCAGTCACGCCAGAATATCGACGTTGATGTCCGCACGGCCGTGCGCGCCATCGATACAGCGGCGAAGAATATTTTCGCGGCAAAGACAGCGAGGGAAGCAGCAGAGGAAAACGTCAACGCCGAGCGCAAGCGCTACGAGAACGGCATGAGCACCAACTTCCAGGTGTTGCAGATCCAGCAACAGCTCTCGGACGCACGCGGCGCCGAGTTGCAGGCTCTGGTCGGTTATAACAAGGCCATCGCTGCGTACCATCGTGCTGTCGGCGACCTGCTCGCCACCCGCAATATCTCTGTCGACCTGCCACCGGTAGACGAGCCCTCGATCTTCGCCCACTTCAACCGTTACAATTGGCTCAACTTCTCTTCCCACGACAACGATAAGGAGAAATGAGCCATGACTGCTGGTCAGGATGACGCCCTAATTCCGCCTCCGTCCGCCGCGGGACCGGAGCCGAGCGGGTTTCAACGAATCATCGGAGTGCTCTTCTCGCCCGATGCCACGCTGGCGTCGATCGCGAGAAAGCCCGACTGGGTATTGCCACTCGTTATCCTGCTGATCCTGTCGCTGGGCGCGGGCGTCGTCATCGCGCAGCACGCCGACTTCGGCGCCGCTGCCCGCGAAGCGATCGAGCAACAGAACAAGAACGCATCGCCCGAGCAGGTCGAGCGCGGCGTCAAGTTTGCGGCCGGCATCGGAAAGGTGGCGACCTATCTGTCGCCTGTCATCAGCGCCATCAGCCTGCTCATCATCGCCGGCGTATTGCTGCTCGCCTTCCGCCTGTTTGGCGGTGAGGGCGACTTCAAGCAAGCCTTCTCCGTGACGTGCTATTCGTCGATGCCAGGGGTGATCAAGAGCGTCATCATGATGATCATCATTCTGGCGAAGGGCGGCATCATCCCGGCGCAGGGGTTGGCGACGCTCGTCCGCTCGAACCTCGGGTTTCTCGCCGACTACAAGGCCAATCCGATGGCCTTCGCGCTCCTGTCCTCGATCGATATCTTCAGTATCTGGTTCCTCGCGCTGATGATCATCGGGTTCGCGTACCTGGCGCGCGTGTCGCGGGTCAAATCGGCGGTCATCATCATCAGCCTCTGGATCGTCGTGCTCTGCTTCAAGCTGATCGGCCCGGCGATGCAGTCATTGCGTGCGAGTAAATGAAGAAGCCGCTCATCATCATTGGTGCGCTCGTCCTCGTTGGCGCCATCATCTTTGCGAGCGTTCGCGGCGGCGGCTCCAAGGGCGAGCCTGTCTACATCGAGCCGGTGACGGCGCGCAACATCCAGGCGATCGTCACGGCACCGGGTGAGATCGACCCGAAAGTCTCCGTCAACATCAGCGCCCACATCGTCGGCAAGATCGAGAAGATCTATTTCGCCGAGGGCGACGACGTACACAAAGACCAGCGTCTGGTCGATCTCGAGAAGACCGCGTACCAGGCGGCGTATCTGCACGCGGTAGCTGCGGTCTCCAGCAGCAGAATCGAAGTGGTACGCGCGAAAACTGCGCTATCCACCGCGGAGACCGCATACAAACGCGCCAACAACCTCAAGCTGCAGGGAATCCAGGCGCAGGATCTGTTCGACCAGGCGAGGCAGGCCTATGACAACGCTGTTGCCGGATCCGAATCCGCAACGCAGGGCGTAGCGCAGGCCGAGGCAATTCTCCAGCAGGCGCAGACCGACCTCAGTCACACGACCATCCTTTCGCCGATCGATGGCAAGGCCGTCCAGCTCAACGCACACGAAGGCGAAGTCGTCATCACCGGAACGATGAACAATCCCGGATCCGTCATCGCCGTCATCGCGGACCTTTCCGAGATTCTCGTCGAGGCGCAGGTGGGGGAGACCGAGATCACCGGCATCCGTATCAACGAGCCAGCCAAAGTCCACGTCGATGCCATTCCGGACAAAGAGTACGCAGGACATGTCGCCGAGATCGGCAGCTCCGCTGCGTTGAAGCAAGGCACTGCCTCCGGCATGCGCTACTTCAAAGTGAAAGTCCAGATCGACAATCCTGATGACCGCCTTCGTCCCGGGATGACGTCGCAGGTCTCGATCGTCACGACCAGCGCCGGCAGTGCCTTGTCGGTTCCGATTCAGAGCGTCGTCGAGCGCGTCCCTCCATCGCTGGCGAAGTCGCCTACCGGCACCGACGATGAGGACGAGAAGGCGCCGAAGCTGAAATACGTCTTCGTCGTGAACGACGGCAAAGTCAAGATGACCGAGGTCAAGACGGGTGTGAGCGACGCCACGCATGTCGTGCTCACCTCGGGCGCAGTGGCAAATGCGAAAGTCGTCTCCGGACCTTTCCGCACCCTGAAGAAACTGAAAGACGGCGATTCCGTAGAAGTGACGAAAGAAGAGTCAAAGACTCCTCAAAACGGGACGGCCTCAAAGTGACTGAGAACGGAAACGGACATCACCTTATCGAGATGCGCGAGCTCACGCGCACCTACCAGCTCGGACCGCAGGACATCTTCGCGCTTCGTGGCGTCGATCTCATCATCGATCATGGCGAGTACGTCGCCATCATGGGACCGTCAGGCTCCGGCAAATCGACACTCATGAACATCGTCGGCTGCCTTGACCGCCCATCCGGAGGCCAGTACATCCTCGACGGGATTCCGGTCGAGTCGATGGACGACGACGCGCTGGCAGCCGTGCGCAACAAGAAGATCGGATTCGTTTTCCAGACATTCAATCTCCTTGCCCGAACCACGGCGTTGCAGAACGTCGAGCTGCCGCTGGTCTACGCGAAGATCGGACGCCACGAGCGCCGCGAAATGGCCGAAGAGGCGCTCACCGCCGTCGGGTTGGGCGATCGGATGAATCACCAGCCGAACGAGCTTTCCGGCGGTCAGCGGCAGCGTGTCGCCATCGCCCGGGCGCTCGTCAACAAGCCCTCCCTGCTCCTCGCCGACGAGCCGACCGGTAACCTCGACTCCCAGACCGGCCGCGAGATTCTCGACCTCTTCCGCGAGCTATCCTCACGCGGCAACTCCATCATCATGGTTACGCATGAAGATGATGTCGCGCAGGAAGCGCAGCGCGTCATTCACCTCCGCGACGGCAAGATCACCGACTAGCCGGCACGACGGCGAAATCGCCGCCTGCGCCTTCCGGATCATCTAGACTCAGACCGCGATGTTCTTAGAAAACGTCAAGATTGCTCTCATTGCCATCAGCGCCAACAAGATGCGCTCGATCCTCACCGTGCTCGGTGTGATGATTGGCGTGGCCGCGGTGATTGCCGTCGTCTCGCTCGTGCAGGGCATGCAGTATCAGATCTCGAGCCAGCTCGAGAACGTTGGCGCGACCTACGTCAGCGTCGCCCCCGACTTCTCGTCCGCGCGCGGCAATCCATTCCTGCCCATACCTGAGCTCACATATGACGATGCCGTGGCCGTGCGGCGCGGCGCAACGGCGGTCCGCGACTTCACGCCGCTGTTCATTGCGAACGCCTCGTTGAAGAACGGCGACACGCACCACGACACAACGCTCAGAGGCGTCAACCAGAGCTTTCCCGACGTCGTCAGGCAGTATGTCGATCACGGCCGCTTCTTCGGCACGCTCGATGAGGAGGCGAAGAAGCGCGTCTGCGTCCTGGGCTCCGAGGCCGCCAGACAGCTCGGACTGACCGATGCCGTCGGCAAAGACATCCGGATGGACGACAACAACTTCACCGTCATCGGCGTGATGGAGAAGCGCGGCTCGACCCTCGGCAACGATCCGGACGACGTCATCTACATCCCGTTCGCCACCGCGCAGATGCTCTACGGACCCGACCGGATGACGCATCTCCCGATTGCTATGCAGGTGAAGACCCGCGACGATATGGATCTCGCCAAAGAGCAGATAACCGACATCCTCAGAGCCCGTCATCATCTGAAACAAGGTCAGCCCAACGACTTCCAGATCACCTCGCAGGAAGAGCTGATGAAGACCATCTCCACGGTCCTGAACACGACCACCGGCATCATGGGCGCCGTCGTCGGCATCGCCCTGCTCGTCGGCGGCATCGGCATCATGAACATCATGCTGGTGTCCGTGACGGAGCGAACGCGCGAGATCGGCATCCGCAAAGCGATCGGCGCGCGGCGCTACGATGTCCTGATCCAGTTCCTCATCGAGGCCGTCACGCTCTCCGGATTCGGCGGCATCATCGGCATCGCCGGCGGCTACGGCGGCGCGGCCCTCATCCGGCTCTTCCTCAAACGCTGGCTGGAGTTGCCTCCGGTCCACACGCCGCTCTGGGCAATCGTTCTCGCGTTCATGTTCTGCGCAATCCTCGGAGTGATCTTCGGCATCTACCCCGCCGCGAAGGCCTCGAAGCTCGATCCCATCGACGCGCTTCGCTACGAATGAGCACGAAGTTCCTCATGGCCTCCAGCGCGCTCGTCATGGCCGCGCTCGGCGTTGCCGCGACGTTCCTGCCGCAGGAGATCATCGCCTCGCTCGGCGGAGGGAGTGGCCGCATGCTTCCTCTGCTGGTCCAGGTCCTCGGCGCCACCTACCTCGGCTTCGCCATGCTCAACTGGATGGCCAAAGAAAGCCTCATCGGCGGCATCTACAGCCGCCCGGTCTCGATGGGCAACTTCCTGCACTTCGCTGTCGCGGGCATCGCGCTGGTGAAGGCTGTCGTGGCCGGCGAGCGTGCCGTCGCGGTCCTGGTGTGCACCGCGATCTACGTCGTCTTCGCCGTCGCGTTTGGGGCAGTTGTCTTCGGACGAGCCAAAGTTGCGAGCTGAATTTGGCAGAAAAGCTTTTCACGCGGAGACGCGGAGCACGCAGAGAAACCCTCCGCGGCCTCCGCGTGAAACGGCTATGAGTGAGTTCAACGCCACAACAGGGATAGAATCCGCGTATGCGAGTTGCTTCGGGCCGCGTGATCGATGGCCGCGTTGAACTGGAGGATGCGGACTTTCCGGAAGGCGCTTCGGTGACCGTGCTCTTTCCCGATGACGAGGAAACCTTCGAAGCCGACGCCGATACGGAACGCATGCTCCTAGAGTCCATTGCGCAATGTGATCGTGGGCAGACGGTACCTCTCGAAAAGGTACTTGCAGATCTGCGTAGCCGGAAGTGAGTCGTCCGTTTTCCATCGAGGTCAGCGAGCTTGCGGAAGCGCAGATCCGCGAGCTGGATCTATGGTGGCGGGAAAATCGCACGAAGGCGCCGAACGCGATTGGTGAAGAGCTCGAACGGGTCTCTGCGCTCATTGCTTTTCAGCCCCGCATTGGTGCACGTGCTCGGAACGTCAAGCTACCAGGGGTTCGTCGTTTCCACCTTGAGCGCATTCACTACGACCTCTACTACCGGATCGTTGACGCGCCAGCACAAATTGAAATCGTGGCGCTTTGGAGTCCACGGCGAGGAAGCGGGCCTCCGATCTAGTTGGAGACGTTTCAACGGAGACAAACCCTCCGCGACCTTCGCGCTCCGCGTGACCGGTTTTGAGAGGCGCCCGCGCTACACTCCGCATCCATGAAACGTTTGGCCTCTCTCATCGCACTACTGATCGCCGGTGCCGCATTCGCAGCGCCGAAGAAAACTACCCCACCGATGAAACCAATCACCCCCGCCGAGCTTCATTCGCTCGCTCACGACTACTACGAATGGCAGAAGAAGGAGTACCCGGTCGGCGCCAGCGATCAGGGCTTTCATGCATCCGACGACAAGCTGGATGACTTCTCTCCCGCTACGACCGCTCGCAACGCCGCCCACGTCCGCACGTTGCTCGATCGCGTGCGCGCGGCCAACGTCAAGGGCTGGGCGAAGGACGACATCATCGACTGGCTGCTCTTCCGCTCGCAGCTTGAGCGCGACGACTTCCCCGAGCGCGTGCAGAAGCCGGAGGAGACCGATCCGCAGCTCTACGTCGGCGAGGCCAGCAACGCTATCTTTTCGCTACTGAAGAAAGACTACGCGCCCGGTCGAACGCGCGCCCTCGCGGCAACCGCACGGCTCAAAGCGATTCCGGCCATGATCGAGCAGGCCCAGCGCAACCTTAAACATCCCGTGCGCCTCTACTCGCAGCTCGCCATCGATTCCGCGCGCTCCATCGATCCGCTCTTCTCGACGAGCCTGATGACCATCGCCGGCGACCTGACGCCTGCCGAGCGTGAGTCGCTCGATGCCGCGCGCGAAGAAGCGGTCGCTGCGATGCACAACTTCGCCGACTGGCTCGAAAAGAAGCTCCCCGAGATGACGGCCTGGAAGCCGATGGGGGAGGCCAACTACAACTACATGCTCCGCAACATCCTCCTCCTTCCGATGGACTCCCGCGACGTCGCACACCTCGGCGAGGTGGAGTTGGCGCGCTATCGTGCCCTCGAGGCCATGCTGCCCGATCCCTCGCTGGCCGACCCCGATCCTGCGCGCGCCAAAAGCATTCCCGTGGATCAGCAGGCCTTCCTCGCCGCGTACGAGAGCCGCGAGCAGGAGATGATCGACTTCCTCAAGGCAAAGAACCTGGTCACGCTCCCGCCGTACCTCGGCGCATTCCAGATCCGCCAGCTTCCTGAGGCGTTCAAGCCGACCAGCCCGGGCGGATTCATGAACCCGCCGGGCATCTACGACGCCGACAACGGCGGCTTCTACTTCATCCCCACCTACAACCCGCAGAGCAAGAACTTCTACATCCGCGCCGCCATCGAAGACCCGCGCCCGATCCTCGGACACGAGGGCATTCCCGGCCACTTCCTCCAGCTCTCGATCGCCAATCACCTCACCAACGAGATCCGCCGGCATCACGGCGAGAACGTCTTCGTCGAAGGATGGGCGCTGTACGGCGAGGAGATGCTCATGCGCGAAGGTCTGTACGCGCCTGACTCGTCGTCGGCGGGTCAGGTGCTGCGCCTCTCGCGCTATCGCGCCGCACGCATCGGCGTGGACGTCAACCTCCACACCGGCAAATGGACGTTCGAGCAGGGCGTGAGCTACTTCATGGACGGCGGCGGACTCGATAAGGAAGCCGCAGAAGGCGAGGCCGCCGGCGCGGCGTCATCGCCGACCCAGAAGATCAGCTACATCACCGGCAAGTGGCAGATCATGCGCCTTCTCGGCCGCTACCGCGACGCAAAAGGCACCGCGTTCCGGCTGGGACAATTTCACGATGATCTGATCGCGAACGGATCGCTGCCGGTTTCGATCCTGACCTGGATCATGCTCGACGATCCGAGCGAGATCGAGAAAGCGACCGGTATGAAGTTCGCCGCGAAGTAGAATTCGCACCGCGGAGGCACAGCGATGGCCATCATTGAAAAATACGAGCCCGGGATGTTCTGCTGGATCGAGCTGGCCACAAGCGACGCCGCGGCGGCGAAGACCTTCTACACGTCGCTCTTCGGCTGGGCGGCGAAGGACATGCCGATCCCTGACGGCGTCTACACGATTCTGCAGAAGAACGGCCACGACCTCGGCGCGCTGTACCAGACCAAGGAGATTCCGCCGAACTGGGGGACGTACATCTCCGTCGCGAACGTCGACGATTCGGCGAAGAAGGCAACCACGCTCGGCGCCACCCTCGTCGCGCCGCCGTTCGACGTCACGGACCTCGGACGCATGGCGTTCGTCGCCGATCCGCAAGGCGCGACGTTCGCACTGTGGCAGGCAAAGAAAAAACCCGGCGCGACCATCCGCGACGAAGCGAACACCCTCTGCTGGAACGAACTGATGACGTCGGACATCGAAGGGTCGCGCGATTTCTACAAAGGACTCCTCGGCTGGAACCTGAGAGTCAGCGCCGAATACACCGAGATCGATGTCGGCGAATGCCCGGCCGGCGGCATGATGCAGATGCCCAACGACATGCGCGACATGCCGTCGAGCTGGTCTCCCTACTTCGCCGTCGACGATTGCGACGCGATCGTAGCCAAAGCCAAATCGCTCGGCGCCCAGGTCTACGTCTCACCGACCGACATACCCACAGTGGGCCGCTTCGCCGTCATCGCAGATCCGCAAGGCGCGGCCTTCGACGTGATCAAGCTCGCGTACTGATCCGCGCGGGGTCGCTGATCGGGGCGCGCAGGAGTGCAGGCGTCTCGCCTGCGGCGTCGAGGCGTCCCGCCTCGGCGTGGTTCTCGTGTTGCCGGCGTGACCCGTTCTCGATGTCATGCGCGCGTTGACGCAGCAAGTGATCCCACCACATGACACTGAGTGGGACCTCCAGAGCGCACGTGCGCTCCTGCCGAGACGCAACGTCACACCCTCGGAGCGCACATGCGCTTCCGCCGCGACGCAACGTTGCACCCCCAGAGCGCACGTGCGCTCCTGCCGCGACGCAATGTTGCACCCCCGGCGCGCACGTGCGCTCCTACCGCGACACAACGTTGCACCCTAGGAGCGCACGTGCGCTCCCGTCGCGACGCAACGTGGCACCCTCGGCGCGCACGTGCGCTCCTGCCGCGTCGCAATGTTGCACCCTCGGAGCGCATGCGCGCTCCTGCCGCGACGCAACGTTGCACCTTCGGCGCGCACGTGTGCTCCCGCCGCGACGCAACGTTGCACCCTCGGAGCGCACGTGCGCTCCTGCCGCGTCGCAGTGCGCTCTTGCCGCGACACACGTGCGCTCCCGCCGCGACGCAATGTTGCACGCTCAGAGCGCACGTGTGCTCCTACCGCGACGCAACGTGACACCCTCGGCGCGCACGTGCGCTCCTACCGCGACACACGTGCGCTCCTTCCGCGACGCAACGTGCATCCTCGGAGCGTAGTTGCGCGCGCATGTTACTGCAAACATTACACTTCGGCCCAGCCACGCATTGCCATTGACATCTCGTCTGACGAGTATTCCAGAGCGCGGGATCAGACACTCCGACGTGCGAATCACCAAGCCAGCGTCCGGTCCAGCCTGGTGCTGACCCGAATTTCTCACACGCTGATTGAATTGCTCGCGCAACATCATCATCGAGCGCCTTCTCCCCCACGCTTTTGTGGGGGAGAAGGTGGCCGATGGCCGGATGAGGGGGTATTTGACTGTCGCGGCGACGTTGCCGAATAGGAGCTGCAAGGTTCCTTCACAACGGCCGGAACCTCATGTCAGTCGATGGCACGACACCCCTCATCCGCCTTCGGCACCTTCTCCCCTCGAAAAGCACGAGGGGAGAAGGCGCTCGATTCATGAGCATCGCATGACCGCACGGCCGCGCGATCGCCAACCTTCCCGACTACCTGTCCATCGAGCGCCTTCTCCCCCACGCTTTTGTGGGGGAGAAGGCGCTCGATGGCCGGATGAGGGGGTATTTGACTGTCGCGGCGACGTTGCCGAATAGGAGCTGCGCGGTTCCTTCACAACGGCCGGAACCTCATGTCAGTCGATGGCACGACACCCCTCATCCGCCTTCGGCACCTTCTCCGCTCGAAAAGCACGAGGGGAGAAGGCGCTCGAACCTACGGCGGAGCAAGAGGACAATAAAACGTGTGAGAAATGCCGGCTAATCGTCGGCTAATCGGCATGCTTCCAGACCTCTCACCCCCCATTGTCATCCGCCGACGGTCCGTAGATCGCGGGTACCTTGCCGCCCATCGGGCGGAGGTAGGCGCTCAGTTGGCCGCGGTGGTGGACCATGTCGAAGAGGAAGCCCCAGAGCATGTTGCCGATCGTGTCGGTCCAGGTGGTCCCGTCGCCCATGGCGAAGTTTGCGGGGCTGCCGAGCTTGGCCTCATCGAGTTTCTCGATTCGCTTGCGCAGCTCCGCCGTGGCTTCGTCCCACGCCTTGACGATCTCCGCGGTCGTGGCCGGACGCGGACGCTGCTTCCAGTCGATGACTCCGGTGTCGAGCAGGTCGCACAGAACGCGTTGCCTCTTCGGCGAGCTGCCATCCGAGGTTGCCTGCTTTCGTGGAGCGCTCGTGGGGTGCGTAATCGAGCTGTCCCTCGGGCATCGCCCGCAAGACCCTGCCGAACGCCGGCAACTCTGATTCCCATCTCTGCGCGAAGAGCTCATGTATCTGCATCTCTGCCTCCTTTTGTTGGGCAGGAGCATAAACGCTGATTCCAGTTTCTACGCGTTGTGGAGGCCGGAGGATGGCCGCGCTCTCGGGCGCCAGGCACGAGTCCTTTTTGTGCGGCCCCCGCACACCACCGGGCGTAGAGACAACTCTGTATTTTTTCCGTCTGCTCAGGCGACTCATCTGTGGAATGAGAAAACCCGCTGGTCGCACCTCAGTTATCCGATTCCTCGCGCGGAGGCGTGCGTGAGACATACGGATGATGACCTCGATGAGGAGCAGACTCGGTCCGCCGAGGAAAGCGAGCGGCGGTACCGCGACCTGGAGGTCACGGAACACCTCGGCGATTCGGCGGAGCTCGAGACAAGACCGCAGATCGAGACCAGCCCGGCGGCTCCCGCACGGCGGGTTCTCGTCGTCGAAGACAACCCCCTGAGCCAGCAGGTTCTGGCGCGCCAGCTTGCCACGCTCGGATTTGTCTATGACATCGTTGCCGATGGCGGCGAGGCATTCATCAGTGTGACCCGCGGGAGATACGACCTCGTGCTGATGGACCTTCAGATGCCGGTGCTCGATGGTCCCTCCGTAACGCGCCTGATCCGGCAATGGGAGAAGGAGCACGGCACGCCGCCCGTCAAGATCGTCGCGGTGACGGTGAGCGCATCGGCGGCCGATCGTCTTCGCTGCCTCGCGATCGGAATGGATGACCATTTGCCGAAGCCGCTGCGAATCGGCGATCTCTCCTCAGTTCTGAACCGGCTGCTTGATTCTTCGCCGTCCGCGGTCTTCGCGCCGGAAAGGAGCGAGCCAGGAAGCCATCCGGAGCTCGACCATTCGATGATCGAAGGATTGCGCGCGCTCGGCGATGACGACGGCACCTTCCTTCGCGGCCTTGTCAGACAATTTCGCGCCGACAGTGACGCCCGTCTCGCGCGCCTCGAGCGAGCGGCAGAGGATGGCGACATATTCGCGATTCGAGCTCTCGCCCATGCTCTTTGCGGAAGCAGCGCAAACATCGGCGCTGCCGGCGTGACCGCGGCCTGCCGTGCGATCGAAGCCCTTAGTCCGGACGACGACGCCAGTCACTATCAGAACGTCGTGCTCCGCGTTCGCTCCGCGTACGACGATGTGCTGCCGCTCCTCGACGGCCTGACCTGAACCGCAGGACCGCAGCCTGAATCATCCCGCCGCTCCGGACTCTGCGTGTTCGATGACGGACTTGCCTGGGACCGCAGAGCTGGTCGCCGCTGGGCTTAGGTCCGGAATGCAGATGCGGAAGACGCTGCCGGTTCCCTCGCTCGGAAGCGCTGCGATCGTCCCTCCATGCGCCTCCGCGACCATGCGGCAAAACGCGAGGCCGAGTCCTGTTTGCTTCACGGGATGCGTCTGCTCCAACGTCACGAATGGCTGGAACAGCGATTGGCGAAAGGCGTCCGGAACGCCTCTTCCTTCGTCGATCACATCGATCTTCAGTCCCTGCTGCCTTTGAAGAAGGTCGATGGTTACCTTCGCTTTGGCGGGGCTGAACTTGATGGCGTTGAGCACGAGGTTTTCGAGGCAGCGCCGGAGCAGGGCGGGATCGACGAAGAGCGGCCACTGCACGTCGATCTTCGTGAGGATGCTGATTTCCAGCCGGGCTGCCGAGGGCAGACAATCTTCGACGACGAGTTGCACCAGCTCGTTCGCATCGATCTCGGACGGATGTGCGGTCAGAACGCCGGCGTCGCTCTTGGCCACGACCAGCAGGTCGTCGATCAACTGTTGCAGCCGCGACACCTGCGATCGGATGCGGATCAACGGCGGCGAAGGCTCCGTCAACTTCCGCTGCAGGATATCCGCGGAAAACGAGATCACCTGCAGCGGATTGCGCAGGTCGTGAATGACCATGTTGGTGAAATCGGTGCGCAGAGCCAGAAGCTGCTCGAGCGTCTGGCGTGCGCGCGACACGCGGATCATGGCGTGGACCCGCGCCCGGATTTCGATTCCGCTCACGGGCTTGGCGAGGAAATCCGTTGCACCGGCCTCCAGTGCCAGCGCCATGTCTTCCCGCGAATCGAGCGCCGTCATCACGATGATCGGCGTTCCCCGGTTTCCTTCCTCCGCGCGCATGCTCCGGCACAGTTCGATCCCGTCGATCGACTCCGTCATCAGCTCCGTGATGATGACGTCCGGTCCGCTCGTGCGGGCCGCTTCCATCGCCTCGGCCACCGATGCCGCTTCCAGCACTTCATAGCCCTCCAGCCGGAGCAAGTCGCGAATGAGCGTCCGCGAGTTTGCATCGTCATCGACGATCAGGATCGTTGTCATGATGGTCCTCTCGCTAGGTGACCGCACGACAGGCGGCCCTTCGTTTGATGGAAGGGCCTGTTCCAATCAGTCGCTCCAGCCGCTCAGGGCGATTCCTCTTTTTTAGGAGGGTTTCGTGGAGAGCAGACGAATCATGACCCGGATAAGAACCTGTCCGCCGTGCTAATCGACACGTTGATGTGATGACAGGCACGAGATCGCCGCCCAATTTCGCCAACTGACTCCGATCGTTGTCGTTCTGGGGGAGTGGGGGGTGGGGAGAATCAGAGATCAGAAAAAATCAGAGACAAGAGATCAGAGCTCGCCAGAGATCTGATCTCTGACTATCTCTGATCTCTATTGTCTCTGATCTCTGATCTCTCCCACCCCCCACTCCCCACGCCCCCCACGCCCCACCCCCCATGTATTTTTTTCCCCGCCCCGGCGACTCACCTTACGAACAGGAGGAATCGTCGATGCGAATCGACACCCATCCATGCTGAGCAAGACAATCACGCTACGCGTACCGGCGACCTTCGAAGGCTCGCGCGATGCAGCCACGAGCGTACGCGAGTTCCTCAACCAGTTGTCCGTGCGGCCGGGTCATGCCGCGAGGTTCGAGCTCGTGGTTGCCGAATCGGTCGACAACATCGCCGGGCACGCACGCGGTGACGAAGACGGCGTGGTCGATATCAGCGTGGTTGCCGGCCCCGAAGCACTCCGCATCGTCATCAGCGACGACGCCACGGCCTCGGACACGGACGTTCTGAAGAACTTCATGTCGCCCCCGGAAACGCACGACGAGCCCTCGGAAGGAGGCCGCGGAATTCAATTGATTCGCCGGATCATGGACAAGGTAGTTTACACGCGCGAGCGCGACCGCAATGTCCTCACGATGAGCGCCAAGCTCAAGGTAGGCGCGTTGTGAGCGCGCAGATCATTGCCGGTCCGGCCGGCAAGCACGCTGTACTTCGGTGGTATCCGGTACTTGATCTATCTTCTCGCGCCGATCGTCTTCTTTTTCAGTTCCATCCCGCCCGTCACGAGTCAATCGTCGACGTTCCTCACCCACATCCTGCCATCCCGGCTCGCCAGCGAATCTGCATTTTCGATCGGTTCGCGGACGTCTCCAATGCGCATGGAAGCGTTTCCACTGGATTCTTTCCGATGGATCTACGCGCATTGTGGACGGTTCGTCGCGGGACGAAGATCAAGTTTCCGATCCCACCGAAGCAGCGCAGCAACGAACACGTCGCCATCACTCCCGAGGAGTTGGTGCAGCACGCCTGGCTGCTCTATTTCGAGAAGCGCTCGGCAATCCGCGCCGCGCGAGCGTGGATGAAGGGGACGATCATGAATCTCTGCAAGCAGGAGATTCAGCAGCGTTGCCTGGCGGCGCTCCTTCGACGACGGCTACGACGGCCCCACGGAAACGGCATGCGGCGCCGACGACGCCCGCATCGCCATCGGTCAGGCGCTCGGCCTGCTGGACGGCCGCAGCCGCGAGCTCTGCGTCCGCATTGGTCTCGAAAAACAGACCTACGATGAAGTGAGCACTGCCATGCACCTTCCCCTCGGATCGATCGGCCCGCTCTTCATCCGTGCCAAAGAGCGGATGCGCGCACAACTCGCGCCGTCGTGAACGGTCAGGTGCACAGACAAGAGTGTCTGTGCCACATCAAACCTGCCACTGGTTGCGCAGGAGGTGAGAGGTGGCACATGCACCAGATGTGCAGGCAAGAGTATCCGTGCCGCATGCGAGGAGTGATGTGGCACAGACACTCTTGTCTGTGCTCACGTCGCGCGCGTGAACACCTGCCGCTGGCTGACCTGATACGCACGCGACCGGATGATCTCGCGGAGATTGCGCGGATCGTGAACACCCCGTAGCAGGGTCACCGGAAGGGTCTTGTCGGACGAGACGAGCGTGACGTTGCCGATGCCGAGGATGCGGTCGGTGAAGGACTGGAAGAACTGCGTGTCATCGAGCGAGCGGAGATCGATCTCGCTCAGACTCTTCGACAGGATTCCCTGCTCGAACATGATGCGCTGATTGGTGACCGTGTAGAGCGTGCTCTGAAGCCGCAGCAGCGCGAACAGGAAGGTGACGATCTGGTACAGCAGGACGAGCGCCATCAACCACCAGCCGATCGTCTTGATCCGGCTGCTCAGCTCGATGTCTGCGATGAGCGACGAGATGAAGCGCGCCACTAGCGGGATGAGGATCACCGTGAGGACCATCACAACGATCTTTGCCAGCAGCACACGCCACGACGGCGAGCCTTTCCACAAGGTCTCTTCGACGAGCGCCGGCGCGCCCGCGGCGGGCGCGGCGGGCGCCGCAAAGCCGGAAGGGGAGGGACGCCCGCAATGCGGACAGGCGGTGGCAAGCGGCGAAACATCGCGCCCGCAGTCGGGGCAGGTGATGACAGGCATAGCGCGGATTGTAGCAACGAGCACGTTCATCTGCGTCATCTGCGGATGAACAGTTGTCCGCAGATGACGCAGCGAACACAGATTGCGGAGCCATGGACACTTGAAAGGTACTCACGGGTCGTATTCAAAAGAGCCATGGACACTTGAGAAGTACTCACGGGTCGCATTCAAATGAGCCATGGACACTTGAGAGGTACTCACGGGTCGTATTCAAAAGAGCCATGGACACTTGAGAGGTACTCACGGGTCGTATTCAAAAGAGCCATGGACACTTGAGAAGTACTCACGGGTCGTATTCAAAAGAGCCATGGACACTTGAGAAGTACTCACGGGTCGTATTCGAATGAGCCTTGGACACTTGAGAGGGACTCGCGGATCTTAATCGACTGAGCCATCGATACTTAAAAGGGGACAGGAGTGTCCTGAACACAACAGCCATGGTCACAACTTCCTTGCCCGGCATCCTTCCGCAGTCGTATGCTCTCTCTTCATGCCGCGCCGAAGGATCACCAGCACTTACGCCGTCAGCTTCGGTGCCATCATCCGCCGCCTTCGGGCACAGCAGCAGTGGTCGCTCGTAGAATTCGGCCGCAAAGCCGACATGAACCCAACCTACCTCGGCTTCATCGAGCGGGGAGAGAACTCTCCCACCCTCGACACCGTCTTCCTTCTCGCCAAAGTCCTGGGCGCCGAAGCCTCGGACGTAATTCGCGAGATCGAGCAGCAGAAGTAGCGGGCAGATCCGCGCCCCAAGCGCGCCGATCAGTCCTCGCGAAGGGTGAATTCGAGTCCGCCCTCGAACGGCAGCGTCATCGTCCGCAGGCGGTTCGCGGGATCGTTGACGAAGTCGAAATAGTCGCGATAAGCATCGCGAAACTGCGTCGTGTTGTCGCAGATGACGATCGCACCGTTGCGTAGCGCCGGCGCGACCAACTCCAGCGCCGGCCGTGCCATCGGCGTCCAGATGTCGACGAGCATGAAGTCGACAGGGCCGCCAACGTCGACGAGCGTCTTGCGCAAATCGCCCTCGCGCAGTTCGATCCACTCCGACAACCCCGCCTCGGCGAAATTCGCCCGCGCAGCCGCGGCCTTCGCCGGCTCGAATTCCGTCCCGATCACGACGCCTGTACCGCCATCCTCGCGCACGTTGTCGCGCACAGCGGCCGCAAGGAAGAGTGTCGATACGCCGAACGAAGTCCCAGCTTCGACAACGCGTCTGGCACGCAACGCACGGCACAAGTAGTAGCAAAACTCGGCCTTCTCGCGATCGAGCGCCACGAGCTTGTCGCTCAGAAACTGATTCGTCCGCGCATCGAACTCATTCCAGTCGAACGACTCCTCCTGCGCCCGTGCCGAGAAATACGACCCCAGCGCCTCATCCTGGCTGGCGTTCTGCGCGTAGAGGCGGTCGAGGAGCCCATCGATCCGTGAACCGAGAACTAGGCGTTCGCTCATGGCTTCGATTTTACGGCAGTCTCACTTCACCCCCGCCCGGATCTCGCGGAAGTGAGCTGCCTTGATGCGGATACCAGCGAGGGTTGGATCGGTGTAGGACAGCGCGGCCACACCGATCGCGGCTCGCGCTGCATCGAGAGCGGACCGCAATTCTGTTACGTGCAGCGCTTTGGGCCTGGCCCCGGTCAGCGAGGCGTCTGTGAAGGTTGTTGGCGATAGTCCGGCGGCTGCGCGAACGGCATTGACGGCGGTTCGGAGCTCCATGACGTGTACGGCCTTGATGACTGTCGAGCCGGCGGAGACAGGATCGTCGGTGAAGAGAATGGTTGTGGCGAGATCGACGCTGCTCGGTGATCCGAGGGTCGAGGCGTCCGCCGCCCGGACCTGGTAGAGGTACGTGGTGTTTGGCAGCAGAGACGTGTCGACGAAGTTGTTCGATAGCGGCGTACCGATGACGGTGAATGCGCCGTGGTTCGAGCTGCGCAGGATCTGATAGTTCGTGGCGTTGACGACCGGATCCCAGGTCAGGCTGACCTGCGTTGTGGCGATGGCGGTGGCGGCCAGGTTCGTGGGCGTGGTGATGATCTTCGTCAGATCACTCGCCGTGTCGTTGGTCGTCAGGACCTCACCGCCGCCGGAGACCGTGGCGGTGTTCGTAACATTTGATGGCGCGTTGTTGTCGACGCTTACCGTGAGCGTAATCGCCGGATAGCTTGCGTTGATGGCCAGCGCATCGCTTCTCGTGCAGGTACGCGAGGGGAGATCGCAGCTCCAACCGCCGCCCGCGATCGCGGTAGGCGTCAATCCGGCCGGCACCGTGTCGATGACGGTGACCGTTCCGCTGGAGGCGGCTCCGCCGTTGTTCGTCACGGTGATCGTATAGTTCCTGCCGGTCTGCCCCGGGACGAAGCTTGCATCGTGAGTTTTGGTGATGGTCAGATCGGGGAGGTGCACAATGGTGGTCGGATCACTGGCGCTATTGTTCGCGGGATTGGTGTCGCCGCTCCATGAAACGTTCGCGGTGTTGGTCACGCTCGAGGGTGCGGACTTATCGACACTGACGGTCAACGTGATGACGGGGTAACTGGCACCGGAGAGGATCGAGTCGCTGCGCGTGCATTTGACTGTCGGCACGTCACAGGTCCATCCCGAACCGCTCATCGAGACTGCAGACAATCCGCCTGGAAGCACGTCGGTAACCGTAACCAGGCTGCCGCCGGCCGGGCCGCCTCCTGGATTGCTGACGGTGATCGAATACGTGGCGTTGGTTTGACCGCTGCTGAAGCTTCCGATATGGCTCTTGGCGATTGCCAGATCCGGGCAGGCATCGAGCATCACAGTGAGGAAGGAGCCGTAGAAGTTGGCAACCGCAAGATCGGCTCGTCCATCGCCATTGAAGTCACCGATCGCCACGCGAGTGGGGCCGCCGTTTATTGGGTAGTTGATTGCCGCCTGGAAGGTTCCGTTGCCGACACCGAGGAGTATCGAAATACTGTTTGAGAGTGCGTTGGCCACGACAAGGTCAGCTTTGCCGTCACCGTTGACGTCGTCAACGGCCACCGCTTCCGAGCCATAGGCGGCAGCGTAGTCCACCGCTGTCTGAAACGTGCCGTTGCCATTGCCCAGCAGGACCGAGACGTAGCCGGAGTAGTTGTTGGAAATGGCGAGGTCGAGCTTGCCATCCCCGTTGAAGTCGCCGGCGTCAACCGACGTAGGACTCGAGTCGATTACGTAGTTGACCGCTGTCTGGAACGTGCCGTTCCCATTGCCAAGAAGGATCGAGAGGACATTCGAACCGTAAATTGGAACGGCAAGGTCAGCATTTCCGTCCCCATTGAAGTCCGCGCTGAGCATGGAGAGGTTGCCAAAGCCACCGAGGGTAGCGGTGGACGCTGGTTGCACAGCGCCTGTCCCATTTCCGAGCAATATGGATACGCTATTGGAGGAGTAATAGCTCACCGCGAGATCAGTATTTCCGTCGCCGTTGAAATCGCCCGTTGCCAATCCCTCGGGCTCGCTGCCCACGCCGAATGTTAACGGAAGCGCAAAGGTGCCGTTTCCGTTCCCCAGCAGGATCGAGACAGTATTAGAGCCGACGTTCGCGACGATGAGGTCGGGTTTCCCGTCGTTGTTCATATCGGCGATCGTGATCGCTCGCGGGAAGTCACCAACCACGTAGTTGACCGCAGATCCGAAAGTGCCGGATCCGTTTCCGATGAGAATCGAGACGGTATCGGCGCCGGAATTGGTCACAGCCAGATCGGCTTTGCCGTCGCCGTTGAAGTCTCCGGACACGACCCAGTTGGATTCATAGCCGGGAAAGTAGTTGGCCCCGGCGCCGAAACTGCCGCAGGTCTGGCTGCTCCAAATGACGGTTGGATCAGTTGCCACGTCGTTGTTCGTGTTGGACTCCGCGCCGCCCGAGATGGTGGCAGTATTGGTTACGGAGACTGGGGCGTTGGCTGCAACAGAGACCGTCAGGGAAATTGCGGGATAGCTCGTGCTCGCGGCCAGGGTGTCACTCCTTGTGCAGGTGAGCGTGCCGAGGATGCAATTCCATCCAGTGCCGCTGATCGCGGTGGCGGTCAAGCCGGATGGCAAGGTGTCGGAGACGGTGACGGTTCCGCTCGTTGCCAAACCTCCCGCGTTCCTCGCCACGAGGGTGTAGTGCCTTCCGGTGTCGCCTTGCGTGAAGTTTCCTGTATGCGTGCTGATGACGATCAGATCTGTGATCGGCGAGACCGTAGTCGGGTCGGAGGCGGTGTCGTTGACCGTGTTGACCTCACCCCCGCCTGACACGGCTACTTTGTTCGTGATTGTTGCTGCGGCGCTACTAGCCACATTAACCGTCAACGTGATGTCCTGGTAACTGGACCCTGCGGTCAGCGCGTCGCTGCGCGTACAACTGACCGTGGCTACGGTACAAGTCCATCCGCTACCACTCATCGCTGTAGCTGACAATCCAATCGGAAGAGTGTCGGTTACCGTGACGCCCCCGTCAGTCGGCGCAGCCCCCACGTTGCTGACGGTAATCGTGTAGATCTTGCCGGAGTCGCCCTGGGTGAAGGCTCCGCTGTGCGCTTTTGCGATCGCAAGGTCGGGAACAGGACAGGTATTCAGCAGGATGGAGACATTGCCCGCCCCGCTGTTTGCGACGGCCAGGTCTGGTTTGCCATCGCGATTAAGATCGCGGACGACCAGCGAGCGGGGACCCGTTCCTGCTCCGCTGGTGAGCGCTGCGTTAAACGTGCCGTTGCCATTTCCGAGAAGGATCGAGAGGTTGTTCGAGCCATTGTTCGCAACGGCCAGATCGAGTTTGCCGTCGTCGTTGAAATCGCCGGTTGCTACGCCTTGAGGATTCGTGCCTGCAGCATAGTTAACTGCCGTCTGGAAGGTACCGGTTCCGTTGCCGAGAAGGATGGACACATTGTTGGAACCGCTGTTGGCAACGGCCAGGTCTGGCTTTCCATCGTGATTGAAGTCGTCAGTGAAGATCGAGAAGGGACTCGTACCGGCGCTGACGCCCGTGGCTGTCTGGAAGGTGGCATCACCGTTCCCGAGAAGGATCGAGACATTATTGGAGCCGGAGTTGGCCACAGCAAGGTCGGTCTTGCCGTCGCGATTGAAATCTCCTATGGCGACCGACTCAGGGCTGGTACCGGCGCCGTAGTTGACCGCCGCCAGGAATGTGCCCGTACCGGTGCCGCGAAGGATCGAGACGTTGTTCGAGCCGCTATTCGCCACAGCGAGATCGGCTTTCCCATCGCGATCGAAGTCACCGACGGCTACAGAATGGGGATTGGTACCGGCGGCGAAGCTAACGGCCGGCTGGAAGGTGCCGTTTCCGTTGCCGAGGAGAATCGACACGTCATTGGAACCGCTGTTGGCGACCGCGAGGTCGAGTTTTCCGTCGCCGTTGAAGTCGCCAATGTCGATTGAAGTTGGTGCGCTACCGGCGGCGGCGGTGCCCGACGGCAGGAACGTGCCGTCGCCAATGCCCAATTCGATGGACACATTGTTCGAGCCGTTGTTGACGACCGCGAGGTCGGGCTTGCCGTCGCCGTTGAAGTCTCCCGCTGCGGCCGACTGAGGAGTGGTGCCGGCGGCGTAGTTGACGGCAGTGGCGATTGTGTCGCAGTTCAACGAGCAGACGCCGTTGTTCAGAAGAGTTACGACGTAGTAGTAGTCGCTCTCTAGCACTGCAAGGTCAGGTTTCCCGTCGCCGTTGAAGTCGGCGACGACAACCTGGCTCGCTCCGGAGGTGGCGCTGTAGTTGATCGCCGCCAGGAACGTTCCGTCGCCTTTCCCTGTCAAAATGGACACGTTGCCGGACGCGCTGTTGGCGACCGCGAGGTCAGGTTTCCCGTCGCCGTTAACATCGATGATGGCCACGAAATGCGGGCCGGTGGGTACCGCATAGTTGACGGCCGCCACGAACGTTCCGTCTCCATTTCCCGTCAGGATTGAGACGTTGTTGGAAACGTCGTTGGAAACGGCGAGGTCAGGTTTTCCATCGCCATTGAAGTCCGCGACTGCGATGCTCGAGGGGCCGTTCCCTGTGCCATACGCGACCGCAGCCTGGAGGGTGCCGTCCCCGTTGCCCAGCAGGATCGACACTTTGTTGGAATTGTAGTCAGCAACGGCGAGGTCGGTTTTGCCGTCGCCATTGAAGTCTCCGGCACTCAACGCGAAAGGCCCGGAGCCGGCGGCGTAGTTGACCGCGGTCTGGAACGTGCCATCGCCCTGGCCCGTCAGGATTGAGACGTTGTTTGTTCCATTGTTTGCCACGGCCAGGTCAACTTTGCCGTCGCCATTGAAGTCGCCGATTACCAGAGCGAAGGGGTTCGATCCGGCACTGTAGTTGACGGCGGGTTGAAACGTGCCGTCGCCCACTCCCAGCAGAATCGAAACGTTGTTGGAGACAGCATTGGCCACGGCGAGGTCGGCCTTGCCGTCGCCATTGAAGTCTCCGACCGCCACCGCGACGGGAGCATTCCCTGCGCTGTAGCTGACGGAAGACTGAAAACCACCGTTGCCTGTTCCGAGCATTACCAGAACCACGTTGGAGCTCGTCGAAGTTACTGCGAGATCTGCCCTGCCGTCGCGATTGAAGTCTCCAGTGGCGAGCGCGGCCGGCACGTAACCGACATAAGCGCTGCTGCCGGACAAAAACGACGGGCATGCCGTGATCAAGGGCTTTGCAATCACCGACAGCGTCGCTGATGTCGAGTGAGTGAGTGCGCCGCTCGTGCCGGTAATTGTGAGTGAGTATGAATTGAGTGACGTTGAGCCGGGGACCGTCACTGACAATGTCGAGGTGGTCGTAGCCGGGGTTGGGCTAAACGTACCGGTTGCCCCCGATGGCAGGCCGCCAAGCGTAAGATCAACCGACCCCGCGAATCCGTTTGACGGCGTGATCGTGACGGTGTACGTCGTCGATCCTCCTTGTACGACACTTCGTGTGGCCGGGCTGACCAGTAGCGTGAAGTCCGGGCCGAGCGGCGCGCCGACTGCCTTAGCCGCATTCAGACGGCCGCCGGTGATCGTTTTGCCGGTGAGACTGGAGATCGGATCGGTATTGTCGAGGATTGCGCTCTTGACCTGCGCTGTCGTAAGGCCGGGTGTCTTGGCCAGTACAAGCGCAGCGACGCCGGCAACGTGTGGGGTGGCCATGGACGTACCGCTGAGGGTTGTGTAACCACTTCCCGGATAGCAGGACAACACGTTCACTCCCGGCGCGCCGAGGTGGACACTGTTTGCACCGTAGTCGGAGAAGTACGCCAGCGCGTCGCGATTATCGGTCGCAGCAACCGAGATCATGTTCGGGGTGTTGAAGTTCGCAGGATAGTGAGGAGAGGTGTCGTTGTTCGCGGAATCGTTCCCGGCTGCGGCTACGAAGAGGATGTCGTTCTCGTTGGCTTTGTTGATCTCATCGAGGAGCGCTTTGGAAAAACCTCCGCCGCCCCAACTGTTGGAGAGTATCCGTACATTGACGCCATCGATCTTGGCCTGCACGGCGAAGTCGATTGCCGCGATGGCATCGGCCGTGTTTCCGCTGCCGCCCGAGTCAAGGAACTTCAGCCCCATGATCGACGTGGTCCAGTTGACGCCCGCGACTCCCAACGAATTGTTACCGACGGCGCCGATCGTTCCCGATACGTGGGTGCCGTGGTAGTGATCATCCATCGGATCACACGTCCTTGTGATGGCGTTGAAGCCGTGCGTTCCCGCGGCGCAGAGAACGTTGCCCTTGCCGCCGGGGTTGCTCCAGATGTTCGCCGCGAGATCGGGGTGGGTGTAATCGACGCCGGTGTCGACGACGCCGATGACGATGGTGGAGGAGCCCGTGGTCACGCTCCATGCCGCTTCCGCGTTGATGTCCGCGCCTGCGATTCCTGGAGAGCCGCTGATCGTTTGCCCCGTGTTCTTGAGCCCCCAAAGCTGCGAGTACGACGGGTCGTTGGGTGTGTCGTCCGCCTTTAGGAGATAGTTCGGCTCGGCGTAGACGATATTCGGATTCTTCTGCAGAGCGGCGGTAAGCGCTTCTGCGCTTTGCCCCGCGGAATGGAGGCGCCAGATCGTTCCCGATCTCACGCTCGCGATCTTGTCGCTCTGATCGACGCCCTGGATGTGTTGGATGGCGGCGACCTCGTTGCTCGAAGCGCTCGATTGAATCTTGACCAGGACCTCTCCGGAAACCGAAGTTCCCCTGGGCCTGAGGATCGTCCCCGCAGACAGCGAGGTCGTGCAAATCGAGAAGACGACGAGCAAACTGGCAAGCCGGTGGTTAATGCGCATAGCGCTGGATCTACCTTTATTGGAGTGTGGACTGGTGATGAACACCGTAGAGTAGCAGGCTAACGCCCGAATTGCTCACCACAGAGGCGCAGAGATCACAGAGGTTTTCGTTTCCTCTCTGTGATCTCAGTGACTCTGTGGTTGATGCTTCATGCGCCCACCTTCCAGTCCGAGCGCTCGATCCAGGCGGCCATGTCGGAGGAAGGCATGGGCCGGGCCAGGTGGAAGCCTTGAGCGAAATCGCATCCAAGCTCGCGCAGCCGCTCGTACGTCTGTGCGTTCTCGACTCCCTCGGCCACGACCCTGCGCCCCAGGTTGTGACAGAGCTGAATCGTCGAGTGGACGATGGCGTCGTCCGCCGGGTTCGTCAGCATCTCCAGAACGAACGACTTGTCGATCTTGATCTCGTCGACGGGCAGACGCCGCAGATGCGACAGCGATGAGTAGCCGGTGCCGAAATCGTCGATGGAGAGCCTCACGGTCAGCGCCCGCAGGCGCTCGAGCACATTCATGGCGTGATCGGGATCGGACATGATGCTGCTCTCGGTGAGCTCGAGCGTCAGGCACGACGGATCGAGCCGCCATCGATGCAGCGATTCACGGACCAGATCGACGAGTCCAGGGTCCTGAAGCAACCGGCCGGAGAGATTGACCGCCACGCCGAGAGGAAGCGACTCGTCCTGCCAGCTCCGGCACTGCGCGAGCGCTTCGTTCAGCACCCACGACGTCAGCGGACCGATCAAACCGGTGCGCTCGGCGAGCGGAATGAACTCATCGGGAGGGAGGAGGCCATGCTGGGGATGGGCCCAACGGACCAGTGCCTCCAGGCGGCTGAACGTCCCGCGCCGCACATCGACCTCGGGCTGGTAGTGGAGCAGGAGCTGACCGTGGTCGATGGCATGACGCAGCTCGCTCGTCAGCGCCAGCCGCGTCGGCGTGTTGCGATCCTGCTCGGCGGAGTAGACGGCGTGCCTGCTGTTCGATTGCTTGGCGATGTACATGGCCACATCGGCGCGCCGCAGCAACGTGGCGGCGTCATTGCCATGAGCGGGCGCAAGAGCGATCCCCAGGCTGGCCCCGATGTGGAAGGCGTGCTCGTCGACCAGGAAGGGAGCCTCCAGTGCTCGAATCAGTTTCTTGCCCGCGGCCTCGGCCGCCTCGGCGTCGCCGATCGAGGGGAGGAGAATCGCGAACTCGTCGCCACCGAGCCTGGCGATCGTATCGGACACGCGAACTTGCTTCCGAAGCCGCGGGCCGACCTGCATCAACAACTGATCGCCGATGTGATGGCCGAACGTGTCGTTCACCTCCTTGAAGCGATCGAGATCCATGACCATCAGCGCCAGCGAGGTCCCCTGACGCGCGGAGCCGAGGATGGCCTGCTCGAGCCGGTCGAGCAGCAAGACGCGGTTCGGCAGATCCGTGAGCACGTCGTGCAACGCCTGATGCTCGAGTGCCGCGAGCTGCGCCTTCCGGTCGCTCACGTCGCGAAGGATGCACACCCAATGCGTCAGCCCTTCCTGCGGGTCGCGGATGGGCATGACGTGCAGCTCCAGAACATACCGCGAGCCGTCGCGGCGCACGGCGATGGCTTCTCCTTCGAATGGAACCTCGCGCTGGAGATGGGCGCGCAGGCGCTCCATCAACTCCGACTCCTCTTCGGATATGTGGAGAATCGAAAGCGGCTGGTGAACGACGTCGATGGGCGCGAATCCGGTCAGCGTCTCGAAACCGG
The DNA here is from genome assembly GCA_017883205.1 of Thermoanaerobaculia bacterium. Classification (GTDB taxonomy): domain Bacteria; phylum Acidobacteriota; class Thermoanaerobaculia; order Gp7-AA8; family Gp7-AA8; genus JADGNZ01. Next base: position 7,047 of record JADGNZ010000011.1, on the reverse strand, counting down.
AGTTGGCGAACAGTACGTGAGGCCCTTCGGGCGTCTTCTCGTTGGTCAGAAGAAGAATGCCCTCGATCGCATTTTCCACAGCCGATTCGAAGAGGCGGAGCTGCGTTTCGACCGCCCGGCGCTCGGCGATCTCCGCGGTCAGCTCGGCCGTGCGCTGCTGCACGTTGATCTCCAGATCGTCGCGCGAGCGCCGGAGCTGATCCTCCATCCGTTTTCTCTGAAAGAACTCCGGCACGGTGATCGACGCGGTGGAGAGCAGATGATTGACCGAGGGGAGTCCTTTCTCCAGAGCGTAACGCTCGAGGTGCGCCTCGATCCGCGACGGCGGGGCCATGATGAAACGGCAATGCTCCCCTCCCGAGGCGGTGCATTCGACCTCGGCTGCTACCAATGGAAGCCCGAAACTCTCCTCGCACCATCCCGACGAGTAGCCGGCGTTCATCACGCAAACGGGGAAGTCGCTCTTCTGCTCTCGCTTCCTCCATGCATCAGACTCGAACGAGAAGGGGTGATCGTAGATGAGGTAGTAGTTCTCGTCAGGCGACGGATTCGACTCCGGAGAGATCTCCACGAACGCCCATCCGCAGAACGAGAAATGGACCGGTCCCGCGGAGAGCTTCTCGACGGGATCGGTGACCTGCATCCTCTCGTGGAACGTCCGTGCATCGGCTTTTCCAATGGCGTGGGCGATGTCGAAGAGCAGGTTGCTCGCCGCACTTCTCGCCTCCGCGACACCGCGATCGCTGTAGAGCGAGGTGACCAGATCGAAGAACTCCACGGACATCGAGGCCGCGCGCACCAGGATGTATCGCTCCCCCGAGATGGAGATCGTGCTCTGTCTCGGGTTCACCACGGCGTCGGCGAAGTAGCCCGCCACGTGCTCCTGCGCGCGGAGAAAGATCGGCGCAAACTGCTCCGGAACGCTGACGGTCTCGAGACGGTCCTTCGACACCGACCATCCGCTTGGTCCAGGGGACGCCGGAAATCCCGCGCGGTCCTCTCCTGGCATGGGGAGATTCTACTCTCGCATCATGCGATCAACATGTTGGCGAATGTAGGCGAAGCCATGGCCAAGCCCGCATTTCTTACACTCTTGGTGCATCCCCTTGCTACACCTCTTCCTTTTTCTTTGGAGTGCATTCCCATCGAGCGCCTTCTCCCCCCGCGCTTTTTGCGGGGGGAGAAGGTGCCGAAGGCGGATGAGGGGGGCGCTGAGGCGGGTTCCTTATCCGACGCGCGGTATCATTCGAACGACTCAATTTCATAAAAAAAACGACGCGTAAGTCCGACAAGGAAAGCAGCGACAACATCTTCATCGAGCTCGGCTTTCAGCCTCACGAAGCGGCCGTCATGCTTCTGCGATGCGAACTGGCGGAGGCTCTGCGCAGATGGATCAATCGAGAAGGGATCACCCATGCGCAGGCCGCTGAGCGTCTGGGCGTGGCGCAACCGCGCATCTCCGAAATCTCGCGAAACAAAGTGCACAAGCTGTCGCTCGATTACCTCGTGGGACTCTGCGCCAAGGCCGGGGTTGCGGTGAAGGTGAGGACGGCAGCGTAAGCGGTATGACAGCGCACGTCCAGCCATTTGCGATGCGATCCCCCAACGCGCTACTGGACGACGGTCTTCAGGCAACTAAGCTTGTAGTTCGCGATACGACTCTTATCCGCAAAGGTCGGGCGTAGTCGATCGAGCTGCGTCTATGCCGGTCCAGAGCCGCCTGTAAGTCTTCGAAGGTGCTCCTCGCCGAGCTCTCTGATTTCCGAATCGCTGTGCCCGGCCGCACGTTCGGCGATTCGTTTCTCGACTGCCGGATCGATCTGGGAAGCCACATCGAGGAGATTGGCCCAGTCCAGATAGTCCGAACCAGCAAGCAGCCGCTCTGCAGCGGCTTCTACGTTGTCTCGCAGCCAATCGTGTGGCAACTGGCGAATCGCCGCCTTCGCCCGGCCGGCATACCGGCCGGATGAGCAAAGCTCCACGAAATGCCGGAGAAGGCCCTTTCGCTCCTCGACGGTCAATCCTGGCAGGAGCTCGAACGCGAGCGTCGCGTCGTGCGGGTCCTCCAGCGCCGCGTCCACCAGCGCCGGAAGCTCGACTCTGAACGCCGCGTGGAGGCGCATTCGCTCGGAGATGTAGGTATCAAACGCCACCTTGACGCGCCGGAATGCTTCGATGGCGGCTTCCGAGTATGCAGCGCACATGCTCGAGGAATCGTAAATGAAGGAGCTCGGAAAAGAGAGGCCGGAAATCAGCCGTCCCTGCAAGCTTCCCGTTGAGTGCTCGGTTGGGGCGCCTTCCGTGGTCTGACACGTTTGAATGCGACGGACACCAGGAGTAATGTAGAGGCGGATTCCAACAATGCTTTGCGTCGCAATTTAAGGCAAGTCATGGCACGGGCCTTCGCGGTTCTCTCGCGACTTAAGACGCGTCGGGCCTCACCCGCTCGATGGGGAAGGATGGCGATCGGCAGTCAGGAGCGGACCCCCCCGCGTCTGCTTCTGTTCCTTCTCGCGCTCTCGTTCGCGCTCGCCTGGTGTCAGTACTCGCCCGATGACGCCCTCGAAGCTCAGGGGTTGGCCCGGCGGCGCGCCGTGACTCATCCCGGGGGAACCGGCAAGACGGTCTATGACTGCATGCCGGAAACGGGGTGCTTGCAGCTATCGGTTAGCGGCGATCCCGTCGACACGAGCGTAACCAGCGGCTTCTATGGAAACCTCGACCCCACCTTGAGGCGAGATCCTAACGGGAATCACACGCTCTATTTCATGTACAGCTTTCCCCTGGTCGTCCGCGGCGCAAACACCCCGACGATCGAGATCCACCTCGCCTCCAGCAGCGATCACGGAGCCACGTGGAAGTTCGTCACGAACGTGTGGCCATACGTGAAGCAGGCCAATGGCAACTATTCGTCGCATGAAGTGTCAAACCTTGCAGCGCAGAACGTCAACGGCACCACGACCTGGTATGCGATCAGTCATTACTACGAGGTGCCGCCAGGCGGGTCTGCCGCGAATCCGCACAATGCGCTCTACGTCGAGCCGGTCTTTACCGAATCGACTTACTACGTGCTTTCAAGAGCGGACGATCCAGCTCAATTGGCCTCTCCGTCGGACTCACAGATCCTGATCTGCGGTGGTACCACCAGCGCTTACGCATCACTCTCGAGCCCGAACCTGACGGCGATCAGCGGCGACAGTGGCGCCGTCACGTGGCGGGAGCCAGCGCTCATGGTCCAGGGCGACATCCTCTACCTCGTCGCTCAGGCTGCAACCGCCAATGGCACCTTTGAATACCTCGGCGTTTTCGCCGCCCAGACGACGGGCAGGATGTCGGCGTGGAACTGGAAGTACCTGGGTAAGCTGTTCGAGCCGAACGATCCGGCGCAGGCGTTGCCGTCCGCGAGCCGGCCCGTCTTCACCGAGATCGACCTCACGCAAAAAGCGAACGGCCAGATCGTCGCCATCATGACGGCCATGGACCTGGCCACGCAGCAGAAGTACGGTTCCCGCACGGCCGATGTGGCGACACTGGGGACCTACAATCCCGTCACTCCGCCGGCTATGGTTCGCGACGCCGCCGGACATTTGATCTTTACGGGCCAGTTCACGGCCAACGATCTCAATGTTCCACCCAACCAGGGCCCCGGTGCTTCCACCTACGAAGCCATGGAGCCCGATGTGGGCTTGTTGATTGCTCGCAGGGGCATCCAGCCGAACGTTCATGGATTCACGTTCGACACCGGCCAGCATCCCCAATGAACGCGGACGCCGATTGGGGTCAGGTCCAAAGTCTAATGTGCCGAGAACGATGCGTCGCTGAGTCGAGTAGGCTGATCGGCACTTTAGACTTTAGACCTGACCCCAATCGGCGCCGTATGCCAGCTCGCCCGCTCTCAGCTGGCGCCCAGGCGCCAGACCGCCGCAGCCGCCAGCACCAGCGCCAGCAGCATCAGGCCCCACTGCGAGGTACTGGGGATCCCCGGCGGGCTCGCTGTCAGGGTGTCGGTGCCGGTGTTGCCGGTGCCACCGTTGGTCGAGGTGACGTTGCCGGTGGTGTTGACTTTACTGCCGACGGTGGTGGGGGTGACGGCGACGGTGACCGTGCAGGTGCTGCTGGCGGCGATGGTGCCGCCGGTGAACGAGAGCGAGCTATTGCCGGCGGCGGGGGCGAAGGCCGGCGCGCCGCAGCCGGTGGTGGTGGCGTTCGGGGTTGCCGCGACGACGAGACCGGCGGGGAAGGTGTCGGCGAAGGCGATGCCGGTAAGCGAGGTGCCGGCATTGGGGTTGGTGACGGTGAAGGTCAGGGTCGAGACGCCGCCGACGAAAATCGGGTTGGGGGCGAAGGACTTGCTGATACCCGGCGGCGCGATGACGGTCAACGTGCCGGTGCCGGTATTGCCGGTGCCGCCGTTCGTCGAGGTGACGTTGCCGGTGGTGTTGACCTTGCTCCCGGCGGTGGTGGCGGTGACGTCGACGGTTACGGTGCAGGTGCCGCTGGCGGCGATGGAGCCGCCGGTGAACGAGAGCGAGCTGTTGCCGGCCGCGGGGGCAAAGGCCGGCGCGCCGCAGCCGCTAGTGGTGGCGTTCGGGGTCGCCGCGACGGCGAGGCCGGCGGGGAAGGTGTCGGCGAAGGCGACGCCGGTGAGCGAGGTGCTGCTGTTGGCGTTGGTGACGGTAAAGGTCAGGGTCGAGACGCCGCTGACAGCGATCGGGTTGGGGGCGAAGGACTTGCTGATGCCCGGCGGCGCGATGACGGTCAGCGTGTCGCTGCCGGTGTTGCCGGGGCCGCCGTTAGTCGAGGTGACGTTGCCGGTCGTGTTGAGCTTGCTGCCGGCGGTGGTGGCGGTGACGTCGACGGTGACCGTGCAGGTGCCGCTTGCGGCGATGGTACCGCCGGTGAATGAGAGCGAGGTGTTGCCGGCCGCGGGTGCGAATGCCGGCGCGCCGCAGCCGCTGGTCGTGGCGTTCGGGGTCGCCGCGACAGTGAGACCGGCGGGGAAGGTGTCAGTGAAGGCGGCGCCGGTGAGCGCGGTGCTGCTGTTGGCGTTGGTGAGGGTGAAGGTCAGCGTCGAGACGCCGCCGGCGGCGATCGGGTTGGGCGAGAAGGCCTTGGCGATGCCCGGCGGCACGATGACGGTCAGCGTGTCAGTGCCGGTGTTGCCGGTGCCGCCGTTGGTCGAGGTGACGTTGCCGGTTGTGTTGAGCTTGCTGCCTGCGGTGGTGGGGGTGACGTCGACGGTGACCGTGCAGGTTCCGCTCGCGGCGATGGTACCGCCGGAAAAGGAGAGCGAGGTGTTGCCGGCGGCGGGGGCGAACGTCGGCGCGCCGCAGCCGGTAGTTGTGGCGTTCGGGGTCGCCGCGACGGTGAGACCGGCAGGGAAGGTGTCGGTAAAGGCGGCGCCGGTGAGTGCGGTGCTGCTGTTGGGGTTGGTCAGTGTGAAGGTCAGGGTCGAGACGCCGCCGATGGTGATCGGGTTGGGGGCGAAGGACTTGCTGATGCTCGGCGGCGACGGTGCGAATCCGGAGTCGAACTCCATCGCGCGCACGTCGTTGATGCCGGGACCGAAGGACAGCAGGTGCTGGGTCGCGACCCCGGTGGCCGTGTTGATCGCGAACAGAGTGTCGTTCCCGCTGATTGAGCCCTTCGCGTAGTAGATGTTGCCCGTCGGATCCAGGGCCTCTGCACCGGAGAGCGAAACCGCCGTGCCTCCGCCAAAACCGCCGGCGCCCAGCAACGTGATATTACCGAACGTGGCTCCGCTGGTGGTGTTGATGGAGATCAGTTGCTTGTCGTTGGACGGCGTCAGGCCGATCAGGCCATAGAGCTTGGATTCGCCCGGGTCGTACTCGAGGCCGAAAATCGTGTTGGTTCCCGCCGGCAGCTTTCCGGCGAGCAGCACGGAATCGGCCACCGCCCCCGTCCCGGTGTTGATGGCGTACAACTTGTCGCCCCCCGCGGGACTGCCCACCATGTAGTAGCGGTGGCCCACCGCGTCGAGATCGAACGGCTGGCTGAAGGTCCCAACAAATCCCCCCTCGATTCCCGCTCCGCCGACCAGTGACACGGAGCCGGTCGAGGTGTTGAACGTCGCGAGTTGCTTGTCACCTCCGGTGATCGTCACGATCCCGAACAGCGTCGATGCACCGGCGTCCCACTCGAGATCCGTGACGGCCGTAACCCCGGCCGGCACGCTAAGGGTCGGGCTGGCGAACACGGAGCCGTCTGTCATGTTGATCGTCAGTAACTTGTTGTTTGTGACGTCAACCACAAACAGGTGATGCGTCGCTTCGTCATAGCCCGTGTCGGTGATTGCCATTGCCGCGCCCGTCAACGGGCTGCTCCCGGCGATGACCGCTGTGGCTCCGGTGCTCGCGGTGATCAAAGCCGCCTGCTTGCCGGCGTTGGCAGTGACGTTGGCAAGCGCCGGCAGCGACTGGGCCTCTGCCTGATCCGCGATCGCGAAGCACATTCCCGCCAGGAGGATGCCAGCGATTCCGCTTCCAAGAGTAATCGTTCTTATGACTCGCGGCGCTCTGTTCCTGCGCTCTTTCCCGAGGATCCTCATTGGCCACCTCCGCGCGAATTCCGACACGCGAGGCAGCGGGTTCGTATTGATGCAACCCTCGGTTGCCTCGATGCATTGCTGGGATAGGAAAGCGTTCGCGTTTCGCGCAACGGAACACCGAATTTCGAGTTTCCCGTTTCGGTGTTTACATTCTGGAACTAACACGAGGAAAGGGCAAGCGGTGCGGCGGGAGTGGATCGGGAATGATCGTCACCGGTTGCCCGCAGGCCAGCTTGTAACTGTCGAAGACGGCTTATCCGCAGATGACGCAGATGGAACGCAGATGGAGGACGGTTTTCATCTGCGTTCCATCTGTGTCATCTGCGGATCGTCGTTTCCGGGTCACAAACCAAGGCCTGTTCCGAGGCGCTCGCCACAGCCATGTAACCTCCGCCGGGCTCCTCCGTCTAAGGGGTATATCCAGAAACGGAGGCGAGTCATGTCCGGTTTGCAACCTATCGGGTCCTTCGAAGAGAGTC